>JBGSMN010000144.1:0-204500 GCA_041740155.1 Rhodopirellula sp.
TAACCGCTTATGAAAATGGAACATAGTAAAGACCAGAGTTTGCGGAGTGAAATTAGCTATTTGGGTTCAATGCTGGGAGAAATCATCCAGGACTTTGAAGGCCAAGATGCGTTTCACTTGATCGAAGAACTTCGTAAACTCGCTTGGGAACGGCGTGAGGGAATCGCGTCGGCAGAGCAAGAAATGCTCGACCGGATCGCACAGCTCGATGACCACCAAGCCGCAGTGGTAACGCGGGCTTTTAGTCTGTTCTTGGATTTAGTGAACGCCGTCGAAGATCGCGCGCGAGTGCGCGTTCTGAGAGAACGAACGGCGAAACTCTACCCAAAACCGGTGCCTGAATCGATTGGCAATGCCATTGAGACGCTCAAGGCATCTGGCCATGATGCAGCGGCGATGCAGGCAGTCGTCGACCGATTGCATATCGAGCTTGTGTTTACAGCGCATCCAACCGAGGCAAAACGTCGGTCGCTACGAAATAAATTGACGACGATGCGAACGTTGATGGAGTCTCTCGACCAGGCGACTTCCCCCCAGCAGCGAACGCGGATTGAACACCAACTGCGACGGCAAATTGCACTGGCATGGCAAACCGATTTAAATCGCTCACGTCGCCCCACGGTGTTGGAAGAAGTCGCTCGAGGTTTGTCGTTTAAGCCCGTGCTATGGCGAGAAGTACCACGGATCGCAGACGAACTGGAGCAATCGTTAGCGGAACACTTTGATCATCAAGTTTCTGCCAACCGTCCATGCATCACGTTTGGTACTTGGATCGGCGGTGACCGCGACGGCCATCCTGGCGTTACCGCAACCGTGACCGCGTCGACAATCGAGTGGTTGCGTCGAGAAGCATTGGCGTTTCATATTCGTGATTGCCAGCAGCTCGCCGAGGCCTTTAGTCTCTCTCAAAAACAACTGCCATTGCCAGAAACCTTTGTCACTGCGACGGAGCAAGTAATCGCCGAATTTCCGCAGTTGCAAGAACATCTGGAGGCGGTGCCACCAAGCGAATTGTGTCGCCGCTGGTTACATACGATCGCCTGGCGGCTGAAGCAAACCGAACAAATGACCTTGGCCAGTGATGAAAATATCCTCGGCGCTTACGCAGGTGCGAGCGATCTGCGTCGTGACGTGCGATTGCTCGCCGAAGCGATCGATCAAACGGCTGCCGCTAAGTATCTCAGCGAAGACTTACGCACATGGCTCAAACAAATCGATACGTTTGGCTTTCATTTGGCTCGGATGGACGTTCGCCAAAACTCAATCGTTCATCGGGACGCGGTCAATGAGCTGTTGTCAGCGACCGGACTTCACACCAACCCGCAATCTTTGCCAGAACCCGAACGTTTGGTGCTGCTAGAAAAAACGCTTCATCCGCATTTGCAATTCGCAACAGGGTCCGTTTCCGTGAACAGCCAAGAAGTATTGGCAAGCTTCGACGTTCTTCATCGAGTCAGTTCTCGTTACGGTCAGTCGGGTATCGGTGCGTTGATTGTCAGCATGACGTCCAGCGCAAGTGATATTCTTTCGCTATTGTGGCTTTGGCGGCACACCGCAAAACCGTCTGTAACCTACGGGCTTCCACCTTTGGTGCCGCTGTTTGAAACGATCGACGACTTGCAACAAGCGGCAGAGATTCTTGAGCAACTTCTCCGCTGTGATGCCTATCGTGAGGTGCTGCATCAACAGCAGAATCGTCAACTGATCATGCTTGGGTACTCCGATAGCACGAAAGATGGCGGTTATTTGGCAGCGAGCTGGGATCTTTATAAGGCTCAACAAACGCTCGCTTCGGTCGCCAAGCAACACGAAGTGCATTTGACCTTCTTTCATGGTCGCGGTGGTTCGCTCGGTCGTGGCGGTGGGCCTGCGGCTCGAAGCATTCTTTCGCTACCGCATGGCACGTTTGACGGAACGTTACGTTTAACCGAACAAGGCGAAGTGCTTTCTGATCGTTACGATGATCCTTCGATCGCTCATCGCCATTTAGAACAAGTGGTTTGGTCGTCGATGTTGGCAGCCGGCCAAGTTCAAGAAGCACCAAAGTCGACTTGGATCGGATGCATGGATCAAGCCGCGAAAGACTCGCTGGCACACTATCGGCGTTTACTCGAATCGCCAGCGTTTGTCGCATTTTTCCGAGGTGCAACGCCACTCACGGAGATCGAGGAGCTTCCGATTGGTTCTCGTCCATCGCGGCGCAAAACCGAGGGCGGATTGTCGGATCTGCGAGCTATTCCCTGGGTCTTTTCTTGGACGCAATCGCGCTGTCTTTTACCGGCCTGGTTTGGTTTAGGAGCCGCGCTGGAGCATTTGATTGCTCGGCAACCGAACGTGTTGCGCGAAATGTACGAGCAGTGGTGGTACTTTCGAGCTTTGATTGACAATGCAGAAGTCGCGCTAGCTAAATCGGACATGAAAATCTTTCATCATTACGCTGGTCTAACGAGTGAAAGTCCCGAAGAAGCATCGATTGCCGAGCAGATTCAAACCGAGTACACCATCAGTCGCCGTCAAGTTCTTTGGTTAACTGGTGGTGTCGACTTGCTCGATGGGACACCGTGGCTGAAGGAGTCGATACGTGTTCGCAATCGTTTCGTCGATCCGCTGAACTTGTTGCAAGTCAACTTGTTACGCCGCAGCCGTCGCGTGCTTCGGGGCGACGCACAGACGGGCAACGAACGGGAATTGCTGCGTTTGACGATCAATGGAATCGCGTCTGGGCTAAGAACCAGCGGATGAAGTATTGTCAAGTCAATTAGCAAACCCCGCTATCCAATCGCAGGCGACGATAATCTGTCCAGTACTGTTACTTGGCTTCGGAGTTTTGTTTTTTGATTGGCTTCTTTCGTGTTTGGTTATCTTAACTCGCACCGGATTCACCACCATCATGAACTTTCGACCCAAAAATCTCAACGAACAAACGATCGTCATCACCGGAGCGAGCAGCGGCATCGGGCTGGCGACTGCCCGTCAGGCCGTCAGTCAGGGTGTCCGCGTTGTGCTCGTTTCGCGTGACGAATCGGCGCTTCGGCAAGTCGTCGAGGAACTATAAGAGGCAGGTGGCGATGTGATCGCGGTGACTGCTGATGTCAGTGAGCGAGATGCCGTCAATGCGGTCGCCGAAAGTGCGATCGCCAAGTACGGTGGCTTCGATACCTGGGTCAATAACGCAGGGGTCAGTATTTATGGCTTGATCGATGAGGTTCCCGTTGAAGATCACCGGCGGATGTTTGAAACCAACTTTTGGGGCACCGTCTACGGATCACTGGCAGCTTTGCGAACAGAAGTGATGCACGCGGAACTTCCTGTCAACGTGACGCTGATCAAACCGAGCGTCATCGATACACCGTACATCAAACACGCTCGCAATTACACGCACAAGGCAGCGACTTTGCCAGCACCAGTCTATGACCCCGTGCTAGTTGCCGACGGGATTTTATCATGCGCGACGACCTATCGCAGAGAACTCACCATCGGCGAACAAAAAGTATACGAATGGCTGGATGCCGCCTTCCCGGGTTTGGCCGATCGTATGCTCGCCCAGACAAGTGTCTCTCAGCAGCAACGAGTCCAGTCACCGCGTGACGTTGGTGACAATTTGTATGCACCCGCACCCGACAATGAACCGCGGCAACGTGGTGGGTATGAAGGCTTCACGGTGCCCGTTTCGCCTTACACCTCGATCGCCAAACATCCTTTGACGACATTGGCAATCGTCGGTGAAGTATGGATTGGGCTGGGGCCCTAGCTCGATCGGATCACTGAGAAGACGAATTGGTAAACTTATCCATAGAATTAGTCATTTTGGCGATAGCCAGGGTTTTGAGAAAACTAATAAATCATGGACTGGTGCTCAGATCGGTCCGTGAACGATTACCCAGCTAAGCAGCGTTCGAGCGAGACTGATCTGCAAAGGGAAGCGTCGTCACTCGATCGGTTTCATCCTCTGCAATCGCAAGTTCACTCGACAAAGCGCCGGCGCGATGCCTTGCATAGAGATAAGACTCCAGACCCGCGAAAGCCAATATCGCATAAGCGAAAAACTCCGCTGACTCTTCAACGAGCACCTTGATTGGGAGAATCGATGCGGCTTGAACGTCGTCGGAATGCCATAACAGCGGACGGTCGAGCATTTGACAGAAAGTACAGAGATAGATGCCTGCCATCGTGAACAATGCCGCTGCAGGATGCTTCATCATCGAAATACTGTCCGAAACAATTTGATCGCGATACCTCCAAAGAATCCAACCCAAAACACTCATGAGCGGCAGTCCCGCAACCCATTTGTAAGCGTCGGTGAACAGAAAGTGCTCGAAGAATTGATCGCACTCCCGTGCTGCTGCATATCCCAGCAACGAGGCACATATCCAAATCCCCGTCCGACCAATGCGACATTTCAAAGCCGCAGCAAACATCAGTCCTGAACCAATCAACGCAAACGCTGCTTGAGAAAGCTCCAAGGGACCATTCTCACGGGCCGTCCAATCCGCCCCGTAAAAAAGCACAATTGTATAGATTCCAAGGTAGGAGAAAAACAACATGACGCCGAGCAGCGCGTATCGAACGAGCAATAAGCTGGGGTGGGCCAGCCAACCGAGCAGAACGCAGAGAGCATGCATTTCGCAAAATTTTTCTTAATGAGTAAATTTTTCGTTCAGAGTTTCATAAAATAAGTTCAGATCGAGCGAAAGCCTAAACAAGGTATTCGCCGATCGCTTCCTAGTAATCGGTCGAAGTGACGTTCCTGCTTAACTCTGTCTCGCAAGTTTCACGCGAGAAACTTCACTCTATTCCAGAATTCCTTTGGTGAAACAGAATCAGTCCATTTCCAAAGTTTACCCAGCACCTGCATGTAGTCCCTCCTCAATCTAAATCGCGATGCAGTCGCGTGAGCCGCGATGCTGCCTCGGAAATCACCGATGAACAGATCGCCCATCCGCTCGCCTGGGACGATCTGTTACCGTTCGCTGATTGGCAAGTTGCTTGTTACTTCTGCAACCGTGCTTAACTCACTCAAGCCAAGATGCCTATTGATTGATCTTCAATCGCAATTGGAATACGATGGAAATCGCCAATCCTTCTTAGCGGCCAGCGAAGCGTTTCGGTACATGGGGAAACAAACCGGTGCCTTTGATGTTACCGTCAGCGAAGACCCTGCTCTCTTCGATAAGGAACGCCATCAGCAATTCGATGCTGTTTTTCTCGACAACAGTATTGGCGCATGTACGGTTGAACATGAACGCTGCAAAACCTTGCTTGAGTTTGTTACTGGCGGTGGCGGTTTGCTGGGCGTGATGGGGCCTCCATCGCCTTAATGCACTGGCAGTGGGCGCCCGTTGTTGATCGGCTTAGCCCGAATACAACGAAGCATCGACGGACTTTCCAACCGACGAACCACTATCCAACCACTCACAACTGACGACCAAACCAAGAATCACCAATCATGAAATTCTTAGACCATCCAACCCGCAACCTGTTCTTCACAGGCAAAGGCGGTGTTGGCAAAACGTCGGTGGCATGTGCGATCGCTGTCAGACTTGCCGATGCTGGAAAGCAAGTCTTGCTTGTCTCGACTGACCCGGCGTCCAACCTTGATGAAGTGCTAGGTGTCACTTTCGGAAACCAGCCGACCGCGATCCCCGCGATATCAACGCTGTTCGCGATGAATCTCGATCCCGAGAAATCGGCGGCCGAGTATCGCGAACGCATGGTTGGCCCTTATCGCGGATTGCTGCCTGACGCGGCCATCAAGAGCATGGAGGAACAATTCTCTGGATCGTGCACGCTTGAAATCGCGGCCTTCGATGAGTTCTCCCGCTTGCTCGGTGATCCAACCGTGACCGCTGAGTTCGATCATGTGATCTTCGATACAGCGCCAACTGGCCACACGTTGCGGTTGCTGACTCTGCCTTCGGCCTGGGATGGTTTCATGGAGCAGAACACAACGGGCACCAGTTGCCTGGGTCCGCTAGCCGGCATGCAGGCTCAGCAGAAATTGTATCAAGATTCGGTTAAGTCTCTTAGCGATGCGGGTGTCACGACGCTGGTGCTGGTCGCTCGCGCCGAACCGAGTGCCTTGCGAGAAGCCGCTCGAACCAGCGGTGAGTTAGCAGAACTCGGTGTTCGCAATCAACATCTCGTAGTTAATGGGGTGGTTGAGGCAATCGACTTAAGCGACCCTTACGCGTTGGCGTTGCAACAACGAGGCTCTGTCGCACTGAAGGCAATGCCTGATGAATTAAGGGCGTTTCCGCTAACCATCGTGCCGCTGAGTCCCATTGGAATCCTTGGAATCGATTCACTTCGTCGCTTCGGTACTATCGATTCGGTATGCCTTGCTGATGCGAACGATAAAAGCACAGAGCAAGTGAATGACCTGCCGATGCTTTCGGAGTTGATTGATGATTTAGTTGCTCCTGAGCACGGTGTTATCTTGGCGATGGGCAAGGGCGGCGTCGGCAAGACGACTGTTGCCGCCGCAATCGCGGTTGCGATCGCTGAGCGTGGCTACGACGTTCACTTATCCACCACTGACCCCGCTGCACATATCGCTGCAGCAATGAACGATGAACTCCTACCGAACTTGTCGATTAGCCGCATCGATCCCGAGGCGGAAATCGCCAAGTACTCGGCTGAAGTCCTGAGGAAAGCCGGTGCGAATCTCGACGCGCAAGGCAAGGCTCTTTTAGAAGAAGATCTGCGATCACCGTGTACCGAAGAGATCGCAGTGTTCCGCGCCTTTGCTGATGCTGTTTCTGCGGGAACTGACAAATTTGTGGTTCTCGATACGGCTCCCACGGGCCACACCGTTCTGCTGCTTGACTCGGCGCTCGCCTATCACCGCGAAGTCACGCGGCAAGTGAGCGAAATGCCGGAAGCGGTCGAGAATTTATTGCCCCGGCTCCGCGATCCAAACTTCACCCGCGTCCTCATCGTCACGCTTGCCGAAGCGACTCCGGTGCATGAAGCGGCAGCGTTGCAGCGGGAGCTGCGCCGCGCCGAAATCGAGCCCTACGCTTGGGTGATCAATCAATTGCTCAGTCCCCTGCCGATCACCGATCCACTGATGAAGCAACGACAAACACACGAACAGAAGTACTTGAAGGAAGTGCAACAAAGGCTGGCAAGTCGCGTCGCCATGATCCCCTGGCAAATCGAGCCACCCACCGGACTTCAGGGGCTAAGCCGATTAACGAATTCTGATGTAATCACGCACCCTTCAACTGCAGGACTTGAGCATCGCGAATACAACCAGTGACTCATTCGTAACGTCGACACCACATGTTTTTCGTTGGTTGCAGACAGGAATCGCCTCATAAGCTACTCATCCCGATTCGACAATTTTTCGCGAGCGCTGCGAGCACTCAAGTATCCGCTAGTCATTACGACGACCGCAGGCACAGACCGAAGTAAGAGCGTTTTGCTCGCCGATGAACCAACCGCCGCGCTCGATAGCTTTCGCGGTCGTCAAGTGATGGAGCTATTCCGCGACGTCGCCAGACAACACGGAGCAGGTGTCATCGTTGTCACTCACGACCACCGAACACTGGATGTCTTAGACACGATTTATGAAATGGAAGATGGAGTCATTCGAGTTTCAACGGCGTGGTGCGCGGACGTCCCGACTGCTTGAGTTTGCTGCTTGCGAGCGTCTCGCCCGCCACGAATTCGAACTGATTCGTAAAACTATTAAAGAATCGAACAACTCCAGTGAATTTCTTGCAACGAAACCTCGCCATCTCTATAATTGTCTGTATTGCTTCATATAAAGCCAACATCACTTCCTGATACAGCAAAGCCTTATCCCATGAATCCCACTACTTCACATTCTTTACATCGAGGTTAGTACGGTTGCGAATACCATCCGCACAACGAATTGGAATTAGAAAGTCGTAGAGCTAGCCCTGTTGAGATGGCAATCCAGCTCGGCATTCAGCTTTTCTTCCAAACAGCCCATTAACACGAAATACCAACGCCGCTTAACGGAGTGCTAAAATTTTGTATTTTAGTCGAACTCAATATCCAGAGTCGCTGCGTCTAAAGTCGTGTTGTAGCCTCGCGCACGAGAAGATCGTTGTCGCAAGCAGAACAATCAACAGTGAGAAACTAAGTCTCATGGTTCGTCTGTTGAGTTTTGCAATCCGCGAAGGTGCCTGACAATGAAATATTCGAGGGTGGGAGCAATGATAAACGCATTAGCAACTACGAGCTATGATCGCGTGGAGTCGAATTGGGAGCGAAACTGCAACTGAGGGACTAGCTTGTAACTTGAGTAGTCCAGAGAAATCTCGTTCCCGTCCCACATGTAAGCCAGACCACTTTCTGAATCGGGAACAGTTACAGGAAAGCCCACTGGCAACGGGGACAACAAGGCTTCCGAATACCGATTTGCAACATTCGCTCCAACTATGACTTCACTTGCATTAAAAGTAATCGCTGATCCGTCGACATTACCATCCTTAAGATCGCGAAGAGTCTTTATTTCAAAGTTTCGGATGCCTTCCATTTCAGACGACCTAAACGGTTGCGAGTAGATAACGCTACATTCCATTCGTCGCAAGTTCTCAAAGTCGCGTCCAACCACTTTATCGCCACGAGACGTTCCTAGCAAATCGCCCTCGTTTTTGTCAACCGAGAATTCAGCGATCCGCCAAGTTGGCGTTTTTGTAAACTTAGCAACTGCAAAACCGAATTCACTACGGCACTGGATTTCGATGCCATTCGCCGTGATGACGGACTTTAATTTTTCATCAAAGTAACTCTTAAACGTTTTGCAATCGTCCCAGGGAGCGGCTCCTGGCAAAACGCTGGCAACTCCGAGATATTTGTACCAAGGTGAGTCCGTATTCTTTACATCAAGCAACCCGCGGCAGCCACCAGTTTTATTCTCTGGAACGAAGTCAATCACAAGCTGTTGCCCTTCTTTAATTCGCATCTCTATCTGAAGAGTTATTGGATTTTCAACACCCTGGTCGGTGCCTTCGTAAAACAGGTGCTTTCTTTCTCCGAGCAATTGAAAAACACATCGTTCACGTGAAAAAGTACTTCCACTTTTGTCGGTTGGATCCATGTATTCAAGTTCGCCAGTCAAGATGAGTTGTTCAGGCAACGCCACGGAGGCAATGAGTGTCTCGAACTCAGGGATTTCCTCACCATTCACCACCATGAGTGGGATCAATAGTAGCAATAAAGCGAATTGAGTAGCTCGGTTGGTCTGAAATCTCACGAAGCTGACAATCATAAATTCTCTCATAAAAGCTCGACGTAATTCGGTTTTTAATCATTGAGAAGCCATGGACCGATGCTTTACTCGCTTCCACCACATGGCCGACATCCTTCATGCGCCTCTGGCTTGCATCTATTCTCTAGTCCTCTATAAACAATTCTGGCCATCTCTCGCATCAAACGGGAACGTGAAGCACTTCTTCAGCGGGTCATATTCCGCATCGACCCAACTGTATTTTACGCGCCGATCGCTGGGTAGCCACTTGCCATCGGTGCCGTAATTGCCGCGTGCAGATTGGTGTAATTGTGGCGCAGTCGACCCCTCATCGCCCCGAGTTTTGATTTAGGAAGTTTCGGGTGCTTCGATATTCCGGTCATGAAAACGACAAGTCCATCGAGTAGGCAACTCTCATGATTTGAGCCCATTTTCAGTTGAAAGACATTTAAATCGATGGCTGGCTCATATTGCTAGTTGACACCAGAACAATTGTTAAAAATCCCAAGTCTGGAGCTTGACCAAATCAAGGGGGTAGGTGCAATTCTTTATGTTGCAATTTTGTTGAAATTTCCTCCTTTAGCTAGACAGTCCCTTTAGGTTAGAGGTTTATAAACTGTTTGCGACGGTTTGGGCTGTTTCCCCTGGGGTGCGATTTTTCGTGGGACTGATCTCCGGTTCTCAGGCAATGCGATTCGCCCTCTCTATCTTCCCAACGCCTCATCATTTCGCCAAAAATCCGAACGCTCAAGAGCGACTCATGTCTTGGACTTTCAACGCGGTTGGCATGCGACAAGAATCTATGATGTAATCTTTCCGCATCATTGAAGAAGCTGTTTGAGCGTTTGCAGGTCGTCGATTTTTCAGACTTCTCCCGTGAGGCTTCATTTCCTCAAGCAGTCGTCTTGAAGGATCTGGTATTCGATTTTCTGGCAGTTAAAGTGTGTGCAGTTTGTCTTCGTATTCGATCCCCCGACTCTTGCCGCGTTTAGATACACACCCATGTCAACCTACATTCGAATCTTGCCATGCGTTATTTCATGGTTCCTGGCTCTCTGTTGTTTTGCGACGAATTGTTTCGCTCAGGACAACTTTCCTGGTGATCGTTTGAATAACCTCGCGCCACCTGATTTGGCGATCGGGGCGGTGATGGGTGGTTATGACACCGACTTAGGAACTTCGCCTATCTTGGGCACTGCCGTTTCGGAATTTAATGCAGTTACCACTAAGGTCTTTATGCCGTTTAATTCGTGGACCGACGGTGCCCAACCGATCAACACGTCAGGCTTAACTCGCAATGTTGCGTGGGCTGTGGGCAATGGCTTGCGGGTGCATGCTCACGTCTTGGTTTATCCGACCGAGAACGTACGATCGCCCTGGTTCCAAGAACTTCCTAACGATCAAGTGGAAAGCAGGCTGGCGCAGTACGTCGACACCTTGGCAGGCAGCACGGCGGGCGATGTATGGGTATGGGATGTTGTCAATGAAGTCATTGGTGACAACGGTGACGTGATGGATGAAAACGGCATTCGCATGGGGCTTGGTTCGGGCGATGGTTTTGTCCCTTACAAAGAGTATGCGGCGATGGGGGCGGACTATATCGCCAAAGCGTTTCAATGGGCCAAGGCGGCGGATCCGAACGCGATCTTAATCATCAACGATTACTCGGCCGAGAACCTCGGTGAAAAATCAGATCGCTTGCTGGCGTTATGCAATCGATTGCGTGAACAAGGGGTGCCTATTGATGGTGTGGGTTTTCAAAACCACTGGTTGGATACGCGTTACGAACCAGACTTTATAGGGATCCGAGCGAACTTTCAACGGTTTGCTGACGCCGGTTTCCAGATCTACATTACCGAACTTGATATTGCAGCGACGACCACGCAAGATCCGATTGGGAATCCTCCGACACAACAGCAGCTTGAGCAGCAAGCTCGCGTGTTTGCTGAACTGTTGCAGATCGCACTCGATCAACCGGCCTGTAAGTCATTCTTGATGTGGGATTTCACGGATGAAAGTTCGTGGTTGCAAAACACCGATTTCACACTCACTTTGGCGGACCGTCGACCAGGATTTGCGGACACGATCATTCCTCCTGGGACGTCGATGTTTGCAACGCCATTGAGTGGCGGTGACGGGCAAATTCCAATCGCGCCCAAGCCGGCGTACTTGGCGATGCAAGCGGTACTCGCGAGCAAACAGTCGGACCTCTATCGTTTGTCCAGCGGTTGGGACAACGCCACGTCCTACCTCGCTCGCTTCGGTGCTCAAGACAACGAAGGTTCCTGGATTCCGGACGCGGACGTTTACCTCGAACAATTTGATGGCACGACGCAGTCGTGGTCGAGTCTGATGTGGCAGCTCGAAAAGGTGGAAACGGGCGTCTATCGGCTGCGTAACATGTGGTCCGATGGGAATGATTATCTGACACGTCAACCGCTGCCCAGTGACGATGGCGATATCGCACCTGGATATAGGCTCGGCATGCAGGGGCTTAATGAAGCTTGGAGCAGTCAAAAGTGGACGTTCGTGCCCAACGGTGACGGCGGCTTTCGATTGTTCAATGATTGGTCGCCGCTGGACGGCGTGTTGACTCGTGAAGCGGGTGGCCAAGATGCAAACGGCAACTATTTACCTGGCCCCGAGACGCGGCTGTATCCTCCTATGGACTGGACCAGCCAAGTGTGGTACTTCCGCCGCATCGCAGGCAATTAAGGCGAAGCAATCATGATTTGAGCAGTTTCGTCAGGGATCATCTCAGCAGTTTCGAGGCAGGCCGGGATGAGTAGCGTGTCGCCGCGACGTAGTGGTACGGTTTGCGGGTCGCCGTTGACATGCACCGCTCCAGACAAGACAGCCATGATTAAAAAACCGCCTTCCGTCGAGATTTTGCGTGGTTCACGCAACGAGTAGGTTTGCAACTTAAATTTGTCGCATTGCACGAGTGAGACAGAGTCCGCATCTGTTGGCGTTCGTGTTGTTCGAATCGGATGCACCGGACCGGTGTGAAAATCAATCACATCGATAGCTTGTTCAATGTGCAGAGTTCGCGGATGGCCATCGGCATCAACGCGTCCCCAATCGTAGACGCGAAATGTCGTGTCGCTGGCTTGTTGAATTTCAGCCACCAACAATCCTGCACCGATCGCGTGCAGAGTGCCTGCGGGTATAAACACGCAGTCACCTGGTGCAGGCTCGAACGAGTACAGTGTTTCTTCCACACGATTATCCGCAACCGCTACGACAAAGGCCGCTCGATCGACTCCCGATTTCAAACCCGCATAAATCTTACTGCCGGGAGCAACGTCCATCACCAACCACGCTTCGGTCTTGCCGAGATCAGGCGGATCGAGACAACTGCCCTGCGCATCGTTGGGATGCACCTGCACCGAGAGATCGCGATTCGCGTCGAGGATTTTAAGCAGTAGGGGAAAGCGATTGCGAAGATTGCCGGGCAGCGCTTCACTGCGAATTGCAGCAGCGACTCGATCGCCGAGCAGGCCCACGGCATCGCGCTGAATCAATTCTTGGAGTGTGCGATTTGCCAACGGACCATTGGCCACAACGCTTTGGTCATCGCCATGATCAACAATTTCCCAACTCTCAGCATAAACGCCTTCATCACCGATGGGTTTGTGAAGTTCTGTGCCCAGCCGCCGACCGCCCCATAAATACTGGCGGAACAGCGGCTGAAAACGTAGCGGATAAAGATTCGTCATCACACTTCCTTGTTAGTGTCTACATCCAGGAGACTCAATATCCATGATCGCATCGCAATCATTACGTCGGGGTCGCTCATTCCAAGCGTGCGTTGACGACTTCGATACCTTCGAGCAGTTTGCGGTCGGTGTCACGCAGTCGCATGTCATAGAGATAGAGTTTTTTCAAATTCTTCATTTCTGAAATTGACTGTAACATCGCTTTGCGGACGTCTTGATTGAGATAGATGCTGTCTGATGCCAATTGCGGATCAGGCCAACCAATCCAGAGTTCACTCACACTTTCAATTTGCCGAAAGGCTTGAAGTTCGGCGTACTCGATAGGGTTGTTGAGGATTTTCAGGACTCGCAGATTTTTCATGTTTTGAATGGCTGCGAGATCATTGACGTTGCAGTGCGAGACATCGAGATACTCGACATTAGGAAAATTACGACCGATAACCCGTAGCGATGTCCCATCGACAATTCCGGCACCGACACGATTCACGCCGATAGGTGAGAAATCGAGTTCACGAACGTCGCCAAAACCGGACCCACAAAACACGGCCTGTTGTAAATGATAGCGGTTGTCGATGGCGTAGAATCCAAGTCGACGGACGATCGGCAAGCCATCTGCGGAGACAACTCCAGGTTGGCGGATAATCTCACCACCGAGTCGGATGAAATGGTCCATAGAGCCAACTGCAAGCTGCCGCTGGACAGATTGTTCTTGCTTCGAGATCGCCGCCGTTGAGGCGGCATACCCCCCAAAGAGGGCACCTGCAAAACACGCCACGATCATTTGGATCCAGGCGGGCCAGGACGCTAGTGAGAATTTCCCAGGGAGGTAGTGAGCCGGTATTTTTGACATGAGTAAAACCTAGGCTGTCAACAAGTGAAGAGATGCAATACCCATCACAATCGCCAGAAACAAACAATAAACCAGCAGTAGATGGGTTCTCTGTTGTATACCAGCCTAGGGGGAATTGCGAGTATTTGAACTGCGGCAAGATGTATTTGCGAAAAAGACCGACCCTATTGTAACAGCACGGCGGACTGGAAGGACCTTGTGGGGGGCAATGGTTCCCGTCAAGCTGGCCATGCACTCCGCACGAACCGCAACACTTGCGCGATTATGTGAAGATTTATTACGTTTTACCAAGCTTCATCGCAAAATATAACGGAAGTGGTCAAAGCTTTTCGGACCGCACCGCAGTACCGAACGAAACTCTTGACGAGTTAGGCTACCCTAGAAAAACGCTGACAAACCACTAGCGCTCGAGCGACTCATCACGCGACGATTTTTCTGCAGTCAACTCTTGCTGGACTTTTTCGATCACTTGCGAACGCAATTCTGGGGCGTCGATGGGGAAGCCGATTTCTTGCACGATGAAGCCATATTTGGGGTGCGATGCGTTTTCATTCATATCGAAATCGCCCAATGAACGATCGCTTAACAGGATCACTGCCGCCGCTGCCGCATCACGAACTTGGGCTTGCACGAGTGATCCGCCAGAATACTGTTGCTCGCTGGCTGGTCGTTCATCGCTCAGTAATTTCGCGACGCTAGCGATGTTGGCTTGGTCTCCAAACCTAGCAATCGCTTGCAGGGCCATCGCCAAGGTGACCGGGTTTTCGTCTGGTTTTGCTAGAGTATTCAGAGCCAGCGGTAGGGTCTCTGCCAAGTCACTCGTCAACGAGAAATACAGCATCTCTTGTCGATTGGAAACATCGTCACGCGAGACCCAGCCGCCCAACAAGGCGCGAAAAGGACCAGAAAGTTGGGCATCGCTCAGCAGTTTACTGGTAGCCTCCCGTCGCAAGGTCGTGAAGATTGCGTCTTCTTCGACATTGCTGATTGGCATGTCGTGATCATTGGCTAGTAACAACAGAGCGATTACATCTGCCTCCGTCGGCAATCGTCGTTCGACGAACGTGCCTCTCTGGATCGCGATGATGGTCGCTGCCAAGGCGTCAGCTCGTTGTTGCGAAGATCCGGCCAGAGCGACGGCGACGTTCCCGTGTCGCATTGAAAAATCGACGAACAGTTCGCGGATGCGGATGCCGTCACCGAGGATCTGCCGGGCGATTTCCCAACCGTCCAGATGCACGTCTTGTCCGGCCAGAAAGGCATCAATGCGGCCTGCCGCTACGCCACCTTCAATACCTGCGGCCACGTCGGCCGCCCGCATCCGCACTTCCAAATCGGGGTGTTCTTGCTCAGCCTGTCGCAACGCCGGGAGCACCAATTTGCCGATTTCTCGCAGCTTCGCGGTGGCCTGTTCGCGAACGGCGAACTCGGTCCAACCGAGTTGATCGACCAGACCAGCGATGTCGCTAGCGGAGATTATCTTCTGCTCGCCATCTGGTTTCTGAATGTCATCGTTGTCCGCATTGCTGTTTCCGCTGCTATCATTGGGCGGTTCTTCGCGACCGGCGGCAGCTTGGGATAAGGTGCGAAACACGGCTGCGATTTTGTCGCTGGGTAGGTGCGGTTGTGCCAACGCCGCTGGTGCTAGCTGAGCCGTGGGAGTTTTCGAATCCGCGTCATCTGACCCAGGTTCGTCCGCGCTTGCCGCGATCCCAAACAGCGACAACACGCCCAACAGGAACGCGAACGCAACGTCATGACGTCTGGGATTGCAGCTTGCGTTGTTTAGCGTCATGAAACGACTCTCCAGCGAACTATGAATTTTCTCGTGTGTGCATTGTAAGCCAAGCTGGCCATGGGCAAACCGGCAGGCCGCCTGGGGGCCGCAAAAATCCGTCAAGAAAATCAGTTGCTCAAAATGCTGCTGGTGGCTAGGCTTTGCCCTACTCTGGTCAAGTTTCAAGGGAAATTTGGCTCGCAAACTTGTAGGGATTTGCGGCCGCTTGCAGCCTCACTGCTAAAAAGCCATATGAATGAAAAACAAACTGATTGAATCGGTGGACACCACCACCCCAACTGCTGCTTCGACCTCGACAAGCCCGGCTAGCGGCCTCGCGCCGGGCATTTCCACGCAGTGTGTCCATAGTGGGGAACCGCGACGGAAGGCTGAAGGGGCGGTCGCTAGCCCAATCTATTCTGCCTCAACGTTCGCGTTTGAATCGACTGCCGAGTTGCTGGATTTTGTCGAAGGACGCAAGCAACGCCCTGAATACGCTCGTTACGGCAATCCCAACGAGCAGACCGTCGAAGCAAAAATAGCCAGCCTCGAAGGTGCGGAGGATGCGATCCTGTACGCCAGTGGCATGGCGGCGATCGCCGGTGTGCTGATGAGCCGCTTGTCGGCTGGCGACGAGGTCGTGTTCTTTGATGAATGCTATCACCGCAGCCGTGAATTTTGCAGTAAGCATCTGTCACGTTTTGGCGTCATCACCCGGGAGGTTCCCACTGGTGATTTTGAAGCAATGGCAGCCGCGATTACTCCCAACACCAAATTGCTGGTGTCCGAGTCGCCCACTAATCCGCATCTGACTTGCATTGACTTGCAACAGTTTGCGGATTTAGGCAAACGACATGGCGTCGAAACGTTGATTGATGCCACTTTGGCCACGCCACTGAATATCAAGCCGATTGCTTATGGTATCGATTATGTGTTGCACTCGGCAACGAAGTTTTTCGGTGGGCACAACGATTTGCTGGCAGGCGTGATTTGTGGTCGCCGCGAAATGCTCGATCCCGTGCGTGACTATCGCGGTTATGTGGGCAACGTTTGTTCGCCACATAGTCTGTACTTGCTCGAACGTGGCTTGAAAACCTTTGCCTTGCGGATGGCGCGGCATAATGAGAACGGTTTGGCTGTCGCTACTTTTTTGCAAAACCATCCACGTGTCGAGCGTGTCTTCTACCCAGGGTTAACCTCGCATCCCAGTCACGCGATCGCCAGCAAACAAATGCAGGGCTATGGTGGATTGTTGCTATTCATGGTCAAAGACGCCGATTGGAAAGCGACTTCGCGTGTGGTCGATGCCGTCAAGATTGCACGCATTGCACCAAGTCTCGGTGGTGTGGAGTCGTTGATCGAACAACCCTACGTGTTGAGCTATTGGCACTACACGCCAGAGCAACGTCAAACCGTGGGCATCGCGGACAACATGATTCGGCTATCGTGTGGGATCGAAGATTCAGCGGATATTATTGCTGACTTGGACCAAGCTTTAGCGGTGGTTTAAGCGGTGAACAAACACGCTGACGATCAAAACAAGCCAACCACCAGCGGTTTCCGCACTCGTGCGATTCACGTCGGTAGTGAAGTCGATCTAGCCACAGGCGCGGTCGTGCCACCACTGCATTTCGCGAGCACGTTTCGCCAACCCGGTGCGGGCGAGTGGGGGCAGTACGATTATTCACGCAGCGGCAATCCCACCCGCACAGCGCTGCAGTCCACGCTCGCGTCGTTGGAAAGCGGTGTAACCACACGCTGCGCCGGAGCGTTAGCGTTCTCGTCTGGGATGGCGGCGATTCATGCAGTCACGATGCTGTTGCGTTCCGGCGAGCATGTCGTGGCGGGGACCGATATTTATGGCGGCGCGTACCGCTTGCTGCACCGCATCTGTGACGCTGGCGGGATCACGGTAACGCTCGTCGACATGACAGACCTTGCCGCAGTCGAAGCAGCGATCAGGCCGAGCACTCGGCTGATTTGGGGCGAGACCGTGGGCAATCCGCGGTTGACGATCCCCGACCTTCCGGCGATTGCCAAAATTGCCAAGCGACGAGGTGTGCTCGCTGGTGTCGACAACACCTTTGGGACTCCGGCGCTGATGCGTCCGCTGGATTGGGGCATCGACATCGTCATGCACTCCGCCACCAAGTATCTCGGTGGGCACAGCGATTGTTTGGGTGGGACGTTGGCGGTCGCTGATCAAACGCTACTGGATCGGTTGTACTTTATTCAAAACGCGACCGGAGCCGTGCTCGACCCGATGAGCTGTTTCCTGGTTTCCCGTGGATTGAAAACGCTCGATTTACGTGTTCGTGAACAGTCTGTCACCGCGATGCGATTAGCAACATGGCTCGAGGGCCACGACCGAGTTCGCTCGGTGTTGTACCCTGGAATGCCGTCACACCCACAAGCGAAATTGGCGAGTGAACTGTTTGACAGCGGTCACGCGGGCGATGCCAAACGTTTTGGTGCGATGATCACTTTTGAAATCGACGGATCGTTGGAGACGGTTAAGAAGTTTTGCGAGAGCACGCGGTTGTTTCATCTCGCCGTGAGTCTTGGTGCGGTGGAATCGTTGATCGAACAACCCGCGACGATGTCGCATGCCTCCTATGCTCCTGAAGACCGTGCGAAACATGGGATTACGGATTCGTTGATTCGATTGTCGGTAGGTTTGGAGGATTTTGATGATCTACGTGCAGACTTGGAAACTGCGTTTGTATCGAGCTCTCTGTCCATAAGGTAACCATGACTGGACTTTCTAACGATTCCAATGAGGCCGCGATGGAACCTGCTGAAGTGCTGGTCGCGGCGTTGTATCGTTTCACTCCATTGGCGGATTTTGCCGAGTTGCAGGAACCGTTGCAACAGCGGATGCGGGACGATGCGATTCGTGGCACGTTGTTACTCGCCTCTGAAGGCATCAATGGCACGATCGCGGGCGAACCCGACGCCTTGCGAGCGTTCGTAGGGTGGTTGCGAAACTATGAACACCACAGTGCGTTTCCATTTGCAGCCACGGATGTGAAATGGTCGATGTGCCAACACGTGCCGTTTCGTCGTGCTCGCGTGCGTCTGAAAAAAGAGATCGTGACCATGGGTGTCGAGGGCATCGACCCGTTGCAAAGCGTAGGCACCTATGTCGATCCACAAGATTGGAATTCGCTCATCGACGATCCTGATGTGATTTTGATTGACACAAGGAACGACTATGAAGTGGAGATCGGCACGTTTGCAGGGGCGGTGAATCCCAACACGGATTCCTTTCGCGAGTTTCCCAAGTATGTGGAGGAAAATCTTGATCCCACGCGTCATCGGAAAGTAGCGATGTTCTGCACAGGCGGCATTCGTTGTGAAAAATCGACGGCCTACTTGAAAGAACGTGGTTTCACCGAAGTCTATCATTTGCGAGGTGGCATTCTTAACTATTTAGAAAAGGTGCCCGCTCAGCAATCACGTTGGCAGGGTGAGTGTTTTGTGTTCGATAGTCGTGTTTCGGTAGATCATGATCTGCATGCAGGGCAATACTCACTATGCCATGGTTGTGGATGGCCGATCACAGCGGAGATGAAATCGGAGTCACGATACGAACATGGCGTGGCTTGCCCGCGATGTGCCGACGCGGTTACTCAAGAGCAACGTCGTCGCCGCCGTGAACGCCAGCGTCAGATCGATCAACAACCGCGGACACGATTATCTGTTGACGAGGCTGCTCAGTAATCAGCAATCTGACTCGGAAACAAAAACGCCAGGTGAACCAGTCGCGATGCAATTGGCTTAATTGCCACGCCACGAACCATCACCATTCGCCATCGTGGTTCGTTCCTACTTGACCGACTGCCACTGGCGAATGGCATCGATTGGATAGGTTAACATGACGATGTTGATCAACAGACTGTCGCGAATCCAAATCAAGCTGGCGACTTCCAAGACGACGAGCGTCGTGATGGCGGCTCGCCAACTGATTCGTTGGACGAGATACATACCGGCCAAGCACATCAGGTAATCGGAAACCGAATTGCTGATACTGTCTCCGGTATAGTCGAGCGAGACCGTGGCCTCACGGTATCTTCCAATCACCAGTGGTGTGTTCTCTAAAATCTCCCACCCCGCCTCGATCATTGCGATCAAGATGACTTTCTGAGTCGCTGAAACTTTGTCGCGAAAGATCAGAGCGAGCACAAGCCACAAGCCGACGCCATGTTCAAAGTGCGAAAGTGCGTAAGGGTCAAATAGATGCTGGGAATTGTGACTGCTCCAAACATCAAATGACCATGGTAACCAGTCGCCTTGCTCGCACCACCAAACGCGATTCATCACATTGAGAACAAGGCACATCACCACACCTATAGCAACTAAAGCGACCCCCGTGACACGCAGTGTTGGTTCGTTGAGTGGAACGGTGGTGTTGGACGGAGCGGATGTGTTCATCATGCCACTGTTTTAGCACAGCCATCAGATCAAACACAGACATCACTGCGCTGCCAACGCGGCGGCACGCAGACCCAGGTGATGACAACGACCATAGCGATTACAGAATACGCGACCGTGAATACCCACGGAGCGGCATCGAAGAACATCGCGTCGTGAACCCAAGTTGCTAAAAAGTCACCACGATATGTCTCTTGGCCAGCCATTTTGCGACACCAGTTTTCTAAATCCGTGAGCGGGCAAGTAATCCCCAGCCAAGCTTCCACGACAACGATCAGGATCATGGCCAAATGCACGTAGCGGAACCAACAGTTGCGAATCCATCGCCAACCCATTGGCCAGCCGATCAGCGTCAGCAGCAAACCACAGACAACGAATAATACATACGCGAAGTGGACGATCACGGTCAGGTCGGCAAGAATCCGGTAAATCATGGCAATTTATTTCAAGCTGAGTGACGGCAGGGAGCGTTCGGCGGCTCTGCCCTGGTGGGCAAAACGATGTCATATGAAGACGAGTTAGCCTCGATAAAAGATTTCGCGATCACCGAACAAGACATTTGCTGTCAATTAGGGAAGATTGGGCAAAATATCTCAGGGCAGGTCGATTCCTAAACGCAGTCACTGCGGATGATTACCGCACCTGACTGCTGGCTTAAGGGGGCTGAAGTGCCGCTATCACGGTTCTGCACCGTTTCTTCACAAAATCCCAGCCAACCACTACCTCTATAGGTACCGGCGGTGATAATGAGTTCCAAAAGGTGCATTGATCGTTTCGCGACCATTTCGGTGGTGTTTCAAGCGATCCATGTTATCGTGGTTGTTCCCTAACACGTATTTAACAAAGGTACAAAATGATGTTTCGAATTCTCTGTCTCGCCCTGTTCGCATGTTGCTTGACGTTCATTGGTTGCGATGAAGCCAACAGCGATGTCAAAGATGGCGCTGCCACTGTGGGCGATGCTGTTGATGCGACTGCCGATGCCGGTGACGCCACAGTTGACGCGGCTGGCGATGCCGGTGACGCCACAGTTGATGCGGCTGGCGACGCTGTTGCTGGTGCCGAAGCTGCTGCTAGCGACGCTGCGACCGCCGCTGAAGAAACTGTTGGCGACGCTACCGAAGAGGTCAAGGAAGCTGACAGCGAGTAAATCGCGGCGGCAACTTGCCCCCGGAAAGATTCTTGAGACCGCACTTTCATTCAGTTGAGCGTGCGGTTTTTTCGTCTTGAAATTCTAGCGATTTTCATACTGACGAATTTGTAATCGCAGCTAATATGGGGGGACGCTTGACATTGCTTTTCCCGTCTTTATGAATATTCCCGATGAGTGCCACCGACACCAACACTGTTTCGTATTCTGAAATCGACTCTCGTGGTTTCTTACTGCTTCGCTCGTTTCTGGACGAAGAGCAGATCGAGATGTTGCACCGCGATTTTGACTCCGCACCGCTAGAAGTGAACTCGAATTACAGTGTTCGCCGAATCTCGGGTGACGCGATGAGCCGTCTCGAAGCCAAGCTGCAGGACGTCATTCGGCAGATTGCGGCGAATTCCAGTGTACGTGTCGATGTCATGAATGATGGGGTGTATTTCGCGACTTTCTCGGAGAAATCGACACTCACGAGCGTGCGTCCAGGACCGCAAGCTTTTCCATGGCATCAAGATCACGAGAACTATTGGCTGTGGCATGACACCAAGGACTATTTGAATTTTTATATTCCGGTGGTGAAACCCGTCCCGGAGAAATCCAACTTGACTGTGGTACCGTTCGATCGTTTGCAACAACGTGCGCCTGAGATCTCCGAAAAGTTGTTCGCCCGTGGCGCCACCCGTGTTCTACCATCGGGTAGACAGTGGGTGGTTAAAGACGACGACCGCGGTGGCAAGGTCGGCAAACTGAAGTTCGATCTTGCCGAGATTGAAGAGACCCCTCATTTGCAGCCCGGAGATCTATTGCTACTGCGTGGCGACGTGATTCATCGCACACAGGATTCTTCAACACGGCGAATCGCGGCCTCGATCCGTTATATCAACAGCCAAACGTCGGTGCCTCGGTCTTCATTGTCGCGTGGTGGGATTGCCAAAGCATTGATGATGTTCAACGCCCGGTATTTGTTTGAACCAGCGTTTGAATGTTTTGACAAAACTGGCGGTGATACCATCAACGCGGGAGAAATTGACCGCTATTTGAAAGAAGTTCGCGATCGCCGTCTAAGTGGCGAGGAAGCGGCGAACACTGGCCGAATCGCATTTCTGTCGCGATTGATTCGCGAGAAACTACGGGGGCGGCTGCGGTCCTCGAACAACAATCCGAACGGTTTGTAAATATCAAAACCTCCTGCTTCGACGACAGCGACCGACCCAAACAGAAATGATTAACGCTTGTAAAGAGGATGCAATCAGGAACGCTATCTTTGTTGTTTGTATCACCGACGTTCCTTCGGCTGAAACGGTTGCGTTAATCTAATGATATTCACAAACGCTTTAGCTCAGGGTGTGCCACTGAGGCTTCGATTTTCGCGATTGCTTCACGCACTGCCTTTGCTTTTTGTTTGCTGAGGTGTATGGGAAAGTTCGTTTCCCCTTTCTCAAACATCTCGGCGGTTTCTCGAAGATGCGGGATAATCCGCTGAGCTTCTGCGCCGTAAGGTGTGAAGACTTCTAAAATCTCAGGCGTACGGTGCTCCATGTCCTTGGGAACGCCGTGGCCGGGAGGTCCGTAGTAAAGATTCTTTTGGTAATCATTGAGCTGATAAGGTCCGGCGCTTGGCGGACAAAAATCCGTGTGCAAGCTCTTTCCACCCCACGCTGTTTTGAGAATCAGCACCGGCCCTTCGAACGCCGCATCCATGGTTAAGCCAAACGTAAACTCTGGTCCGATCTTTCCGCCGTCTTTGTCTGGCGTTGAACGCGAGCCGTATCCTGCGGTGATTTTACCAAAGCCTTCGCCGTTGGAGCTGCCATTGGCTGCTCCGGTGAAATAAGAGATCCACGCTCCGTCGCAAACCGTCGGCTTCCCATCGTCGCCGCGCATCATTTTCAGCAGCGGTGCGGTGGCGGGATCATCGCCGATGTAGTCAAACGTCTCGACTCTCGCATGTCCCTCCATGTTCGACTGGCCAACGAGGATGAAGATCTTCAGCGGCTTCTTCTCAGTCGCGAAAGCGTCGCCACATAAGTGCGTGGAGAGAACGAATAGGATGAGCAGTAGATTCGGCGGTAAGTTCATGTTGTTCTCGACGACTTCGGATCAGTACGGATGAAGGAATGTGCAAACAATTGTGCTGGTAGGCGGTTGTCAATACTCGCTAAACGGAAACTTTTACATCAGTGCGAAGTAAATGATAACCGCCCATTTCGAAATTGATATGAAGGTTCCACGCTTGACACTGTGGGACTTTGTACATCGTCCAAAGTGTAAACCAGTCGCTCAAGTTTCACGAGGAAACTCCTCATGCGGTGTTTTCAGAACGGCCTTGTCGTGCAGAGTCCGGTTTGGATTCATGCTGGTGGGCGGAGATGCCGATCACAACGACTGGAGCGCAGATGCACGCGCAAAGTGCGATTCCACGATCCGGGGGGACGTTATGAAATATCAATATAATTTAGCATTCATGTGTCGGCATGCGTTCCTGTTCGCTGTCGCACTTGCGACCGCAGGCACGCTTGTGCTGTCTCACGCATTCGCTGAAAATCCGTCGTCAGTCGTGCAGGCTGGCGTTGATCGCGATCAGTTAGTGCGCACCAGCACGCCACAAATCGTGCGTTTGCCGCCCGTCGATGCTAATGTCGAGACGGTCGTGATGACGGCGATAGCGGTCGACCCGCGTGGTGAATACCTGGCCGTGGCCGGTGACGATCATATCATCCGAATTCTGAACGCAGAGACGCTCGCAGTCGTTCATACACTCGGCGAAGGAGGTGGGAAAAAATCGACCACACCTGGACATTTTGATTGGATTCGCACGCTGGCGTTTGATTCCACTGGCAGTCGTTTGGCGTCGGCAGGCAACGATGGGCAATTGATCCTATGGGATCGCCGACGTGCGTTCGCGGCATTGCAGGAAATCGATTCAGCACCAGCGTTAGCTTGCGTGCGTTTTGCTACGTCTGGTAAACAAATCGCGGCTGTCGGATTCGATGCGCAAGTCTTTTTGATCGGCCGCACAGCCAACGCGATGCCCGCTCTGCGCTGCGACTGCGTCGACTTGCGTTGTTGTGCCTATCGGGATGATGGTCAAGTGTTAGCGGTCGCCGGTCGCGATGGTCACGTGCATTTGTTTGATCCTGCAACAGGCAATACGTTGCTGGAAACGAAGCTGCACTCCGCTCGCGTGCGTGATATCGCATTCATGCCCAATTCCAACGTGCTAGTGAGTGTTGCTGAAGACGGACAGATGATTCGGTTCGATACCGCCCAGCAAAGCGTTTTATCGCAGCAGAAGATCACGACAGGCCGGCTGTTCTCGTTAGCGATTCTCGATAGCCGCACGTGGGCAACCGCAGGCAGCGACGATGGAATTTATTTGGTTAGCGTCAATGATGACGATCGGCAAATGCAGATTAGAGCGGAGCTGACGGGACACGTCGGATCGGTGTCCATGCTAGGCGTCAGCAATGGCTACCTGATCTCGGGTGGATTTGACGCAACGCTGCGACGCTGGGAATTGTCATCGACGATGATCCCGGGAAACAAGATCGCTTTGGGCAACGATTCGGACAACGATCCGCTCAGCCCCAACCCACGGTAAAGACGTTGACATCAACGGTGGCACAGGGAGGTGCCCAGCGTGATTTGGAAACACATCGAAAAAATCTGTGCAGGTCTGGGTTTCTCAACCAAGAGCACGGCAGCCCGACGCAGTAACCTTCGCCGCCTGGTCGCTCCTGCGCACCTTCATGCCAACACTCATTCGCGAAACATGCGAGTTGAATCGTTGGAGCCACGACGGTTGATGGCGGCTGATCCGATTCGTATCGGCGTCGTTTATCTGGAGACGGATTATCTCGAATCGGACGTCGGTAGCGACTCCCGAGGCGATCGCTTCATCGTTTCCTTCACCGGTGGTGCGCCTGGCACCAAGCTAACGGAATTGCGGATTCGTACTGACAAAGATGGCGACGGGATCACCGTTGGCGATGGCATTTTCGATACTGCGACTGGTAACCGCGGTAAGAACGGATTCCATCCATTTCAACTCGCTCCAGGGCAAACCGAAATCGTTACCGCTGAAGTGCAAGACGGCGGGCAAGAACTGGTGGTCCGTCCGCAGGACTTCCAATCCGGTGATCGATTGGTGTTCACGATCGACGTGGACGAAGTATTGCGAAACGTCTCAGACCTGAATCAATTCAATCAAAAGCTTGATGTGATCATGTCGGGGCAAGAATTCGAAGACTCGATTCTGGAGGCAACGTTTGCTGCACCGAACTACTTTGAGGCCTCTGCCGATGCACTCTTCGTAAACGATTATGGCGATCCAAACGCCGAATTTGGTTTGGATTTGCCCGCAGATGAAAGTAGCGACGCGGAAAGTTTGCCAAACCGTTCCGCCGCTGCCGTTGGCAGTGTCACGCAGGTTCCGCGTCCCGCATCGGTGAGCGGTTTTGTGTATCGCGACGACAATGATTCGGGCACCAAGGATGCTGGTGAGATTGGCTTGCCTGGCGTGCAAGTGCGAATCGAACCGATCGACACGATCGCGCCGCAGTCGCCACTGACCATGACGACGCGAGCGGACGGTTCTTATGCATTCACGGGATTGATGCCCGGTCGTTACCGGATCATCGAAGTCAATCAGCCAGCCGATTTGGCGGACGGACGCGACGCTGCTGGTACGATCGCAGGCCGCGTCGTTGGCACCGCAGTGAACCCAGGTGATGAGATTCGCGACGTCGTGTTGGCCGGTGGAGACGTTGGCGTGCAATACAACTTTGGTGAACTGCCGCTCGGTTCGATCGGCGGATTTGTGTATCTGGCTGCTCCTGGCGAAGATTGCGATGGGACGCATGATGGCGGGGGGAATCAACCGATCGCGGATGTGGAAGTTCGATTGTTGGGAAACAATGGGGTAATCGTTGCCACCACACGGACGAAAACCGATGGCAGCTATCAATTCACAGATTTGCACGCGGGCGTTTATAGCGTGATCGAAATCACACCTGCCGGTTTGCTCGATGGCGGGTCGCACCCCGGCACGATTCGCACGCTCGCATCGAACGTGCTCATCGAGGCTGGCTTGTCAGTCGATGGTGGCCAGATTGGTAACGTTCAACTACCGCCCGGTGGCCACGGCACGCAGTACAACTTCTGCGAAGCGGCTCCTGGTTCACTCGCCGGTCAAGTTTATCATGATCGCGACAACGACGGCGTGCGAGATGCAGGTGAAGAGGCCATCGCAGGCGTCTCGCTGGATTTGATCGGTGCGTCGGGCGATGTGGTGGCGACCACGCGAACCAATGCTCTCGGTGAGTATATTTTCACGAACATCGCACCGGATACCTATCGCATCGTCGAAACCCAGCCTGTCGGATTCATCGACGGTAAAGATCGCATCGGCACGATCGGGGGTGGTCAAGTCGGACGACTCGGCAGTGACAATGATTCATTGGTCGACATCGTTTTGCGTCAAGGTTTACACGGCATCGGCTACGATTTTGGTGAACGACAAGTTGCGTCTTTGAGCGGTCGTGTGCATGCGGACTTGGACGAGGACTGCGAACTCGATGCCAATGAAATCACACTTGCAGGCGTCTTGATTGAACTGCAGGATACCAGCGGTAAAACGATTGCGACAACGCGCACGGATGCCAACGGTGAGTATCGCTTCGATGGACTTATGCCGGGCATTTACACCGTTATCGAGACCACCCCGAGTGGCTATTTTGAAGGTGGAGCAAAACCAGGTTCCGAGGGCGGAGTCGCCAACGGCTCCAATCGCATCGAGCAAATCACGCTCGATTCGGGCGCGGTTGCGGTGGATTACGATTTCTGCGAACGACCACCCGCCGAACTTTCCGGATTCGTTTTCGTCGATCGTGATGCAGACTGCATTCGCGATGCAGGCGAAGAAGGACTGGAAGGTATATTGGTCGAATTGATCGACCGTTCGGGAACCGTCGTAGCATCGACACGTACGAATGCGGAGGGGCGGTATTCGCTTACCAATCTACGCGCCGGGGAATATTTGGTTCGCGAAACGCAGCCGGTCGGATACTTCCAAGGTGGGCAAACCGCGGGCAGCAAGGGCGGCGACACTTCACTAGCCGATCACATCTCCGCAATCCCCATCGGCTGGGGAGAAACTTTAACTAACTACAACTTCTGCGAACTTCTGCCTGCCGAAATTTCAGGTGTGGTTTACGTTGATCGCGATGCCGATTGCCTGCGAGATACGAATGAAGAAGGTATAGCGGGTGTGTTGATCGAGTTGATCGACAATTCTGGCAATGTGATCGCGACAACGACCACAAACTCAGCCGGTCAGTACTCATTTGCCAATATACGCGCCGGAGAATATTTGGTTCGCGAAACGCAACCGCTTGGTTACTTCCACGGTGGCCAAACGGCTGGTAGCAAAGGCGGTGATGCGTCACAGGCCGATCGTCTTTCCGCAATCCCCGTCGGCTGGGGAGAGACGCTGACTGATTACGACTTCTGTGAGTTGTTGCCGTCGGAGATTTCGGGTGTCGTTTACGTTGACAACGACGAGGACTGCGTCCAAGATCCGGGAGAGATCGGATTGGCTGGAGTGGTCATCGAACTGTTCAATGAATCGGGGCACTTGGTGGGATCAACGACAACCGCTAGCAACGGTAGCTATCAGTTCGGCAATCTTCCCGCTGGTGTGTACACGATTCGGGAAACGCAACCGACCGGTTACTTCCAAGGCGGGCAAGTCGCCGGCAGTGGCGGCGGTGACGATTCGCAAGACGACGTGATTTCGCAGATTGCACTGGGACCTGGCCAATCTTTCACGCGTTACGATTTCTGTGAAGTGACGCCTGGTTCGATCTCCGGCAAAGTTTGGAGCAACCTCGACCTCGATCAAGAGTTCGATAGCAATGAAGTGCCGATCGCGGGCGTGCTGATTGAATTGTCGGACGCAAATGGTGTTGTCACTACGACACGAACTGATGCGAGTGGGTGTTACGAATTCACGGGTTTGCATCCGGGGCGTTACCAAGTCAAAGAGTATCAACCTGATGGCTTTTTTCACGGCGGCCAAACGATCGGCACGTTAGGTGGGCGTTTGATTCAGTTTGATGTGATCGGTGAGATTGATGTCACAGGTGGTTCGCATGGTACGGATTACAACTTCCCGGAAACTCCTCCAATCACGATCTCGGGTTACGTGTTCCAGGATGGTGAAGTGTTACAGCTCAACGAATCCCCCGATCCTGCTGATTTGCGGCAGTATCGCGACGGTACATTGACATCTGACGACACTCGCTTGCAAGGTGTGATGATCGAGCTACGTGACGTGTTGGGCGTGCCGATCAATCCTGCGAACGATCAACTCGGTAATTCATCATCCGATGTGATTCGAGTCACGACGGATGCTAATGGATATTACGAGTTCACGGGGCTGCGTCCACGAA
This sequence comes from Rhodopirellula sp., assembly GCA_041740155.1. Taxonomy (GTDB): domain Bacteria; phylum Planctomycetota; class Planctomycetia; order Pirellulales; family Pirellulaceae; genus Rhodopirellula. The sequence goes on from JBGSMN010000144.1 coordinate 28,605, forward strand.
TTGTTTACTCCGTCTATCAAACTCAACCCATGGGTTTTGTCGATTCGCTGGACACAGCAGGCACCACCGGCGGTTTAGCGATCAACCTGGCTGATTTTCCTGATCCTGGAACGCTCGATACCTTCGTGTTCAGATTGGCTCCTGGCGGCGATCCAAAGTTCGACGCGATCTTCAACATTCAAGTGAACCCAGGCGGCGTTAGCGAAGCGAACAACTTCAGTGAAATTGTGATCGAGAAACCTCCTGTCGTGCCGCCGTGGAGTTATCCTGATCCGACGAACCCGCTGCGCGCGGTGACTCCGATTGAGACCTTTGAATCGGTCATTCGGCCAATTGCGTTTGCTGAGGTTCAAGACATTCGTCCGCCGATGGTAGGCAATGATGAATGGGCAGTCAGTTGGCACCTGAGTGTGATCAATGGTGGTTTCCCACGCGGCGAAGCCCAGGGGATCGAATCAGCGATGGTGACGTGGAACGAAGGACGTTTGCAGATCATGCAAGCGAACTATCGCAGCTCAAACCAAGATCCGAACACAGTGGACATCGGTAGGTTGCCCGAATCATTGATGCAAGTTGATCTATCCAATGGACGTTGGCAGATCATGCCCAGCCGCACGTCATTGCTTTCCGACTCTGTCAACGGTCGCTCGATTCGACTCGGGCATGCTGACGCGACCGCATTGACGGGCGACTTCAACGGTGATGGTGTTGATGAAGCGGTGTTGTTCATGGGCGGGCAATGGTTCGTCGATCTCAACGGAAACGGCCAATTCGATGCTGGTGATTTGTGGGTGCGACTGGGCACGGCGCTTGATCGACCCGTTGTCGGCGACTGGGATGGGGACGGCAAAGACGACGTGGGGATCTTTGGTCGACGTTGGCAAAACGATGATCATCGTATCCGTCGCGACCCAGGGTTGCCCGACCCAGCAAATCAACGGCGACGAATGCTGCGACGCGAAGATTTGGTGCATCGTGAACCGACCGAACAAGAGGAACAACAACGTGTTCTCATGCGTGGCGAAGATGGCCAACGGCTGGCCGATGCTGTCGATCACGTGTTTCAATACGGCGAGCAAGTCGACACGCCACTGGCTGGTGATTGGAACGGTGATGGGATCGACCAAATCGGTGTGTTCCGTAGCGGCCAATGGATGCTAGACGAAGACGGCGACGGGCGTTGGACGATCCAAGACCGTCGGATCACATTCGGTCAAGCCGGAGATGAGCCCATCGTGGGCGACTTCAATGGCGACGGCATTGATGAAATAGGTGTCGTTCGTGGTGATTTGTGGATCATTGATACTGACGGTGATCGCCGCATCACTGGCAACGATAAACAAATTCGTGTGCCACGTCCCAGCGGCGACTCGCAACCGATCGTCGGCGATTTCGATGGCGACGATTTCGACGACCCTGGCTACTATCAAGCCGCAGGGTAGTTGGACGTGACCAACTAATGGTTCGGTATTAGGACTGTGCGGTGGCGCGCGTGTGGGAATTCCTATGTGTGCGTTCCCGCGCGCTTGACTGCCTAATTCTTCGCATTGTGGCGTTGGCACAGTAACTGCAAATCCTCGTGGCTGTCATAATCGTTTGACATGGTTCCAGGTGGGAGACGCAAAGTTGCCACAATTATTTTCAACCGATCAACCTCAATCAAACACGAGCGGCTGGGAGATCGCGTCAGCTCGAATCGGCGAAATGCGAGACGAGACGCCAGGTGTGACGACGTACCGCATCGAACTCTGCGATCCCGTCCAACGGCAGGCTTACCAAGCCAAGCCGGGGCAGTTCAATATGCTGTACGTGCCTGGTGTGGGAGAGGCTGCGATCTCACTCAGCCGCCTGGTTTTAAAGGACGAACCAATTGTTCACACGATCCATGCCGTGGGGAACGTGACACGGTCGCTGGCGCAGCTCAAACCAGGTGATTCGATCGGCGTTCGCGGTCCATTCGGTTCGTTCTGGCCGATCGAAACGATGCGTGGTATCGATCTGATACTTATTGCCGGCGGAATCGGATTGGCACCGCTCCGCCCCGTTGTTGATCGTGTTATCAAATATCGTAACGATTATGGCCGAGTGAGTTTGCTGATTGGTACTCGCACACCTTCGGATTTGTTGTACGCGGGTGAGTATGAGTCGTGGAAATCGGCTGGTATTGACGTGCAGACCACCGTCGATCGTGCCTTCACAGATTGGCATGGCCATGTCGGCGTGGTCACGCAGCTGCTGAGTCGACTCGGCATCGAGCACTTGAAGCGAACCTTCATGTTTTGCTGCGGTCCTGAGGTGATGATGACGTATGCGATTGGCGCATTGCGTGAGCGTGGCATGCCTCGTGAGCAGCTTTGGCTATCGCTGGAACGCAACATGAGCTGTGGAATCGGACACTGTGGTCGCTGCCAACTCGGTTCGCATTTCATTTGCAAAGACGGTCCAGTCTTTCGTTACGACCAAGTCTATCGACTCTTGCAGGTAGATTCGTTATGAAGAGAAAGCGACTGGGCGTGTTCAAGTTTGCGTCCTGCGATGGTTGCCAATTATCGCTGTTATCGTGCGAAGATGAATTGCTCGAATTAGCAGGCAAAATTGAAATCTCGCACTTCTTGGAAGCCAGCAGTCATATTGAACCAGGCCCGTTTGATATCGCATTGGTAGAAGGTTCTATAACAACGCCGTTGGATGCGGAGCGAATCCGCTGGATACGAAGTCAGTCGACAACACTGGTGTCGATCGGAGCGTGTGCAACGGCGGGCGGTATTCAGTCGCTCCGCAATTGGGCGAACCACGATGAGTATGTCGCGTCCGTTTACGCGCATCCTGAATACATCAAAACGCTGGCGACGAGCACGGCGATTGTCGATCACGTGGCGGTTGATTTTGAATTGCGAGGCTGTCCGATCGACCGCCATCAACTCGTGGAGGTACTGTCAGCGTTGATCGCCGATCGCACTCCTCGTACCCCACGGCACAGTGTGTGCATGGAGTGTAAACGAAACGGAACAGTGTGCTTGGTTGTCACACAAGGGTTGCCATGTATCGGCCCGGTCACGCAAGCGGGATGCGGCGCGATTTGTCCAGCCTTTGATCGACCGTGCTACGGCTGTTTTGGTCCGGCATCGCAAACGAATTGTGCTGCATTGTCGCAGCATCACTTGTCGGGCACCACGACCATGACACAGATGATTCACCAGTTGCGAAACATGAATTCCGCAGCCAGCGTGTTCCAGATCGAAAGTGATCGCATTGAATCGGCAACATGATGACCAAGACTCGAAAAATCTTCGTTAACGCACTGACGCGAGTTGAAGGTGAAGGGGCACTTCATGTGCGCGTTCATGGTGATGTGATCGAGGAAGTCCAGTTAGCCATTTACGAACCGCCGCGATTCTTTGAGGCTTTTCTCTGCGGTCGTCGAATCGAAGAAGTGCCCGACATCACGGCTCGAATCTGTGGTATCTGCCCGGTTGCCTATCAGATGACCTCCGTGCATGCGATCGAGAACGCACTCGGCATCGAGATCTCCCCAGGTATTCGAAACCTGCGGCGTTTGCTGTACTGCGCTGAGTGGATCGAAAGTCACGTGTTGCACATCATCATGCTCAACGCACCCGATTTTTTTGATTGTCATAGCGGTATCGAGCTAGCCGAGAGATTTCCCGAACGCATCAACGAGGGACTGCAAATTAAGAAGACTGGAAACAAGCTGCTTGAAGTTCTCGGTGGGCGAGCGATCCACCCTGTGAACGTCCGCGTCGGCGGATTTTATCGCTTGCCCAACTCTGGTGAATTGGCAGCTTGCTTACCCGATCTGCGATGGGCGTTACAGGCCGCCATCGATATGACACGATGGGTCGCCGCGTTCGACTTTCCCGAATTCAACATTGATTGTGAGATGGTGTCTCTCCAGCATGATCAAGAGTATCCGATGAATCAGGGCGTGATCGCTTCGACGCGATTCCCATCCATCTCAGTTGACGCGTACGAGGGGCACTTTGGCGAGCAACACGCTTCGCATAGCACTGCTCTTCAATCCACACGACGCGATAGCAACACGTCATATTTTCTCGGACCACTCTCGCGCCTGCAGCTTAATCACGGGCAGTTGTCCCCCGCAGCTCAGCAATTGCTAAAAGACGTCTGTCCGCCGCTACCGCTGCGAAATCGATTTCATTCGATCATCGCGCGCTGCATCGAGGTGGTGCATGCACTTGAAGAGTCGATCGCAATCATTGGCGACTATGTACCACCTCCGGAACCGTTCACAGCCTATCAGTGCCGAGCGAGTAGCGGATGTGCAGCGACAGAGGCCCCGCGCGGATTGATTTATCACCGGTATGAGATCACGGACGATGGCATCGTGACCGCGTCCAAGATCGTGCCGCCGACGTCACAAAATCAATTGCAGATCGAAGCGGATTTGCGAGACTACTTGCCCTCATTGCTACACAAGCCAGATGATGCGATTGCCATCGAATGCGAAAAACTAATCCGCAACTACGATCCGTGCATTAGTTGCTCGACCCATTTTCTATCGCTGAAGATGGAGCGAACATGAACTGTGACATCGAGCGAATCGTGATCATCGGTGTCGGCAGCCCACACGGTGACGACCAGTTTGGCTGGACGGTGGTAAATGAACTGCGGCCGACCCTGGATCTCCACAGTCCGTTTCAACTTCAGAAGGTTAACAATCCCATTGATTTGATTGCTTCGCTTGACCAGTACAACCGTGTGATTGTGATTGATGCAGCAATTGGGATGCCCAGTGATGTTTGCTTCCGAAAGCTAAAATATGCGGATTTAGACGATCGTGCGTTGATCGATGAAACGTGTGCACATGGAAGCCATGACGTGGGCATATCATTTGTCTTGCGATTGGCAGAATCGCTGGGAAAACGAACCGAGCATGTCGAACTCTGGATCGGAAACGCTCAGTGTTTCGATCCATGTTCACCGATGTCTCACGAACTGACAATAGCTGCAAAACGCTGTGCCACCAAGATTGCCAGGGGAGTGTGCGATGCACGAACGATCGCTGGTTAAAACGCTGCTGCGACACGTCAACCAAGTCGCCGCAGAAAACCGTGCAAGCAACGTTCTTGATGTGACCGTTCAGATTGGGCCACTGTCGGGCGTTGAAGTTGGATTGGTTGAATCGGCATTCAATGAGTTAGCTACCACGATGAAATTGAATGTTGTTGAGACGGCGCTGGTGATTGAGTGTTTGCAATGCCACCGAGTTAGCGAGCTGCCGGATTTCATCTTTCGCTGTCCCGGCTGCGATTCGGGCCGTGTCCAAGTCATCAGTGGTGACGAATTTCAATTGGTTTCACTGACCATCGGTGAAGGAGCTGAACATGATTGATCGAACAGTCATTGTCAATCGCGACATTCAAGCCGAGAAGAAAGCGGCCGCCGCAAGATTGCGACAGCATTTTTCAAGCCAGGGCACCTTTGTCGTCAACCTGGTTTCTTCGCCAGGTGCGGGGAAAACCAGTTTGCTCGAAGCCACCTGTCGGCATTGGCGTGATCGTTTCAGTGTAGCGGTGCTCGTCGGCGACCTTGCTACGGATCGTGATGCCGAGCGGCTGCGTCCTTACGTGCCCGTCGAGCAATTGACAACCGGTGGTGCATGTCACCTCGAGTTATCGTTAGTTGAAAAAGGTCTTGCGAGACTTCCACAACAGCGGTTTGATTTCCTATTCATCGAAAATATCGGCAACTTGGTTTGCCCCGCATCTCATGATCTCGCTGAGCATGTTCGCGTGGTATTACTCAGTACAACAGAGGGCGATGATAAGCCCGGCAAGTACCCGAAGATGTTCCGCACCAGTGACGTGATGTTAGTGACGAAGACGGATCTATTACCGTACGTGCCATTCAGCATTGAACGTGCATCGGAAGATGCTCATCAAATTCGCGAAGATCTGCAAGTGATCGCTGTCAGTGCCATCCGTGATGAAGGCATCAGCGCCTGGTGCGGATACTTAGAGCAGCGTCGCACCACGTTGCTAGTGGAGACTGCCTGTCCATGACATCCACTCTCACGCAAACGCAAACGGCAGCACGATTCTGGATGCAGGGTCTGGTTCAGGGGCAAGGTGTACGGCCTACGATCGCGAGGCTCGCTGCGCACCATGGTGTGAGGGGAATGGTTTGCAATTCATCTCGCGGTGTTGAAATTCTAGCGCAGGCCGCACCTTCGACGATTGACCTTTTCGAGCGGGAATTGCGGACTCGGTTTAACAGTGCAAAGTTTTCAAGGCAGAGCGTTGAACCATTGGATGGGATTGGTCAAAGCTCGTTTCATATTGTCGACAGTGAGTTTGGCGACAGCCTTCATACCATGGTCCCGCTCGATCTGGCAATCTGCCAAGACTGTGTAGACGAAGTTCGCTCTGCGTCAGATTGGCGAGGCGACTATCCGTTCATCACCTGTGCTCATTGCGGGCCACGCTATTCGATTCTGCGAAGCATGCCGTTTGATCGAGCGACGACGACCATGGATGCGTTTCCCATGTGTCCTCGTTGCGAAGCTGAATACCGTGATCCGCACGACCGACGCTTTCATGCGCAAACCGTGTGCTGCCCCGATTGCGGCCCTCAGTGTTGGGTTACTGACAACGAGGGCGAGAAACTTGCTGGCCCGGTGAACGCGGTGGAGTGGATCGCCACCCAAATTTCCGCTGGCGATATTGCCGCCGTGAAGGGGATTGGCGGCTATCAGTTGATCTGCGATGCCACCAACAACGAGAGTGTCCAGTCGCTGCGCCGTCGTAAATGCCGTCCCTGCAAACCATTGCCAATCATGGTTCGCAATATGGGGATGGCACGACAACTGGCGTCGATCAATGACGCCGAAGTACGAGAGTTGGAAAGCTCGGCGGGGCCGATCGTGTTGCTGCAAGCCACCGAGCAAACAGGTCTCTCTCCGTCGATCGCGCCGGAGCTCGACACTATTGGCGTGATGCTGCCGCCGTCCGCGCTGCACGTTCTGCTGGCGGATCGTGTGGGTCGACCATTGGTCGTGACAAGTGGCAATGGTCATGGCTCACCGCTTATTTACCAGAACGAGATTGCTGTGCGTGAGCTTTCGACCATCGCTGATGTGTTTCTGCATCATGACCGCGAGATCACACACCCCATCGACGACAGCGTTGTTCAGTGTATTGAGGGAAGGTCGATGACGCTTCGTGCGGCACGTGGGATTGCACCGTTAGCATTCGCATGTTCGTCCTTAACAACACGGCTGGCCACGGGCGGGCACCAGAAAGTGGCAACTGCGATTCAGACTTTCGATGCGATGGTGCTCACTCCGCATGTTGGTGATATGGAAACTGAGAGTAGTCGCATTCGGTTTACTGAAAACCAATCCAAACTTCGTTTTCTTTATCAAGTTGACCCAGTGATCGTTGCTCACGATCGCCATCCCAACTACTTCACCACTTCTTGGGCAATTCAGCAAAACTTCCCTCGGAAGGCGATTCAGCATCATCATGCGCACGTGGCTGCAGCAATGCTGGAGCATGGCTTGCTCGATCAATTGGTGCTTGGCATCGCATTTGACGGGACTGGATATGGCGATGACGGCACGATCTGGGGCGGTGAGGCATTGTTATCTACCGCAGCTCGTTTCCAGCGGATTGGGCATCTCCGACCATTCCGATTGCCGGGCGGTGAAATGGCGATCAGGCAGCCGTGGCGAATCGCGGCGTCGATTCGCTCACAACTCGGCATCAAGGTCGACAACAGCTTGCAATACGCGATTGACCACGGGCCACTGACTTCTAGCATGGGACGACTTTTTGATGGCATCGCGGCGATTGTTTTGGGAATCGTCGCGGTGAGCGATGAAGGCGAAGCCGCCATGCGACTTGAATCCATTTGCGATCGGAGTGAAACGTCATCGTATGAGTTTTCACTCGCCGGCAATGAACGGATTCAGTTCGATTGGCGTCAGGTTTTGCAAGCGATTAACGCGGATCTGGGTCATGTTTCTGCTGGTCGTATCGCGATGAGGTTTCACCGCGCCGTCGCGATGCTGGTGTGTCGCCTAGCAGAGCGATATAAGGCGATCCCGTGTGTACTGAGTGGCGGTGTATTTCAAAATCGTGTGCTGTTGGAACTGATCGCGCGGGCTTCCCGAGAACGTAGGCTGGACATTCGCATGCCAGGTCGGATCCCGATCAATGACGGCGGATTGGCGATCGGTCAATTGGTGATCGCGAGGCATGGAGAAATTTCATGTGCTTAGGAATTCCTGGACAGGTCGTTCGCTGGATCAATCGTGATGCAACATTCGCGAAAGCGGAGGTTCAGTTTGCTGGCGTATGTCGTGAAGTCCACATGGCCTGTGTGCCCGAAGCAGAAATTGGGCAGTATGTGATCGTTCACGCTGGCATTGCCATCTGTTTGGTCGACGAAGATGAAGCGGCCAAGACTCTGGCGGTGTATAAGCTGCTAGAGAGTTTCGCGGAGGGCAGTGATGAAGTACCTCGATGAATATCGCGACCGCAAAACCTCTCGATTGTTGGTTGAACAAATCCGCCGACTTGCAACACGGCCATGGGTGTTAATGGATGTTTGTGGCGGACAAACGCACAGCCTCGTCCGCTACGGAATCGAGCAGGAGCTGACTGGGACGGTCGAGATGATTCACGGACCAGGATGCCCGGTCTGTGTCACCTCGACCGAGCTGATTGACTTTGCTGTTGCCCTTTCCCAGCGTCCGCAAACCATCGTTGCCAGTTTTGGGGACATGATTCGGGTGTCCGGTAGTGGTAATTCACTGCTGCAAGCCCGCAGTCGCGGTGGCAAGCTGAAGATTGTTTACTCGCCTGTCGACGCGGTTGAATTGGCGCGGAAGAATCCTGAACTGGAGGTCGTGTTCTTCGCTGTTGGCTTTGAAACAACCGCGCCAGCAACGGCGCTCGCGGTGTTTCATGCCGATGCACTGGGGCTATCGAATTTTTCACTCGTTGCGGCACATGTGCGTGTGTTACCTGCGATGGAAACGATCATGGAGATGCCAGACAATCGTGTGCAGGGGTTTCTGGCGGCCGGACATGTTTGCAGTATTACTGGCTACGAGATATACAAGCCGTTTGTTGCGAAATACCAAGTTCCAGTCGTCGTGACGGGGTTCGAGCCGATCGACTTGCTCGAAGGCATTTTGCGCAGCGTGACGATGTTGGAAGATTCGCAAGTTGTCGTCGAGAATTGCTATGGTCGTGGTGTTCAGCGGATGGGCAACTTATTCGCTCAATCACTGATCGACCGCGTTTACGAGACTGAAGATCGCGATTGGCGAGGCTTCGGAAAGATTGCCGGCGGTGGTTACCGATTACGATCGCAGTACGCGGGATTTGATGCGTGCAAAAAGTTCACCGGGATGTTTCCGCAGGACTCGATCGCAGCAACCGAGTGTCGTGGAGCCGATGTGATGTCAGGGCGGATCAGACCCAAACAATGCCCTGCATTCGGAACCACTTGCACTCCTGAATCTCCGCTGGGGGCACCGATGGTATCGAGTGAAGGAGCATGCGCCGCCTACCATCGCTTCGATTCCTTTGCGATTGAGATACGATGAAAACATCAATGACTCCCGCAATGAATTGTCCAGCATCGGTATCTCAATCAGACACAGTCATGCTCGCACATGGTGAGGGTGGCCGATTGATGCGGCGATTGATACTTGAGCGGATTGCGTGGAGATTCGGCGCGGGCGACGTTCAATTTCACAGTGATGCGGCTTGCTTAGGCAAGCTGGCTGGCGACGTGGCACTGACGACCGACAGCTATGTTGTCTCACCGCTGTTCTTTCCCGGCGGTGACATCGGAACGCTGGCCGTGCACGGGACCGTGAATGATCTGGCGATGTCTGGCGCGCGACCATTGTTTTTGACGCTCTCGTTAATTCTCGAAGAAGGTTTGCCGCTCGCGATGCTCGATCAGGTGATCGAAAGTGTTGCTGCTACGGCCAAAGCTTGTGGTGTCAAGATTGTCGCTGGGGATACTAAAGTGGTGCCGCATGGTGCCGCCGATGGAATGTTCATCAACACGACTGGCGTCGGGGTCTACGAGTTCCATCAGCGAATGTCAGCGGCCAACATTCACCCCGGCGATAGTTTGATCATCTCCGGCCCGATCGCCAGGCATGGGTTAGCGGTGTTGGCCGCTCGGGAATCCATCGCATTGTCACCATCGCCGCGTTCCGACTCGGCACCGCTGCATCGCGTTGCAGCGGAGTTGCTGGAAACTCTCGGTGCTGACCTACGGACGATGCGAGATGCGACGCGGGGTGGTGTGGCGGCTGTGTTGCATGAGTGGGCGGAGGAATCAGGGCATGCGATGTGGGTCGATGGAAACTGCTTACCGATACTGCCTGAGAGTCGGGGCGTTTGCGAATTACTCGGCCTCGATCCGTTATTCGTCGCCAATGAAGGCACCTTCGTTGCAGCCGTCGCACCACACCACGTCAATCAAGCACTCGCCATTCTGCAATCGCACCTCACCATCGGATGTCCTGCGTCGATTGGTTGCGTTCGCCATCGCGAACTTTCGCCCGTCCTGATCTCCCGTGGACTCGGAGCCGATCAACCACTTGACGAACCACCTGTGGCGATGTTGCCGCGAATCTGCTGAGCTCTTTAATCAGTGAGTCGAGACCGCAAACGAAGTCAATCAGATTTTTCAATACTCGAACCTACAAAGGACCTACGCCATGAAACGTTTTCTCCTCAGTACTCTAGCCATCGCTGTGATCACTTTAACCCTACAGGCTGAACCGCCAAAGGTCCACGTTGACGAATCGCCGATGAAACTGGCACCATTGATGCGGATGAAACTAGACAAATCCAAAACGATTTTGGAAGGGTTGGCGATGGAGGATTTCACCAAGATCGCTACCAGTGCTCGGTCACTGCATTTGTTGAGTACCGAGACGGGTTGGAACATCATCCAAACGGCTGAATATGCGTCACAGAGTCGCGATTTTCAACGGGCAGCCGACTTGATTGCCGATGCCGCCGACAACAAAGATATCCATCGTGCTGCGATGGGTTACGTGGCGCTGACGGTTCGATGCGTGGAGTGCCATTCGTACATGCGCAAGCATCAAATAGAATTGATGAAGCTGGAGGCACAGTGAGCAGATAAGCATTCGTATTTCAATAATACTTTGAACATGTGAATTACCTCCTCCGATTTCGCTGAGGAGGTGGCTCGTTCCGTTTACGAAGCACACGCTCTCAACGCGGCGACTTCGTCGGTCAGATCAATACCAACGGGGCACCACGTGATACAGCGTCCGCAACCGACGCAGCCTGATACGTCAAACTGATCTTGCCAAGTGGCTAATTTGTGAGTCAGCCATTGTCGATATCGACTGCGGATGTCGTCGCGGACGATTCCGCTGGCAGTGCGACTGAAGTCGATGTCGAAACAACTGTCCCAGTGACGAACTCGGGAAACCTCGGTGTTGGACAAGTTGGCGACCTCTTTCACGTTCGCGCAGAAGCAGGTCGGACATACCATCGTACAGTTCGTACAGGATAGACAACGTTCAGCAACTGAGGACCAATGAGCGTGCTCAAGATTGTCAAGCAACAATTCGTGTACGTCACGGTTATCAAACTGCTTAGTAATACCATCGCGGGCATGTTGTCTTGAGGACGCCGCATCTTCCAATTGCGTCACTGTCACGTCGGTCGTGCTCAGTTGTTTTAAGATTTCTGCTCCCTGCGATGATCCAGTTTCAATGACAAAACCATCGTCGATCTCCGTCATCACGAGATCAAACCCTTGCTCACACTGCGGACCTGTCTCCATGGAGGTGCAAAAACAAGTGCTCGCTGCGGTGGAACAATTGACGGCAATGATCAGCGCAGACTCACGGCGTCGACGATAGGCCGTATCAACGTACATATTGTCGCGAAACACACGATCTTGCACCGAAATCGCGGCTAGGTCGCAAGCACGCACGCCTAACAATGCCAATCGTGGAATGGGCGGGTCAGGTATTTCAAATTCCCATCCTTGATCGGTCAATGTCGCCGTGCCGATCTCCGCCGACGCAGGAAAGAAAAATCGCTTCCACGAATCAGGGCTGCAGTTAAAGTGAAACAGGCGATCGCTTGCATCTTCTTCCAGCCGATAAACCGCTGGCTCTTGATGATCCGTCCAGCCTCGCGGAAGTTCGCTGACATTCTGAATACTTCGGTAAACTATCGCGTTTTGATGGATTGTCGGACCGATGACTTCGTAGCCGTTTTCAATCAGGCAATGAATCAGTGATTGCAGGTTCTCGCGAGCCAAAAATGTGGGAGACGACATGTTTACCAGCTATATCAACGCCGCCTGTTGCTGTTCGACGGATTCCCGTCGTGCCTTCGCCCGCTCTTCTTTATCGCGTACGATTAAGACACTGCACCGTGAGTGACGGAGGACGTAGCGTGACGTGCTGCCGATGAAGACTCGCATCAGCAATCCGCTGTCGCTGTCGCCGGTCACAATCAGATCACACCCGTGGGTTTCGGCATAGTCAATCAATGCCTCACCGACATGGTGACTTTCAACCAAATGCGTTTCAGTGTTCAGGTCCATTTGTTGAAGTTGGGTTTCCATTTCAAGGATCTGCTGTTGAGCTTCCCTTTTAAAGACGGCCCATGAAGCCGACGCCTTTTGACGGATGTCTTGTCGATACAACGATTCCAGACGTAGGATTCGAACCAAGTGAACCTCAACGCTCGGTCGCAGATGCAGGTGATGCAACCAATCGATCATACGTTGGTCTTCGGGACTGCCCGAAAGAGCGATGACGATTTTTTCTAGTGAAGGTGGAATCTCCGAGCTGCGATTGGGGCGAACAATCAACGTCGACACTTCGCTATGAGTGGCCACATAGTCCGACACGCTGCCCAGCAAAACGCGATCGAGTGCCGAGTGGCCGACAGCCCCGAGAACAATCAAGTCGCTATCGGTTTGTTCAGCCAACTTTAGAATTTCGTTAGGCGGCTGGCCGACAGGCACAAACGTGGTCACGGAGTGCAAGGAGTTGCCTCGCGCACCATCACGGAATTCGGTTGCCGTGTGGTCAACACGAGCTTTCGCGTCCTTCCGCTCATCTTCGATGAAATCACTCAAATCCATCGGCACACCGCCGACGCCCATGTTGATCAGCATCGGCGGAGCAACTGCCGAAACGATGTTCAGCTCAATCGGTTTGCGAAACGGCAGGGCCAGCAAATAGTCGGCTGCGGCATGGCTGTGAGGTGTGGCGTCGTTGGCCAATAGAACTTTCATATCATCCCCTCGCTGTGTTTCGTGAAACCATGAAATTCCCGTGCCAAACATAGACGCTGAGAATATTCGATTCACTCCACTTGCAAAGCAAATGCCGAATCAAAAACAACGGCATTCGAGCACTCGAAGCAGACACGCTGTGCGGACTCGCACGAGAAACTGAGCGTTGACGCACGGTTTAGTGCCCCAACTGCAAAAGGTCGGGTCGGAAGATCATGACGATCCCCAATACGAGGATCACGATTCCACTAAGCAATTTGAGCCAGCGTCCTTCACGTTCCTGCAATTTATGATGAGAGAGAGTCGCGACCACGACGACCACGAGCACGGTGTCGTCCAGCATGTACGCAACGATGTAGATGCCCAGGTAGAGGTAGTTCTGCCACGCCGGCAGTGCTTGCAGCGTCAAAATCTGTGTATACAAAGCTGGCAGACCTGCCGTACAAAGCAACTCGACCATGTTAACGACGATCGCTAAGACAATCGCACCACTGATTGCCGCGCTCAGGTATTTCGCCTCAACGATTTTTCGCACTCTGCGGTACAATCCTGGTTTTGTGCTTTCAGGAATCGAAAGCGAAAGGCCTTTCTTGAACGCAAAAAAATCTTTTACGTTCACAATACCGATAAACAGCGCCACTGCGCCGAGAGCGATTTGAACTGGACGGGCAATCCCTATCAGGATGAATAGGTTTAACCACGCAGCCATGAATGCGTAATACGCCAATCCGCTGACCAGGACGAACGTGCCAGCGATGAGTATGATCTTCTTGCGGTCCTTGATGTTGACCAAAACCGATAGCAAGAAAACCAAAATCCACATCGCGCAGGGATTGAATCCATCAACTAACCCAATCAAAAAGGAGAACACGGGCATGCCGAGATCGCTGACACGCAAACGTCCGAATACCGGCACGTCAATCGAATCGTCGGGTGTCACCGTACCTGGTGACTCATCGTTCACAACCGCCTCCCCCGTGTCTGCCGCGCTCGCCTCGTCGGGCAACTCCCATTCGTCGATCAGTTCAGGTTCGGTTCCTAATGGTTCGCTAGGGTTGATTTGTAGAAGTCCGATGAGTGCGTTCGTTGGAGAGATCCCGATCCAAGCTCCCGATTGGATCGCTGGCTTTGCGTCAGGCTTTGTCTCGACTCGCGACTTGCGCTCAATCAATCTCTCCAGTTCTTTTCCGGTGATCTCGTCGCCTTGGTAGCCAATGATAACATGACCACCAAAATCGATCGTCGGCAAACCGGGGGCGCTGCCCGAGCCTCGGCACAAGCTCTCCCAGCGTTGACGAGCATTCAGATCATTCGTGATTTCGTGGATACGGAAGCGAATCGCAGGCCAGCGTTTTTTCAAACCTTCGATGAAGATTTTGGCATTGGCACAACGCGGACACGTGTTGCGTGTGTAGACATCGGCAGTCAGCAACTCCTCAATTGCCGGGCCGCTCTTTTCCGCTCCCTCAAAACCAAAATACATTCGATCGCACGTGCGAAACGCGGGCACGACCGGTTTCGATCGTCCGGCCTTCGCTGACAATTCATAGAGCCGCTGCAAATGCTGTCGATCACGACTGACGTCCCGTGTCAAAAGCTCGATTCCTGGAGTTCTCTGTTGCAAGTCGTCGAGGTACTTCGCGACTTCACCGGCCGAGGGTTTGTCGCTCCGGACAAAGACCTCTAATTGAATCACGCCGTTCAAGTCGTCCGCCAAAGTGCTGGGCGGTGAACTTGTCCAAACCGTGAGAATCAGGAATCCGCGAACGAGAAGCTTAAGTAGTGTCTTCATCAAGTTGTTACCTCCGAGCGAAGGCAAAGCAATCCACATTCCGAACCGCTTCCAGGCGTGTTTTCACTACGATCTAGCCAATAATGTTGTCAACCCGCACATTTAGGTGCGCACGGATGCACGTAAGACGGTTCAACACGCGATCGCACACCTGCGATTGAAACTGATGGTGAAACCGTGTTGACGCAAAAAATCCGCTATTCCGATTCGCTGATGCAGCACAGCGACAGACGCGATCGAAGTTAACGCTGAGCCAACGCTTCGCGGGCCGATTGCAGGCGACAAGTGATGACATCGAGGGATTCTCCCACAGCCGTCAGGTGCCCCATTTTCCGTCCAGGGCGGGCCGCATGTTTGGCGTACAGATGCAGCGAAACACCATCGACCGCAAGTGCCGCAGGCCAATTTGGCGGTGTACCATCGTCGCCCCACCAATCACCTAGTAAGTTGAGCATCGCGGCAGCGGGCGTGACCAAACGTGTGTCACCAAGCGGCAGGCCACAGATGGCGCGAACGTGCTGCTCAAACTGACTCGTCGCACAGGCTTCCATCGTCACGTGTCCCGAATTGTGAGGTCGCGGCGCGACTTCGTTGATGAGAATTCGTTGGCCACCGTCGCTGGTGTTCTCGATAAACAATTCCACGCACAGCAATCCCACCACACCGAGACATTCGGTCGCGGCAATCGCGATTTCACATGCTTGCGATTGCAGTTCCGGGCTAATCGAAGCAGGCAATGTGGTTAAGTCCAACACATGGTTGCGGTGCAGGTTTTCAAAAACAGGAAACGTGCGGGTGATGCCATCACTGCGACGAGCAACAATCACCGAAACTTCGCAGTGCAAATCAATCATGGATTCGGCAATCCAATCACCAGCACTCTGCCAATCGACCGCACCGGCGTCGGCTGGGCCGGTCAAACGATGTTGGCCTTTGCCGTCGTAGCCGCTACGTTGTGTCTTGACGATCAGTGGCCAACCGAGAGTCGACGCGGCGTCGCAGGTTTGCTCGGTATTAGAAACTGCCATGAATGGGGTGACGGGCAGTCCCGCATTTTGTAACGTTGTTTTTTCAAGCAAGCGGTCTTGCGCGATCGCCAGCACGGAAGCATCGGGATATGTCGGCGCGTGACGACCACAGACGGCAATCGTTTCGGCGGGAATGTTCTCAAACTCCAAGGTGATCACGTCGCAACGACGAGCGAAGTTCTCGATCGCCGAGTGATCCTCTAAGGGACCACATACGGTAAACGAGGCCACGTCGACGGCGGGTTCGTCACTGCTGCCACAGAACACGCCCACACGATAGCCGAGTTTAGCCGCAGCGATCGCGAACATGCGACCGAGTTGGCCACCCCCGACCATCCCAATCGTTGCCCCAGGCAGGATGGGAGCCGTAGTCGAATTCATGGTATTCTCAAATTCAAGGTGATGGATTAAATGTCGCTCAAGTCGGCAGCAGCGATGACATCATCATGCTGCTGTTGCACAAATGCTGCGACGCGGTCGGCGAGCGCTGAGTCGGTCATCGCTAACATCCGCGCCGCTAAGATTCCTGCGTTCTTGGCACCGGCCTGACCGATCGCCATCGTGGCCACAGGAATCCCGCCGGGCATTTGAACGATCGAAAGCAGTGAATCGAGACCCTGCAACGCACGACTTTGGATCGGAACACCAATGACGGGCAAAATTGTTTCCGATGCCACCATGCCCGGTAAGTGTGCCGCCCCTCCCGCTCCGGCGATGATGATTCGTAGACCTCGTGAGCGAGCGGTTTGTGCGTACTGGAACATTCGCTGTGGCGTGCGGTGGGCCGAAACGACGGCTTTTTCAAACGGGATCTCGAATTGAGCGAGCATCTCGCAGGCCGCTGACATCGTATCCCAATCATTGCGGCTGCCCATGATCACACCGACCACTGCGGAGGCGGCGGAGTTGAGTGGTGGAATTGACGCAGAGGCGTTGGGATCTGTCGGATTCACGCGGGGTGCCTGGACGAGGTGGGAGAATGTTGCGTTGCGAAGTGACTTCGGTGACAACGCAGGTTATAACCCAACCACACGTTTTTCGAAATCAGACCGCACGAGCGAAGTCGGCTCGCTTGATTCGGGCAATCTATAAAACAGATTCCAAGAGGTGAGTGATTGAATCAAGACCGCGAGTTCTGGCAGAACGAATTTGCTGGTGATGACGACGCAAACCGAGTGCGATTGATGCACCACGACGCTCGCTGGCGACAAGAGTTTGAACAAACTCGCAGTAGCGTTCTGCAATCTTGTGAGGGACGCGTAGTGGCGGTGGAGCATATCGGCTCAACGGCAATCAGTGGCATCATCGCCCGTCCGATCATCGACATCGTGGCGGTCGTTGCGGACCCCGTCGATATGGCCGATTCGGCATTGTTAATCCAAGGGCTGAATTATCGAGAAGTGGCTGTTCCAGGATGGGCAGGCAATGGCACGGCCTCGAAATCGGTACTGGAAAAACCGCGTTATGGGGAAACCACGCATCGTGTTTTCTTGGTCACTCAAGGCTCACCAGTACTCGCACGAGCGACACGGTTTCGCGACTACCTGCGGGCCACGCCGCCGGTGGCCCTGGATTTTGAAGCGGCCAAGGTGCAGGCTTGGCAGCGAATCGCAGGCGACCAAGAAGCATATCAGCAAGCAATGGCAGAGATTTTTGACGAATACTTTCCCGATGAATCGTGAGTTTCGACCGTGAATCAATCGCCTCCAGCAGAACTCCAGCAAAATTTAGCAAGGGGTTGATAGAAGCCGGAGGGTCGAAAGTCTTGGACAACTAACGAGACATTACTCAGCTTCGGCTTCGGGGGCGGCTTCCACAGCCCCATCTGCTTTGGCTTGATCCTTGGCTTCCTGTTGCAGTTTTTCCGCAGCCTCTTTTATTGCCGCTTCGTTCTTTTCTCTGGCGGCTTCCGCTGCTTTAGCTTCTGCGGCATCTGTTTCCGCTTTCTCAGCAGCGATCGGGTCGGCGATGTAAGGTTTGTTGCTGCGGTAGCGGCTGAGCATTTTGTCGGCAAATGTTTTTACATTTTCAGGAGCGATCTCAACGACTTTCTCTTGCCATCCCACGGCATCTTTGAACTTGCCCGCTGCCGCATAGGCGGCAGCGAGCGCCGATAGATCGCCGATGTTGCCATACGAATTGATCTCACACGCTTTCTCGGCGGCCGCGATCGCGGCTTCTGGATCTCGCACAGTTTCGTCTTCGGTCGTTGCCAGCAACCAAGCCCGATTTTGATGAGCGAGGGCGTAATTGGGTGCTAATTCGATCGCCCGCTCATAATCTTTCAAAGCGATGGTCGCTTTGCCGAGTTGGTATCGGTTGTAGCCGCGGTTGTTCCAAGCCACGGGGTCTTTGTCGTTCAGTTCCAGTGCCGCAGAGAAATCCGCTGCCGCAGCGGCATACTCTTGTTGTTGAAATCGAATGTAGCCTCGTCCCATCACCGCCGCCACATCTTCGGCGTTGCTGTCGACGATCGTATCGAAGTCGGCGATGGCTTTGTCAAGTTGCCCCGCGGCTTTGTAAGCGATCGCCCGTTGTCGCAATAAAGCCGCGTTGTTTTTTCGTACTTCTAATGCTGCCGAATAGTCTTCGATCGCTTTCTCATATTCACCTTGCCCCATTTTCACAGCAGCCCGATTGATCATGGGTGTGATGTCATCGGGATCAATTTCGAGTGCTTGGTCATAGTCCTTGATGGCTGCGTCATGCTCTCCGCGAGCGGCGAAAAACAGTCCTCGGCTGCTGTACGCATGCGCTTCTTTGTAACCTTTTTCGATCGCGGTATTAAAATCCTCCAGCGCTTTGTCTTGCTCGCCTAACGCCCACGAAGCCGACGCCCGCAGCGTGTAATAGCGACCTTCCTCGGGGAATTCCTCGATCAATTCCGTGTAGATTTTTGTCGATTCGGCGAGTTCGACTGCATTGACTTTGTCCACGGCACCGCGAGTTCCGTCGTGAGTGACGATGACATAATCGTCACCCCGATCCTCCACGACGGTCAACAAATCACCTTTGGAAATCACATCGACCACCTCGTTTTCGGTGGCAAATTTCATTTCCACACGAGCGACCACGGGCTGGCCGGGGCTGGCAGCGTGTACCGCGAGCGGGCAGACCAAGACCGCGAGACCGATCAAAATGAGCTTGAGGCGGCTGAAAGGGGGATTGAACATCCGTTT
Organism: Rhodopirellula sp.; assembly: GCA_041740155.1. GTDB lineage: Bacteria > Planctomycetota > Planctomycetia > Pirellulales > Pirellulaceae > Rhodopirellula. The sequence goes on from JBGSMN010000144.1 coordinate 47,915, forward strand.
TTAATTCCGAGCGAGGTCGAGAAATGTTGATTGAAACGCTGTAGAAATTGGAACGACATCAACCGATTTTTTGAAGTCGGCTGGATAAGTAAGGTTGCGATTTTTTCCGACTTTGGTGGATCTCTGCGACATACTCACCCTGTCGAATAATCTGAATGCGGGCTCTGGGTAGCCTTTGCACCATATATGGACGGGCCAGGATCTCCGATTGCATAAACATGGGGACAATGGGATGATTTTTTCGATTACAAGTTTTATGCAGAAAATTCAATCGAAAGATTGAAAGTACGCATGTTCAGTTTAACCTTGCTTCCATTGCGTATCGGGGGCAATCGGCAATTCACGCTGCCCGTTTGATTTCAGCCATTTCGGCATCTATCCAATCTCTTTGAGGAACACACCCGTGAAGTACGTAAGTCGTTTCATGAGCGTCGCGGTCGCGATGCTCGCCTCCTACGCAGTCACTGCGTCGGCACAATGTCAGCCCTGCGGTGGCTGTTCAGATCCATGTGGCGGTGGCTCTCCTGCCGTTGTCAGCAGCGGTTGCGGTGGAGCTGTTGGTTGCGGCCAAGGTTACGTTGTCTCGTCAGGCCCTGTTAGCTCGCTGGGTTTGAGCGTTAGTACTGGCGTTGCCGTCAGCAGCATGCCAGCAAGTGAAACGCTGTGCGAACCAACGACGGCTTATCGCGTCATCATGAAGCCCATTTATGCGACCGAAACTCGCAGTGTTTGTGTGCAAGAATCGCAACCAGAAACCCGCTATCGCACCAAGACGGTTTACAAGACCGTGCCAGTCACCGAAGAAAACTTTCGTACCAAAGTCGTGAACGTTCCGAAGACAGAAACCAAGACAATCAGCTACTCCGTACTGGTACCTGTGAAGAGCGAAAAATCTGTCGAAGTGACTGAGACGGTTCCACAGTGGAATGAAGTCCCTGAAAACTACACCGTCCGCGTGCCAAGCATCGTCGAAGTTCCTGAGAACTACACCGTCAAAGTGCCACAGCTCGGCGAAGAAACCTTCACCTACACGGTCAACGTTCCTTATCCTGTCACCACTCAGCGCACCCGCACCGTCGTCAACGCTGTGCCAGTTACCAAGCAACGCACGATCCAAGTCTGTGTTCCAAAGACCGAAATGAAAACGGTCACCAAGGATTACGGCCATTGGGAAGAGCAAGTTGTCGAAGTGGCAGCTGCTCCCGTTGCGACCAACGTTGTCTACAGCAGCGGCTGTGGTAGCTCAACAAGCTACAGTGGTGGCGGATGTGGCGGTTGCGGATCGTCATGCGGTGGCTGTGCTCCAGCTCCTGCTTGTGGCGGATGCGGTGGTGGATACAGCGGTGGTTGTGGTGGCAGCGTTGTTGTCAGCTATGCTGCTCCTGCCGCTCAAAGCTGTGGCACGACGACTTCGACCAAACGCGTTTGGGTTCCTAACGTGATGACCGAGACTGTTGCGGTCTCGTCGAGCACTCAACAAGCACAAGTTGTTAACTACACCGTGTACGAACAACAATCGACTCAAGTGCCTTACGAGTGTACAACGGTCGCTTACCAAGCTGAAACTCGCACCGGCACCAAGCAAGTCGTTAACTACGTTGACGAAACTCGTACCCGCATGCGTAAACAAGTTCAGTACAACGAAGAAACCCGCACTCGGATGCGGAAAGAACTCACGTACACGACCGTGACCAAGACCCAAACGGTGCCGTACGTGACCTACACGACGGAACCACGCACCAAGGAAATCAGCTACACCTACAATGTGCCGGAGTACACGGTCGAGCCTTACCAAACGACTCGCTACGAGCGAGTCGCCGAAGAGGAAGTGGAAGAATTCACCGTGAACGTTCCTGTGACGGTTACCAAAGAGCAAACGGTCCAAGTCTGCAAAATGGTCCCGACATTGGTCGAAGAAACCATTAACCCATGTGCTAGCGGATCGGCAACCAGCATCATCAGTGGTGGCGCTGTCAATGTTGGTCCATCGGTCATGCAAGGCGGCAGCGGTTGCGGTGCCCCTGTTTACTCGGATCCAGTCATGTCGACGCCCGTGCTCAACAGCGGTTGCGGCGGATGCGGTGCTCCTGTGAGTGCTTCGCCTTGCCACGGTTGCTAGTCATGCCACGAGATTGAATCTTCCAAAGCAGTTTCAGCTAAGAAGATTTGTTTGATCACCAAGAACCGCCTTTGCCAATCAGGCAACGGCGGTTTTTTTGTGGCAGTGTGGCGCGATCATTAGTGGCAAGATGTTACCTGTTTATTCAAGACGTCTTTTCAACTCGACGATGTACTACCGTCGTGCCGATGGTCTCAGATCGAAACAAGCCAGTTGGCTCACGCAACATCTCGCTACTGCCAAGCATCAGCAGACCACCGGGCCGGATTGCCCCAGCGAGATTGATAAGCACCCGGCGACGGGTTTCGTCATCAAAATAGATCAGCACATTTCGGCACAAGAGGATATCGACGTTTTGCGGCAGACCGCAGGGTGTCGCCGTTAAGTTCATCACACTGAAGCGAACCATGTCGCGAATCTCATTGGTCAATCGAGCATCCGGCGAACCAATTGGTCCTGGCACCGTTTCGAAAAAACGACGACGTTGCTCAGGTGTCAAACCACGGCGCAGTTCATGATCCATGAACTCGCCTTTGCGAGCAGTTTCGATCGTGCCGACCGAAACATCAGAAGCGGAGATGCGAACCTGCTGAAGGTCTGAGGCTGACAGTCGTTCTCGCAGCAGCATTGCGATACTGTACGGTTCTTGGCCACTGCTGCATGCGGCACAGTGAATTTCAATCGGTCGACCGTGCCGATTTCGATCAGATATCAACTCTGGCACAATCTTATTAATGATGGAATCAAAAGGATGCTTGTCACGAAAGAACAAAGTCTCATGCGTCGTCATCATGTCCACGATGTGATTTCGCAGTTGAGCATTGGCAGGTCGCTCTGCGCGTTCCAATAAATCAGCGAGATTAGATAGGTTTTCTTTCGCCATCAATCCGCGCAACCGACCCTGAATCAAGTATGCCTTGTTCGCGTCTACGCTGACACCACTCCATTGCTTTAAAAGCTGGCAAAGCCGCTGGCAAGAAACCTCATCGAGCGTGAAGGCATCCACAGGCTTCAATGCCGGTGGAATCACGTTTTGCATGGTGGGTGTCATGTGCGAGATCAATGTATTGTTTTGAACAAGAAGATGGATAGATTGATGGCCGTCGTAGAAGTCTTCAAGATTTTCGTTTCTCTAGCAGACCGAAACTCTTGACGAGTTCCGCTACGTTAGGGATTTTCTGGCGGTGCTAAACGGTTGAAATCATCGCTGCAGCGGACGACGTCGACGGAAGCACGCATGTGGGGCCACGTCCGCTTGTTAGTCGTTTCAGCAATCCGGCTAGTTCATTGAGATCAAATGTTGCGTCAGCCAAACCACTTTCAATGACTTGTCGCGGCATGCCGTAGACGGTGCAGGAGTCAGCCGATTGTGCCCAGATCGCGGCCCCGTTGTGCTTGAGACGTTCACAGCCCTCACGTCCATCGCTGCCCATACCGGTCATGATGATCGCGAGACTTCGCGCAGCGACGGACGCTGGAACCGAGAACATCAAGTGATCGACACTTGGCTTGCAACTCTTGACGGCGGGCGAGTCGTCGACAACGGTAACCAAGCCTCCGCTACCATTTGGACCGACCGACAATTGTTTACCACCGGGCGCGATATAAATGCAACCTTTGACAATCGGCGTGGCGTCCATCGCTTCTTCTACACGCAGCGCACATTGTTTATCGAGATGCTTGGCCATCGTGGCTGTGAACATGGGTGGCATGTGCTGAACGATGACGATCGGGATCGCAAAATCAGCGGGCAATTGCGGTAACACGGTGGCTAGAGCATTCGGGCCACCCGTTGAGATTCCTATGAAAATGACTTCTGGTATCCCTCGATGGCTGATCGCTGGATGGCTCTGAGGCCGCAGGTTGGATGCTGGCTTTAATTCCAGTCCATGATCTATGTCAGTCTCTGTGACGTGCCGGATCTCTCGGACAACCGAGCGCAGATTGCTAGGCGTGTCCCCGCGTCGCTCTTGAGTCGTGATCGCTTGGATGCGTAGCCGCAGTTCCGTGCGCAACGTCTCCACGCCTGCCAACACTCCTGTGCCATCGGGTTTCAAGATGAAATCGAACGCCCCTTTGGCGAGCGCCTGTGTCGTGACTTCTGCACCGCGACTGGTTAGCGAACTAACCATGATCACACGCGTCTGCACACCTCGCCTCTGCAACTCTTCGAGCACTTGTAGGCCATTGAGTCCTGGCATTTCGATATCGAGAGTGACCAAGTCAGGTTTCAAGCGGCAGATTTTCTCGACCGCTGTATGACCGTCTTTGGCGACGTCGATAACTTGTACACCATCGATACCTGCGAGCGCGTCACGCACGACCTTTCGGAAAATGATGGAGTCGTCAACGACGATCGTTCGCAGTGTCATGGTTTGCCCCTTTTTGCCGAGCTGTTAATGGGTGGAGTCGAGAAGCTGTGTTTCTTGAATTCGAAACTGGGAAACGATTTGCTGCATGTCCAAGGCGAGACGATGCAATTCTTCGCCACTATCATGGCTTTGGCTCACACTCGCGGAGGTTTCTTGAAGCACACTATCGACCATTCCAATGTTTTGCGTGATCTCACGGCTCGCCATTGCTGATTCAGAAACGCTGCTGGCCACCGCCTGCGCGAGTTCATTTGTCGCATCCACATGCTCCGCAATCTGAGCAGTAGTGATACTTTGTTCTTCCACCGCCGAGGCAATCATGCTGCTGAGTTCATTGACTCGCCCGATCACGCTGCTGATCGTGCTGATGGAATCGACTGCTTCACCGGTACTTTTTTGCATCGATTCAATCTGTTGGCGGATGCCTTCGGTCGCGGCAGCGGTTTGTTTGGCAAGTTCCTTCACCTCGGTTGCCACGACAGCGAATCCCTTACCCGCTTCACCGGCGCGCGCCGCTTCGATCGTAGCATTCAGAGCGAGTAAATTAGTTTGCTCAGCAATGTCCTCGATGACCTCGATCACACGACCGATCTCATGAGCGACCATGCCCATGTTTCCAACCTTCATGTTGCTGTCCGCAGCAGCGCGAGAGGCGTCTGCGGCAACTTGTGCGGATTGCTCAGCGTTCTCAGCAATTTCAGCAATCGTTTGCCGCATCTCAGCGACCGCTCGGCTGACGCTGCTCATGCTGGCACTCATGTCCGACGTGTTGCGTGACATGTTCTCCATATTGATGCTGAGTTCTTCGGCAGCACTGCTGACCATCGCGGATTGCGTTTGAGTCTGTGCGGTGCCTGAGGCAAGGCTTGCAGAGGATTGCGTGAGCTGATTGCTCGCAGCCGATAGCGTGGTCGCGTTCGTTGAAATCATGCGAACAATGTCATGAATACGATTCGCGAAGTGATTGAAGTGAACCGCCAATTCTCCCAACTCACCAACTTGATTTTCGTCAAGACGGCGAGTCAAATCACCTTCGCCCACAGAGATGTCATGGAGCATTTCGACGGTCGAGTAGATCGGACGCACAATCATGCGAGTGATCCAGAATGACACACCTGCGATGGCAACCGCAGCGAACATCATGGTCGCCAATCCACTCCACAACATGGCCGACTGGACTGATCCCGACGTTTTTTCCAAATCGGCAACGCTGGCGAACGCTTCATCGCTCGTGACTTCCGTTTGGATCATCCAACGCAAACCAAGCAATTCGATCGGTGCATACGCGGTGACAACTGATTCACCACGACCATTCAAAGTATCCATCACATCGGACTGGCCTGCCAAGGCATTTTTCACAGCGTCGCTCATTGAGATTGTACTGGCGTCACGACGAAAACCAGCCTTGAGAGTGCGTTGCGGATCACGGGGTGAGTCACAACGAGCGCGTCCGTCGCTACCGATCAACATCGACTCCGCCGTTGTACCAATGCCTGACTCCCGCGCGATCAACTCGTTGATGCGGTCAATCGGCATTTGGAAGACGAGCGTCCCGACTTGTCGCTGGCCATCAAAAATTGGCGAGGCAATGAATGACGCGGGAGCTTCATAGCTCGGATAGTAGGGCGCAAAATCAACGAGAGAGCATTCATCCACCGACGATGCAGATGCCACGTTTTTCACGACTTGAGCAAAGTTGCTCGATGCGTATGGGCCGTTATTAAGGTTCGTCGCAAAGTCGAGTTCCTTGTAAACGCTGTATACCACCTGTCCGGTTCGATTGTCGATCAGGAAAATATCATAGTACCCGAATTTCTCCAGGAATTTACGCATCGACGGATGGTATTTCGCATGGGCGCGGTCATAGCTCGAACCGGAGCTAGCAACGTTCAGCAGATGTTTACTTCCCAAGGGATTATTGTTCGCCGCAATGTATGCGTGCTGTAACACCACTTCGGTAGCGTTGAGTTTTTCGAGACACGCCGCCGCAGTCGAGTCACGACCCTCATTTTCGGTATGATACTTGGCGCCGAAATCGCTGACATAGAAGTCTCGCAACTCCGCACGCATCTTCGCGAGTTCATCTTCGGTGAGTGCGCGTTCTTGAATGATCGTAGCGAATCCGTGTTGCAGATCCTTCATCGCTTCAACCACCAGCGGTGAATCACTCATGGTGACGATTTGGTCCCGAATGAGTCCAAAGTAGTCTTGCACTTCTGCAGCCTTGAGATTGCGAGCAGCCGTCAATCGCTGACGGGTCGAGTCCTGAAGATCGTAAGTGGCGTTATCGCTGATCTCGGTACTGCCACGACGAGCGTTGTACAGATTAACCAACGAAATGGTCAGCATGGGAAGCAGGCCGCAGGCCAGGAAGGCGGCCATTAAACGGAAGCGAATGGTCATGTTTTTAACTCGTGGGGCAACAAGTTTTAAATCGAATAGGGAAAGGACTAGTTACGAGAAGAATCATTAATCGCGTCGAGCATCCCGTGGGGATTGAGCACGACGACTAGTTCGTTTTCACGCAGGTACACCGAGTCAATGAATTTGCGATCGAGGCTACGCAAGTTGCTAGGCGTCGGTGAGAGTTCAGCTCTTTCAAGAGGAAGAATGTCAGAGATTTCATCTACAAGGATGCCGAGTCGCTCGCCATCCATGTTCAAAATCAAATTACGCGCTCGTGCCAGGGAGGCGGGCCGGGGTAATTGCAATATTTGATGCGCGTCGATCACTGTCACGACTTCGCCACGCAGGTTCACAACACCGTGAATCCGCGATGAACTTTCGGGAACCGGAGTGACTTCCGTCAGTCGGTTGATTTCTTGCACGTAAGCGATATCAATGCCAAGCGAAATATGACCGATTCGGAACGTCACCAACTGCAACCTCTCGCGGGCAGCTTTTTGATGGTTCGTTTCGGGGGATTGATTCAAACTTGGCTTCGGTGGCGCGCTGATAGTAGAGTTCATATCGTGGCTCCTGAGGCTGATGTTTTCTTGGATGATGTGTTCAAGATGCTGGTCGAGAATTGGCCTGAGTGAGTGGCCCCTCGGTTCTGTTGACAGCGGGCGTGTCCGACAAGACGATGGATACTCGCCAGCAATTCAGGTTTGTTCATTTTGACTTGATAGTCCGACACCCCAACTTCCTTGCCGATGCGTGTGGATTGATCATCAGCGAGGCTGGTCAAAGCAATAATTGGCAATCGATCGAACCGGCCATCGGCACGGACCCGGCGAGTGAGTTCAAAACCGTTGAGCTCAGGCATCTCGATGTCTGTCAGTAACAGATCGAAATCACTGGGGCGTTCCATCAATGTTACCCAACCTTCTTCACCGTCTTCACAGGCGGTGACTTCATGACCTTCTTCGAGGAGTGTTCGGGTCAAGAACGTGCGGAAGAACGCACTGTCTTCGCAAACGAGCACTCGGGCGGGACCGGCGGGTTCGACATCCTCGGGCGCACTGAACCACTCGGGACGAGCAAGTTCGGTCATTCCATAGAGATCAAGTAATCGGGTCGCGTGCCCATCAATGACCGTGATCCCAGCCACACCGACCTCACTACTGTTCTGGACACCCGATGATAAATCGCAGTCGCGAATGTCATGTAAATGCGGCGTCACCAAACCAACTTCGTGCCCGTAAACTCGGAACACCACCACGTACACCTGATCGGTTGTATCAACGTTATTGACTTCGATCGCTTCGCCCACGCGGAGTAGAGGTAGGGTTGTGCCGCGATATTGAAGCAGATCGTGTTTACCAACCTTTTCAATCTTGCTAACGTCGACGCGTTCGATGCGGCTGACAATGTCCATCGAGATCGCGAAACGGTCCGTATCGGAATCGGACAAGAGGACCAAACGTTGTTTGTCGGTCGTCCGCGCCGCGTCGAGCGCATCCTTGGCAGCAGCTTCGCGATCTTGGTTTCCGTTGGCGAGAGAAGTACGAGCGGCAATCCCAGCGACGTCGAGAATCAGCGCCACACGTCCATCGCCGAGGATCGTCGATCCGGCCAATAGGCTGAGGTTTGATAGATGCCGACCGAGTGGTTTGACGACGATTTCTTCGCTATCGAGAATCTGGTCAACAGCAACTGCGAATTGATGATGGCCTGACTCAACAACAACGAGTTGACATTCGTTAGATTTGCGTGCGTTCTCGTCGTTATCGGTATTTTCTGATTCGATGCCCGTTCGCACTTTGAGCAGGTCTCTCATCCGGATCAGTGGCAGTAACGAACCACGCAGTCGCAAGACCTCCGCACTGCCAGCGTACCCGATGCTCTTCTCTTTGCCGTCGGGTTGGATCAACTCCACAATTCCGCTCTGTGGCAGGGCATAAGGACGTCCGCCGACCGTCACAATCATGGATGGCACGATCGCGAGCGTCAGTGGCAAGGTGATATCAACGGTCGAACCTTTGCCGAGCTTGGAAGTGACCGCGACGCTGCCACCGATCTTTTCAATATTGGTCCGCACGACATCCATGCCAACGCCGCGGCCTGAGACTGCGGTGATCGCTGCGGCCGTCGAGAAACCAGGTGCAAAAATGAGATTGACGGCATCTCGGTCACTCAGTTTCTCAGCATCTTCTGCGGTGAGAAGACCTTTCTCGATCGCCTTGGCCTTGAGAACTGCGGGATTGATCCCGGCTCCATCGTCGATAATCTGGATCATCACCTTGCCAGCTTGATGGTAGGCTTTGAGCACGACTGTTCCCGTTGGCGGTTTGCCAGCCGCTTTGCGGATCTCTGGAAGCTCGATCCCGTGGTCGCAGGAATTGCGAACGAGGTGCGTCAAAGGATCGGCAATCGCTTCGATAATCGTTTTATCGGTTTCGACTTCGTTGCCTTCGGTTTGCAATACGATCTCTTTGCCGAGCGACGACGAGAGATCACGAATCACGCGAGGAAATTTGGAAAACACATTACCTATCGGTTGCATTCGGGTCTGCATGATGGTTTCTTGCAGTTCCGTCGTGACTTGATCGAGTCCTTGCGCAATCGCATCGAGTTTGCTCGGTGTTTCGGACGTGTGTCGACCACCAGCATCGCGAGCACGGATCGCTCGATCAGCGGTAATGGCTTGCATGAGCTGGTTACGACTGAGAACAAGTTCACCAGCAAGATTCATCAGTCGATCGAGGACGCGAACACTGACACGGATGGTAGAGTCACCAGTCGACGCTTTGGTAGTTTGCGAGTCGCTCACGGTGCATGTTGCTGGATGGTCATTGCTCGAAGCCATCGCAGCAGGTTGGGCGAGGTTGAGCTCTGCATCGGCCATTGCAGCGTCGATGCTATCAAGCGAATCGCTCACGCGATCACTAACAGCCTTATCGTTTGCCGAGAGCGTCTTCGACTGGCGTAACTGGCGTTGTTTTGGAGCAGGCGTGTTGGGTTGCGATGCTGAACCCGTATTACAGTTTTCTGCTGCTGTCGTTTTTTTCGCAGTTGGCTTTTTCGCAGCGATCTTACGAGGAGCTCGCTTAGCACTCGGCTTGACTGACAGTTCACTGCCGACTGACTCATTTATTTTCGACGGTGTCGACGTGGCTACCGATAGCCCGGTTAGAATTGCGTCGAGCTTGTTACAAATCTCTGTATTGTCCCTGGCATTGCTGGATGCGATGTCTTCGATCATCGACTTCAAACGATCAGCCGCCTTCAACATCACGTCGACGTTGTAAGGGTCTGGAACGAGTCGTTTGTCACGGACCTTGCCCAGTACATCTTCGAGACGATGTGAAACGGCGTTGATCTGTTCGAGTCCGAGGAAACCCGCCGCGCCTTTGACGGAGTGGATCGCGCGAAACACTGTGTTGACAAGATTGTCGTCAATCGCCGCTCCCATGGCTTCGATTTGCAGCAGTTGAATCTCGATATCACCGAGATGCTCCCGAGCTTCTTCGACAAAATCGACCAATAGTTCTGAATCGTCCATGGACCACCCCCGTAGAATCTGAGTATGCAAGTAAAGACGAGATTTGACCGGCTTCTGCAACCAATCATGTTTTGAAACAAACCTCGACTGACTTATTCATAAGTCACAAATGAGTGCACTAATCACGAACACTCCGAAACAGTTTCAACGGCTCGTTGGCAAAGCAACCGCAACCAGACTGATCGTTACATTCGTTACAAATCCACTGTTGAAGGTACCCGTTGGATAAGTTCGCGACTTTGACAATCGCTCATCACACTAAATGTCTTGCTCAGAATGGATCGCGACGAAAGCACTGCATCGAAATCCATCCAAACGAGATTTGGTTAGTTTCACAAATTGAAATCTCTCGTCAGTGAGTGATTTGTGACGGATGTTTCACGCGATGGCATACTCGATTTAAGAGTTATGACAGAACAGTTAGTCGCATCCGAAAGACTTGCCTCTGATTGATGAACTGCCAGGATTCGCTCGCTGCCCAAACGACTGCGTATTTAGTTCAGTTCAATACAGTCGCCGCAGCCCGTATCCACGATGGATCGGTCGCTGGCCGGATGATCCGGCACGAATTTCGCATACGGTCTCGTGACCTTATCGCGATCCAGCCACCAGGAAATTCGAATCGGAACGGAGAACACTCACATGAATTCAACCAACCTCAACTCACAGTCTTTCACCAGCCTGACTTTCAAGCGACTGCTGGCATTCGCAGCTCTTACACTGCATGGCTTGTTTGCAGGAAACGTGATCGGTGGCCAGCCTGCCATCATCTCTTTTGACTTACCACCCACCGCGATGGCCGTCCCAGTGAGCGTTGGCACTGCAGACGGTCTGTTGAATTGTGATGGTGGTGAACCTTTGGAGATCACACTGCGTCTATCGTCCCTCGTTAATGCGGACGTGATGCCACAGATCGACCGCTGGATGATTCGTTGCGTCCCACGTCAATCGGCTTGGCGTGTCGTCGACTACGCGCCACGAACAGAAACCGCGAGCGATTACGCCACAGCCATTGCAGTCAAAACAACCGATGAGAAAACAACCACCTTCGGAGTCGCTGCGGACGTCACGCAAGGTAACTTGGTTCGGGGACATATCGGCGGAGACTTTGGCAACAAACAGTGCGAGTCTTTGCAGTATGATCGTGTGGCTCCATTGCACGCCGTGACTGCTGCGGGCACGATCGAGCGTGGGCAAGGCGTCTATTATAAACTGCGTTGGACCTCGACACAGGTGCTCGAAGGCGAGAAGGAATTCAAGGTCACGTTTGCTGTGCCAGTAGGTTTTCGCGCTGGTTTGGTGGACGTATCCGTGGTCGCCGTAGGACGTCCAAGCAATCAGAGTTCGGTTACGGAGGCGATCGCTCAGATTCCTGTTATTGGCGACGATGTGGGCGGGATGCGATCACTAGGTGAAGCCCGCTTTGTCGTTGGGGTCTATGCCGAAGGTGACCCGGTCGCCCGTCAAGTCGTACAGAGCTTGACAGACGCTGAGGTGACGTTGCGACGAGAAGCTGCTAAGGTGCGAACTGGCTCGCCAGCTCGATCGCTATCAACATTGATTCGCCACGTCGCGTCTAAGCTCGATGTGGACTCCGTAGACGTACACAGCAATTGGCCTGAACGCTTGGTGTTCGATAATGCCGACCCCTACATAGACCCGATCATTCGCAAACTACCAACAGACTTACGAGTCAAGGCTCTGGACTACTGCGACGCACGGCGAAAAGTCGAGAGCTTACGAACTCGCGAAATTGAGACCGAATTTCAACTCACCGAATTGGTCAACGCCTCGATCTCGCACTAAGTTCAAACAGGATTCTATTTAACGAGACAACGCCAAGTTGGTGAAAATCATAATCCGAAGCGTCAGCGAGGGAACGTTTTTGGTGAGGTCCCTCGCTGACGCGTCGGATTAAGAAAACACACTACTTTCCACTAATCCGGCGTTGTCCAGTTAAAGTCGTTTCGAGAATTCAGAGCATCAGCGTTACCTGGATGAATTCCGCTTCAATTTCCCTTCGCTGATCAACAACAGCGATGAGTCGCAGAACTGTCCCTCCTGTCCACTTTCTATTGAATAGTTTGATGAAGATTCGATGATGAAATGTCTGCCTTTCAATGCGATGTCGGAGGCGGCATTCGCATGTTAGCTCGTCAAAACACCTGAAGTGATACTTTCTAATCTCGACTGGAAGTGACACAGCTTAAACAGTATCGACGGTCTTGCAAAATCCCACATCTCTAGTCACTCCCGAGCCGGACGACTCTTCGCTATATTTCGCTCCGACACGAAACACGACTTCACTTGAGTTGCGTGACACTCGCTGCCGCAGTCGCTCGCATCAGTTAACGGTAGATGATTTCGGTGAGATACCAGTGGCAAGTTGACCGAACGTAGGATTTATGAAACGATTGTTATCGATGGATACCGAGCGATTGGCACCTCTGCCGCCGCTGATCTGCCTGCTCTTTCTCTCGGGCAGTTGCGCACTGATCTTTCAGATGGTGTGGGTTCGCGAGTTACGTCTGATTTTCGGAGCCTCCACTTCCGCTTCTGCGGCAGTGCTCGCGATTTTCATGGGTGGGCTTGGTTTTGGAAATCTGTTTTTTGGCAGACGCGCTGACCAGACGCGGACTCCGCTTCGCCTCTATTCAAGCTTAGAAGCGGGGATTGCTCTTTCGGCAGCAATCAGTCCACTGCTGATTGATATTGTTCGCTTTTTGTACGTCGCCGCTGGCGGTCAATACACGCTTGGCGGACCGATCGCAACCGCTTTTCGACTGCTCGGTGCAGTCGTCGTGCTGGCAGTTCCAACATTTCTAATGGGAGGCACATTGCCTGCGACCGCGCGCGCTGTTTCAAGCAACTCCGACACGAAACGTAGCGGTTTAGCGTTATTGTATGGGCTCAATACGATCGGCGCAGTAGCGGGTGCTTGGATTGGCAACTTCATACTGCTTGAGGCTCTCGGCAACCGATTGCTGCTCTGGTCGGCTTGCGCGATCAACATGTTTCTTTCTATGATCGCGTTCGCGTATTCAAACCGATTGCTGATGCAGACTTCCGAAGTGGCGACGGTAGAAGACAACCAAGGAGGAGGATCCGTTGAAACGCTAAGCCGTCCAGTTCGAGCTGACGCCCCGTCTAAAGTCTTGATTTTCAGTGCCTCCGCAACGGTTGGGGCCGTCTTCTTTCTGATGGAACTGGTCTGGTATCGCATGCTTGCTCCGTTGCTCGGCGGAACCACATATACGTTCGGCTTGATACTATGTACGGCGCTCTTGGGGATTGGGTTAGGAGGAGCGATCTACAGTGCAGTATCCAGGTGGATCAATCCTTCACTATCTTGGCTCGGATGCGTTTGCGCACTCGAAGCCGTCGCGATTGCCATACCTCTTTGGTATGGCGACGACATCGCGTTCTGGGTGCTTTATCAATCAGCTCAACCGCTCACCAGTTTTAGCCAACAAGTTTGGGATTGGTTTCAGGTCGCAGTGGTTGTCATTGGCCCGACCGCCGTTGTTTCGGGATTTCAGTTTCCACTGTTAATCGCCTGTGTTGGTCAGGGACGGCAGAGCATCGGTGCTGACGTTGGTCGAACGTTTGCGTGCAATACGGCAGGCGCAATTTTTGGATCGCTGGCAGGAGGCTTTGTTTTGTTGCCGATGCTATCAGCAACAGGATTGTGGCGAGCATGTGTTTTAGGATTGATTCTGCTTTGCTTGACCATCTTCGCTAGCATTGTCCGGAATAAAATTTTTGTTGAGCGAAGAATTCATCTTCCCCTAGCTCTGGGACTTTGCACACTCGCGATCGTTTGCCTCTTCGCCGAAGGGCCAAGTTCCGTGTGGCGGCATTCAGGTATCGGAGTGCGCCGTGCCGTGATTTCAACTCATGAACCAAATCAGCAACGAGAATTTGCCAATCGAATGAAGCGAAGGGTGATCTGGGAGGCCGAAGGAATTGAATCGAGTGTTGCCATCATTGCGACAGACAGTCTCTCTTTCGTCGTCAACGGAAAATCCGACGGAAATGCCGTCACCGACGCCGGTACACAGATTGGCCTCGGTTTGCTGGGACCTCTGTTGCATGATGCACCCAAGCTCGGATTGGTCATTGGACTTGGTACAGGTGAATCCGCCGGTTGGATGGGTGCCGTCACGAATATTGAGTCGGTGGATGTCGTCGAACTTGAACCTTCAGTCGTTGAAATGGCGTCACTTTGCGCGGCGATTAATCACAACGTCCTCAACAACCCCAGGGTCCATCTTCACTTCGACGACGCGCGTGAATTCTTGCTGACGTGCCGCAAAGACTATGACCTGATCGTTTCAGAACCATCGAACCCATATCGCGCGGGTATCGCCAATTTGTACACCCGTGAGTTCTATCAGTCGGCATCCAATCGGCTCTCGAACAACGGCCTTTTTTTGCAGTGGCTTCAAGCCTATGAGGTTGACGCGAGAACGGTCGAGATTGTGATGACGACTTTGCGATCCGTTTTTCCAAAAGTTCAGGTTTGGCAAACCAAGGCTCGCGATATGGTTTTTGTTTGCGGCCAAGGCAACGCGTTTTTATCCCTGACCGAAAATTCTTTGATAGACAAACTTCGCCAGTCTACGATTCGAGATGGACTCGGTGACGCTTGGAAGACCAACGATTTAACTGGGGTGCTTGCACATTACGTCTGTAGCGAACGAACCATCGACGATTTGCTTAGCGAGAAATCACTTTCATGCAATAGCGATGATCGCAATTTGTTGGAGTACGCGTTCGCAAAAAGTGTAGGCAAGAAAACACATTTTTCAGCCAACGATCTCACTCGAGCTGCGATCAAATTGACGGATCAGACCCCCTTTTCCATGAGTGAACCCCAGCTCGCCTTAATTGCAAACCGACGCCTCGCAATGGAATTGCATCTTGGAGGACAGTTCCATGCGATCTCGGGAGCCAGTGCCGAGCAATCGAATCGTGCCTTAGCGTATGAGGCGTACTTAGATGGTCGTTTTGAGGAAGTAATTCAGCTTTCCTCTCAACTCGCCATTGACCAAGAATGTCCCATCGAGGCCGCCGTGTTTGCTCATGCCGGAGCAGAGCTTGGCCAACCCGTTTCTGATCAGTGGATGACGAAACTTGAATCTCATTGCGAAGTGGAATCGCTAGCTATCATGGCAATCTCTTCCTTTCGGGCGGGCGACATCGTTCTCGCCGCTCAGAAATTCTCAGAGGCAATGCATTGCCTGCGTGACCATCCTTGGGTGTTGCAGCCTGTGATCGATGGATTGTTCCGTATTGCGATAGAGCTTTCTGAGAATAGCCGAGAGCATGCGAAGTTGGTTTTCGATGCTTTGGATAGGCCTTTCGCGATGCGCCGATTTGAAGACAACCGAGTTTTTGTGCGGTATATCGTTTCTGAGAACCTCGGTACCACCGACATGGTCGAGGCACTTCAAGATTTGGAACCATTGGTGCCATGGAAAGAATGGTTGTTGGAAAACCGAGTGAAAGCGTATCGAAAAGCCAATCATCCCCTCACGTCGTTGGCTCACGAAGAGTTAAATCAGTTTCGCCTCAACGATCTTTAATAGACACGTGACCGTTTCGATCAGCGTTTCGGTTGATGGGTTCGTCGATACGCGAAATCATGCGAATAGTCGCGTTTAAAAGAATGATCGCAATCCGCCGCGTGGTTGCTCTTCCACTTCTTTACCATCGAGGGCTGCGATCCAGGTTTGCGGATCATTGCCGAAATCTTTGCCAGTGCTTTTGCGCAGTGATCCGATCACGAGACTCTGCGTTGCCGGATCGCGATCTTGTAGTGCGAGTTTGAGCGAATCGGCAGCAATCGGGCCAGGGTGCTCCGATAACGCAGCAATCGCTGCATGGCGAACATCTTGGTCTTGTGATTTACCCACCGTCACGGCCAGTAACCGAGCGGCCTCGTCTTCTGGTCGATTGCCAAGTGCTCGGCAGGCTTCCATGCGAACCTTGATTACTTCATCTTCCAGTCCTTGTTCGATCAGTTTCAGCATCGCGGGGTCGGATGACTTTCCCGCAGCAACGACCGCCAATCGTCTCATCTCAGCGTTCTCGTCATGCTGGAAAATCTGTTCGAGATGGGTCGACCAATATTGCTGTCGGTCTGGGGCGAGGTTCGGCATCGAGTTGGCGAGCGACTGCAATTCGGCCCGACGCTGATGATCCGTGACACCGATCTTTTCGTCGCTAGCCCATTGCTTCATCGGAAAGTATGGGTTGGTATGTTTGAGCGCATACATCGGCCCGTCTTTGCAACCGGTTGTGGTCGTTGCCAACAGAGCAACAAGCACGACAGCATGCCGCCGTGTGACAGCATAAGAGGATGCGGATGAACCGAAACAATTGGCAATACGTTTTTCGGATGCCATGTGGAGGTTCCAACACGGAAAAAGGAGAGGGCAGAGTTTCGCGAATACACCCTGGGTTACCAAAATCTCGGGTCACGCTCCAAGAGCAATCGAGCAAAGAAAACCAATGTTCGCACCCCATCGACAGGGGAATCGTTTCGTGAAACTGCTGCCGCGTCAATTGGAAACGATGTGCTAACTCTGATCGGGCAGTTCCATTGACTATTTCAGCGAGAGATCGTTTAGAACGTGATGCTTGCTGTTCCGAAGAAGCCTCGATATGAGGTGAAAACGCGTGTTCTACAAGAGACAGAGCAAAGTTTGCATCGCCCCATCGGCGAGCTATGTTTCTGTGCGGCACCCGCTTGAAATCGTTTTAAGCGTTGGGAGATCAAGATCCGATGGTCTGGTCGCGCCGAACCTTATGTTTGTAACAGATTTGCGGATGAAGTACGCACTTGTCATCACTGGCATTCTTGCTGGGCTAGCGATCACGATTCCCGATTTGGTGGTACTGGGGTATTTCCTGTTGATCGTGCCAGGGTTGGTACTCACATTCACCCCTACGGCTTTTGTTTACTTGGCCGTGACGGCGATTGTTCGGCGATTGCTACCGATCTCCGCCCCCGTATCGGCCACGGCGGTTGCCGTCGGTGTCTCGCTGTCGCTGGGTTGGGCTGTCTTGCAACCGTCGCGTTTAAGGGCAATCACTGCGTATCGCGCCGACGAGTTACCGGATGTGCTTCCAAATCATGCCATCGAACTTGACGGGCTTATTCGTATTGAAAGGCTGGATCAACGCAGTGAACCTGAGTGCGACTACTTGAGTCTCGCGATGCTTGACTCGCCACTTGTGAAAAGCGTGACTACCGTGACAGCAGGGCGTGACAAGTTATCGGATACTCCGACTTCGGTTGCCTACGCCTTGGTTTCCGCGACGACGGATCCCGTAGCCGGTATTTTCCCGAGTGAGCCTGGTCAGATCGTCCGCAAGCATCCACGGTTGATTCAGGCGAATCGTAGTGAGCAGCTAATCATGGCAGTCAAAGCGGTGGAAGCGAATTGGGCGATGCGGCTGTCCGGACAACAGCGACTACGAGAGGTCGATTCCGTCGAAGTTGATAAGGCCGATTGGGTCATCCGTTTTGAAAATCAAACAAACTATTCTACGTTCACTCTCCGCCGGATCACGATTCTCGACTCGCATGGAACCGTGCGTTTTCGCAAGAGCTATCGAATGCAGGCGGTACCTGCTCGCATGTTTTACTTTGGCTTTCGAGCCAGCATGTCCGGCGGCCCAGTCTCGGCATCCTTCCATGTGGGGCGGCAGATCATGGAGTCTGGCGAGCGGTCGCTACAGCCTGAATCTGCATTGCTGCAAGCGATCGAGTTCTCCGTTCCAAACTGTAATGCAGAAGCCGTGGAAATGTTGCGGGATCAAGCCATGCAAGCACTTGATGATCCAACCGCAACGACCGTCCGACTTGATTTGGTACGGCGCTATCTCGGTTTGTTCTTCTTCGACGTGAATCAACAGGACCATGCATTGATCGCGCGGATCGTGTCTGATCAGCGAGTTCAAGATATAGATACACAAATCAAAAACGTCTTTTCAAAAGACAATACCCCCACCGCGATGAAGGCTGCCTTTGTGGATCGAATTAGCATGGGCCACACGTCAGCAAGCCTGCGTCATTGGTTGGCCGAGCGTCTGGCGAGGATGCCACCGGGAACGTTTGCCAATCCAGATCCAGCGTATCTCGCGATTTGGGACTCACCGGAGATTTATCAACAGGCGGGACCGCTAATCGTGACATTGGCTGATCTTGGCCCCGATCATGCGATGCCCAAACTCAACAATATCCTGGACACTGCGATCGGACTGCCGCGGTGGAGCGAGCGACGCGCAATGATCGATGGTCTACGAGCAGCGCTGGTTCGCTTGGGATCACACGCATCATCCGCAGCACCACGGATACACGAACTATTCCTACGGCGTCCGTCGCCCATCATGAACAACGCAGGCGACGCCGATCAGTGGCGATTCGCATTAGCGAGGATGGGAGTCGCGATGGAGGACTTGCCCGTTTTCCCAAATCAAACGCCTCAGTCAGTTGAGCGAAACCTTCGACAAGTAGCCGACAGGTTGCAAAGATACGAACGAGACATCGCATCCAAGGAAGAAACATGATCGGCAACTTGCTTTACTTTTTAGCGAGCTTCAGTCTGCCTGGTGGTTTGATGTGCGGGATGTGGAAAATCAACTCCCGGAGGTGGACCCATCTAGCCCAATCGTAGCGGGTTTTCGATGAACCCAATTGGGTTTCCAAACTGACAATGCAGACTGTCATTCTGGTCGGCGGTGATATTGGGTGGAACTCGTACAAGGGCATCGTGAAAGTCGGCGTGACGAGTGAGGGTATTTTATTGCAACTGATGCCTCCCTTCGCTATCTTTCATCCGTTGCTACTGATCCCCTTCCGCGACTGCCACATCGAGCCAAAGCGATGGTACCTGTATGGAAAAACAGTTCAGTACACCTTGGATGCCGTCAGTGACGTGCAGTTGATTATCCACGACGACTTGCAGGCTTGGATCGAATCGCAAGCTGCTACTTTAGCTCTCGCAAAAACAGGCACTCGAATCAGTGTCAACTCAATCACGCGATCCAGGTGTGACATTGAATTGCAGTGACTTACCGTCGCGGACCACTTCAATCGTCACCGGCTCACCGATCTTCAGCGCTTCGATCGCGTACGTGTAATCGTTAATATCTTCAACTAGCCGACCGGCTAAACGCACCACGACGTCTCCACTCTGCAACCCTGCCTCTGCTGCTGGCGCACCCGCCGTCACGCCACTGAGCCGTTGCCCTTTGACTTCGCCTGCCGCGTAGTCTGGGATCGTGCCGAGGTAGGCTCGCAAGTTCACACGGGGTGTGTCTTCTTTCGCTCCACCTTCGCTCAACTCGAACTTTGGCATCTCATCGGTCGTTAGAAAACCACGCGTCAACAAACCAAACAATCTCGCGATCTTGGCTGCGGAGTCGTAGTCGAGTTTATCTGCGGTATCTCGGGGCGTGTGATAATCCTCGTGCGCGCCAGTGAACGCAGACAGAATCGGCACCCCGCGAGCGACAAAGGCGGAGGCGTCGGTCGGCAATCCCGTGCTGGTTTGATCGAGTTGCAAGGGCAAGCCAACGGGCACGTTCCGCCGCCCGACTTCGCCAGTCAAACCAGGCGATGAACCTAGACCTTGGACGATCAGCTTCTTGTCCAAGCGACCAACCATGTCGAGATTCAAATACATCCCGATCGCTGGCGAGAGCGAAGAGGCATCTGGAGTCATTCCATGAGCCTGGGCGATCGCAGCAGCTTTTTCATCGACAACCGCAGCGGGTGCGCCGGGAAAACGTTCAGCAAAATGCTCGATGAAGAACTGCGAACCGAACAGGCCGAGTTCCTCACCACTCCAAGCAGCGATCATGAGATCACGTTTCATCGCTAGTTTTCCCGATCGACGCTCCGAAGCTACGGACTGGGCAATCTCTAACATCGCCGCCACACCGCTGGCGTTATCATCAGCCCCAAAGTGAATCTGGCCCTCCTCATTGTCTCGTGCCAACGAGTTACTACTGCCGCCACGACCAAGATGATCGACGTGAGCGCCGACCATCACGAACGGGTATTGCACCGCTGATGTGTCATCGGTGTCGGCAGGCAACCGAGCGATCACGTTGCGGCCGGTGCCTGTCGTCCGCGTGATCTCGATCTTGGCACCGAGCTTGACCTTCGGGATCGCGAATCCCATCGCCAGCGAACCATCGTCGATCGACTTTTGTAGTTTTGCGAGATCCTCATCCGCTGCTGCGATGATCGCCGACGCCATTTCATTATTGATCGAAATCGCCGCGATGCTCACCTCAGCCTGCGACTCCGTCGTGTCAAATCGGATCAGCTCACGCGTCACTTGGCTGGTCGGTCCTGAGACGAAAATGATCCCACGAGCACCGAGGTCGCGCGCTATCGTGGCTTTGCGGCGTGGCGAACCATATCGTGCCATCCATTGTCGCGTTTCTGGTGTGATGTCTTGTGGTACGTCACGCAACACCATCACCCATTTA
The DNA here is from genome assembly GCA_041740155.1 of Rhodopirellula sp. Taxonomy (GTDB): domain Bacteria; phylum Planctomycetota; class Planctomycetia; order Pirellulales; family Pirellulaceae; genus Rhodopirellula. Next base: position 68,865 of record JBGSMN010000144.1, read on the forward strand.
TCGAGCACGTCGAGATGCACGTAGCTATCGTACTGCTCATGATTTTCATCACCCTGAATCTGTAAACCGTAACCCGCGAACACAACCTCACTGCTGCGAATGTCACCTGTTTTTGAAAAAGACAAGGGAGTCCACTGCGAATCAATATCGAGAGACCGCGCGGCTTCATCGCCGATGGCGAGTGTTGCTTGATTTGCATCACTCAGTGATGATCCCGCCGGGAACTCGAACGATTGATAGAATGAGCCATCGTCACCTGCTGGCACAAAACCGAGGCTTTCCAAATACGCTGCCACATACGCAGTCGCACGACGTTCGCCTTCGGTACCCGTCATTCGTCCAGCCAGTTCGGGGCGAGTCAAGTAATCGACATGCCGCATTACGTCGGTTGGTCGATACTCGGGTGCCGTTGCCTGGATGTTTTCACGAGCCAACGCCGCAGCAAGCTCTCCGTCATCCCTCGATGACGTCAACCCCAACAACTCTCGCGCCTTGACATCATTAAAATCCGCGAGAAAAATTTGCGAGTTGCCTTGTTTCGGTTTGTCGTCTTGCATCACCAATGATCCATCGCCCGCGATCACGCGGTTGCTGGTCCAGGACAAACGTTTGCCGTCAGGCAAGAACACAGGCAAACCATCGAAGCCTTCTGTTGTCGTTACCCGCACCGGCTCGCCTTGGCCATCGGCGCGAACCAAGTACAGTTCAAAGTTGGCGAACCCATGGATGTTCGTCGTGAAGATCAGATAGTCGCCGCTGGGGTGAAAGAACGGTGCCCAGCTCATCGCGTTCAAACTCGTCAAACGCTTCACCTGACTGCCGTCAACGTTCATGGTGAAAATCTCTGCCGTTGCACCGTCGGCTGAAAAACGTCGCCAACAAATCTGTTTTCCATCGGGCGAAAAGAACGGCCCACCGTCGTAGCCCGGTTCGTTCGTCAATTGCGTCACGAGTTGTCCATTGGCACCGGCAGTACCATCGGCGTTCATAATGTACAGGTCGATCATGAAGGCGGGATCGCGATCGAATTGTTCTTGCTCGCGAGGCGTCATCTCCCGTGAGTACGCCGCGCGGTTCGATGCGAACACGATGTACTTGCCATCAGGGCTGTAACTCGCCTCAGCATCATAGCCCTTGGCGTTTGTTAACTGGGTGAACCCGGTCGTTGTGCCATCGCGAAGTTGATCGAGGTCAGCAGCATAGAGTTCATAGCTCGGGTCATAGTCCCAACTGTACCGACGTTCTTTTCCAGATGCTCGCAATGCGATTTCCTCTTGTTGTTTCGCGACCGACGTGGGGTCGTCGTGCGTGCTCGCGAACAGCACTTTGTTTTGTGTTGGATGAATCCAACCGCACGTCGTCTTGCCGTACCCCGGACTGATCCGGCGAATATCACCTGTCTCTAAATCACTCAAGTAAATTTGATAGAACGGATTGGTTGGGTCACGTTCACTTTGAAAAATCATCTGCGTCGCATCAGGGTTGAAATATCCTTCGCCTGCCCGACGACCTTCAAAGGTTAGCAGGCGACTCTCCGACAACAATTCGGATTCTTGAGCTAAAACATTAGGCAGGTTGATTGCCAAAAAACCGAGAGTGATCGCAATGTTCAGTTTCAGTGAGTGAGTTGGCATGGCGGTGGCGTGAGAGTCAGTGAGGAGTGTATGTTGAAATTTGTTCTGGGTTAAAAATCGGTTGGGATGTTACCCCGAAGTACACACTGTAGCGGACAGGCATGACCTTCCCACCCCCAATTCCGTGATCGCCGCGTAGCTCCGTTTGCCTTGACGACCGATCCACAATCCTAGCGGGGTTTCGCCGCAGGTTTTCATGCGTTTACTCAGGACGGACGGATCGACATCGACGCCACGAACTTTAATGATTTCCGGATACGCATTGCGGGCGCGAAAAACGCGTCGTAATTTTCGATCGTCACAACCGACCACGTCCAGCACGCGCGCCACCATCGCGGGCCATTTATGAAAATCGAGTGCTTCATCACCACTCAGAAAACCGCTGGCGTCACCAACCACCCAGAAGTGTTTCTCAATGGCAAATGCTGTCGTTAATCCCGCTGCACGGATCGCGGCGTCAGGGTCCACGATCCATCGCCCCATTTCACCAGTGGCGACGGAATCACCAATCGGCGTCTCGTTTGTTGGCGAGAAAACATCCACCGCGCTGTCACGGATCGTGATCGCCGATCGATTGCCCGCGCGCATGTTGTGTTCGCGAATCCACGCGTGATCGAGAACCTCGCCTGCGATCACAGTTTGTTCTCGCACGCTGCCGCCCGCCGATAACCAAACGCGATGCACCGTAGCAGCGGCCTCATCATCAAGCTGTGTGGCGGGGGCGAGTTTAACCAAACCTCCTCCGCACCTCGCCAGTAACTCGGTCACACGCGACCAGGACGGAACGAGATCCTCGCTTCGCGTATGACGCTGCCCATCACTACGACGATCGGGGTCGATGTGTAACAGAACACTGTGGGCGATGATCCCATCGAGTTGCCCCGAGGTAACGTCCAGGCAACGCAGCTCCGCGTGAACGTTCGCCGTTTGCAAATTCGCAGCCGTGAACGTGAGTACGTCGGGATCATTATCGATACCGATCGTGTTTCCTCGCTGAGCCAATGAAATCAAGTCGCTACCCAAACCGCAACACAAATCAACGACACGCCGCTGGCCCATCCAACTAGCTTTTAAACTCGCGATCGCATGCTGTGTCGACTGTTGCAAGCCCACCCGAGACACCCACCAAGAGTCGCAACTTCCATCGGCGTTAACCGGTGGCAATCCGAACGCGCGATGGGCTTTCGTTTGCAGCGTGGCAATGTCTATCAGCACCGCACGCGTGGCCGAGGTCAACGAGTCAGGCTTGGATCGCGATTGCGGATCACGACTCAACTCCGCCAAACGAGCACGCATCTCCGGTGTGATTTCACCGATCACGCTGTGCGTGAAATGCTTGCTGGGTGGATTACTCACGATTGACCACTGCGCAGTGATGTCAGGGCATCCAATGCAACCGCTGCCATTTGAGCTGACGCGATTGCTTCGAGCCAGCGGACTTGGCGGGCGTTGATCGGGATTGGCATTGCAGGCTCACTCTGAGTCAATCGCTCAGGGCACAACTGACTCACCATCGCCGAAGCCACCTCGTTGATGCCAATCTCCATAGTAGCGACCGTTCGTAACATGTTGTCTGGTAAAGAAGGCGTTGTGATAACCAATTCTTCGTTGAGCCGATCGGCTTTATTGAGGACGTGCAGAATTTCTGCTTCACAATTAAGTTCACGCACGGTTTGTTCCAACGCGGTATGTTCGGCAATCGAACTGGGATCGAACACGATGACCACCATATCCGCGTCAGCGATCGCAAGTGAACCGCGACGAATCCCTTCTCGTTCGATCACACCTCCACCAGATCGAATACCAGCGGTGTCTCCCAATCGAATCGCAACGCCAGCAATCACGGTGTCGCAATCGACGACATCACGGGTCGTACCCGCTTCGTCATGCGTGATGCTGCGCCCATAACCGACAATCGCGTTGACCAAACTACTCTTGCCGACGTTCGGCGGTCCCGCCAAAACGACGCGGTACGGAACAGTCAAATGCCTCCCGAGCGAGCGACGCGCAAGCACTTCCGAGGCTGCACTTCTTAGTGACTCGAGCGAATCGGCATCCGCCACGATATGATCACTCCACTCGATTACCCAAGCCAATAAGGCACCTCGCGATTGCTGTAGCGCGATCGCAGCGGCAGCACGGGTCGTGCAGCGAATCAAAACATCTTTGGCTTCACTGATCAGCGGCTCCCAGGTCTCACCAGCGGCACTGGCGAGCGATTGCTCCCATTGATTGATCGCTACATGGGATGCTCCCAAATCGACCAGGGAACCGATGATTCGCGAGACAGCCGCGACCCCACCGTGACCATGAATTTCAAAATGATCATCGGACAATGGCGTTAACACTACGGACTCGCCCGCCGCACCGTCTGCTTGTTGCCATGTCCCATAACGAATTTGACCAACCCGCAATGGCGACGTCGTCGCACAGCAGAAGCATGCCGCAACAAACTCCGCAGCACGCGGTCCCTGCAATCCAATCACGGCGACCGCTGATCGACCGGACGCCGTCAATCGCGTGACCGAGGTCTCGCTCATGATCCACTGGTTTGCGCTGAAGCATTCGGCAGCAACGACAACAAACGCTCATCACCGAGCGAGTCGGCGACCAAGTGCGCGCCCTCGAACGATTGCTCACGCGTGTGTTCGTTGGGGATTGCGACCGTAATCGCACCCGCAGCGATTGCCGACGCTGCACCGTTGCCGCTGTCTTCGAGCACCAGCATTTTGTTTGGTGCGATCACTAATGCTTCGGCTGCCCGCAAATACATTTCTGGGTGTGGTTTGCCATGCGTGACATCGTCACCGGTCAAAACAAACGCCAATTGATCATGCCAGAGCGTTGTTGGCAGGATCATCTCAACGAAACGTCGTTGGCTGCTCGTCGCGACACCAAAGGGAACACCACTGCTAATGAGTCGTTGCATCCACCGCTCTAACTCTGGCATCGGTTGCAAAAGTTTCGGCAGTAATTCTGCGTACACCGTATTGGATTCTTCGAGCAAGTCGGCAGGACTATCATCGAGACGATGCCAAGCGATCATTTCGGCGATCGCACTGAGACCGACACGGCCCATCATCTGCATCTGCAATTCGCCGGAAAAGCGAAATCCACGTCGCTGCAAAATCACATCACCGACTTGGTAATAGATTCGCTCGGTATCGAACAGCAGACCGTCCATGTCCAGCGCCACGCCGTGTATCTCGATCGGCGGTGTGGGATGTGTTGAATGGTGCGTGGTTTTCAAAGGTCCATCTCATCGAGCGAATCGACGAGTCGGTCCAACTCGTCCTTGGGCTGTGAATGACGTGCAGCCTGACGTTTTCTCAAGCCCTCGTCGATACCCACGGTGCCGCGACCGGCCAACAGTAACTGTTCGTCACGTTCTCGGGCTGCGGTGGCGATTGGATCGTCGCCGCCAGCGGGCGCACCGAACAGGAGCGACAAGTCGATTTTAAAACCTTCATCGCCTGCGGTTTCTGCGCCCGCAATCGCGGGTGCTTTGTGCTGTGGGAAAATGATCGCATTCTCTGGGCAGACCCGACTACACGCCGGGCAACCCTTGCGACAATTGTCTGGTTGCTCGACGAGAATGCTTTCGCTGCCATCGAGTCCATACACACCGAACAAACAAAAATCGACGCACTCCATACAGTTCGTGCAGCGAGAGTAGTCGATAACGGGGTACCAGCGGCGGCCGGTGGCTTCCTCCACCGATTCAATACTGCCACCGACGATCGGCAGAGATCGAGCATTTCGTTCAACCGGTTCGGCACCGATGATCCGGATAATCTCAGCGATAAAATCGGTAGTGGATTCGGAGGTGCGGAGGTCGATGCAATAGATTTCTCTCGCTGGTCGCGGATGCAAGTCGGTCATCCGTAAAACGGTTTCGACTTCGGACGTCGGCTCAGGCTCGTTGGTGCTCGCCGTGTCCGCATCGGTTTGCTCGTTGCCCAATAAGACGGTACCTGGTTGACCGCCGACGCCGTTACGATCGAGTACCCAGTGGGCGGCGCGGGGGAAAATCCAGCTCGCCAGCACGATGTCACCTTCGATCTCTCGCAATCGCTTGACCGCTTCGCCGTTCTTGGGCAAATCGTACAGGTGCGGGACGATGACGACATCGAGTTCCGAAATTTTTCCGGCTGCGTCGGCAATCGCTTGCTCCAAAGCTCGTTTGGCGGGGTTCCGCGACTGGCCTTTGGAAACTACCAAAGTACAAGAGCGAATTTTCTCGGCGAGGATCATGGTGAAGGCAAGGTTAGAGTAGGACAATTTTCGCAAATTGTCCCCGGAAAAAGAGTCAGTGACCAGAGTAGGGTAAAAGTCTTGACGACTTCAGTTACTTCAATGGTCTCACGCGGATGTCGCGCCAACGGACTTCGTAGGGGCCTTGGTCTTTACCGATGCCGTGGACTTGCAGACCAATGAAACCTTCGCCAGCGCAAGCGGGGTCGGTGATATCGGCGACTTTCACATCGCCAATCCACGTTTGAATGCGATTGTCGGAGGCACGAACGCGATAACGATTGAACGTGCCGTTTTGATACGCGTCTTTGATCGGTTGCTCTTTCGTGATCCAACCTCCCGCGGATTCGCCGTAGATGTAACCCGCTTCGCCCGGTGACGATTCAATCTCAACTTGAGGGCCGTACACCCGTCCGCCTTCGTCGCGGGTCTTCGAGCGAATCTGCACTCCGCTGTTCAGTCCCTCATCCACATTGACTTCAAAGGTCAGTTCAAAGTCGCCATAATTCTGGTCGCTGCACAGGAACGAGTTTGGACTGCCCACGGCGGTCTTGCCGATGATGACGCCGCCATCGACGCGATACGAGGCGGTGCCGTTGCGTTGGGTCCAACCGCTCAGCGAAGTGCCATCGAAAATCGTTTGCCAATCGGCCGCATCGAGGTTCGGGGGTGTGTCCATCGCTGCATCGCTAGCGGTGGGTTGGGCGGGTTTGCCCTCGGCTGCGGCGGCGTTTGCGGGTTCACCAGCGGCACCTTCGTTAGAAGTTAGCACGGTGTTTTCAACAGTCGGTAATGTGACACTGCCCGTGGCTGCCCACTGCGTGCCTCGGCGCAGCGTGGTTTGAAACGCGAGCCCCTTCATCGCAGTTTCATCATGACCCAGCGTGGTGTGAAAAACCCGTCCATCGCCAAAATGAACCGTCATCAAAATCGGTTCGTGTTCGTTTGTACCACCCGTGGCCGGGTCGCTGTAGGCGGTCGCTAGCACGTGCATGTTTTCAGCGGGACCGCGGAGCTTGCCATATAATTCGTCTTCCACTTGCATGAACGAACGCGGCAGCCCTTGCGAGATCGGGTGATGGGGATCGCGAACGACGACTTGGAAAGGCGTGCGTTTGCCGTGAGTTCCGCCACCACCTTTGGAGGTGTCACGCGTGAACTTTTTCAAGTCTTCTTTCCAACGCACGTATGGACCATCTTTTTCATTGCGACCACCCCAACCGCCGACACCGATCATGCGATTGTAAGCGTCCCATTTGGGAAATGAATTATCTGCCGCATGCACGCTGACGAAACCACCACCCGACGCAACGTATTGCTCAAACGATTTTTGCGTTGCCTCGCTCCATGGTTCGCCGTTGTAGTTGGAAACGACGACATCGTAATCGGAAAATTTGGGCGAAAAGCCCGAGAAATCGCCGCCTTGGTCCGGTGAGGTTGCGACGGTGACTTTGCCGAAACCACCCGATTCCAGCGTGGCCACGATCAGCGGCGTGGTGACTTTCCACTGGTGGTTGTTTTGGCCGTCGATTAGCAGGATTTTTAGCGGTTGATCAGCGTCAGCGGCAATGAGCGAAAGTGGATGGGCAATACTGCTGGCGGTCAGCAGCAGAAAAGCCAGTCGAGAGAGAAACGTGGTGTGGGACATTGGCAGGATGGCGATTTGGGGTGAGAGAGGTAACGGACGTCAACAGCTCACTACTGTACCAGAATTTATTGCGAGGAAAAAATCTGGGGCGTTTCGAGTGTAGGACAATGTCTATTACAACCAACGAAAAAAGCGGCTTGCCGCCTCGATCGTTTTTCTCGATCTGAGGGGCAAACCGCTTGTGGTTTGGCGATTCGTCGACTCTGCGAGAAACGCAGAGTGTCCGTGCGATTAACGCAGTGGGATCGAGAATTCGTTGCCGCCCGCTCCGCTCTTGCGAGAGACGCGACCGTTTTGGGCTTCGAGGTAGTGCGTGGCCTCTTCGGCGACGAGCACTGTGTCTCCGCTGCGAACTTCCGTACGGAAGCGGTGATGTCCACCGGTCTCGGCACGAGCGACGATCGTCATCCGCACTTCTTGCCCAGCGTCAATGCGAGCGATTGGTTCGATCAATACTTGACCCGTAATGACTTTGCCCACGTGGCCGCTGATTTGTTTCGGTTCGATTCCGTGACTGAACTGGGCGACCGCTTTCACATCCATCGCTGGTTTGCTGCCGCGGTTGCGGATCACGATTTGATACGACACGTCCTCGCCGATCGGAGCGGGTGCTTGCGGGTCGACAATCGACAACACGAGGTCGGCAATGGCTTCCACGTTGGTATCCAAGGTAACGTTGGTTTGACCTGCGGCACTGCCCTTGCAGTCGAATGTGAATTGGTGTGTGCCGGTGGCATCGAGACGACATTGGAATTGGTATTTACGCACTGCACCAGGAGTCAACGAGGCAATCTTCCAACGCAGTTGACCATCAGTCATCGTGGCGCCTTCGAGGCCACCTTGATACGTCACTCCCGTCGGCAGTTGCAAGTTGGCAATCACATTTTCGCTGGCGGTCGTGCCGTGGTTAGTTAATTCCAACTGATACAGTCCTTCGGTGTCCTGGTACTTGGTCTCAGGACCTGTCAAGATTGCTTCGAGATCCGCAGCGAGCACTCGTACGGTTTTGTCGGCTTCGGCCTTGAGTTCCAAGTCACCAATCGCCAATCCATGAATCTTCAAATCACCGAGGTCTTGAGCGGTCAGTTCCACTTCAAACTGAGCCTCTTTACCAGCAGGGATATCGCCGATCTTTTGGCTTTGCGGTGAACTGGAGTCGGGGCTGAGCGTGAACACCACGGCAGGAGCAATCCCGTCGCCAGGGTTTAGCACACGAATTTGATAGGTCTTGGATTGACCGTAGATCACTTCGTCGGGTCCGTCGATCGTAAGCGCGAGCTGCGGCTCTTGGACAGTGATCTGCACGACGCGTTTCTGTGGCGCGATCGTCCAATCGACGTCGAGGTCGTGAGTCCCTGGACGCGAGGCTTTGAGCTTCACGAGCATGGTTTCGCTTTGTCCGGCAGCAAGCCGTTCAATTCGCCAGTTGAGATTGCGAATCGATTCTTCGGTCGCTGCCGAGACGTCACCGCGAGAGACTTGTTGTCCGACGACGTCTCCCCAGTCGGGGATGTGAGCGCGAATGATCAAGCCTTCCGCGTCGACCGAGCTACGGTTTTCAACACGAATCTCGTAAGCGTGCGTTTGCCGAATCATGACCTGACGTGGACCCGAAGTCAGTACGCGAATCCCAGGCATCTCGGTGGACGAGTTGTTGGAGTTCGGGGCGACATTCATCGCCGGCGTTTGCACGTTGACTGGGTTGGTCGTGACATTGCCGAATTGATCACGCATCGCATTGGGGTAAGGTTGCGTTGGCGTCAGGACGCTTTGCGTGGGGATACCTTGATTGTTGCCTTGTCCGTAGCCATTGCCTTGGCCGGAACCTGAACCTTGGCCGTAACCAGCGTTGTGGTATTGCGGCGTGGTGGCACCAGCGACGGTGCGACTGCGAGGTGAGAAGGTGTCATTATTGTCGATGAACGGTGATGCTTGTTCGGTTGGCATCGTGTCGTTAGCTTCGTTCTGGCCATCAACCGGTAAACGATCACTAATCGCGTGAAGCGCAATGCTAGGTGTGCCGGTGGCACTGAGTGAACCGGCGGAACGACCGGCGTCGTTGTTGTTGCCGAACGTGTTCATGCGAGCGAGTTGCGGTGCGCTGCTGCCCGTTGAGTCGTTTGTTGAATCGCCTGTCGAAGTAGTATTGTTCGCGTCGGATTGCGACCGGCTCGAAGCTGAATGAACTCCGAGAGTGCTGGGCAGATTCATGCCAGCACCGTTGGTCGCAACTTGCGACTGAGTTATCGGAGCACCGAGTTTGGCAGTCGTGGCGGACGATGAGGGTACTTGGCGTGCATCGCCGAGGGTCATCATTGGCTTGCTAGTTGTTGCGACGGTTTCTGGCGTTGGTGCAGGCTTCTCCGCGACGATTTGCGGAGCAGGTGCGGCTATTGGTGACGCTGGTTCAGCGGACGGTTTCGTAACTTCTTGGCGGACGACTTGCGGTGCTGGAGCTTTGGCAGCTTCCATTTTTTGCGGAGCCACTTCGGGTTCAGCGGCAGGTCGACGTGACGAACTACTTTCGCTGGCAGCGACCGATGAATTGGGCGGAGTGACTTCGCTTTTAGTCACCTTCGTTGGTGCAGCTGGCGCTGGCGTGCTCGTGACAACCTTGCGGCTGACCTTGGGCACGAGTTCCACCAAATTTTCATCGCTGCTGGTGCTCGATGTTGTCGAACGTTGCACGAGTGTTGGCTGGGTTTCGATCCGCTTCGGCGTGGCAGGCATCGTGCTGACCGGACGTCGACTGCTTTGCGACATCGATAGTGGTGCAGGGCTGCTGCTTGCTGCGGGCATTTCGGACGAAGTATTTGCACTGCTCAATTTGCGAGGCGTTGATTGCGCGATGGGCGGCGGTGTGGGGATGGCCGAACGGGTGCTACCGTTGACGGTGGCACCGGCGGCAGGCCTACGACTCGGTTGAGCTACGTTTCGGCTGTTCGCACCGGGATCGCGAATCGGCACCGGTTGGCTCGACGCAGTTTGTTTACCGGTAGGATCGTGATAGGGAACGCCTTGCCAGTTCACCTCTCGATCACTCGGTACGGCGGTGGCTTTGCGGTACGGTTCACCGCTCTTCTTGCTGTCGCCTGAGGAGCGATCGAACAGGCCACTGAACAAGCCGCCTGAGCGAGTGTAGTTGGAGTTGCCGGATCGGCGCGGGGTATTGAGTTCCTTGCCCACGACTTGGCGAATTTCTGGCGAGTCGTCAAACGACTGGGCGTTGGCCAAAGGCAGACCTCCCAAACTGAGAGAATTCGTAACGACTGCCGCCGCGAGTACTGCGGCGAGGCCGTGGCGTCGCCGGTCGGGACGCAAAAAAGACAAAAGAGCGTTGCGGGTCATTAGATTCTCGCCTCAAGGCACGAAAGGGTAGTTCTCTCCTGGTATCGGTTATCCGGATCGTCGCGTTTGAACCAATCTTGCCGTTAATCGCGATTTGTCGGAGAAATTGAGGCACCCGCAGCCAGCGGTTTTCCTACTGGATGAGGGGTTGGGACGCCGGAGCTGAGAGGTTCTATTGAGCTGTTAGCCGTTAGCTTTGAAAACGATCCTTTGAACACTGAAACCTCTCATCTTGCTTATGTCTCGACGCGAAAAAATTGAAGCGATGCTATTGGACGACCCCACCGATACATTTTTGCGATACTCATTGGCGATGGAACATCGCAGCGAAGGCAATCATGAGCAGAGCCTGCTGGGACTCGGTGAACTGACACGTGACGCCACGCCATATGTCCCCGCCTTCTTCATGGCTGGCCAACAACTCGCCGATCTGGGCCGCAATACGGAAGCCCGCTCGATGCTCCGCAATGGTATCGAAGAGGCACGGCGCCAAGGAAACTCGCACGCTGCGGCGGAAATGAGCGAATTGCTCGCGGCGTTGGGCAGTCGGGGTGAATTCGACGCTGAAGAAGACGACGATCTTTGAACACAATCACCACCAATCATCATTCCACCACAGCAATCGTCCTGCGACTGATCGAGTTCAGTGAAACCAGTCTGGTTATCACCTTTTTGACTCGCGATCTGGGGCGGATTTCGGCGCTCGCCAAGGGTGCTCGGCGGTTGAAAGGGCCCTTTGAAGGTTCGCTCGATTTGTTGTCGGTATGCCGCATCACGTTGATTGTCAAACCCGGCGACACGCTCGACTTGTTGACCGAGTCGAAATTGCGGCGACGGTTCCGAGGTGGTGAACGTTCGCTGGCGAGAACGTATGCGGGCTACTACATCGCCGAAACGTTACGGTGGTTGCTCGACGAAGGCGAGCGACATGAGGCGGTGTTCGATTTGGCGCTCGCGGCCCTCGGATTGATCGATGGCGACGGTCCGATTGCGGAAACTTTGCTTGCGTACGATTGTCAGTGCTTACGGTTGCTTGGTCACGCACCGGCGACACGAGCCTGCACGGTCTGTGGCGTGAAACTCGAATTATCGGGCGTGAAAACCGCGTTCTCGCTCGATGGAGGTGGGATCGTTTGTCCGGCGTGTCGACCGCGTCAAACCGCGTTAACTCTGGTACGAAGCTCTACGCTGCGAGCACTCGATCGCTTGGTGCAACCACTCCAGCCGTATGCCCCATCAAACGCTCAGCCAGAAAAAGCCGACCAAGAGAGCGTTTTTCCGCTCGGTTCGCTGTTGCCATGCGTGGACGAAACTTCGTATCCCGAACTGAGAACTTTAATCACGCGGTACATGCAAGCGTTGCTGGGCCGGACTCTCCGGATGCAACCGTACCTGCCGACGACGATTCGGTGAATTCAACCATGACTCACACTCAATACAAATCCCTAGCGATTTTGATCATCGCTGGCCTCAGTTGCTCCACGCTCGATGGTTCCGTTGTTGCTCAAGAAAAAGACAAAACCGTATGGGACTCGACGAAAGACAATGCCGACCGTGTGGCCCGCTTTGTCACCGGTCGCGAGCAAACCGATGCCACGCGAGCACGTGAATTATATCAGGAGGCGGACCAAATTTTTCGGGCCGCAGCAAGCAAAGTAGGTGTGACCGCGCGGGATGCGGAAACCGAAGGGCTTGAGAAAGATGAATTTGCCAAAGCCGCCAAACTTTTTGGACGGGCCGCAGACGCAGAGCCGGGTTCGGCACTCTCCCAAGACGCCTTATTCATGCAAGGGGAAAGTTTGTTCTTTGCCGATCAACTCACGAAGGCCACCGACGTCTATCAGAAACTGCAAAAAGACTTTCCTCGCAATCGCCACAGCGACCGGGTCGCCGCGCGTTTGTTTGAAGTCACGCAGTACTGGATTGATACCGAGAAAGCTCGCACAGGCAGTTGGTGGTCATTGAACTTGTTCGACCCCACCCGCCCGCGTCTGGACGTCGACGGACACGCCATCCGCGTGCTCGACCAAATTCGCTTTGACGATCCCACTGGTCGGCTCGCGGACGACGCGACCATGGCGGCAGCGGCAGAGTACATCCGTCAAGGCAACTATGAGATGGCCGACGAGTTCCTGACGGACTTGCGCGAGACGTTTCCAGAGAGCGAGCATTTCTTTGTTTCTCACTTATTGGGCGTTCGTGCCAAGCTTGAAGTTTACGCAGGACCGCAGTACAGCGGTTTGATGCTGGAAGAAGCCGAGAAACTCATCGCTCAAACTCGCCAGCGGTTCCCGGACAAGATGCAAGATCAAGAGACCGCCGACATGATCGCGCGAGCCTCTGCAGAAGTGGCGTATCGCCGATCGGAGCATTTGTTCAAGCGGGCGCAGTATCGCGAGAAGAAAGGCGAGAACAGAGCGGCGTCGGAATACTACCAAAAAATTCTCGACGAATATCCCAGCACACCGATAGCCGATCAGGCGCGTGCCCGTTTAGAAAAAACGACAACCCGTCCGGCCGTGCCTCAGCAACGTTTGTCGTGGCTCAAAGCCATGTTTCCCGACAGCAAGCGTTCGCCGCCGTTGGTGACGAAATTTGAGAACCGTGACGACGACAACAAAACAATGCTCCGGTGAAACGCATGGTTTCTAACGTTCGAACGATTCGATCGTCGCGGCTCAGATTGCTGGTGGTCTTACTCCTGGCGATCAGCACGGCGGGTTGTACTCCCTATCGCTGGGGTAACGCCGCGCTTTTTCCGCCAGGCGTGACAACAGTGCATGTCCCCGTGATTCGCAACGCCACGTTTCGTCACGACCTCGGGCCACAGTTGACCGAAGCGGTGATCCGTGAGATCGAGTTACGAACCCCTTACAAAGTCACGGCCGACCCATCCGCCGACACCACGCTGCGTTGTGAAATCATTGGTGAGACGAAACGTGTGTTAACAGAAACGAACGCCGACTACCCGCGGGCACTTGATGCAGCCGTGCAAGTTCGCGCGTCCTGGACGGACCGCAGCGGTCGATTGTTGCTCAACAACTCAGTAGTGCCCACCGAGGACTTAACCATTCTGTTCAGCCAAGACGAACGATTCATTCCCGAGGCGGGGCAGAGCGTCGACACAGCGATGCAGCGGGCCATCGAAGATCTCGCTGGACGCATCGTCAGCCAAATGGAACTCCGTTGGTAGCATCTCAGCCAAAGCAAGCTCGTCGAGAGTTTCGATCGCTCCACGGCGGACACGAAATGCGTAGCGATTTTTGCGTCCCAACATCAAAATGCTTGGCAATTTCCGCTCGGGCAGTATTGCCGTTTTCCGCGAAATCCTCCTTTCCCTGCCTCATAAGTTGGTAGACACCGAATTTTCCTGTTACACTGCGGCGGATGAATGGGCGACTTGACCATCTCCCATAGTCCTCACAACTCAATCCTCACAACTCATTCCTCGAACCTCACCCACGACGCCTTTTGCAATTCAATGTTGAATCGCAGAGAACGTCCCATTTCACCTCCCAGGAGTAACCGATGAAACTGTCCCGTATGTTCGCTCTGACCTCTGTTTGCACGCTCGGTTTGATCGCCAGCCCGCTATTCGCAGAAGAAGCCGCAACCAAGGTGTGTGCTGAATCAGGAACGTGTCCCGTCAGCGGAGAAGTCGATGCCGCGCTGGCTAAGCTGCCACAAATGACTTTCTTGGTCGGCGATCAAGAAACCACATGTAGCCGCTCGGCTGGAACGATGGCCGAAGCTGCTGGCAAGCCGGTCCAGTACAAAGTCGGCGACCAAGCTTTCGATACGAAGGAGGAAGCCTTCACAACGTTGGTCACCCGTACGGAAGAAATGGTGAGCAAGTTCACGACGCCATCGACGTGCAAAGTTTCTGGAAAAACCACGATCGCTGGCAAGAGCTGCAACTGCCCGATCGAAGCTGGCACGATGGCCAAGAAAGTGCAAGCTGCGACGCAACTCGTCTCGATGAAGTACCAAGTCGGTGATGAAACCTGCAGTTGCCCGAACTCAGCCGCCGCGATGGCCAAGAAAGCGGGCGTCAAGACCACGTTCGTAGTCGACGGAACCGAAACCCAGTGCGAGATGACCGCTCGTTTGGCACTCGCTCGTGCTAAATACAAAGCCGCAGTCAAAGCACTCGCCTCGGCAGCACCCGCGAAGGCCGGTTCGGACTCGTAATATCTTTCATCGCTCAGCGATCGATTTGAAACATCGTCAACGCTCGGTCTTCGGACCGAGCGTTTTTTCATGATCCGCGCGAACGGTATCGGTTCACATAAACTCATTTCCGCATTCACTGCCGCGAGTTACAATTAGGCGCACTCGACGGCATCATCAAGATGCCCACGCACGCCCTTTCAGCTTAACCTATCTCGTGAAATAACATGTCTGTCCCCCATTCAAAAACATCGGTCAATTTGTTTTGTTGTCAAATACTGCTGATTTCATTCGTTTTGCACTTCACCTCTTCAATTCGCGCGGAATCACCTCGGCGAGTGATTGCGTCGTGTGACAATATCGAGTTGATCGGCAAGATTCACGAGATGATTGTCAACCGGGAAAAAGATGCCTCGGATGGACCTGGCAAAAACTATCGTGAAAAGATCGGCAGCACCGAGATTGAATTCGACATGGTTGCGATCCCAGGCGGCGTGTTTTCGATGGGAGCCGGTGAAGAGGATGCCGAGGCGGGCGATGAAGAAAAACCGGCTGTCGAGGTCACCCTCTCGCCCTTTTGGATGGGCCGCTGCGAAGTGACTTGGGACGAGTACGAACCGTTCATGGTCACGGCGGTGGATCGAGCCAAACATGGCGCTCGGATTGATTTCGATGCCAACGTCAACAGCGTCGTTGATGGTATCAGCCAGCCCACACCACCGTACACTGAGATGAGTTTCGGAATGGGGCAATCAGGTTTCCCCGCGATCAGCATGACGCAACATGCGGCCAACAAGTATTGCCAGTGGTTGTCAGCGCAAACTGGGCACTTCTACCGATTACCAACCGAAGCAGAATGGGAGTATGCTTGTCGTGCAGGCACGACGACACCTTATTCATATGGCGACGAAACTCTCGATGATTACGCTTGGTATTATGACAACGCCGAGGATAAGTATCAGAAGGTAGGCACCAAGAAACCGAATCCTTGGGGATTGTTTGATATGCACGGGAACGTAGCCGAGTGGGTCGCTGACGCGTTCGTCGACGACTATCACGAACGTTTAAAAGTGCGTAGTAACAATCCATTGATACTCCCGGAAACCTTGTACCCGCGAAGCGTGCGAGGCGGCAGTTGGGATGATGATCCTGAGATGTTGCGGAGTTCGGCGCGACGCGGCAGCGATCCGAGTTGGAAAGACCAAGATCCCCAATTGCCGCGCAGCATCTGGTATCATACCGATGCCCAGTGGCTGGGGTTCCGTGTCGTCCGACCGACAACCGTCCCCGACGCTGCCACGATGAGTGCTCATTGGAACTCCGCCACTGGTTTTAGTGATTAGAGTTTTGGTGTGATGAGAAGCGTTTGAAATTGGTTTGTTGTCCCTTCCCCTGTTTAGGATCCCCTACTATGAGTTCCCCACTGGATCGTCGTGAGTTTGTCCAAGCCGCTGCCGCCGGTGCAGCCTTGGTCGGTAGTGTCTTTGCGTCTCCCCACATGTCGATGGTGCATGGTGAGGAGCCTGGTGACAACGAGATCCGCATGGCCTTGGTTGGTTGTGGAGGACGAGGCACGGGGGCGGCGAACGACGCGTTGCATGTTGAGAATGCTAAAACGCGGTTGGTCGCGATGGCGGATGTCCGCACCTCACGATTGCAATCGAGTATCTCGGCGCTCTCCAATGAGTTCGCCGATCAACCTGAAAAAGTCGACGTGCCGGAAGATCGCCAGTTCGTCGGATTCGACGGATATCGCAGTGCGATGGATGCGCTACGTCCGGGCGATATCGTGCTGTTGACCACGCCGTTGGCGTTTCGCCCCGTCCACTTTGCTTACGCGATTGAGCGAGGACTGCATGTATTTATGGAAAAACCCGTGACCGCCGACGGGCCGACGTCCAAGAAAATGCTTGAACTCTCTGAACAAGCCGATGCTAAGAATTTGAAGTGCGGCGTTGGTTTGATGGTACGGCATTGTCGAGCCCGGCAGGCACTGCACAAGCGAATTTCCGATGGTGAGATCGGCGATATTTTAATGATGCGGGCTTATCGGATGCATGGGCCGGTCGCGTCGTCACATTCGACTCCAAAACCAGAAGGGCAGAGCGAGGTGCTGTGGCAAATCGAACGCTTTCACAGTTTTCTGTGGGCCAGTGGTGGGTTGTTCAGCGATTTCTATATCCATCAAATTGACGAGACGTCGTGGATGAAGAACGCATGGCCGATCAAAGCCCAAGCGACAGGTGGACGTCATTATCGTGGCGAATACATTGACCAGAATTTTGATCACTACAGTGTCGAGTACACCTACGCCGACGGTGCCAAATTAATCTTCAACGGGCGCACCATGCCCGGTTGTTCGAACGACATGTCCAGCCACGCGCACGGCACCAAGGGTGCGGCGATCATCAGCCGATCGGGACACTCGCCAGGCAAGGTCGCGATTTTTGACGATCATCTGTTCAAACGACGCACCGAGCGTTGGGAGTTTCCTGATCCCGAGCCGAATCCATATCGAATGGAGTGGGTTGATTTAGTCGACGCGATTATCAACGATCAACCGTACAACGAAGTTCCGCGAGGGGTCGAGGCAAGTTTGGTAACGAACATGGGTCGAATGGCGGCGCACACGGGTCAAGAGATCACGATCGAACAGATGCGCAATTGTCCGCACCAATTCGCACCGGATATAGAATCAATGACGGTCGATGGCCCAGCACCCGTGATGCCAGGACCAGACGGCTTGTATCCCGTCCCTCAGCCCGGAATCATTCGCGATCGCGAGTACGCGTAACGCAACTCGTCAAGATTTTCGTTCATACGCATCCCTGGTTCCACTGCACATCCGTTCGCGCGTGTAACCGTTTGCTGACTTGCGTATTGCCGCCCGTGAAGGCATCGAATCGGCTTATAATCTCATCGACAGGGATCTGTTGAGCTTCGTGAATGAGCACGGGAGTGATCCCAGGGACGATGACGGTCGTTAACGAACCATGATGCGCCGCCGCGACTTTTGGTTCTAACCGCTCGCGTTCATTTTCGTTTCCGACGAGCAATAACAGTCGCTGGCGACCGCCACATTGCAGCAATCCTGGCACTGCGACTCGCAGTGCAGCTTCGATAGTTGTTTGTTCATTCCAGCGATTGCGTCCACCGCCCGTTGGAGTGAGTGATTGCGTTTGATTGACACCGGCTGCTTCACGCTGCGTGGTTGCAGTCATGTAAATTGCTGTCGCTGCGGACGATCGTACAACAGTTGCTGAGCTGGTCGTCATGGGACTGATCGTCGCAGTCCCTTCAATAGTTCCCGCCGAGTGATTTGCGGTGCGATTGTGACTCCCGACGCTATTGCTGGCGTGCGAGTCGTCGCTGGACTGGCGGTGATGGTCAATGATATTTTCAACCATTGGTAAACAGCGTGCGACGAGAGCCGTCGCCATGGCTTCAACGTCCCACTGCGCATCGGGACTGCGAATTGGAGTGATCAACCATTGAGCCGCAGATTCCTTGTGCAAATGATCGAGCACCTGTGTGAATCGTAGTTGAATTTCTTGCGGCATTTCCGTCCAGGGATTTTCCGAATCGCGATTGTCGCCGGGTACGCAGCGGATCGCCCGTGCGATGCCGATCGCGGCCTCAGAAAGCTGTGTATGCAGCGACTCGATCTCGTGAGCGAGTTGTTGATACGATTGGCTGGTTATTTGCTGCGAAATGGCGTGGAGCCGTTCGAGTGCGATCCGCTCGGCCTTTTCCAGACGATTGATCATTTCATGTTCGCTGGTACGAGCCAGCGTGCCATCTTCAGCCGACGGCTTTAACGATTGCCTGGAAAGGGACTCGGCAATCTTGTTGGCTTCCGCCATCAACCGTTCCATCGCGAGTACGGCCGAAGTGACGTCAATGCGTCCGTCCTGTAAACGCACAACTAACTCGCGTCGTAACGCGACAACTTTGCCTGCCATCACGCGTCGTAATTGAGAGCCCACTTCCATGTTATCGAGCGTATTGAGAATGATCATCTCAATCGTGTCGCTGTTTCCCAACGCTTCGTCACTCAGTGGCGTCAATAAAACAGCGAGGCGGTCGATGATGGCTGCTTCGCTGTCGCCAAACAATCGGCGAATGTGCGTGACCATGGACTCAATGTTGATGTCGCAACGCTTACGCAATCGCTCAGCGAGTGGTCCGGCAATCTCACGTGATTCGGCTGGGCGTCCCAACCAACGTAGCAGCAGATGACGAGCAGCAGCCGGGGCCAGTAAGTTTTCTTCGAGCGCGCGGAGACATTTTAGTCGCGTCACGCCGACGCTGCGGATCATCGGCTTGGCCATCGATCCAGCTTCTTGGATATCGCAACGTCGAGCCGATGAGAGCAACTCACCCGCGCCGGTGGCATCGGCCCATAAGTAATCGACGATGGTTGCGGAGGCCGACGACGAATCTGGCGAGACATGATCGCCATCAGCAATCAAGTAAGCATTTCGCAACGGATTTCGTACCGCTGGTACGCCCGGCCACTTCACACCATCGTCGCCTGGATAACTGTTGCCAGGTGACAAATAATGACGCAGTTCAGAAACAGCAGCGTGAGTGTCGTGCAGGTTCACGGCTTGATGCGGATTACCTTGCAGCGCCACAGACGAGAGCAGCGGCAGGATCGGTGCGTGTTCCAGTCCGGCTTCATCAAGCAGCGTTCGCAGTCGCGGAACAATATCCAAAACCATCCCGCTGGCCGTTCCGCCGGAGATCGAGCCGACCACGTAAACCGAAGGCACACGATCACCGCACACCGCCGCGAGGTGGTCGATCGTTTGTCGTAACCCCGCATCGATTTTCTCTGCGTGATCAACCATCGCAAGTCGGCCCAACGGTCGCATGCCTTCGGTTGATCCACTACGTGGCACGTTATAAATCCAACGTCGCGAGATGTTTCGCAAGTGCTCCGTCCCACCATCGCGATATTCGCCTGCCGAGCGCAGTGGCGTATGCAGAATCGTCGCCGGTGGAATGCGATCGGATGCTT
Source organism: Rhodopirellula sp. (assembly GCA_041740155.1). Classification (GTDB taxonomy): domain Bacteria; phylum Planctomycetota; class Planctomycetia; order Pirellulales; family Pirellulaceae; genus Rhodopirellula. Next base: position 88,942 of record JBGSMN010000144.1, read on the forward strand.
CGGTGAGCCGCGCCGCATGAATCGTATGGATGTCCGTGTCAATCAATACCGAATGCAAATCCAGCGGACAGGCCGAATGCAACGTGGCCACGCGGCCGCGGAGTTCGTGCAAACACTCCGCACCGACACCGCCGATCGCGACCAACAACGCATGTCCGGTCACGCGACTACGCAAGAACGCGCTGTCCGCCTTTAAACTCGGCAAATCTTCTACGGTAGCGTTTCCCGCGACTGATCCCGTAGTCACGCGATGAACCGTTGTATCTTCACGTTGTCGCGGCGTCTTCAACATATCGACGAACGCTTGACAGCTTTCAAATCGGCGCGATGGATCTTTCTCCAGCGCCCGTGCGACGGCAACGCGATCGGCCGCTGGCAAGGGGTCCAAATTCGGTGCCGCGTGGACATGCTGCGTTGCTAATTGAGCGATCGTACGACCAGCGAACGGACGAGTTCCGGTGAGCAGTTCTTGGTACATGACCGCCAGCGAATATTGGTCGCTGTTCATACTCGGTCGACCGTCGAACACTTCCGGAGGTGCATAGATTGGCGTCAATCCTCCGACGATTGAATTGTCTACTTCACGCAGATCTTTCAATAGTCCAAAATCACCGACTTTGACGTGACCACCGACCATCAACAAGTTGCCTGGTTTGATGTCGAGGTGTTGGAGTTGATAGCTATTGTGCAAATAGTCCAACGCATCCGCAGCGTCGTGCATGTACGACAATAAAGCCGCCCGGGGAATCCCACACGATCCCCGGTCAATGTGACGCTTCAAAACGTCTTCGAGCGAACCATCCGCTAACTCTGTGACGATCACCAATTGATCATCCACCACTCCGAACCGTTCCAGCGTCAACAAAAACGGGTGATGCACGCCTTTGATGCGTTCTAACGATTTCAGTTCACGTGATCCACGGTTGGCATGGGTGGCGCCAAAGACGAACTTCACGGCCTTCTTGATTCCACCGGGTGCGTTCGCCCGCCAAACTTCGCCGAAGCCGCCTTCGCCGATCTTCTGTTCAAGCGTGTAGCCAGCGATCGGCTCGTAGCCCGGTGCGATTTTACGAACGCTTTGAACAGTCATGGAAGTAACAGAGAATGGGAAACGAAGAGATGATATAGCTACTAGCTTTGATCCGATGGTGCTTGCCGCAGGTATCGGCCGGTCTATTCTTACAGAGCACTGAAATAACTCTTGCAGGCTTGATCGAGGTATTCCGGTCGTAGCGTCAGCGGCAATTGCCGGTAACGACAAAAGTTGGCCACTTGCGTCAATAAATCTCGTGGATGACAACGTCGGATGGATCGGTTTTTCGATTGATAAAACGCCAATAAATGCTCTGCGGCTTCGGGCGTTTCAGGAAACCCCATAGTCGCCGCTACGCTTTTCATTAACGCCCGAAACTCGGTCGATGTCGGATCATCAACAAAAATCTTGTAAGGCACGCGGCGCAGAAACGCCTCATCAACGAGATCGTCGGGATTCAAGTTAGTCGAGAAAATAATCAACTGCTCAAACGGAATCTGAATCTTCTTGCCCGTTGGCAACGTCAAATAATCGCAGCGGTTTTCCAGCGGCACGATCCATCGATTGAGCAATTCTTCGGGCGCGATTCGTTGACGACCAAAGTCATCAATCAGCAGGCAACCGCAGTTACTCTTCATCTGCAACGGAGCTTCACACATGTTCGAGCGTGGATCGTGACGCACTTCGAGGTTATCCATCACAAGTTCGCCACCGACAACGACGCTGGGGCGTTGAATTCGGACCCATCGTTTGTCCCACTCTTGCGAATTCAACATCCCGTCGCCCTCAGGCACGGGTGCTTCGCGATGGAATGCATCATCTTTGAGTTTGATCAGATTGCCGTCATCTAAGATCGCGTGCGGAATCCAGATTTCTTGGCCGAGGCAGCGGGTCAGACTGCGGGCGATCGTGGTTTTACCGTTTCCAGGAGGTCCGAACAGGAACAATCCCGTGTTGCTATTGATCGCTGGCCCGAGTTGATCGAGTAATTCATCTTGGTAGGAAATCCGCGAAAGTGATTCCCGCAATTGTTCACGATCGATGGGGTCGACGCCTGCTGCCTGAGCCTCGACGCTGAGCGTGTAGTCACTCAGTTGCACCGGAGCCGGGCCGACGTAGCTGCACTGTTGCAAGTGTATTTGAGCGCGTTTTTGTCCAGACTCTGTTAATGAGTAGTAGTAGTCATTGAATGCCGCTGGACGTACGTGTGCGACGAACTTGCGTACTCGCAGGGCATCCACGATTGGTTCGACAATGCGAAACGGTAGCCCCAATCGCGTGGCGACGTTCCTGCCGCTGATGGTGCCAATCTGATGGATCGTTTTGATTGCCAATGCTTCAATAAACGTCACGGATAATCCGAGTTCGTTTAGCGTTCGCGGTTCGGCTGGCCAAAACGTGTCATCGGTCAACAGTCCACCGAGCGCTGATGATTCAAAGCTGTGGGTGTCAGTCATCAAGGCATTCATACAATCTTCTCGGCTCGTCATTAAAACGGAGTAAGTTTGGAGCTGACAACCGCTAAACATTTTGGCAGGCTTCGTCCCACGCAAACCCTAGCTTATGAAAACGTGCACGAACGCACCTGATGTGAAATCATTTCCACAGACCAGTTTGGCGAGTTAATCAACGAGTAACCGTGAGGAGACGACGCACGCAGCCGTCTCGATCCGTAGAATCCGCTTTCCCAGACCAATCGGTCGCATGCCAGCGGCGATGCACTGAGCCAGTTCCTCTTGCGTCAATCCGCCCTCAGGCCCGATCGTGCATTGCAACGATTTTGCGGAAACGTCGGTGTCTGTCTGTTGAATCGATTGGCCGCCTGGCATCGCCACAAAACGTTTCACACACTCTGCGGGGTTCGCATCGTCTTCACTCAGCGTCGTTATAAACTGCGTGAACGTCATGACCGGATCAATCGTCATCAAGCGATTTCGTCCCGATTGTTTGCACGCTTCGATGACAATTCGCTGCAGCTTCTCAACAATCGCAGGCGAGGGTGGTCGCTGCGAACGTGCAAAGGTCAACGGCACTATTCTTGCCACGCCCAGCTCGGTGAGCCGTTCAATCATCTCCTTAGCACGGTCCGGCTTCGGCAACGCCATGGTCAGCTCTAGCCGTTGGCGGGGTTCGCGGTTGACGGTTTGTGGGGTTTCACATTCGCAAAAGCACTCACGCTTTGAAACCGAGACCACTTTCGCAGCGGCTTGTTGTCCGCGTCCATCAAACAACTCTATTTCATCGCCTACTCCCAATCGCATCACCCTCACCGCATGTGACGCTTCCTCATCGGGCAAGGCAACGTGCGGATGTTGATTCAGCAACTCGGGAACATAATACCGTCGGGTCATCAAAGCTGGTCCAATCGGGGAAACTGTAACGGCGGCCAGGTTTGGCTCGCAGTGACTCGGGCGTGACGGTCGATTTTAGCGACTGGTAAGCTGACGAATCCATAAACTCGCACTGACAAGGCACAACGCAATGAGCCACTGGACAACCGGCGAACTGATCGACGACGGATTCTATTGCACAACATCGGCTGATGTGCAACCACTCTCACCGCCAGCGCTACAGTACTGGGGATTGATTGCGTCCCCGTTCGCCTCATCGCTACCGCTCAATCAACCGCTTGCTCCGAACGAGTTTTACTTCCGCAGTGCCGCCCATGCCGCGAGCCTTTCATGGTTACAGAACCTGGTCAGCGATCAGGCTGGAATCGGTGTGATCACAACCTCCTCAGGAGCGGGCACAACGACTTTTCTGAGGCAACTTTGCAGCTCCGCCGGGATCGGCGACATCGCCATCGCGCCCTCCACGGCTCACTGGACCAACCAATCACTCGATCAACTGACAACAGAACTCGACAGACGCTCATCACTCAACCGTACAGGTCAACATGTTCGGTCGCTGTGGGTAGTGCGGACATCACCACCAAGCCGCCTACGTCCGACGCCCAATCGTATCGCGTTGATGCATGGTTGGCACGCTGCCCATGTCGCTGACCTAAAGAATGTTTCAATCGTGATAGTTGTTCGCCGAACGGCTTCGATCTCTCGTTGTCTTGCCGCTGATATTTGTCCCAGATCGCATCATCATCTATTTCGCTTGGGCAGCCATGAATTACGGCGTTGTCTCGCTGCGGCATTGCATCACGCGGGCGGTGTACGTCCGATCTTCACTGTTTCTGCTGTCACGCATCTGTCCGATACTGCGGGCGGCTCGATCCGTCGCCTCGGCTCACTCGTGCATGCCGCGCTTCGGCACGGACACTTAGCCGGATTGCGACAAATCACGCACGCTGATCTGTGCATGCGATTGAATCAAGAGCAGGCGGTCACCGAAGAAGCTCGCGCTGCCTGAACTCAAGCGAGCGTGTACCATCGCGAACTTTCATTTGTCGCTATTTAAAAACAACCGAGATATCAGCACGACCCTACAAGACCGACATATTTCTTTTTACTGAATTTAGCCGATTTGGCATTCCTTTGTGGCACCAACCACCGCGGGTCAAAATGTCAACGTCTGCGTTAATATCAGATAAGAGCGAAAATTGGGAAAGTCACGTCAGGGTGGTCTTTGAAGAACTCGGCGACAAACAGAGACGTTGGGTCGCTGGCGTGATGTAGGAAATGCTAGGTTGGGGAGGCAACAATCGAGTCTCCGAAATCACAGGTTTGGATCCAAAAACCATTCGTCAAGGGCGAATTGATTTGCAGGACAACCTTGATGGTTTTCCAAGCGAGCGGATTCGCCGTGAAGGCGGTAGACGACCACCGCTCGAAAAAAAATATCCGACAATTGCACAAGACCTAGCGCAACTGGTCAGGAGTGCCGCTCCGTTGGCCCGACAAAGTGCTCGGGCTGATAAAAGGGACACAAACAACCTAACGGTCAGTTTCTATACACAGCAATTTTCATCAGGCCACCCCCCAAGCCAGAGTCGTCGGCTCTCAATTCTTCTGCGTTTCGGCTAGAATCGATGCTTCGACTTTCTCTCTTGGGTTAAACAATCTCTTATGTACGAATCACCTGACGCGTGTCGCCGATGGCTTACCATCCTGATCGCTGTGATCTTTAGTGTAGGTGCGCCGTCATCCACTCTGGCCAGCGATTTGCCAGCAATCGGTACACAACGAGTCGCGTCGTTTTCCTTGCCCGCTGTTTCTGGCGAAACCGTCTCGTGTTCGTTCACCGGCGAGGCGGATTGGACGGTGCTTTGTTTTCTTGGCACAGAATGCCCGCTGGCCAAGTTGTACGGAGCAAGACTGCAAGAGATGTCGGAGCGTTTTTCCGATAATGGCGTGCAGTTCATTGGCATCAATAGCAACGTGCAAGACTCGATGGAGGAACTGAAAACGTACGCGACCGATCACCAACTTCGCTTTCCCATCGTCAAAGACTACGATCGCGCGGTCGCCGTCTCTGCAGGTGCGACACGGACACCCGAAGTCGTGGTGGTCGATCGTATCGGCACCGTTCGTTATCGCGGTCGCATCGACGATCAATATGAACCTGGTATTGCGCGTGGTGAAGCAACGAAGCACGATCTGCGCGACGCGATCGAATTGCTGCTTGCCGGGGAATCGCCCGTGCAGGCTGTCACCAACGCTGTCGGTTGCCTGATCTCGCTGCCCCGCGTCACCGAGGCGAGAACGACCACCTCCAACGAGAAGACCGTCACCTATTGTGCTGACATCGCACGAGTTTTGAATCAGCACTGTGTCGAGTGCCATCGCAGCGGCGAAATCGGCCCTTTCGCATTGACGGACTACGATGAAGTCGTCGGTTGGGCGGACATGTCCGTCGAAGTTATCGACAATGCTCGCATGCCGCCTTGGCACGCCTCTGCCGAACACCTGCCGCTAGCCAACGCACGCGAAATGCCCGAGGCCGAAAAGCAATTGATTCGCGATTGGGTCGAGGCGGGAACACCATTCGGTAACGCTTCGGATTTGCCCGAACCACCAACATTCGTCGATGGTTGGCATCTGCCCCGCCAGCCTGATCTGGTGTTGAAAATGCGCGAGGCTCCGTTCAAGATTCCAGCTGAGGGGATCGTGGAGTACCAGTATTATGTCGTTGAGACAAATTTTGAGACCGATCGTTGGATTCGTGCCGCCGAAGTGATCCCTGGCAACCACGCTGTCGTGCATCATGCCATCGCGTTCATCCGTCCGCCTGATGGATCGAATGTTCGCAAGTTCGGATTGCTGTCCGCGTATGTGCCTGGCCAACGACGCTCGGAATTGCCGGAAGGGTACGCGCAGCGTGTTCCAGCCGGTTCGCGCATCGTTTTCCAAATGCACTACACGCCCACTGGTAAACCGCAAACTGACACGACGCAAATTGGCATGGTGTTCGCCGATCCTGCGGACGTGACTCATGAAGTGTTCACGATTGGCGGTATTGATCAAGATTTTGAGATTCCACCGCACACCGCAGACTACGACGTTCAATCCGATTTGCCCTGGTTCCCTCGTGATGGAATGTTGTTGTCGATCATCCCGCACATGCACGTGCGAGGCAAATCGTTTCGTTTCCACGCGATCCGTGGCAACGACCGTGAAACGCTACTCCATGTGCCTGCGTACGATTTCAATTGGCAGCATAGTTATGAGCTCGCCACACCTTTGCCATTTGCCGAACTCGACCGATTAAGCTTCACAGCAACCTTCGACAACTCCGCCGATAACCCCACGAATCCTGACCCGAACGAGTATGTGACGTGGGGCGATCAAACGTGGCAGGAAATGGCGTTGGTGTTTATCTCCGTTGCCCGGCCGCTGGATTCTGGCGAGACGATGGCGTCCGAGCAGCAAGCAACTACAGCGGTGGAGATGGAAACAGCGAAGCAGCGACAAATGCAACGAATGGCCGAGGCGGTGCGGTTTGCCGACGAGTATTTCCAGCGTCTTGACGCCAATGGTGATGACGTGATTGTGGAAGACGAACTACCGCACAGCGTTCGGATTTTTGCGTTCCGTCATTTTGATCATGATCAAGACGGGCAGATCACACATCTTGAAATTCAATCAGAATACCTGTCTCGTTAGAGACTAATCATTGGACGTTAGCGAAACTCGCCAAGAGTTTCGGTATCGGCGGGACAAAGCGAAAGGTCTTGGCGATTTCTGTTACGCTCTCACCCTTGGAACTGCTTTGTTCGCACGACTTGCTGATTGGATCATTGATCATCGCTGGACATCGTTTGTGTTGCTGCTCGCCTGGACAGCGTTGATGGCGATCGGACATTACGATCCCAAACTCATCCTGCCTGCTCCAGTCTTTAAACCAGTCATTGCACCGGAGTCGTCATCGCCTGCAACGCTACCGCCGCCCTCCGTTGGCTCTCGCGTCAACCCGGTGCGTGTCTCGCAAGGCGATGTGATCGTCGTCGCTCAAAGCGATGCGTTCTTCACACCCCACGGAGCCGATGCGATTCGTGACGCGGTCGCTGCGATTGAAGCGTTGCCGCAGGTCAACAGCGTGTTTTGGATGGATGACGCACCACCGCTGAACATCTTTGGGTTGCCCGAGCCGATCTTGCCTGGTCGCAATGCATCGGCGCAGCGTTACCACGACGCCAAGGCGCGTGCGTTGGGGCATCCGCTCGTCGCCGGGCAATTGATCTCTCGCGATGCAGAGACTTTGTTGCTCATGGTCTCAATTGATTGGTTGTTCATCACTGAAGATGCCGACGCTACGGATGCGCTGCGTGATGTGGCAACTGCGGCTGCTGAAAAGTATCCCGACGTGTCGATGCAGTTTCGGGTAACCGGTGAGATGCCGATCCGCGTCAGTCGGTCGGCGAGCACACGGTCAAACGAACGCAAATACCAAGTGATCGGGTATTCGATTGCGTTATTGATCGCCTTCATTTTGTTTCGCGGGCTTTCGTCGGTGATCATTGTCGCGCTCGCGCCCGCGATGGGTGTGTTCTGGACTCTCGGGATGCTGCACTACCTAGGACTCGATGACAATCCGTTCAACGGTGTCATTGTTCCGGTGCTGCTGTGCATGGTTGGCTTTACCGATGGTGTTCACATGATGGTACAGATCCGTCGGCATCGCGCCGCCGGCATGTCATCCGCTGATGCGGCTAAATTGTCGATCCGTGAAGTCGGATTGGCTTGCTGGTTAACGTCGCTAACGACTGCCATTGGATTCGCTTCGCTCGTGCTGGCACACCATGAGGTTGTGCGTGAATTCGGATACTGCTGCGTGCTCGGGGTACTGTTGACGTTCATCTCCGTGATCACTGTCATCCCGCTGGCGTGCGCCTCCCCGCTGGGGCGTCGCGTGCATTCTGGCTACGGAAAAAACTTGATCGACAAGAATCTAGGACGCATCTCCTATATCATTGATTTCGTTCTGGTCCGACCGCGTTCGGTGAGCATTGCCGCGATGATCGTCACGCTGATACTGGTCGCGATCTCACTGCAAATGCGTCCTGATGAGCGACTCACCAGTAACCTCTCGCGCAGCAGCGAGCCGGCCGCTGCTTTGGCCCACGCCGACCGTGTGATGGGCGGGTTGGAGACAGCCGAGGTTGAAATCCACTGGCCTGAATCGATCGAGGCTGGTGACGGAGCAATCGGCGTGGTGACCGAGCAAGTCGACGCAGTGATTCGAGGAGAACCGCTGCTGGGCAATCCGCTATCGATTGTTAATTTGATCGCCGCGTTACCTGGTGAAGGCAACACGTCGGAGCGGATGTCAATGTTGGAATTATTACCTCCACCGCTCAAGCAGGCCTATTACGTACCGCAAGATCGCCGCTCGGTAGTGCGGTTTCGATTGCAAGATGTGGGCATCGCGACATACGATCCCGTGTTTGCGCGCGTTGAACAACGGATTGCTGAAATTCAATCAGCACACCCCGACTTTGAGATCGTCTTGCAAGGCTCTGCGGTGAAGCGATGGAAGAATTTGTATCGCGTGATTGTGGATCTCGCATTGAGTTTAGGGTCAGCGAGTTTCATCATTTTTTTCGTGCTGTCGGTCGTCTATCGCTCATTGCGATTAGGACTCATTTCAGTCGTTCCGAATATCTTCCCATTGGCAATGACGGGCGCGATGATGTGGTTTTTTGGGCAGAGTTTAGAAATCGTCAGCGTTTGCGCCTTCACGGTTTGTTTGGGGATTGCCGTGGATGACACGATTCATTTCTTGACTCGTTATCAAGAGGAACTGGCACGCGGAGGCGATATTTCTGCCGCTATCCGGCGGGCTTTCATCGGCGTCGGCACGGCGCTGGTGATGACGACGATCGTGTTGATCATCGGATTTGCCACGGCCCTGCTCAGCGATGCACGCGATCACCGGATCTTTGCCACGATGGGGATACTAACGATTGGTGGAGCACTTTTTGCCGACTTGTTTTTCCTGCCAGCGTTGTTGGTCCAATTCGCCAAACCGAAGTCCGAGAGCTAAACTGGCGAGTGTGAGTGGCGACCTCACGATAGCAGATCCCACTTATCGGTCGCTGACCTCGCCTGAACCTGCCGATCCGATTCGCGGTGCCTGGATCACGGGGTGATCCTGCACGATTGGAGAGGTCACGTATTGAACTTGCCGCAAATCACTGTTCGATGGAGCACCATCGAGCAAGCTCTGTAGTTTCATCAGTGCTGGTGGTTCGCTCGGTGCTTCCGATCCCGGTGGGCTACCCCAAAACCAACGCTTGCCATTCTCACCCGCGATTTCAAGCTGAACGACGGGGTTTTGCCTCAGGTCGCCATGCACGCCAATGCTGGAGATGCCAAGCTGCTCGCGATGTGGATGCAAAAGGTGCGCGAGCAGAGCAGCGGCCTGCACGCGCGAGTCGCCGAACTTCCCACCGTTGTCGCCTGTTGGATAAGCCCCAGGCACGATGATATGTAAATACCGAACTGTTTCTGCACGTGAAAAATCGCTTGTTGGCAACAACACGCCTTCACCGTCGATCGCAAAGAAACCCGCACCGCTTTGTTCGGGGTGACGGCTGATCACATGCACCATCGCTACGGGCTGACGATATTCCAATCGAACCTCCACACGACCGCCCGATAACTTGCGAACTCCGTGCACATGCCGCACCCACGCGTTGGACGAAAACGCCGACGCAACTTTGGCGCAGGCCTGCTGATCCATCAGGGATAGTTCGCCGATGGCAGCATCACGATAAACTGTTTCGATAATGTTCGTACGAATATATTCCGGCGGCGGCGTGACGCTGATCGCGTTGGCTTGCACACTATAATACTGATGAGCGACATAGTGGCTGCCCCATTGTTGCCATGCAGCATAACCGACGACTAACAACATCGCGGGCCATAAAATCGATAGCACCGCAGGCGCGGCGACGAGTGATGCGATCCAACGGATCTTCGATGGCGAGGCAGCCGCGTCGGTATTTCGGCGACGATTGGCCGATGTGCGTTTTGGAGTGGGCGATTCAGACACGTCGCGGCTCTACATCCTTGCACGAAAAGCGACTGAGGGCAGTTTGCAATAGTTTCTACTACCAAATCTGCAGGTTCAACCGCAAGTCGATCCCGGTTTGCAGAAGAACTTGCTCACGCACCCGGTCAATCAATCGCAAACACTGTTCGCTGGTCGCGTTCTCATGAGCGACGAGGTATTGCGGAGCCGACAAATCCAACGAAACATCTCCTTCACGCAGTCCCGATAACCCAGTGCTGACGATCAATTCTCGCGTCGACATCGAATCAGGATCAATGAACGGCATCACGATCCGAGAGGTGTCCACAGGTCGACGTTGACCGCGATGAATCCACAGTTTTTGCATGCGTTTGGTCAGCGCCGTGATGTCTTTCGGTTCCAGTTCAAACTCGATCGACAACACCACCATGCCGTCCAGCGTCGATTTGCGGTGGGCGAAACCGGCCTCGTCCCGTGAAATCGTATTCGCCACGCCGTTCTCATCGAGCACTTCAATCGACCGCACTACCGAGCCGATATCACGTCCTTCCGCGGAGGCGTTGCCGACAACCGCACCTCCGACACTACCTGGAATACCAACCAAATGTTCCAAACCACCTAAACCCTCGCCGACAGCCTTAATTGCCGCGTGAGTCATTTTCGCACCGGCACCAGCCCGCAGTCGGTTTCCATCAATCGACAGACCGCTGGTCGCTGGGCCGCTGAGTGAAATCACCAAACCGTCGAAGCCGGCCTCACGGACCAACACATTGCTACCATGGCCGAGAATGCGGACAGCCAGGTCATGTTTGCGTGCGGCACAAACGAGCTGCGAAATCTGCTCGATTTTTACCGGTTCGGCTAAAAACCGGGCCGGGCCACCAATACCCAACCACAGAAACTCGTTGAGCGGTTGATTCTCGCCCACGAGATGCTGCAATTCTTCTGGGAATACGTCGGCAAGCGTGACGGCGGGGGGAACAGACACGTGGCGATCAACTCAACAAGGGAAAGAATCAGCAAAATGCGAACCGCAAGTCAATCACGGTGAGCGCATAGTTTTACAGGCTGAGGCGAAATTCGCAATCGAGTGTTCCGCTGCCCGCTAAACCCGCTTGGCCACCAGCACGCGGAACAGCGATAAGGGGTTGTTTTTGTGGCAACTCTCGACTTCGATCGGCAGCTCGGTCAACAATTCATTGATTTCCAAGTCCGTTCGCCAACCCAACCGGCGAGTGATCCCGCCCGCCGAATCGACGACCCGGGCGACGAGCGGGTTTTTGCTGCGGAAGTGGTTGATCACCAGTATCCTGCCCCCTGGTTTGCAAACGCGCACGAGTTCTCGCATCATCTTTTCTGGCTGCGACACCACGCTGATCGTATGAAAAGATGTGACTAAATCGAAGCTCGCATCTTCGAATTCCAATTCCTCCGCGTTCATTGGGCGGACGTGGATGTGAGTCCACTGGTTTTTGACGATCAGCAGTTCGGCTTCGGCCAGCATCGATTCTGATAAATCGACACCAAGCACGTTAGCATGGTGTGGATAGGCTTCTAAGGACAAACCTGTGCCGACGCCAACTTCGAGAATTTGGGTGCCCTCAGCAATATTAAGAGCCGCTAAGTTGGCTTGAATGCGACGCTTCGCCACCGCTGGCCAAACCGCTTGGTAGGCTGGCACAAGGTTGTGATAGAAGCGGCTTTCGTGCGGCTTGGGTGCCGATTCTTCCGACTGTGATTCCAATTTCAGCATGAATGCCCTTTTCCCGTTGCAGAGGTGGATGAGCGGTCGGCTCACCATGTGTTTCAGTGGATTGTCGCATTTTCTAATCGAAAGTGTGGGTCGCTTCCCAGCCCATGAAGCGAATTCGCAGCGAATTTTGCGCCGCTGATACAATTGGTGCAAATTTTCTTGGCAATGGGCCACAACCAAAACAAAAGTCGAGCTTGCAAATTGAAAATTTAGAAATGCAAATCACAAATTGCCCACAATTTCCAGCACAAAGCATTTTGAAACTTGCAATGTTCATTTTGCAATTTGCAATTTCTGCCGGGTAGCGTCTGCTCTCTGCATACGACATTTGCATCTGCCCAGCGTTGCCCTGGGATATCCATACAGATTGGATTACCATGAATCAACCCGCCGGAGCGTTGGCGTACGCCTCCAACTCCCCCCTCCTCCGCGTTTAACTCGCTGCCATGTCTTCTCACCGCTGCTTAAACGAAATCTTTTCTTTGTGGACATCTCTAGCGAATCTGCGATTACTGAGCGTAATGGCGCTGCTGCTATTTTCAACCGTGCCTATCACCGCCAATGACGAGTCCGAAACGCGTACTCACGAATCACCATCTTTCAACGGTGAAATACGCGGTATCCTCTCCAATCATTGCTTCACCTGCCACGGACCCGATGAAGCAAAACGGGAGGCAGGGTTGAGGCTGGATCTGCCAGGTGAAGCGGATTTTGACGACGTGCTCGAGCGGCTTATCTCCGACGATCCTGAACTGCGAATGCCGCCGCCGGAAGCCAACAAGCCGCTCGATCAAACTAAAATCGCATTGCTAACTCGTTGGATCGACGCGGGTGCACAGTACCAGGAGCATTGGGCGTTTGTCGCTCCGGAAAAACCCAGCGTGCCTGACGGCCAGCATCCAGTCGACCACTTCATCGACGCCTCGCTCAGACACCAGAGACTTCACCGCTCGCCACCCGCTGATCCGTTGACGCTGATTCGCCGCGTGCATCTCGATCTGATCGGATTACCACCAACGCCCGAGCAAGCCGATGCGTTTGCTGCTGATCCCTCGCAACAGGCGTACGAGAAGATGGTCGACGAGTTGTTGGCCAGCGATGGCTACGGCGAGCGTTGGGCGCGTCGCTGGCTCGACCTCGCGCGCTACGCCGACACCAACGGATACGAAAAAGATCGTGATCGCAGCATTTGGCCTTATCGCGATTGGGTGATTCGAGCCATCAACGATGGCTTGCCTTTCGATCAATTCACGATCCAACAAATCGCTGGCGATCTGTTGCCTGATGCTGGGGCCGATCAATTCATCGCCACCGGTTTCCATCGCAACACGATGCTCAATGAAGAAGGCGGGATCGACCCGTTGGAGTTTCGCTATCACGCGATGACCGATCGCGTCGCCACCACCGGTACGACTTGGTTAGGTCTGACGACCGGTTGTGCTCAATGTCACACGCATAAATACGATCCGATCACGCATCAGGATTACTTTGGCATGCTGGCGCTGCTCAACAACGTCGACGAACCGAATTACTACATTCGTACCGACGAGTCTCTTGCAGTACAGAAAAAACGCCTCGCCGAGGCGGAGCAAATCATCGCAGAACTCGAATCGCACTGGCCTGAGCCAACCGCAACCCAGCCCTCGCCCACTACATTCGACGAAGCGTTCTCACAGTGGTGGATGCAACAGCGAGAAAGATCGGCCACTTGGACCGTGCTCACCGCTGATTCGTTAGCTGCCAATGTGCCCTATCTCACTCAAGAACCGAACGGGATCGTCATCGCCGCTGGTGATACATCGAAACACGATATCTACACGCTAAAATTTCCCACCACGGGTACCACCATCGCCGCGATTCGTTTGGAAACACTGCCGGATGAACGATTGCCTGCCGCTGGCCCCGGTATGACGTATTACGAAGGCCGCGAGGGAGACTTCTTTCTAAGCGAACTGGAGATTTCGTTAACAAACGATGCACCGGAGACGGCACCCACATCGGTGAAGGTCGCTGCAGCATCGCAAACGTACGTCAAAAATAGTTTCGGTAATCAACAAGGCTCAGCAGCCATGGCGGTCGATGGCGATCTGCAAACAGGATGGTCGGTGGCCGAACGGGCTGGCTTACCGCACATCGCAGTGTTTGAACTGCAACAACCGATCGCAGCCAACACGCCATTTGAAATCCGCATGCACTTCGGTCGTCACTTCGCCAGTTCGCTGGGCAAGTTTCGGATCAGTGTTACGTCCGTGATCGGAGATACCGCGAAGGCGACTCTACTCGATGCGGAATTATTGAACTCGCTTGACCTGCAAACGGCAAAGTCCAACGCACTCGTTCGCGGCGCGTTCCTGCAACAAGCCGATCAACTCGCCGACACGGCGGCCAAATGGATTCGGTTGCGACAAACGGAACCTGGTGTTCCTACGCTGGTCATGCGTGAACGGCCTGCCGCTCACACGCGGCCCACCTATCGACATCATCGCGGCGAATACACGCAACCGAAAGAACGTGTTGAGCCACGCGTGCCCGAGGCCCTGCAGGCCACAGGTCAACCATCGCCGCAGAATCGCTTGGAGTTTGCGCGCTGGTTGGTTTCTCGCGAGAATCCATTAACGGCCCGCGTCGTCGCCAATCGCCACTGGGCAGCGTTCTTTGGCACGGGGATTGTGTCGACGCTCGACGATTTCGGCATGCAAAGTCAATCACCTTCCCACCCCGAACTGCTCGATTTTCTGGCCGTTGATTTGATGGACAATGGGTGGCAGATCAAACAACTGCATCGGTTGATCGTGACCAGCGACACGTATCGTCAGTCTTCGGCGATGGAGGCTCAGGGTGATCATGCCGAGGCTGACCGACTACTCCGTCGTTTCCCGCGATCGCGTTTAGAAGCGGAAGTTATTCGCGACACTTCGTTGGCGGCGGCAGGCTTGCTCGAGCGGAAAATGTTCGGCCCGCCCGTGCGTCCACCGCAACCTGACGCTGCTCAAGCCGCCAACTACAAAAAGTCAACGTGGAAAGCGAGTGCGGGCGTCGATCGGTTTCGACGTAGCATCTACACATACCAACAACGCACCGCACCGTTCGCGATGTTCACTACCTTTGACGCTGGTTCAGGCGAAGCCTGCATTGCCCAGCGCGACGTCTCGAACACGCCGCTGCAATCGCTAACGCTGATGAACGACCCAATGTTTGTTGAGATTGCCACTCATTTTGGCCAACGGATGGCCGATTACGATGGCGATGTCGGTGAGAAAATCACGTACGGGATGCGTTGTCTTTTGACGCGTGGGCCAACGGACGAAGAACTCGCGATGTTGTGTGAGTTCCAGAAAAAGTACCATGACTGGGTAGCCGTCGCCCGCGTGTTGTTATGCCTCGATGAGTCGATTTCAAAAAACTGAGCATGAACCTATGAACGCATTTCAACACCAAATGCCTAATGTTTCGCGTCGCCATTTCCTCAGCGATTGTCGCGTTGGACTGGGCAAAATCGCAGCCGCTGGGTTGCTCACCAACACGTTGACCAGACACGCGTCAGCGAATGAGCCAGCGGGGACTCTGGTTCCCAAAAAACCGCACTTTCCGGCTCGCGCCAAAGCCGTGATTCACCTGTTCATGGCCGGTGCCCCGAGTCAACTGGAGCTGTTCGATCCAAAACCCACGCTCAGCACACTCGAAGGCAAACCGCTGCCGCCATCTGTGATCGGTGATCAACGTTATGCGTTCATCCAACCCGATGCCGCTGTGATGGGACCGCAGTTCGAGTTTGAGCGATACGGGGACTGCGGTGCCCTGCTGGGATCGCCGATGCAGCCACTCGGTGCCGTGGCCGATGAAATTTGTTTCATCAAATCTGTATCCACCGATCAATTCAACCACGCTCCTGCTCAACTCTTTTTTAACTCGGGATTTTCACAGCCTGGTCGGCCCTGTCTCGGCTCGTGGGCTTTGTACGGACTTGGCTCGGAAACCCAAGACCTGCCCGCGTTCGTTGTCATGAGCACGGGCGATGGGATCAGTGGTGGCACGTCGTTGTGGTCTAGCGGTTTCCTGCCTACGGTATACACGGGCGTGCAGTTTCGCAGTGGTAGCGAACCGATCTTAAACGTGAACACTCCATCACGATTCAGCGCCGAGCTGCAACAAGACAGTTTTGACTTGATCAATCGCCTTAACGCCGAGCGTCTGGGTCAAGTCCATGATCCCGAAATCGCTACCCGTATCGCATCGTACGAGATGGCGGCTCGTTTGCAAACGTCTGCGCCGGAGTTGATGGATTTCAGTGGCGAAACAAAAGAGACCATCGATTTATACGGATGTGACCCAGACAAAGATTCATTTGCGCGAGCCTGTTTGCTGGCCCGACGGATGGTGCAGCGAGGTGTGCGGTTCATCAACATCTATCATTCGGGCTGGGACGCTCACAGCGACGTCAAAGGCAACACGACAAACAATTGCAAGGCCACCGCCAAGGCCACGGCAGCTTTGATCGCGGATCTTAAACGCACGGGTTTACTTGACGAAACGTTAGTGGTTTGGGGTGGCGAGTTTGGGCGCACGCCGATGGTGGAAACCAACCCCGCATTAGGCCGTAAGGCGGGTCGTGATCATCACCCGCAAGCGTTCACGATGTGGATGGCGGGCGGTGGTATTCGCCCAGGGATCAGCTACGGCGCAACAGACGAGTTTGGATTTCATGTTGTTGAAAATCCTGTGCATGTGCATGATCTCCAAGCCACGATTTTGCACACGCTCGGGTTTGATCATGAGCGATTGACGTTTCATCACGCCGGCCGCGACTTCCGTCTGACGGACGTGCATGGCAGCGTGGTCAAAGAGTTGCTCGCATAAACTTGTGAGCTGATCGTAGCAAGGCTCGTCAAGTGGTGTGTTTTTCTTACCCCGACGCGTGAATTTTGATTTTCACCAACCTGGCGCATTCCAGCTAGGCTGCCAAACGTTTTGACGACCTCTGCTACCGCTCAAAAAAGTTCACTCCGGCCACTGCATCGCTCGGATACGGCCTTCGAGTTCACGCGAACGCACACAATTCCAACTTACGGGTGGTGGGCACTTGAACGTCATCTGTTCTTTCTTAGTTGGATGCTCGATGGTCAATTGCAAGCTGTGCAACGCGATTCCGTTGGACGCCCCTCCGCCTGCCCACACCGTTTGGCTGCCGTATTTCCGATCGCCCAAAATCGGCCAGCCACGGGCTGCAAACTGCACGCGAATTTGATGCTTGCGTCCCGTCAGCGGTGCGACCGCGATGATCGAAAGTCGTTCTTCCGCAATCAGAGTTTGGTACCGCAGTGAGGCAGGTTTCGCATCCTCACGCGGTGCTCGCGCCGCTCGCATTCGATGTGCTTGGTCATCTTTGTAGAGTTCATCTTCGAGCCAGCCCTCGGCGTCTAGCGGTGCTTCTCGGTGCGGTTCGGCTCGAATCACCGCTAAATAGGTTTTCCGCACCGCCACCGTCTGGCGTGCTGATCCGCTTGAATTCCTATTGAGTTGCTTGGCATGATCAGCAAATTGCGAGTTCAATCTGGCCGCCGCTTTGCTGGTCCGTGCCAATACCACCACACCGGACACCATCGAATCCAACCGACTGACGATACCGACATAGGCGGCATGCGGTTTGTTGTATTGTTCCTTGAGATACGCCGCTGCGAGTGAGTGCAGCGTTGTGCGATCACCGTCACCCATCGTTGCCAATCCCGCCGGTTTATTAACAACGAGCAAATGATTGTCTTCGTAGATTACCTCCAGCCGCTCGGAGGTTTCGAATGAATCGGGTTCAAGAGGCCGCGGCATTGTGACTTTCAGAATCTTTGGTGGATGTTAAATTGTCGCCCGCGACATCGTGAGAATCGTCGTTTACCACTGGTGTGCTGGCAATCGACTCAAAGCGACTGCGGTGCAGCCATCGTTCCCAGATTCTCGCTTTCCGCAATTGCGGATCGTCTTGAGCGACGCGATGGCGTTTGCCGCGACGGGTGCGGAGCTGCAAAGTGCCGTCATTTTCGATCGAGTCGATCACCCAAAACTTGTCGACCGTGTACCGGTACAAATTCCCTTTGCTAGCCGCATGCACATTGGTAGCCCGCGGTCCAGGAACCGTGCTGCTTTTTTGCTTGCGATAAATGACCCAGTCGCCGGGATGATATTCGGATTTCAGTAACGTCACTACAATCCTCCATAATAAACTGACTTGTAATGCCTTTGTAACGATCACGCCCGCTTTTCGCTATGGCAGGTGCGAAACAGTACCTTGCTTATTGACGACAGGCACTACCGACTTGATTACACTGAGGGAGTGTTTTTTACCACTTCCCTTTAACTTGCTCCGGTTCTCACCCATGATCTTCTTCATCTGCTGGGTCGTTTTCCTTGTTGGTTTGATTCTATCGGTGATTATTGCTGCGGTGCTGGGCAACCGTGGTGACGGCGGCTCAGGCCGAGGTCAGCGGGCATCGAGTCACACGGGTGAATCCATTGACGCTCTGGAGTCGATGTTTGACGATGGTGAGGCCTATGAAGCGAGTGAGTCCGTTGAGGAGTTCGAAGCGGTCGACGAAGGCCAACCAAGGGACGACTTCGCCGCTTTTGAGCAAGAATTCAAATAAACAGCCAACCCATGTCCTAGGCCTCAGGACCTCGCCAGGTGGGACGTTTTCGCCGAGCACGCGGATGATGAAATACGATCTCGTATGGCGAATCGCTCGCTTTCAGTTTACGTCCAGCGGGGCGGTGAGTCGGTCGCACGATCTTTGCACGTAATTTCTTGGTCGCCTCGTAATGCTCGTCATCTAGCTCAAACTCGACATACATTTCGTTTTGCGGCACTATTCGCGGATCGGAATCCCACGCCATCTTGTGAAAAAACACGTCTTCACGGAAATCTTCAGCCTGGATAAATCCGAACTCACCATCATCGCGGATGTATTTGATTTCGCCTAAACGTCGCTTTTGAATCCGAAACGGTTTCTCTTTCTCATCATCGTCTTTTGGTTTGGCACGCCTGGCTTTTCCAAAAGAAGAACTTGTACTCGGAGACGAACGCGGCCACTTCGAAGCGCCTGAGGGGGTGAAACCGGAGAGTGGACGTTCAGACACGTGAGATATTCGAAAACGAGATTGCAAATGAGATACTGAACTGATCTTAGTTGAGTAGGTGCGCATCGGCAACGTGCGTTGCCCCCAACCATCGAGACAAACTGCCCGCCGTCGCCGCGCGGATCAATTTCGGCCACAACCACTCGTCTGCCGTCAACAGGATCTCAGCCGTCGCTGGCATCCGGTGCCACACGCCCGCTTCGATCTCAGCGGACAGTTGCTCTTGCGACCAACCCAAGTGCCCGACAATCAACCGATAAGGGTGTGGTTGACCCGCTCGCAACAACGCTTCCAAATTATCCCGTTGAGCCGCTACAAAGATACCTTCGCCTGCTTCGGCCTCGGCAAGCTCAGCGGCCCCGTGAACGGCCACGATCGGTCCAGCTAGCGGCCCGCCAAAGTGCAACGATTTGCCGACTAAAATTTTACCAGCGTCAGGGTCGTTCCCTGAGCCAACGATTGCCAGCGTGGCCTTTGTCGGTGGTGATTTTTCGCTATCAGTCGACGATTTCATCTCCGGCAGATGCTCTGCCAATCGATTCGACTGGGTGCCCGAACCATTGGCTTGGTCAGCCCCGTTCATAGGCGAACTATCATCACTCAACGAATCGACCTGAACCGCTTGCACTTCGATTGTCTGTAATGGACGATTCAGTATCACACCGACGGCAGTTTCATCATTCTCATAAACGAGCAAACACACGCCGCGATTCAAAATCGTGCCGTCGACCTCGGTGGTGGCCACTAACAGATCGCCGACTTGAGAATTACGCATGAGATTCCTAACAGAAAACACGTCTACCCTCCGCGCGTGAAGCTTGCCACCTTGGCAGACACCTGCACAGACTTTCTGATGAGATAGCAAGCGGCGCGCCAAAACGCTCGCTGAAATCTCGTACCGTCACCCACTTCACTGCAAATTCTGATCATCAAACCATGAATTCGCCAAAAAAGTCCTCGCCAGACAAAGACCTCTCGCCGCTAACTTTCATTGACCGCATGCGTCAGAACTACACGCTGGGGGGCCTCTATGAACAAGACGTTGCCGACGACCCCATGGTTCAGTTTGAAAACTGGTTCGGCGAAGTGATCGCCAAAGACGAGGTTCGCAACGACGAAGCACTGACAGGCATCCCTGAGTGGTTCGAACCCAACGCAATGACGCTATCGACCTCGACAACGGATGGGCACGTCACGTCGCGGATCGTGTTGCTCAAAGGCATCGAATCTGCCCAATTTGTTTTCTTTACGAATTATGATTCAATCAAGAGTCAACAAATCAGCGTCAACCCGAACGTGAGTCTATGTTTCTTCTGGCCTCATCTGCAACGCCAAGTGCTCGTCAGCGGACGTGCTGCGCGAATCTCACGTGATCGCTCGCAAAGCTACTTCCATTCACGCCCCCGAGAAAGCCAACTCGGTGCCCATGCCAGTACTCAATCGGCGGTCGTCGAATCACGCGAAGTCTTGGAGCAACGCATGCAAACCTTATCCGATCAATACCCACCTGACACCACGATTCCACTACCGGATAACTGGGGCGGTTTCGCGGTCACGCCTACACGAATCGAATTCTGGCAAGGCCGCACCAGCCGACTGCATGACCGGATCGTGTATGCACGAAACGCAGACCTGCAGTCATGGAACATCACGCGACTTTCGCCTTAGATCCGTGCCAAAAATAAGTGGGATAGGCTTCCAGCCTGTCACGGCACTATTGACAGGCTGGAAGCCTATCCCACTTATTTTCCGCTAAATCCTTTGATACACAATTAAAAGCAAATCTATGCAACCACTCTGCTGTTCTGTTGTCTCTGTAATGGCGTGCTGGATCACGCTCTCGATTGGCACTTCATTGGTTTGGTCGCAAGACAGCCCCTCGCACGACGCGCGCCGACAACTCGCCGTCAAACGGGCGAGCGAACTGGTCGCTGCCGGGGCCGATGTGTCATCGTCGAATGCGTTGGTCCAATACGGTGATGCACTGCTTCGTAATGGCCGATGCGATGAAGCGGTCAAGCAATTTGAACGGGCGATTCAGCTCAGTCCCGAATCCGAACCGTATCTTTGGCAGCACGGAATCGCGTTGTTCTTTGTCGGTCGATTCGATGATGCCGCTGCGCTGTTTGAAAAACATCGCGTCGTCAATCCACACGATGTCGAAAACGCGGCTTGGCATTTCCTCTGCGTTGCCAAGTCGAAAGACGTTGATCAGGCGAGAAAGATTCTGTTGCCAGCCCCCGGTGACGCCCGTATTCCGATGGAGCAAGTTTTACAGCGTTTACCGGGTGGCGATTTCGCTGCGATCAAGGCGGCCGTTCAAACGACTCGCAATACAACGTCGCATGCCACTGCTGAATTCTACGGCGACTTGTATAGCGGTTTGATCGCCGACGCTGAAGGCGACACCAAACTCGCCAAAGAGCATCTGGCTAAAGCCGCCGACACTGATTTCACACACTACATGGCCGACGTCGCACGAGTCTACTCGGAAAGATTGAAATCAAACGATGATCAACCGCAGTAGAATCGTAAACTCGGAACATCAACCACATTGATCTCTGATAATGATGAACTCCCATCTGTTGCCGATCATTTTTTGTTGTGTACTTCTGTCTCAGACGACGGAGAGCATCACCATTGCTTGGGCGGACAAACCGCAAGATATTCGTGCCGTCGCCGCTGACTTGGTGATACCGGATATTATCGACGGACCGCCGAAAGTTGGATGTCGGGTGAAGCAAACTTGCCAGGGTTGGCCACCAACATCGGTTTATCATGTTCTTTATCTGCCACAAAATTGGCGAGACGATGGCACAAAATATCCTGTTTTGGTGGAATGGAATGGGAATGGCAGCTATGCAAACTCGTTTGGCGATGTTTGCGACGGACGCCCCGAAAGTTGTAAGCTGGGTTATGGTCTGTCAGCCGGTCAAGATTATATCTGGGTGAGCTTACCCTATATCAACGAGACCAGCGATGATCTCGCATTGACTTGGTGGGGCAACGCACCGACGTATGATCCGCAGCCCACTTTGCGATATTGTCGTGAAGCGATTGACAATGTGTGTCGCCAATATGGTGGTGATCCAGATCGCGTTGTCTTGTGCGGTTTTTCTCGAGGTGCCATCGCGTGTAACTATCTGGGACTGCATGACGACAAAACCGCGTCACTTTGGTGCGGGTTCTTTATCTACAGCCATTATGACGGTGTGCGGCGTTGGCCGTTTCCAAATTCCGACACCGAGTCGGCTCGCGTTAGGCTGAAACGATTAGGCAATCGTCCGCAGTTCATCTGTTCCGAAGGAATTGGCTCGGACGCTGTGCGGCGGTTTTTGGAGCCGCTCATTTCACAAGACAACATCGTTTATGCCAGCACTGGTTTTCGCAATCACAACGATGCCTGGGTTTTGCGGCCAAGTCAGACACGGTCCGCCGCGCGTAAATGGCTACGAAAGCTTTAATGAAGTCGAAGGTGCTTTGTTGCAATCATCGCTCTCGATTACTCGCTTGTAGCAAGTTCCAAACGGCACCGGCGTCAGTCGTGACGTCATCCCAACGACCTGGGAAACGACCACAGAAGGATGATTGTAGAACCTCCATGAGATCTTGATGCGGTTGCTCTGCGAACAACGGGTGTTTCAAATACATGCATACCTCATCAGTGGCGCGGACGGACAAGCCACCGGAAATTTCGTTCGACGAGCGGACCTTGCCAGCTAAGTCGACGATCCGTTTGATCAAAGCTTTACTCAATTCGGGATGTCGGATTTGCAACAGTTTCGCCTCTTCCTCGGCTGGCGGATAATTCATTTGTAACGGCGCAAACCGATCGAGCTGCGCCGCGTCGATACCGTACGTCGCCGAAAACTCGCCGCCTCGATTGACTGCCGCAATGAACTGCACATTATTGCCGATCTCGATGAACCGATTCTCGACTGGATGAAACAAACGACGTGATGAATCCAATGCTGGCATCAACGCGTTGCGAGCACTTTCAGGACAACGATTCAGTTCGTCTAAAAAGACGAGGTAACGACGACCAGGATTTGCGATCGCTTCTTCCAACGCTGTCAACACTTCTGTTTTCGTAAAGTCCGTGACGGGCGAACCATTCTCGGCTGCGCGGACCTGCACCGTTGCTAGAAAATCGGTGGCATCAATCACTGCGCCGCAATTGAAGAACACAAACTGCATCCCGAGCGTTTCCGCGATCGATCGAGCCGTCACTGTCTTGCCACAACCTTGCGGACCATCAAGCAAGATATTCAGACCACTTTCAAGTAACACTTGCAACTTCTTTGCTACCAACGGATCGAGGTAAACGCCTTCGAGCCGAAACTGCATTTGGCGAATGAATTCGACTTCGATCGCTCCGCGATCCTCCCGCGCCGGTTTCCTGATCGCGGTAATTCGCACACTGCACGGTACGCCAGGGACGATTCGCGGATCGTCAGCCAACACGACCTTCGGTGCCTTGCGACCGTTCAGGTGCATCGTTCGGAAGCGAAACCCTGATTCATCGACCGGGTTCGCCCAAAACCTCGCTTCGTATTTCTGGCCAATGGCCAAGTCGTCGATATTCCATTTCGTCATCGTGATTGCATGCTCTTTCGTACGAGTCCGGCGACGATCCCGCCAAAGCGGCGGACGGCGACAGACGTGTCGGATTCTGTTAACTCTATATAATGTTCAAAACACTTTTCGCTGAGCGGACGCACGGCGACTTGTGCGCACACCAGACCTTTCTGCCGAGAGAGACGTTTTACCAAACATCGCAGGGCCGTCGTCGAACACTCCGTCGGCAAACCATCGCTAATCATGACCAACACCTTGGCTGCACGTCGTGATTGCATCGCCACTTCAGACGCATGCCACAAGGCGGCGGCATCGTTATTACCACCACCGGCGCTGAGTTTACTGACACACGGTCGCGACGCATCACCGCAATCGTAAATCACCTCATCGGTGAAACCAAATAAGCGGGTATCGACTCCCGAAAGGTTGCGACACGCGTCGGCAATCATCGCCGCAAACAGCTTCGCTTTGGCAATGTTGTCATCAACTTGCATCGAGCCAGAACAATCCACGACGACGGCTAAGAACAAATCGTTGTTGAATTTTGGCTGGCGCGAAATCAGCACTCGTGGATCATGATGTAGCACCAGATCTAACATTCGCCCACGATCAACCCGACGTCCCGCGGTCCGCCGCGTGATGGCGACATGCGAGACGCCGAGATCAGCCAAGAAACCTCGGAACTGACGCGCATGCCGAGCCACGACGACAGATAGCTTTCGATGAGCTTCTGGATCGTGCGGAATGCGAACGACGCGATGGATGGTATTGAATGAGACGTCGTCACCGACGTTGATCACCAACCGTCCGCCCGATTTGCCGTCTTTGTCACCACTGGGAGGTCGTGTCACCCGCATCACTTCACGCCAAATGTCATCACTGTCCAAACCGTCCGCAGCGATCTCGATATCCGCTGCCGAATCATCACACAAAGTGTCTTGGTTCAGCCAACGAATCAAGTTCGCGTCCTCGGCAAAAATCCGGCGCAGTTCGTAGACAATTTTCATCAAACCGGCCATGTCGAGATGACGAAACGATTTGCCGAACAACGCCAAGGCCTCGGCGACTTTCGGATCATCGTGCCGATTGCCCAAGCCGAGTCGCAAGGCGCGGAAGAACCTCGCAAAACTCTGGCCGCGTTTCTCCAATGTTTGCAGCGTTAAACCGCCCTGAATGCGAATGCAATACGGATCACGACTGACCGTTGGCGAATGTTCGCTGAGCACGGCAAGCGTCGAACAGGCAAGCGACTCAATCAAATCTTGAACCGCGAAGTCGGTTGCACCACGGTTGAACACATAAGCTCCGAGCCGTTTCAATTGATTTCCGAACACGACATCGACGGCACGCAGGTTTCGTTCGAGATGCTCATCGGCAACGACGTTGAGCAGTCTGCCGAGGCCATCGCGATCAGCCTGTTTCCAAATTTCTTGAGCACGTGGTTCGCTGTGATAAAGATGATGGCCGAACTCATGCAAAATCAAGCCTTCAACAATATCGTTACCGCCAGCAACTCCTTTGAGCAGCGGTATCGGATTGATAAAGATGCGATCCTCCGTCAATCGTGTGTAGCCGAACGCATCCCCGCCAATCATTTCAATTTTAAACAATCGCCCTGTCAGTTCGCGGCCCAGTTGCACGCCGCGCGCGAACACGTGAGCGATCCGTTGCAGTTTGTCTTCGCGACCGATGCCGTGTCTGATCAGCATCGCAGCGGTTCGCCGTGAGTCATCATCGACCGCTTCGTGTAACACCACTTCCATCGACGTAACCGGTTGGTTCGAATCGAAGGCAGACGTCGCCAGCTTGACGACATTTGATTCAGCGACATGGCTCGGTCCCGCCGCCAGCAACGAGTGTACGGTGAGCGGTGCCAGTTCTCCACGCAAGTGCTTGAACGGCTCTACGATGCTTCGTTCAAATTTCGCTTTCACCGCCGCCGCGATCAACAGCGGCAGACCACAGTGGTTGCCGGTCGCCCATAACGCACTAGCCACCTTCAAGCGGAGTTTTTCATCACGACCGCTACCCAATCGCAGAAACTGTTCCAAGTGTGCCCCAACCTCGTTTACTGATGCCGCGTCGAGTAACGTGTTCACTGCCCACCGATAGACATGAGGATGCGATGATGTGTGCCACTGTTTCATCCACGACAAACGATCGGATTCGGGAATCAATGTTGACAAGCGGTCCATGTCACCGGATTGCACCCACGACGTATCGCACGGCAATAGCAACAACCGGCTGATTTTCACGAGCAAGCTTTCGTGTTGATCGGCATCAATTACTCCCAGCACTCCCACGGCGACTAAAAAACGCAGCAGCGGCGACATTGAATGCTCGGCATCAATCAACTCGATCGCCGCTGGCAGATACTCGGACGGCCATAGCTCGACTGATTCGGCAATCACGGTCGCACAAGGCAGCGGCGGTTGTGCGGACAGTCCCGCGATCAGCACCCGCATTCCCGCCGCGTCCAATTCAATCAACCGCACGATCGCATCTTCCACGACTCCTGTGTGAGCATCAGCCAACCACACAGCGAGTTGTTGCAAATCGGTTGAACGGGCAATCGAGGCGGCAACGTCCACGGTCGTATCGCGGCGAACGGCACGGGTTTGCACTCGCAACGTGCCACTCATCGGTGCCTCGATCCAGCCCAAAAAAACCATCCGGACTTCATCGGTCAATTCTGGAAACAAGACTTCGATACGTTCGCTCACCGAGATTTCCACGACGCGCACAAACCCAGCTCGGTACCCGCGTACGAGTAAGCCCGCTGCGGGCACGCCTAGATTTGTCGGCAACATGTTAATCAGTTCGTTAACCACGTCGCAGTTAAACAAATTCGCCGCGCGTGATCGCTCACGTGCGATCCATAACGCCATCGTGCGAGCAACACTCGTCGCGATTCGATGGCCTAGTAGTACGGAGCGACATTTGTCTGCAAATCGCAACCAATACAAGACTGTAGGCGGTCCCTTCAACTCACGCTCACCAAATCGAAACGCGAACGCTTCCCACGGATACAACCATGCCAATGCGAGTGTGCTTGTTTCCATGTCTGACACGTCACCAGCCCGTTCAGCGCTGATGAGATCACGCAGCAATGCGGTGATTTCATCGGCGTCGACGCTGCCTTGCTCATCGTTTCGTGAAAAAACCTCGACGCATGCATCTACTTCATCGCCACACGCCAACAGCGCCGCCGCGATCACCGCTGTCTCATCGATTGATTTCGTCGGCACACGGGAGGCCAGCGTTTCGGCCACGCCACTGCGTCCGACCACACCGACCGTGTTGAGGATATTAAATAGATCAGCGGATGGCGAAGCGAGCACTTTGGCCCGTTCACTGTCATTCCAAGGCACGACTTTACCGACCGCTCGGGGTGCCCGTTTGCCCGCTTCAGTCGCTGGTCGTTGCCTGACTGATGTCTCATCCGGCACGCGAGCGATCGCCCAATCACGAACCAGTGGATCGCGATGGATGACCAAACCGTTCGCCAAACACATTTCAAATCCGTAAGACAAACCGCTGCAATAGGGAATCATGTAGACCAAATGCAGCATCGCACGATCATTCAATCCCGCAACCAGTCGGCCGACGAATGGTTCTAGATCCAACGTTGTCGCATACTCCCACAACACATTGACGCCCACAGCGAAGCATGAGAGTTGTCCGGCGACAGTGGTGGGATCGTCTTCTTGATCCGAATCAACTTTGGCTGGAGTGAGCCACTGATTCAAAAACGCGATCAACTCGTCGATTCCACCATCGCTGCCTGTCCGTAGGCGATCGGCCAAAGAACTAGCGATCGAGCGTGTCCGATTCACGCTCAGTTTCCATTGATCTTGCGCAGAAAACTCATTGAGCTGCATCAGGATTTTGACAACATCACGAGACGTTGCTGCATCGGTCAACACAGAGGTTTCGGTTGGCATGGTGCATAACATGATGGCCAGCACAAAGGGATCGCGTCGCCGCGCCGCAAAGATGCGTTCGATCAATTGATCGCGTTGTTCGCCAGCACCTACGTAAACAAAAATCTTGGCAGAGTCCGCAGGATCTTCCCAGAAACCGGCGACCAATTGTTCGTAGCTGACGACGGTTAGTAACAACGACCAACCTTGCGTGCGGCTGCGATGCATCAACGCACCGATTAACCACAGGTCGAGTTGGCCAGACGGACGGCGACAAAATTCCGACGCCAAGATGCTTTTCAAGACTTGCGGATTTGCCTCTGAAACCTGCTGGCCAAACCGATAGAGCTGGCCGATCGCAGTGCGAAGTGTTTCGCGGGGGACACCGTGGCGGATCAACGTGGCGATGCCATCCAGTTCACCGAGCACGCAAACCTCGATCGCTCCAAGGCAGAACACGCCCGTGCGTGAGGCGAGTCGCGCACAAAGTTCCGCATAGCTGTTTAAGAACGAAGGGACGTTGTCCATCCGCATCCACTCCTTCAGGCTAGCAAAGAATTCGTCGCTACCGCCCGTGTTCCAAAACAACTCGGTCAACCATTCGACGGAATGTTGGCCAGGCAACGACGAGTCCGATTCGTTGAGTAAGGTCGCAAACATGCCTTGGCGGCAAAGTTTGCCGACCAAGCTGTGAGCTTCTTCGTCGCTGACAACGCCGCCGTGATGCAACGATCGCAGCAACGTTAAAGAAAATGAAAGGGATGAGTGAGCGGAGAGGGTTTTCCAGACTTTGTCCCGATTATCCGAATCTGCCATCAGCGTCAACAGTAGATCGGACGCGCAATCCTCACGCACCGCGTCCGCAATGGTGTCGCTGGCGACTTCGATGGCGGCGGTCCGAACATCATCTTGGCCATGAAACAAGGCGTGAGCAAGCACACCTGGAGTAATCTGACAGCGTGAGATTGCGTCGACCGCAGCTTGGCGGACGGCGGGATGCTCACTGGATAACTGTGCAATCAAGAACCGTCGGGCGCGGAAACCATCAGCACCAGCGATCACTGCCAACGCGGCGCAGCGGAGTTCTACCGAGGCAGTTTCGGCTTCGGCGAGTTGCAAGACACCGTGAAAAAATGGGACTCGTGCGTGAAAGGGTGCATTTCCGAGTTCGCACATTTGAGGAATGAGCGCCGGCGAAACTGCTTCAATTGAGTCTACTGCCGTGGTTCGGCGGAGCGCATCGAATAGATCCAAGTCGAGCATGGTGGTTTTGACGTTGAGGCAAACCAAGCGTGTGCCGGAGCGAAGACCACTCCGGCACACGTATTGAGTTTGGAAACGGGCAGATCGGCAGTCGATTGATTTGCGGAAATTCGGCACGCACTTTCGAATGGCCATCAGGTCGGTAAACCTGGACGCTGGCGCATCAGTTCGGCTCTACCGCCAGAAAACTGATGTGACAATTGCCGCGAACGTGCGTTCGATTTCGCTCGATTGATTTGAATGTATTCACAGTGTACTGGCAGCCAACGATGCGAGGTGGCACGTGGTCTGGTCCAACGGATCCGACGGGTGGTCTGGTGCGAATCCTAAACTTCGTCCCCGGCTGCTCCCACCCGAGTTGCCGCTGTGTTGAGACGATCCACCAACTTAAACTAACCAAATCAACAACGGGCCTAAGTGATCGGCGATCGCCGTGTCAACTCAACCCGAATCAAAATCTCTGCTCTGGCATTGTGACAAGATTGGTTGTGATAGGTTCGCGTGTGTGTCGATTGTCTCAGTTGCCCTGCTCTCTCGCCTACTCGGAGGGCAGATTCCGGTAGCGTTGATCGGGCAGCGACGACGCGGCTTCGCTGGCTGCTGCTTCCACGGCCGTCAGCGTTTCTTGCAACGAAGGTTGCATCAGTTCCGCCACTTCAGCCTCGGACGGAACTTCAAAATCATTCTCGTTGCCCGGCTCGGGGCCTTCCACAAACTCCGTTCGCAACGGACGCGAATGCTGAATCTCGTCCTGCATTGCCCAGCGACTGAGCGTCCACAACAAAAACATGGCCGACACGATCACACCGAGAAACAAAACAAGCGTCAAAAAGAAACCCGAAACCTTGTCGTAGACCGTCGTGCGCCAGTTCACGTGCCTACTCGGCGTGCGGCGTTTTTCGTCAATCGCAGATTCGGTCTCGCTGGATGAAGGCATAGTTGGTTTGGGGAAGGGCATCGGTCATTGATTGTTAATCCA
This sequence comes from Rhodopirellula sp., assembly GCA_041740155.1. Classification (GTDB taxonomy): domain Bacteria; phylum Planctomycetota; class Planctomycetia; order Pirellulales; family Pirellulaceae; genus Rhodopirellula. The sequence continues at coordinate 119,016 of JBGSMN010000144.1, forward strand.
AGTCATCTTACCCGATCACTAGTCGCCTGGATGGCTTAACCTTTCGTTTTCAACGGGCTTTTCCGGTCAAGAAACGAGTTCCAGGCGAATCGGTAACCCTCATGCCCTTTCGGGTTAATAGGCGGTCTCACCTATCCAACGAAACTCTTGACGAGTTCCGCTACATTAAACCCCCAGCGGCGAAATCAGCTAGCCACCTGGGTTTCTTCGCCATACAATGCAGAGGTCGGCAACGACTCCCGCCTTTCCCCACCTCCCACCCCGCCGGTCATCATGTCGCGATTCGCACTCTCTCGTCGAACCATGCTGCGCGGTCTCGGTACCGCCATCGCTCTACCCTCGCTCAACGCCATGGCTGGCTCTGCTGCTGGTGCTGCTCCGCCCACGCGGATTGGTTTCTTCTACGTCCCCAACGGCGTGGTCATGGACAATTGGCGGCCTGACGATTCGGGAACGCTCAACAAACTACCCGCAATCCTGCGGCCACTTGAAACAGTCAAAGACCACGTCACCGTCATCAGCAATCTGGCCGCCGATCACTGTATCGGCAAAGGCGCTGGCCACGAACCATCTACGGGAGGGTTCCTCGTCGGCAAGAAATGCAAGCACTCTGAAGAACCGGAAGTCGGCGGCATTTCGGTCGATCAACTCGTCGCTCGCGAAATCGGCGTGCGGACCAACGTGGACTCGCTCGCAATGGGCATCGATCCTTCGCATCGCGGCGATCACGGTTACAGCGGCACCTACCTATCGCACATGTCATGGCGGAGCCGCACCACGCCCGCTCCGCTCGAAGTCAATCCGCGATTGGTGTTTGATCGGTTGTTCGCTGGCGGAACGCCACAGCGGAAACCTTTCAGTGACGCACCCGGTTCGGCTTCCCTACACGCCGACAGTTTGGAAGGCAGCGTGCTCGATCTCGTGCGCGAAGACACGCGTGACTTGCAGCGTCGTTTAGGTTTTGAAGACCGCCGCAAGCTCGAACAATACCTCGAAGGTCTACGGTCCGTCGAACGACGCATCGCCGGTGCCAATGAATCCCCCTTAACGCATCACGCCGAATCGTTTGGCGATGAGCTTGATGACCACAGCCCCGACGGATTCAGCAAGCTGGTCAAAGTCTCGATCCCGGATGGACGTGGGATTCCTGAATCATATCCCGAACACGTTGAGTTGCTGACCGATTTGTTAGTGCTCGCTTTCCAAACCGATGCGACTCGTGTGGCCTCTTTCATGTTCTCGCAAGAGAAGTCCGGTCGCCAGTATCGCGAGATTGATATCAAGTCTGCACACCACTCGCTTTCGCATCACGAAAAACGCAAAGAGAATCTCGACCAACTCACCGCGATCAACACACACCACATGCGGCTGTTTGCACGCATGCTCGAAAAGATGCAAGCCATCCAAGAAGGCGAACGCACTCTGCTCGATAACACCGTGTTGCTATACGGCAGCGGCCTAAGCGACGGAAATAAACACAATCACGACGACTTGCCGGTCTTAATCGCCGGTGGTGCAGGCGGAACCTTGACCGGCAATCGACACATCAAACTCGAAAAGAAAACGCCGATCTGCAACGTCTACGTCGACATGCTACAGCGCGCCGGTGTGAATCGTGGCAAGTTTGGCGACAGCACGGGAAGGCTCGATCTGTCGTGAACCCGTCGCCACGTTTCGCGGTCGCGTGTGTTGCCTGTGTGTTGATCATCAGTGCTGTCCGACCCGCTTATGCTCAACCAGAAATTGACAAGACAAAACAGTCCTTCGACCAAAGCATTTTGGGACTGTTCAACAAGTATTGTTTTCGCTGTCATGGCAAAGTCGATCCTTCGGCCGAGATTGATTTGCAAACCGACGAGAACCCGCGTTTGATCGCAGAGAACGCGGAGTTGTGGGAGCGCGTTCGTGATCAAATCGAAGCGGGGTCAATGCCTCCCGAAGACAAACCGCAACCCAATGACGAACAACGCGACTTATTACTCGAGTTTCTCAATCGCACGCTGAGCGAAGATCGCTGCGGTGGCGAACTGGATCCCGGCGAACCAAGCGTGCGTCGTCTGAATCGGTTGGAGTACAACCGTTGTCTGTCCGAGTTACTCGGGATGCCTATCGAGATTGCCGACGATTTCCCGCCCGATCCAAACAGTTACGGGTTCCTCAACAATGCCTCGGCGCTTGAACTCGATACCGTCTTGGTGACACAGTATTATCAGGCGGCCAAGCAAGCGATCAATGATTTGGTCGTGGCTGCGAGCGCAGGGAACAACGCTTACGATGCCATCTTCATTCGCAAGCCGCACGAACCGAGTCCAGATCGTTCGCAAACCCGTGCGGCGCTGATCGAGTTCGCTGGTCGCGCGTTCCGTCGACCGCTCGACACAGATGACACATTGATCGAGCGTTGGCTGACGATCTACGATAGCGCGATCAAGCAAAACAAATCGCACGTCGAAGCGATGACTTATCCGCTGATTTCGATTTTGATCTCACCTCGGTTCCTATTGCGCGCGGAGGTTGCAAACGCTGACGCGGATACCGTCTACCGTGTGGACGATCACGACTTAGCGACTCGATTGAGTTTTTTCTTGTGGTCGCAATCACCTGATGCTGAGTTGCGAAACATCGCTGCGACTGGAAAACTATCGAACGATCAAATGCTTCGCGAGCAAGCCCGCCGCATGCTGCGGGACGATCGAGTGGACGGATTGCTCACTGCATTCTTTGAACAATGGTTATCGCTCTCGGAGCTAGAATCGCATCCGGTTGACGCCAGCACGTTTCCACAGTTTAACCATGAATTGAAACGTTCGATGAAGTCTGAAGTGCGAGCGACGATTCACGAGATCGTGCGAGAGAATCGGTCGATTTTGGAATTGATCGACGCGGATTACTTGTACATCGACCCGCCACTGGCGACTCACTACGGGCTTCCTCAACCAGATCGCGATCAGCTCACTCGCATCACACTCGATCCGGCGATGCGTGGTGTGCGTGGAGGCGTGCTAACGTCGGCAGCAGTGTTGACGTTACTTTCCGATCCCGCCCGCACAAACGTTCCCAAACGCGGCAAGTTTGTGGCCTCAGTGTTATTAGCCAGTCCTCCGCCGCCACCGCCACCGAACGTGCCGCCACTCGAAGCGACTGAGGCGTCCGACCAACCTCAAACGACACGTGCTCGTTTAGAACAACATCGGCGCGATCCGCAGTGCGCGAGTTGCCACGCGAAAATGGACCCACTTGGATTCGCACTGGAAAACTATGACGCGATCGGTCGTTGGCGTGATACCGAAAACGGCATCCCCATCGACGCCTTTGGAACGCTATCGGGTGAGTCCTTCGACGGTGTTCGGGAACTTAAAACGATGCTAAAACAGCACGATCGCGAATTTGCCCAATCGCTTGTCGAGTCGTTAATGATCTACGCCTTGGGTCGCGGACTAAATAAAGATGATCAGTGCGCTATCGACAAAATCTTAAAGGCGACGCAGCTCGGTGGCTATCGATTTGGCGACATTGTCGAATACATCGTCATCAGTCTTCCGATGACCCACCGTCGCAACCCTGAATTCTAAATCCATGCCGAATCTACTCGCTACTTCACTCAGCCCCTACCTGCTGCAGCATCAACACAATCCGGTTAATTGGATACCCTGGAGTGAGGCCGCGTTTGAGCAGGCGCGTGCTCGCAACGTTCCGGTCTTTTTGTCGATCGGTTACGCAGCCTGTCACTGGTGTCATGTGATGGCCCACGAGAGTTTTGAAAACGAAGAAGTCGGTGCGTATCTCAATGAACACTTCGTGTGCATCAAAGTCGATCGGGAAGAGCGACCGGACATTGATCAGGTTTACATGAACGCGGTGCAGTTGATGACCGGCCACGGTGGTTGGCCGATGAGCGTTTTTTTGGATCACGATGCGCGACCGTTTTACTCTGGCACGTACTGGCCGCTGACGCCGCGTGGCGGCATGCCCGGTTTCCCTCAGGTGCTTGACGCACTTGTCGACGCTTGGAGCCATCGACGGGACGACATTTCCGCTCACGCTGCCGAAATCACCACGGCGCTGAGGCAACTTGCGATTGGCACGGGCGACACCGCCGACATCCTTCCCGGCAGTGATCGTGTAGGTGTGGCAATCGAACAATTGCTAAAGTCTGTCGATCAAAATTGGGGCGGGTTCGGCGCTGCGCCCAAATTTCCACACGCCACGGATTTGGAGTTGATGTTACGTGTGGCCGCTCGCACTGGTGACACTCGCTTGGTCGACGCAGTGCAGTTAACGCTCGACAAAATGGCCGCCGGTGGTATCCGCGATCACATCGGTGGCGGTTTCTCTCGCTATAGCGTGGACGGACGTTGGTTGGTGCCGCACTTTGAAAAGATGCTATACGACAACGCGTTGTTGGCGGTTGTTTACACACGCGCCAGCGAACTCACCGGCCACTCTCGACATAGCGACGTCGCGATCGAAATTCTGAATTATTTGCAACGCGACATGATCGACGCGAGCGGCGGTATCCACTGTAGCGAGGACGCTGATAGTGAGGGGGTCGAAGGCAAGTTCTACGTTTGGAATCCCAACGAGATCATAAACGTGCTCGGCGAGGAACGTGGGCAGCGTTTTTGTCAGATCTACGACATCACGCCGCAAGGAAACTTTGAAGGACACTCAATCGCAAATTTGCCAAATCCGATTCGCGACTGGGCAACCCAGTCCAACCGATCGGTCGAACAACTCATGAGTGAACTCGCTGACGACCGCGAGTGTTTGCGATTGATTCGCGAGCAACGAGTCAAACCCGGCCGTGATGATAAAATCGTGGTAGCCTGGAACGCACTGGCGATCAGTGCCTTCGCGATCACAGGCGTGGCGACGCAACGAGACGATTTTATCCAAACTGCCGTGCGCGTTGCCACGTTTATGCTCGATTCAATGCGGAACGAATCTGGACAGTTACTGCATGTTTATCGTGACGGCACGGCTCATGGAACTGCGTTCGTTGACGACTATGCCCTGTTCGCCGTTTCGCTGTTGGATCTCCATGAAGCGACTCAAGATGAGCATTGGCTGTCGGATGCTTATGATTTAGCAGACGAAGTCGTCGAGCGATTCATGGATCACGAGGAGGGCGGTTTTTTCTACACCGCCCAAGACGCCGAGCCACTGATCACTCGCAACAAAGATTGGCATGATGGATCCTTGATTAGCGGCAACGCAGCGGCAGCCACGCTACTGCTCAGACTCTCACGTCTGCAACCCGATTCGCGATACACCCAAGCCATCGACCACACTCTCCGCGCCGCTGAGACGGTCATCCGCACTCAATCTCGAGCTTGTTCAGCTCTCATCGGCGTGCTCAATGAGCTGCATTTCGGCTAGCCGTGTCCGATGAAATCGTTTGGAGGCATTGTGTCAATCGATTCCATCAACAACACGTGGAGGTGGTCCCGAACGAAACTGTATGAACTGATACGCGCTGAAACCGAGCACCGCTAGGGTGAGCACTACTGCGAAGGCTAGTTTTAGCTTGGTGACGAGCGGATTCTCGCCATCGAGTGTGGCGACACGACGCGCCGAAGCCTCTTTGGCGGCGGCACGTCTGTCAGCCGCCCGTTTCCGCTTGTCTTCTTTCTTTTCGCGAGCAGCGATGGCTTTGCGTTCAGCCGGACTGAGCAGTTTCTCTGGATCGGGTACTGCTGTTTTGGTCTCAACGGATTCTTCCACCAGCGTGTCAGCGGTCGCCAGGTTGATATCCGATGTTGACTCGCCGATGAAGGTCTCGGATTCGTTCAGCGATCCGTCCAAGACCTCGTCGAGTCCGTACTGCTGCGTCTTCTCGGTTTTACGCTGAACGCTAGCTCGGATGCTGTCATAACGTGCTTGACGATCAACATCATCATGCGCTGCTAAGAATGCGGCGACATCCGCCTCCTGCCACGCTTCGCCTTGCAACATACGAGGAGAAATATCAACATCACCGCTGCTGCCTGGATCGGCTATCGACTCAGATTCGAGGGCATCGGCTTGATTGAGAACTGGTGCTGATGGTGGAACAACCACCGGCGGCGGCCCCAGTAGATTCGGTTCGCTTGTGAGGTTTTCAGGCGGGCTCGTTGCCGCCACACTCAATTCGGGACGGGGAACGACAGGAGGCGAGGGCGGAGTTGCGATCGTACGTGATTTAATCGCAGGCGACTGGGCAGGCTCGACAGGTGCAACGGCAACAGGCTGGTTTTCGATGATCACCCGCCAAGCGATCTTGCCACAGCGGAGTTGCGTCCCGCTTGCAACCTCAACCCACTGCCGCGGTGGGATTTTGGAGAAGTTCAAACGCGTGCCTGCTGCACTGTTCAAATCCATCACGAAAAAGCGAGGAATCGGTTTCTTAGCAGCATCGACTGACGGTGCGGGCAGCGGTTGATTTGGATCGAGGGATTCAGGCGGGTCAATACCGTAGTAGAGCAAGCAATGGGTGCGTGAAACCGAACGAGACTTGGGGCGGATCTGGCAATTTCCATTGCGTCCCACCAAATAGTAACCGCGATGAATCGACGCCACCAAACCGGCGCGGCTACCGGTTGAGAGAACGAGGCTCGCAGATTGGGGGGAGGTGTTCGACAATGTGGGATTGCTCGCTTGGTGATCAGGGTGAAGGCCACGCTCCAGCAGAAGTAAATTCATTCGACAATGAATACCTTCCCACCCTTACCGTCTTCCATAGCCTTAATCTTGGGGGCGGTCTGCGGGAGAGGTTTCGAGATGGTGTACGCGGCGACTCCGATGACCAACACAAGCGCCAGTACGGCCACGGCCAACCCAATGCCGAGCATCACGAGTTGCCCATCAGAACCACTTTTCTTTTCCGGTTGACTGGCAGACGTTGGAGCTGTTCTGGGGATTGCGGCTGGGCGGACTCCTGCCGCTGGCATGTTGCTTGTTGGCTGATTTAAAGGTGCCGAGGAAAAGTCAGATAAAACGCCACTGCCACCGGTATCAAGCGGCGGAAGTGAGCCGAAATCAAATTCGTCCATCACCTCCACCATATCGACGGCAGCATACACCTCCGAATCGCTTTGACTCGATCCACCATCAAACGTGGCTTGGTAGAGTTTATCGTCGATCGCAGTATCGCTTCGCGAAACCATCGCAGCGAGTTGCTCATGCGGCGAATTTGCTTCACCGCGAGAGGACCGCAGACGTTGAAGCTGATAGAGCAGATCGGCTGCCGACGAGGGTCGCTCGGCTGGTTTCTTTGCCATCATTCGCACCAACAACAACGCGATTGATTCAGGGCAATCCTGACGAATGTCCCGCACATCGGGCACGGGCGCGGTTTGATGTCTTGCCAAGCGTTGCGCGATATTATCACCACGGAACGGTGATCGACCGGTCATCAAAAAATACCAGGTGCAGCCGAGTGAATAAATGTCCGCGCGGGCATCGACTGTTTTGCTATTGAGTGCCTGTTCAGGGGCCACGAAGTCGGCTGTGCCAAGCAGTCGCTTGGATCCCCCGGTATCATCCGCCTCGCTCCAGCCGATCCGGGCCAACCCCATGTCGCTGACCTTCACAACTCCATCGCTGCGAAGCATTAAATTGGAAGGTTTGATATCGCGATGAATCACTCCGCGTTCATGCGCGTGAACCAACCCGTCGCACGCCTGGGTGATCGCATCGAGGGCCGCTTCATAGGACATCACACCATCTCGCGCGACGACTTGATGCAGGTCGATCCCATCGACGAACTCCATCACGATGTAGAGTTTCTTCCCAGCTTCGTTGAAATCGTAAGCACGCACGATGTTGATATGGTCAAGCTGGGCCGACGCTCTCGCCTCTTCCTTGAAACGTTCGATTTTGCGACCATCTTCCAAGGCTTCGGGTGGCAAGACTTTCAGCGCCATCTGCCGTTTCATGACTTGGTGTTCGCCGAGATACACCATGCCCATCCCACCCTTTCCGAGCGGGCGAAGCAATTTGTATGCGCCCAAGAAAAAACCGCGACTCTTGCCCGCCAGCAACTTGCTTGCTTGCCAATGAGTCAGCAGGCCGGCGTTGCGAAGACCATCAATCAATCGCTGCGAATCGAGCGTGGTGCTGTCGGTCATCAAGGACGCCACAACGGATTTGATATCTTCGAGAGTGAGAACATGCGAGTTCAGGATGCGTCGAACCAACGCACGTGTATCTTCATCAAGGATCGGACGCGGGGTATCGGTCACCGGTGAGTTTGCAAATTGTGGGGAGGCAGTTTCAGGCAATCGAGCGGTGGTGGGTGCGGTATAACTTTCACCATTCATCATTAACTCGGGAGGTAGGTGAAACGAACGTCAGGTTATTTTAGCCGCAGGATGGGCCGTTTGCGAAGCGACACCCCACAGGTACCAATCATCCATTTCACCCGATTTTCAGCCCTTGGCACGTTAAGTTTCTGTGAACTTTCAGGCGTTTGAATCGCTCAGCATCCCGCACTGCGTTGATTTGCTGCCCATGTCGGTACGGTCAAGCTGTTTTCAAACAAGATCGCACGGCGTTGAGAACTGCTTGTTTGACCTCCTCGGCGTGCATGCCGTCGGTTTTGATTGTGATCGCGTCGGCGGCAGCACGGAGGCGACCGACGGGACGTAGCCGATCTTCTAGATCGCGTTGATTTTGCGCCACCAAAATCTCTTTTAACGTGACACTTTGCCCAACCGCTTGGAGTTGCCGCTGTCGACGCAGGGCACGTTCTTCCGGGGAAGCTGTTAAGAAAATTTTGCAATCGGCGTTGGGAAAAACCTCGGTGCCTTGATCGCGGCCTTCGGTGACAAGATCACGACCTTCGGCGATGCGGCGCTGTTGTTTGGTCAAACAATCGCGGATCTCAGGAGGATCAGCGACGAAGCGAATGTTTTGGGTAACCGCAGGCGTGCGAATTTCAATCGAAATATCCTCGCCATTGAGATCAATCCGATCGTCACACCATTGCAAATGAACTTGCTCGGCATAACGCACTAACTCGTCGACATTGCCAAGCTGGATTCCTTGTCGCATCGCACCGAAGGTGATCGCGCGATACATCGCTCCGGTATCCAGGAAAGCAAAATTCAGTTCGCTGGCAACATCGCGGGCAATGCTGCTTTTGCCCGCACCAGCAGGACCGTCTATGGTTACGATGATTCCCATGTGTGATTACTTTTTAGTTTTTGAATGCGAAGAAAGCAGCAAGATCTGGTGGCGCAAACCATCCAGAGAACGATTGATCGAGTCTTGATCAGCCCGATTCTGCGCGAGGAAGGACTGCTCGTTCGCTGGCGAGATCGCCGGATTGCTGGTCTCGCCACCATAACGAAGTCGGTAGAACAGCTGTGTGAGCACGGAGGTCGGTTGCCTGAGTTCGGCTTGCGGTAAACTCGCGGTCAGTTCGGCAGGCGTTTGTCCTGGTGCACGGGAATAGCCAGCTTGTTCGATCAGTTCGAGGGCCTCGGCATAAAACGGCAGACTAGGACGAGCCGCTCTTGCGAAATGTTTTTCTCGTCTACGGCGAAACCAAGCTGGAAAACGCATTTTCAGAAACATCATCAATGTCATGCAACCAAGGATCGCGATGATCGCCGCAGGAGCCGAGAACATCCTGCTCCCGTGGGCACCTCCCAACTCACCTGAATTGATGCGGAGCGCGAGCATCTTTGCTCGCTCGATCCAACTTTGGTACGAGTTGGTCATGGGCGCGAACCCAGGCGTGGCCAGCAGTGTCGATCGCTGGGTTTGTGGATTCATTTCAACAACATAGTCGTTCCAAAAACTCTGGGCTAAGTCCGCGATCTGGCGGCCGCTGCCGACTTGATCACTCTCGATCAAACCACCGCCACCGGGCGTGGGATCCAATCGAAGCCAATATCGCTGCGACTCGGGTTGTCCATAAACGCTTTGCTCAATGGGCAAATTTTCTCGATCGATGAGTGCTTCGACCCAGGCATGAGCATGAGATTGGCGGACGACAAAGTACTGGCCTAACTCGTTGAATTCGTCGCAGCGATAACCCACGACAAGCCGCGCCGGGATTCCTTGACTGCGGAGCATCATCGCCAAGGCAGATGCATAATACTGACAGTGGCCGCGACGATCGATGCTGAGGAATTGCTCAATCGGATCCATGCCCAGGATGATTTTCGCGTCCAAGTCGAGCGTGTACTGAAACTGCGTGCTCACAGCCAAATGCTGTTCGAGCCGCTGGGCGATGGTGACGGGATCGCGTTTTCCGCTTGGAATGGATTTCACGATCTCATTCGACATAGCTTGCGCCGAGGGGATCACCTGTTCAGGGTATTCAAGCAAACTATCGAGATACTCGAGTTGATCAGCAGTCAACGTATTGGTATCAATCGGTTCCTCATCGAAACTTTTAACCTCTGACGCTAGCGACACATCGGCAATCCACGGTATCTGCACGCCATCGCGAAACGCGTGAGTTCCGAATTTGTAATCGATCCGCGAATGCTGGCCCGAATAAAACGCAGACGCTGCGTTTGATTTGCGTGTGATAACCCATTGAAAAGGTCGATGAGCAACTTGCTCACTACCGATGATGCGGTGGTATGGGGCGATCGCAAACAACGCCTCTGACCGCATGGCCTCGCAATGCACCTCGACATCCACACGATCATAAAAATTCTGATCACTCGTTCGATCAGGCACAAACGGTGCGGGCAGCGGTCGCACGCGGCCCTCCATTTGCTGTGCCAAACTTTTCCAAGAGCCACCACCATCAATGATCTCACCTTCCGCAGTATATTGTTCCAGGGAACAACCGCGCAGATAAATGCCATCAACGACCCGATACGGTCGCTTCGCATCGGGATCGTAGAGGCTGACTCTCAGGGCACGATCCTGGCTCAATAGCATCCGCCCGATCTGGCCCAGGCGGACACTGTCACTGTATCCTACGAGGGTCTCAGCCGAGGCACCACGCTGAGCTTCCATCCGTCGCGGCAACGCAAAAAAGATTGCACCGGCAATCACCGTCACCGCTGGCATCAGCACGAACAGACTGGTCCATGAAAGCTGCATTGCCACACACGAGTACGACGCGACGGCCGCTTGGTTGTCGAGCGTGAACATAGCCGCTGGTGATTGACCGCTGGCCCGCGAGGTTTGTTCGTGTCGCGTGCGATCAGCGTCTGTCACCGTCTCATCAGCGGCCAACAATGCGAGTGCCAAACCGATGGCGACTGTTAGCGGTAAAAACCAAATCGCGTAACTGAAGGCATCGTTGAACACCGCCGCCACGATGCAATTCAACAAGGCAAAGATCAGCAGTTGTTCAAACAGTCGATGGTTTTTTTCTTGCAACATCAAGATCGCTTGGGCGACCGCCAGGAGCTGAGCGACGGCCACCATTTTTTGTCCCAGCAAGTTTGTGTCTTGAACGAAATCGGCGACACAAACCATCCCCGTGATTGCCATCGCAGCGTACGCAACCACGGCAGGTAACGCGAACAGTTTCTGCCAGTCCACACAAACGAAACCGATGATCGCAAAGGCCACGACAATCACGGCCAGCGAACCGGTGTCTGCTCCGGTACCCAACAGCATGCCGCCCAGTGCGGTGACGACTGCAAAGGACAGCTTGGTACGCAGATGCAGCGGAGTGTCAGGCAATTGCCAGCTCAGCTCCTCATCATGCTCTTCGCTCGCCTCGATCTCGCTTGTCTCCGTCACGTTCATTTACTCGCTCTCCTTGAGAATCCACTGATCGCGATCTTTGTCCGAAACGTTGACCCAACTCAGTTGGCTACGAGCTTTCCAGCGTCGCAGCGAATTAGCGATAGCGGCATCCGCAGCCGCCGCCCGCGTTTGGCTGCGTGAACTGATGACGACGAGATCCGGTAAACTCGCTGCCGCAGCGGAAGCGGCCAGCATCGCCTCGCCAACCGCCACTTGGCTACTCGGGATCACACGCGCGAGCGACTGCAACATTCGTTTTCGACCAACCGCCGACGAGCCACTAGCGACAACCTCGATCTGCTCGCCCGCGACAACCAACAGCACCCGGCTCTCGCTGCCGTGCGTCAGTTCAATCGCAATCGTTGCTGCCAAGCTGATCGCGGTCTCGACGGTGTCGTCGATCGGCATCTCATCGTCCTCGGTAATGTCCAACGAATTGTTGGCCGCATTGGCTCGCAAGCGATTCAACCGGCCCCGCCATGTTGACGAAGCCGATGCGTGTTGACGGTGGCGACGAGCGGCGTGTTGCGGTGTCAAGCAAGCATCTACCAGGATGCACAAATCAAAACGACGTTGCTGTTCAAACTGCCGCACCGCCGGTGCACCCAATCTCGCCGTCGTCCGCCAATGAATATGACGTGGACTGTCACCGTGTCGGTATTCACGCAATCCAAAAAAGACGTCTTCAGACGGGCCTTGCCGGTGCACCGTCGCCGACACGTTGCCAATGCGGCTGGGTAACAATCGCTGCCACGAACGTTGCAACCGCAATAGTCGTGGGTAAACGTCGATGAAATCGTGCTCGCAAAGTGATTCACGATACGCCGTCGATAACGCTAAAGGAGCGTTAGTGGACACCAACCAGCGATCGAAGCGATAGCGGCCACGATGCGCTGCGGCAATGTCAAAATACGCACTCGTCGTTTGCCCCGGCATCAGCAACCCGATGCCCGTGAAGGTGCGTTGCTGATGTCTCGATGGTTTTGCACTTGTCGTACCATCAGCAGCGGTGTGTCCATCACGGGCATGTGTTCGCTGCAGGGTGTCCTCGAGTCGAATCAACCAGAGTGGCATCAAGCGATGCTCATTGTTGATCTGATAGCGTATTCGCATGAGTTTGCCTGCAAAGGCTTCGGCAGGCATCCGGCGGTCGATTCGCAACGAGTCAATCATTGCCCGGCTCAGTCGCCACTGGACAAAGATACTGCCCAGAGTGATCGCGGCCACGACCACTAACAGATTGAGTCCGTTGAGCGATCCACCAAGGATGCCGAAGATACCGATCAGCATCACTTGAATACCAAGACGCGTCAGGCGGTGGCGGGTGCTGCGACGATCCATGCAAGTGATGTGATGGGTGAGTGAGTGAAAAATTAAACCGGGACGGGGATCGGTTCAATCAAATCAGCCAACTGCTGTTCGACTACCGAACGACTGCCGCCTTGGAAAATGCCTTCGGGCAACACACGATGAGCGAGCGAAGGGACAGCGAGTCGTTTGATGTCATCGGGGACGACATAGTCGCGACCTCGCAACACCGCGAGCGCCTGACAACCACGATAAAAACTCAGTGCCCCCCGCGTGCTGACGCCGACCTGAAAGGCTTCGTGCTGACGGGTCGCTTCGACAATATCCAGCAGATAGCCCGTCAGAGATTCATCAAAACGAACGTCCCCGACGTGTTTTTGCACAGCGAGGATGTCTGTAAGTGACAGCACGCTCTGTAACCGATCGACAGGCTCGCCGGATTGGTGTGTTTGCAGCACCATGCGTTCGATCTCACGCACTGGATAGCCAACGGAAGTGCGAAGCAAAAATCGGTCCATTTGACTCTCCGGCAACGCGTAGGTGCCTTCATATTCAAACGGGTTCTGAGTGGCGATCACAATAAAGGGTTGCGGCAATGGATGCGAGACACCATCGACGGTCACCTGTCCCTCACTCATCGCTTCGAGCAGCGCGGATTGTGTCCGCGGTGGTGCGCGGTTGATTTCATCAGCCAACACCACGTTGGCAAAAATGGGCCCTGGTGAAAACTCAAACTCACCCGTGGCAGAGCGGTAGATCATGCTGCCCGTGATATCGCTGGGCAACAGGTCCGGGGTGAACTGGAGTCGCGAAAACTTGGCATCCAGACTATTTGCCAGCGCCTTGGCGGCCAGCGTTTTGCCCACCCCTGGAACGTCTTCGAGCAACACGTGTTCGCCAGCCATGGTGGCCACAATCAACAAGTCGATCAGTTCGCCTTTGCCTAGAACCACCTTGGCAATGTTGTCGCGAAGCAGATTGCAAGTATTCAATGCACTGCGGTCGGCCATAGAAAAATCGAATAGAAGAGGAGAGAGCAGGAAAAGCAGAAAAGCGGGTGCCGATTGAGCTTCCATGCTAGTGAGTTAGCGCTGCGGATTCCATCGGTAGTAGTTCGCCCCGCAAACGAACCCTGCTCAGAGGGGGTGCAACCGGATCTGCGAGGGTAAGCATGTTGAACACAAAAAGTTCGCCGGTCGCACTTGGAACGATTCGGAAATGCAGCAATGAAAACAGATGTATGTGTTGGGAGACGGTAAGATGAGGTGATAATTCGCGATTTTGATTCAGTTATGAACCATTTACCTTCGACTGAATTCCCTCCAAGATATCTCCAATCGTCCCCCACGAGTGTTTGTGGCACATGGTGCCTTTGATCGTCAGCGTAAAGGTCTTGAGGTCAAACGAGAATTCGGTCACTTTCGCAGAACGTTCATTGCCCGTTGTGATCTTCTTCATGAAATCGCCTAGCCGGTCAGCGGCAGGCGTGTCTTTAAAGTCCAAAACAAAATTATCGTCTGCGAGATTTTGGACTTTGTTCATTAGATCTCGAATCTCGGTTGTATCAAACCCCAACACATCGCTAACTGTTTCGGCGAGGAATTTCTCAAACTTGCCCACTTCGGATGCAATCGGTCCAAGCTCGTTAAGAACTTTGATGGTATCGTCACTGAGTTTTAAATGTTCGGGCAATTGCTCATTGACTAACTCCTGAAAGGCCTTGGCAATGAGTTCGGGCGTGAGTGATGGACCATCGAATTCTCCAAATTCAAAATTATCCAGATAATCGTTGATCTGTGCTTCGGGATCGCCCGCGTCGGGGATTTGCCAAATGATGGCGAATCCGGCGTGACGCGAACTTTGTTGATGTTTCTTGACGAAGTCATCAATCACCGCTGAGTTGCCTCCGACCGCGTCGACGACCTTGCCCAACAGCGGTTCAGGTTTCAGGGTATAGGTATAGTCGATGGGCGTCCAACGCAATTCGATATGAGGCGAACGGAAATTCTGTCCTGTTAAAAAAGAACGTACAATCTCTGGAATCAATTCTTCAATCTGATCAGTTGCTCGTTGCTCCAGCCACCCCATGATGTCATTGAGTTCGAGTCGGATGTGTTCACCAATATCGGCAATCGCATCTTTGGCGGCATTGGAACCACCAAACAAGATCGCTTCAACAACAATTTCCGCTGCGCTCTCCGCTCCGAAGTGATCGACGAAACGGCGTGAGGAAAGATAAACGCTTTGTTTGTCGAACTCGTTCTGAAGTTGCTTCATCGTGAAGTCGTAGTTATCTTCCTGGACGATTCTGGCGCTGAAAATCTTTCGGATCGCGTCGACGGGATCGATGTCAGGTATGGACGGACTGCCGCTATCGAGCAACTCATTGAGTTTGCGTGAATCGTAACCGACGCCAGGTCCGACTTTCGCATCCAAGTAGAATGCTGCATTGGTTAGATTCAAGGACATGGTAAAGTCAGTGACGGCTTTGTAGGCGACGACTTCTTCATCCAGCACGTCTGATGCACTGTCCTTGGCCCAGTCGGCAAGGCCAGTGTCTTTGGTCCAGTCCGAGATTTTTCCGCCTGTTTCTTTGGACCAGTCGGAGAAACCGCCTCCAGCCTGTTTGAAGGCGTCGATGACAGGCGCGAGTTTATCATTGAGTTGATCCAAAACACTCTTGGCGACTTGCAATTGTGATTCAGCCGCATCAATGTTCTTTTGCACGCTGCCAAACGGATTCTGTTCGTCAGCAGTTTGCGCGTCATCTTTGGCCTTTTGGAACAGGTCTTCCAGGCTATTGATCGACTGAATGATCTCAATTTGGTCGGTGACGACTTGCCCCACGCGGTCCATGACGGGACCAACCGCTGCTGTGGCTTGCTCAATCGTCTTCTTGGCTTTTTCAAAGTCTGTCCCTGCCTGAGCGACGACACGATTGAAATCGTTCTTAATCCGTTCCTTGGATTCGTTGAATGTGGTCTCAGCGAGAGAGACGAGAGATTTTTGATACGCGATCTCGCTTTCAACCTGTTCCGTAATTCTGGCACGAAGGCCCGTTAATTTTTCGCGTTCGTTCTGAAGATCGCTTTTTACACTCTCAAGCTTCTCATCGAGCTTTTCAATCAACTTATCAAGTCTGAAATAATCGCTCCATTCACTTGGATTCAGGAAGGGCTTCAAAACTAAGTCATTAAACGATTCAAACTTTTGATTGATCTCGGAAACGCGATCTTCGACGTCCTTGACGAGTCCATTGATCACGCCATTGATTCGCTCGCGTTCCGCAGTCACAAGACCTTCGATGGACGCCCGAGCGTCGTCGATGATCTTTTGATTTGGGACAACAACGAGGTCTCGCAAATCTTTCGCTGCGTTAAGTTGACGCGTCTCGACGGCTTCGGCATCCGTGATTCGCGTGTCGCGAACGGACTCTGCCTCAATTATTAATGCAACTTTTTCTTCGGCTGATCGAAATCGCTTGAGTTGGTAGGTCTCGATTGACGTTTCAACATCCTTCATCAGCGAGAAAATCTGATCGCGGATTTCAACGTGCGTTGTTTTCTCGTTGGCAAGATCGCGAGCCACGCCTAAAAATTGGTAGCCGATCAGTTCAATGAATGCGTCAGATCTGGTATAGTCCGAACTCGCATTCTGATCTGCGGCCGTTTGGACAGGACTAAATCGAGTCTGCTGGCCGCGCGGTGTTCGCGGGTCAATCGCGACCGAGGTGACATCGCCAGTACGTGAATTTGGATCGGCAAAATCGACGGAAACCGGATCGATCTCAATGGCGACTTGGCTGCCAGCAGACGGCGTGGTGGCAATCAGGAATAGCGAATCGCCCCCTTCATACCAATAAGGATCTTGGCTGGGTGACAAATTTACCGACGCAGTGAAATTCTCCACCGTGCCCCTGGTGAGTGTTTTGTCAGCAGTCACAGTGCCTAACAACCGGTCTGCAACATCAAAAGTCTCGTCACGGCTCAAGTAGAAAACAACATCAGTGGCGTCATAGGACGTGGAGGAATCGTTGCGAACCGAGAAAGTGACTTCGATCGCACCACCGGCCTCCAAATTGTTCGGTCCGACAACGAGCAGTTGCTCGAGAGCCAAACCTGGTTGTAGAGATAGTGAAAACAGCTCTTGAGTGATCTCGGAGGAACGTTCTCGCAACACGGCAATCGTGTCATCGGTCAGGAACCTGAGATCAAACAGCGAGGCGAAACCCGTTGCAGGTTGGATATCGAGCGGATTGCCAACAGGCCGCCCAAGTGGATCGATCAACTGCATCACGTCGCCATTGGCCATCACTGTCCAGCCAATTGAATTGATCGCGACCTGATTCGCTTGAAAATCGATCGGCGTTACGCTCGGGAACGCACCGCTGCGTGCATTGCCCCGCAGATTGATTGGCCGCCCGAAATTTTCGACGTTGATAATGTAGTTGCCCGCTGCATTGATGGAAACCGCATCCCAACGCGCACCATCATAAGAACCCGTAAGCCCATTGAGTTCCCTCATTGCTCCCAACGTGCCCCCTCCATCGGTAAATGCTTGAACGAAAACAACGGGTGTGTCCTGACTACCGATCCACGCGAGCACACCTTCACCGTTGCCATTCATGTCGAACGTGAACTGCACTCCATAGGCAGTATTCTCCACTGCCGCAACGCTTGTCGGACCGATGATCGTTTCATTAGTGCTGCTAACTCGGAGTAACGAAATGGTTCCCGAGCCAGATCCCGATTGATAGGCAATCGTCAGGTTGCCCTCACTGTCTGACTTCGCGTGGATGATCGCACTGGAGTTTTCGACACTACCCAAAACGACTGGGTCGCCGATGGGCGTTCCGATTCCCGTCGCATTGACGCTTTGATATCGTTGAAGCATCAACTGATTATCGAAATCAGCTGAGATAACCGCGCTGTTTCCGTTTCCATACCTCGCGATCTGTCTGGACGGCACACCCACGTTGTTGAGGCTTACTTCGTCGTTCGTTGAAGTCAGCACGTTGGATTGAAGTTTCGGGGTGTGATGCACGGGCACCTTCTCTGACGATGGTGCGCTCCAAATCGTCCCGCCGGGTGTGCTGATGCTTGTTCGTGCAAAAAAAGTTACCGCATTAACTTCACTGGCGATTGGGCTTGGCAAGCCCGTCCAATCATCACCTCCGAAAGAATTCAGAACTTGGTCGATATCTTCATCAAAGACGTCGTTTCCATTGGTGTCTTGGTAATAAACCGTGTTCACCGAATTCCGAGGATGAAACGCGTTGTTGGCGTTCAACGTGATCACATCTGTGCCGGTATCGCTGATGGTTGCCGGGGTGATCGTCAGCGACTGGATTGTGGGTTGATTGGGTAGAACTTCGACTTGAAAGGGTACCGTCGATCGGCGTTCGGCATTGACTTCGTCACGTCCAATTGCGGTCACCTCGAATGCGTAGTTGCCCGCTGCACGACTAGGAACCGTCCAGTCAAAAATACCGGTGTGAACTGGAGTTAGCAGGTGACCAAGAGTTGCCGAGTCGTGGGCACCGTAATTGAATTGATAATTCACGAGTCCCTTGGGGTGGACCGCTGTGAAATCGATCCTTAGCCTCTCGCCCTGGTAAACACGAAACGGTTCTGAATAGTTTTTTCCGTGAACGAAGACTGGTGCCATGCTCAGATTCGGGTTTGAATATCCTTCAACAGGTCGTCGGGTTCCAAAGTACGCATCCCACTGCGTCGCGTAGGCGGACTGCAACGCCTCGAGTCGCTGTTTTGAAAGCTGCAAATCGGCGATCTGTTGATCGAAAACCGACAGTCGTGCGAGGTTGTCTCTCTGAGCTGCGGCTAGATTGGCGTCAAACTGTACTTGGTATTCCTCAAGCAGTTCGAGTAGCCGCGTGATCTCCTGAGACGTCGTCGGATCCTCGATGGTCGGGAGATCCTCTTGAAGTTGTGCAATGAATTCGGGCGTCTGTTCTAGGGTCAGGTCGGTGGCGTCTGCTTGCAGGTTTTGCAATACTTCGAGTGTCTGCAGGCTTTCATCTACTTGCGAATCAACTGTTACAGCGAAAGATCGGGCTTCAGCGGTCTGGCCGTCATCAACGACTATGGTCACAGTAAAGTTTCCATACAATCCAGCATCGGGAATCACGACGAGGCGAGTTTGATCGGAAGCTTCTTCGCCACCACCAGGCGGTTCAGACTCACCGTCATCCGACGAGGCGGTCCCGCGATCGATGAATACTGAAACGGGTGCAAAAATATCGGGTGTCGCATCCCACAGCAACGAAGGACCGTCGTAAACCGATTCACCCAGCCGAGCGATCAGCGTCTCTGGGGTACCTGTGGCGTCATAAGTTCCCATCCACTGAACTAAATCGCCGTTGGGCATCAGAATGAATGCCGTTTGGTTTTTCCCAAACAACCACTTTTCATTCAGTCCGGTTAGATTGAAGTAGTCATCGCCAGCATGTGCGAGTCCATAGGTGTCACGAATTTCCGCGAGTGGATTCCGAGCGGTCGCGAAGCCAACGACATTTAGTTCATCGCCATCGGCGTCTCTCAGTGGGAAGGGAATATCAATATTGCCACTACTAACATCGATGGCAATATCCTGGACGGACGGCAGCACAGGTTCGTCATTGACCGACGCAACCGAAATGACAAGTGTGATCAGGCCGCTGCTTTCTTTCTCATCGAATACCTCGTAGACGAGGGTATCGGTTCCGTGGAAATTAGCTACTGGCCGATAGACATAAGTGTTGTCCAGCGGAGTTAACGTTCCCGATGCGGGTTGCTGGCGAATTTCGACGCGGACCTCGGATGAGTCGCTATCGGGATCATAGGTTCTGTCTAGAATATCCAGTACAACATTGCCATCTTCATCGAGGCCAGCCTCGATGAGTCGCGGTTGCGGTGGTGCTGACAGCACTTCAAGTTCGATATTTCTCGCTCGGTCCAAGGACGCCGTGGAACTGAGATGCAGACGCAAATTGCCTCGACTGAGATCGCCGAGTGCGGCTCGAACTGCTGCGTCATCCAACTCGAAACGACCAGTCGATTGGAGGCGGTCACTGATGTCGATCCAGTTGTCATCGCCTTTGCCAATGAACAAACTCGATGATTCTCCCGCAAAGACGATTTTTCCTTGCAACCCTAGATCGAACGTCCTCAGGTCGTTTGGCGTAGCCTGCGGGTCATGATCGGTATCATTGCGAAGTTTGAGTGTGACTTCGGGCAAGGAGTTGTTGAGCGCGTTGATGATTTGCAGGGCGTCGACAGCCGTGACGAATTTATCGCCAGACACATCATAGAAGTAGCCTTCGCCGCTCACGCCTTCGTTGAGTCGATTGATGACCACCAGGGCATCCAAGGCCGAAATGTCGAGGTCACCGTTGGTATCCAAGGCATTTCCGGGATTAGTCATGTCACCGGCAAGCATCTGGCGGCGCTCTAGGGTTTCGACGATCAAGCGACGACGATGTAAGCGTTTTCTTAACATGGCAAGAGTTTACATTCGCAATCGAGGTGGGATCAAAAGAGGTGAATGTACGGAGAGTCCGTAGAAGTCGTTTTTTGCAATTTTTTGTGCGAAGACCAACACCAAACCGACTGGATTGGACTTTCAAGTACAACAGACAGGAGTTTACTCCACCCAATTGACTTAATCAATCTAAGGGGTGGTGCAAAGTCCCCACAGAGGGAGGAGAGCGAGAAAATTAAGCCGTTAACCCCGCCCCGCGCATCCACGTTTCGAGGATCAACAGATTCCACAGACGGTAGCCATGGTTTTGCTCACCACTTTCATGGGCCGTGACCAAATCTGCAATCGCTTCTGGACGAAAAAATCGGTGAATCGCGGCATCCGGGGCCAGCATTGTGTCGTGGACCAAGGGGCGGAATTCCTTGCGAAACCAATTCGCAATGGGAATCCCAAAACCCATTTTAGGGCGGGTAAAAATGGCTGCGGGAATTCGATCGCCAAACGCGTCTTGCAGCAATAGTTTTCCTCGACGACCGCGAAATTTGTAGCGTACCGGCAGGCTTGCGGCGAACTCAACGACGCGGTAATCCAGCATCGGTTGCCGCACCTCTAACCCATGAGCCATCGACGCGATGTCGACCTTGGTCATCAAATCGCAGGGTAAGTACGAGAGCACGTCCGCAGTCGACGCACGCGTGACGAGATCACGACCTTCACTACGTGCCCAAGCGGATTCCAAGAACGTCACAGGGTCTTCGCCTGGTAACTCAGCGACGAACTCATCGGTGTACATCGACGCACGCAGCGATTCCGGAAAAATCTGCAACCAATTCATGTATCGACGAACCGCAGGTTGCCCGAGCGCTTCCAGAAATCGTTTGCCCCGACGAACCAAGCTATGACGACGATTGGAATCGGGTAGTCGCTGGATCAGACCGATACCTGGAGCGAGGTGAAGCGGAAACAAACGACTGATTTTTTGACTCAGCCACAACGCACGATAACGTTCGTAACCTGCAAACAACTCATCACCGCCATCACCCGACAACGCCACCGTGACACTCTGCCGAGTCAGTTCCGACAAGTACCACGTCGGTACAGCAGACGAATCGCCGAACGGTTCGTCATAGTGCCACACGAGTTTTTCGAGAATGCCAATCGCATCGGGAGTGACTTCAAACCGCGTATGATCCGTTTTCAAATGCGCGGCGACTTGAGCGGCGTAGACCGTTTCATCAAAATCGGCGATCGGGAATCCGATGCTGAATGTTCGCAGCGGTGTGTCAGTGTGATCGCCTGCGAGTGCCGTGATCAAAGACGAATCAATGCCACCAGACAAGAACGAACCGAGTGGGACATCGCTGCGCATTCTCAAACGCACCGAATCACTCAACAATTCCCGTAATTGCTCGGTGGCATCAACGTGACTGATTTCTCGTTCGATCGATGGATCGTAGTGCCAATACCGCTCGACACGAAAGCCTTGGCTATCGAGGACGGCAAAATGGCCAGGCGGCAGTTTATGAACGCCTTTCCAAATCGTGCCAGGATGAGGGATGTATTGGTAGGTTAAGAATTCGTCGATAGCGGCGGGATCAATCTGTTCACAAACACCAGGCACGAGGGCTAGCGATTTCAGTTCGCTTCCGAAAACGAACCGTCCGTTTTTGAAAGCATAATGCAGTGGCTTTTGGCCGATGCGATCACGCCCGAGCACGAGTCGATTTTTCGTGGCGTCCCAAATCGCAATCGCGAACATCCCATTGAGTTGCGAAAAACAATCGGTGCCAATGTCCTCATAAAGGTGCAAGATCGACTCGCCATCTCCATCGGTGGTGAAACGGTGCCCTGATCCTTCGAGGCGACGACGGAGATCTCGGTAGTTGTAAATTTCACCATTGAAAACCATTCGTACTCGGCCGTCTTCGTTGGCCATCGGTTGCCGCGCTCCGGCCACGTCAATGATCGACAAACGGCGAAACCCGAGAGCCACGCCCATCGGATTGCCACGCGCATCGCGATGCGTGGGATCGGTCCAGACTTGCGAATCATCAGGGCCACGGTGAGCGATCACCTCGGTCATCCGCGAGATCAACGCATCATCGACGCATTGTTCGTTTCGCAGCCAAACTGAACCCGTGATTCCACACATGTGCGCTGAACAAATATCCAAGATTAGAAATGGTTTGGAAATCAGTATCACGCATGCGAGACAATCCAAACAGCCCGGAGGCCAGTGGGTCACCAATGCGACCAGAAAAACGCGGTTTTCAAGGTACTGCCCTATTGCGGGAAAACGCTACACTGGAGACGCCATCGCTATTTTCCGCTCCCTGAATTCCCCTGATTGTTCTCGATATGTCTGAAGTTGATGCTGCCGCCGTGGAAAAATCGACCGAAACCACACCGCAGAGCGAATCCACACCGCAACAAATCTGGGACGCTTTGCCACTGTTACAACAGCGGGCGGCCGTCTTCCGGGTGCAGTGGGGGCGTGAGACCGCCGAGGCGTTCGTCGTCGCGTTTGTACTGGCGTTGTTGTTTCGCGGTTTTATTGCCGAAGCGTTCGTGATCCCCACCGGTTCGATGGCACCTGCCCTGATGGGCGCTCACAAAGACGTCTTCTGCGATCAATGCGGCCAACAATTTCCCATCGGTGCTAGCTTGGAGTATCGCGATCCGGTGACTGAAAACGTCGTCGTCGCGGGGATCTGTCCCAATTGTCGCTTTACCCAATCTCTGGATTTGAAAGACAGCCCCAGCGACTCCACATTCACCGGCGATCGCATCCTGGTCAGCAAGTTTGCCTACACGATCAGCGATCCAAAACGCTGGGATGTGATTGTGTTCAAGGTGCCAGTCAACCCTAAACAAAACTACATCAAACGGCTGGTCGGCTTGCCTAATGAAACGTTGACGATCCTGCACGGAGACGTGTACGCAGAGCCGGGAACACCCCCACAGGAATCCGCCACACCGATGACGGTCGACCGCCCCGTGCCGCTGGGTGAGATCCTCCGCAAGCCGCCTGCGAAATTGCTGGCGATGAAACACCTCGTTTACGATAGCGATCATCAACCGGCGGCGCTTGTGCAGGCGAACTATCCCGCCCGTTTGCAACCGTGGCGTCCTGGAGCGAAAACACCACCGACCGATTCGTGGACTGTTGATCGTTCCGCGACGGGGTTAGTTGCCAAGGTCAAAGCAGAATCGCAGCAAACCGAATGGTTGCGTTACTTTCATCGTTGGCCTACCGGTGAACAATGGCAGGCGGCTGAAAAGGGATTATCTCTGGCCAATGTGAATCCGTATCAGGGACGCTTGATCACGGATTTTTACGCCTACGATGCGTACCTGTTCGTGGATGCTGATCGGGTGTACGACGTCAAACCGTCCTCATTCCAGACCATGTCTTTGCGAGGTCTAGCGACGTCTCGCGATGAGGGTGTGTTCCGACCGAGTTATCGTTCAGGTGGTAGTCTCGATCAATTTCGCAATTCGGTGCAGTACGGCGGTACGGGTTATTCGGCCGAAGGTGTTCACTGGGTCGGTGACTTGATTGTGGAGACGGAAGTCGAGACAACCGCGGGCAGCGCAGCGCTGACACTGGAAATTGTCGAAGCTGGTGTGCAGTATCGCTGCCGTTTCGACTTGGCAACCGGCACAGCAACGTTGTCGATTAACGATGGCACGCCGCGTGGTTTTGATCTCGCCGCAGGCCGACCGAGCAACATGAACCCAAGCGCTGAGACATCGGTACTCGCAGGCACACGTCATCAGATTCGATTCAGTAATTGCGATAACCAATTGCTGTTATGGATCGACGATAATGTGATCACGTTCGATGGGCCGACGACGTTCAACGTGGCCGATTTTCTGCTGCCCGAACAGACCCGTCCGGTTTATAACGGCCCTGGCGATCCGCGTGACGCATCGCCGGTGGCTATCGCGGTGACTGCTGGTGAAGCGACGTTGCATCGTTTGGCGATTGATCGTGACAAGTACTACATCGCGACCAAAGACGGCAACGCGCGGATGTTGGATTATGACATGCCCAATCTCAACTCGTTTGCTGGTTCGACGGTGCAAGTCGAGGAGATTCAAGCGGTCATGGGTGAGCCACAGATCTGGAGCGAGTTTCCAGGCTGGGCCAGTCGCCGGCGCGTCTCGTTTCCGATCGGCGAGGACCAATTTTTTCCGATGGGTGACAACAGCCCCGAGAGTCTCGATGCGCGGTGTTGGGCGGGCACGAAGGAGCGATACGGACGCGATCGCAGCGTCGATCCTGATGCCTACTTGTTTTCAAACGCTGCCTATGTGCCGCGTGATTTGCTAGTCGGCAAAGCACTCGCCATTTTCTGGCCACATCCCTGGCCAACACCGGTTCCGATGACACCGAATTTCAAACGGATGCAATTGATTCGCTAAGAATGAATCGGTAGCGAAAGCAAAAAAAGGTAACTGAAAAAGATCTCGTGAAGCGGGGACTCTGGTCGTTTGAGTCCCACTTTTCCGTGCTTTCTGTCAGTGATCGCGTTGACTGCTCTTTCACACATGGATTGACAGACAGTCAATGTTACGATAGCTTCGCAGTACAGACTTCAGGCAAACTCACGTTGGCCCGGGCCTTTCGGTCCGGGCTAATTTTTTGCCCGAGACTCCTTGAGGAGCCAGTCGCTGTCAGGCGGTTTTGCCTGTATTCACCCTATTTTCTCCTTTTCTCCCCTACTTTGTCGCTATGAACCCGCAAGACATTTTGCGTTACGTCGATTCGCTCCATCGCGACAGAAACATCGATTCTGAGCTTCTGTTCCAGGCCATCGAGTCGGCACTGCAGAGTGCTGCCAAGCGGCAATATGGCGAAGAATCGGATGTTGTCGTGTCCATCAATCGTGATAACGGTCAGATTTCAGCGACACTCGAAGGCGAACCGCTCGGCGATGACCAAATTGGACGAATCGGTGCCCAGACGGCCAAGCAAGTAATCATCCAACGCGTCCGTGAAGCTGAGCGGGATGCGCTGATGATCGAATACCGCGATCAGATCGGCGAGATTGTCAGCGGCATGATCGGGCGAGCCGATGGTGGCGTGGCGACTGTGAACTTGGGCAACGTCGAGGCGATTCTGCCACGCAGCGAACAAATTCCTGGCGAAAGCTTGCACGCTAATGAGCGGGTTCGCGCGATCGTGTATGAAGTTCGCCCACAAGGTGGCAATCGCGTCCGCGTCGTCCTCAGCCGCACACGGCCGCAATTTGTCCAGCGACTATTCGAGCAAGAGATCCCCGAGTTGGGTGACGATGTCATCGCGATCAAGTCGATTTCCCGTGAACCGGGCTATCGTAGCAAGGTGGCGGTCAGCAGTGACGACGCGCAAATCGACCCCATCTCGGTATGCGTGGGATATCGCGGTAGCCGGATCAAAGCGGTCCGTGAAGAACTCGCCGGTGAGCATATCGACGTGGTGCGATACGACAGCAATCCTGAAGTTCTGATCCCGAATGCCTTGCAACCGGCGGAAGTCGATCAAGTGTTGTTGTGCGATATGATCGGCCGTGCGATCGTGCTGGTCAAAGAAGACCAGTTGTCCTTGGCGATCGGTCGTCGTGGCCAGAACGTGCGTTTGGCTAGCAAATTGTGTGGTTGGGACATTGAAATCATGACCGCTGGCGAGCTCGAGGAACAAATCGAGCGCGCTGTGGGCGGGTTCAGCCAGATTCCTGGAATCACCGAAGAGATTGCTCAAACGCTCGTCGAACAGGGTTACCTGTCTTATGATGACTTGTCGGTGATCGAGCCGGACCAGTTCGCTGAGATGGCAGGTTTGACCGTGGAGCAAGTCGATCGGATTGTTGAAATCGCCGAATCTCGTGCAGAGGAGGCTGAAAAAGCCGCCGCTGACGAACGTCGGGTCCGCCGCGAGTCGGAGAAACTCGATCGGGAACGTGAAGATATGGAGGCTCACATGCCAGCTTCCGAGAAAGATGACCCGATTGCTGATGCTGAAGAGGGCCTCGTTGAGACAGCAGTCACTGAATTGCAAGAACTCAACGATCAATCCGCGATCACGATAGAGGAAGAAGTTTCCGTTGAGCCAGGAACCGAAGAAGAATCCGATTCCGAAGAGCACGCCGCAGTGGGTGAATCCACTGACCAGAGCGAATCTGAGAAAGAATCCGGGGGAAACGCGTGAGAGAGACACGGAAGCCGTTTTCAAATTTCCGTGTTTTGCGTTATCCTATCCTCTGAGATGCTAGTAACGTGTTCGTGTTGCTAGCGGATAGTCCCTATTTTACCGCTATGAAATTCCCCGACTTAGTCAAAACGTGGGGCTTTGTGGTGCGAACATGCTAGCTCTTGCGAGCTGGGATGATCGCCGAAGCTCACTCGTCCAAAGCGAAGTCGATGGAGGTCTTTTTATGCGATTTTGAACAACAAGACGTGGAGCCGAGCAGCCCAAGCGGGGCCGTCGGACTCCATCTATCGAATTTGACAGGATTCCCACCCAGTGCCAGTACGCATTTACGCGCTCGCCAAAGAACTCGACCTCGACAGCAAAGATCTCGTTGATCTGGTGAAAAAAGCCGGAATCACCGGTAAAGGCTCTGCGCTAGCAAGTCTCAGCGACGAAGAGGCGCAGCAGGTCCGCGACAACCTTTCGAGTGTCTCGAAACCCGCACCGAAATTACCACCATCCGCACCCGCCACCAAAGCGGCACCGCCGCAGCCAGTTGCGCCTGTTCGCGATCTGGATCGTTCGTCCACGCGTCGACCACCGGCCATCCAAATCGGTCGCCCGCAAACTCGCCAAAGTGCTCCGGCGGAACCCGCCGCACTCAAGCGGCCCGCACCGGTCTTGCGAGCACCCGTGCTCAAGCCTACAACTGCAACACCTCCTCCGCCAGCAATTGAATCAACTTCGCCCAAGCCCGAAGTACGGTTGCGCGACGTCGTGCCGCCGCGTGAAAGCAAAAAACCGGCCACGTCACCAACGACGCCGGCTGCGAGCGCTATTACACCGCCCCCCAAGAAGAGCGGTGAGTCCAGCGGTGATATGGCCAGCCGGATCGCTGATCGGATGGCGAGCAACTCGGCAGGTCGCGTGGTCCCAAATCGACCCGGCGAACCTGTTCGTCGAGAAGCTCTCGGCGGCGGTGGCAAAATGCGGTCACTGGACCGTTCGACCTTGCGGGCAGATGGAGAAAAGCCAAGTGAAGCCGCCAAAGCTCGTAAACGCGAGCCACGGATCAAGGTGAACTTGGCCCAGCTTCCGAACGCTCCCGCTCCGACGGCTCCGCTTTCGACCAGTCGTCCTGCACAGAAACCCGATATCAAGCTGACTCGCGATGTCATCGAAGGGCACAAGCAGGGCATGAAAGCGCCATTGGCTCGTCTCGAAAAAGACGATGCGGACCGAAAACGCAATAAGAAAGAAAAAGAAGCCGCCGCAGCTGCCGTCGTAGAAGGCCCCGGTCGCAAACGCATCGTCGAGGATGACGAAAAACCACGCAAGAAGGGCCTCGCCGGGATGGCCAGTGTCCGCAGCGAACGGAACCGTGGTGGTGGTGGTCGGCGTGTGATCGGCACTTCCGATACCGATCGCCCCACGATGCGCCGCAATCGTCCTCGGATTCGTCGCAAAGGCACCAACACAGCCGCGCCGCGGAAAGAACGCGTGCAACTTGCATTGCCATGCACTGTGCGTAGTTTCTGCGAAGCCTCCGGCGTTTCGATGTCCGATGTCATGAAAACACTCATGGGCATGGGAATGATGATCAACATCAACTCGCAGATGACTCTGGAAACTGCCGAGCTGATCGCCGCCGAACTGAGCCTCGAAATCGAACTCAAAGCTTCGGAATCACTCGAAGACGAGCTGATCACGGAAATTGAAGAGCAGCAAGATGAAGCCGAATCGCTAGTCGCACGTGCTCCGATCGTGACTTTTCTAGGACACGTCGATCACGGCAAAACCAGCTTGTTGGATTACTTGATTGGGATCAATGTAGCCAAAGGCGAGGCCGGTGGGATCACCCAGCACATTCGCGCCTACAGCGTTGATAAAGACGGACGACGTGTCACGTTTGTCGATACGCCTGGCCACGAAGCATTCACGGAAATGCGGGCACGCGGTGCCAATGTGACAGATATCGCGGTCATCGTTGTGGCTGCGGACGACGGAGTTATGCCGCAAACCGAAGAAGCAATCAGTCACGCGAAAGCTGCTGAAGTGCCGATCGTTGTCGTACTGAACAAGATCGACTTGCAAGGTATCGACATCAACCGGATCATGACCCAGCTCACCGAACATGGGTTGACCCCGAGTGAATGGGGCGGCGACGTGGAAGTGGTCAAGACGAGTGCCATGACCGGCGAAGGCATGGACGAGTTGCTCGAAACGCTACTCACCGTGGCTGAATTGAATGAATACAGCGCGAATCCCAATCGCTCCGCCCTCGGTGTTTGTTTGGAATCCGAACAGCACGGTGACAAAGGTGTCGTGGCCAAGATGGTCATCCTCAATGGGACTCTGCGGGTAGGCGATATCATTGTGTGCGGTCCCGCCCACGGACGTGTTCGCTCGATGCACGATACGTTGACGAACAAACCAATTGCCCAGGCCGGTCCGAGTGTTCCCGTCAGCTTGACTGGTTTGGACACGCCTCCCGGTGCAGGCGATCGGTTCCACGTGCTCAAAGACATCACGCAAGCACGCGAGATCGCTGGAAATCGCGAAGACGAAAATAGTCGACAATCCTTGTCGGGAATCACAACGAAGGTTTCGTTTGATAGTTTCCAAAGCATGCTGGCGGGCGGCACCCTTGGTGCTGAGCAACGCGCTCGATTGAATTTGATCATACGCGCCGATGCACGCGGTTCGCTCGAAGCGATCGACAAAGAACTCAGTAAGTTCGACCATCCGGAGGTCGAGATCCGCGTGCTCCAACGTGCCGTGGGTGGTATCACGCTGGCTGACGCGACATTAGCAAGTGCGTCCGATGCCGTGATCTTAGGATTCAACGTGATCCCTGATGAAAAGGCTCGGCAACTCGCCGATCAACGCAATATTGAAATACGTCGCTACAACGTGATTTACAAGTTAACTGACGACATCCGAATGATGATCGAAGGTCGCTTGAAACCAGAAGAACGTGTCGTGGAACTTGGGCGTGCCCTGGTCAAACAGGTTTTCACGATCAGCCGTGTGGGGACGATTGCGGGTTGCTATGTGGCCCAAGGTTCGATCCAGCGTGGCTGTCGCATCCGCGTCAGTCGCGATCAGCGGGTCATCGGCGACTACCAACTCGATACTCTGCGGCGGATCAAAGAGGATGTCAAAGAGGTCCCTCGCGGGATGGAGTGCGGGATCCGATTGCAAGGTTTCAATGATATCAAACAGGACGATGTGCTCGAGGCCTATCGCATCGAAGAAGTCGCCCGCAAACTCGAGTAAGCCTGCTTCCTGATGAATTTTCTGTCGCGACGCATGCGTTAACCATCTTCAACCCACCTCCAAAAAACTTGCATTTTGTCTAGCCGCCGCCAACTCAAAGCCGCCGAAGCGATCCGCGAAGTCGTCGCCACTGCTGTCCTGACTGAAATGCGTGACCCACGTGTCCGTGACGTGACCATCATTTCGGTGGACGTGTCGCCTGACATGCGTGAGGCCAAGGTCGCAGTGAGCGTGATGGGCGACGATGCGCAAAAACAGCTCTCGATTCGTGGTTTACAGAATGCGGCAGGTTTTTTGCAGAGTAAAATTGCCAATCGCCTCGACACTCGCTACACCCCTCGGCTGTCGTTTGAACTCGATCGCGGACAAGAGAACGCACTAACGGTCAGTGAAATTTTAGCTCGATTGCAAGCTGAACGCGAAGGCCAAGCGACGACTCCTGAGGTGACCGAGCCGCACCGCGGGCTGCCTCCTGAGCCGGACAGTGTGCAGCCAACCGACGACTGAAATCCAGCAGCTAGCACTTGCCGAAAACTGAACCCTGAACTCTGAAGTCTCTCTCTCCTATGTCCGCAACGAATCGTTCCAAACTCATCTCAAAGCTGTTCCTAGCTCTGAAGAAACACTACAGCGTTCCACCCGCCAGCCCTTCGCGTCCGCTGTTAGAGCACGCGCTGTATGCCTGCCTGTTGGAAGACTGCCCGAGCGAATTGGCTGACGAAGGACTCGCGAAACTCGAACAAGACTACTTTGACTGGAATGAAGTCCGCGTCACAACGGTAACAGAACTCTCAGCCGTGCTCTCCAACCTGCCCGATCCCACCAAAGCAGCAACTCGCTTGAAGGCCAACCTGCAGGCGATTTTTGAGGAGTTCTACTCGTTTGATCTCGATCATCTGAAAAAAGAGAACCTGGGCAAAGCGGTTGCGAAGTTTGAGAAACTGCCGTCGATGACTCCCTTCGTGCTCAGCTACATCATCCAGCATGGTCTTGGCGGGCACTCCATCCCGATCGACTACTCCGCCATGGTCGTCATGCTGGTATCAGGGATCGCCAGCCAGAACGAGGCGTCCGACGGTCGTGTGCCGGGACTCGAACGGGCGATCCCTAAGAGCAAAGGGATTGATTTCGCCAACCTACTGCATCAACCGGCGGTGACGCTGTTGATCGACCCCGAGGATAAGACGGCCCGGGCGCTATTGGAATCGGTCGCCAAAGGCAGTTCCGCTGGTCTGGACGAATGGTTGGTCAGCAAAAAAGCAGCGAAGAAACGGGTCGCTCAACGCAAAGCCGAAGAACGCGAGACCGCCAAGCAGGAAGCCGAAGCCGAAGCCGAAGCGGCGGCGGTTGCGGAAATCTCTGCAGCATCTCCGGCGGGCAAGAAGAAACCGATCCGCTCGGCTGCTAAAGCAACCTCGACCACCAACAAACCCAAGCCCAAGAAAAAAGCCTCGACGACCGAGTCGGTGAAACCAGAACCGCCGAAGAAAGAGCCTGCGGTTGCAGAAACGGAAACTCCAGCTTCCCAAACCTCGCCGAAGAAACCAACGGCATCTGCTGAAACGAACAGGAAGACGAGCGAGCCAACCGCCACCCCGAAAAAATCCGCCAAGAAAACCACCGCACAGCCGCCGACTGCTGAAGCAAAACCGACTAGTAAGAAGAAAAGCGTTGCCGCCAAACTCCCTTTGCCCGAACCCGCAGCAAAAACGAGCAGTGGCAAAAAAGCAACGAACCGCAAATTGACTAAACGGAAACCACGTTAAGGTTTCTCACCGTAAGGGATCTCAGAAATGGCAGGGCATTCAAAATGGGCCAATATCCAACATCGCAAGGGCCGCGTCGACGCCGCCCGTGGCAAGCAGTGGAGTAAACTCAGCAAGGCGATCATCGTGGCTGCCAAAGCTGGTGGCGGTGATCCTGCTGCGAATATTCGCCTCCGTAAAGCAATTGACGATGCTAAAGCGGTCTCGATGCCGAAAGACAATATCGAGCGAGCGATCAAACGTGGCACAGGAGAACTCGGCGGCGACGCTGTCGAAGAAGTTCTCTACGAAGGCTACGGCCCAGGTGGTGTCGCCGTGATGGTTGCCGCGCTCACCGATAATCGCAACCGCACCGCTCCAGAGCTTCGCACATTGTTCGGCAAGCACGGCGGTGAACTGGGCAAAACGGGGTGCGTTTCCTACTTGTTTGAACGCAAAGGCTTGTTTCTCTTTGCAGCCGAGACGGACGAAGAGCGAGTGACGGAAATTGCATTAGAAAATGGTGCCGACGATGTTCAAGCTGGCGACGATGGCCAAATCCAAGTCACGTGTTCGCCTGAAAACTATGACACCTTATCAGACGCCTTTGATGCCGCAGAGCTGAAAGCCGAGGTCCGCGAAGTCACACAGATCGCTTCCAATAGCGTCGATGTGGATGCCTCTTCGGCTGGCCAAGTCCTGTCGCTGCTCGAGGGACTCGACGATCACGACGACGTGCAAACGGTCAGCACCAACGCGAACTTTCCTGAATAGTATCGGCCCCTTGTCCGACTTGCACGTCACCCCAGCGTCTTCGTCCACTGCTTACCCTGCTCGACGCTCGCGAACTTCAATTGAACTAATTGTTCAATCAGTTTTTGATCATCTCGATCAACAGCCGTTTCAACCGTAAAGATCTGGCGGTTCGATAAAGACTGAACCAGCGATGAAATTAAGTACTGACATTCCGTCGTCAATTCTTTCGACGTTGCCTCACTGAAGATACTGCCCGCCACCTGAGCGGGTTGGCCATCATAACAATGAGCGTCTAACAGGGTTAACGCCAAGATCGCCCGCGAACTCTCCATCACTTGGACCTCCGAATCGCCCATCCACAACCCGCACATCGCCAGTGTTTGTTGTTGTTGATGATCAATCAACACGTGCCTTTCCAGATCAAAATGGCTCATTGCAGCGGCCGTACGTTCATTCGATGGGAGCACCGGCACGTAACCTAACCGGGTACTGCGCCGGAATTGCAAGAAAGCTCGATTGACGGGCGGACGGTACATCGATGTTTGCACCACCATCCGATCGATGCTACGAGCGACACGATAGCCACGACGTGACAACAGCGATCCCGTTCGGGTATCCGACACCGGCACGCCGATCCCATGTCCGATTGGTGCCAGACCGGCATAGCCGTAGCGATCATCTCGGACCAAGCCAACGTCAATGCTCGTGACGCCTGCGGCAAGCAAATTCGTTTCCACCGCTTTGAGCAATTGGTCGCAGATCGCAAGGCCGGGTTCGTCGGCAAAACACAACGCTGCAATGGTCGCCGTCTTAGCTTCGGCCACATCATTGGTAACATCGCCAAATGCCGACTGTTCCGGTGTTTTTTTTTCGATTGTCACATTTAGAAAGGAATGCGCCCAAGCAATCACTTGGTCATCAGCCAAGGCAACTTGCAAAAATTCTGGACGAAAAAAGTTCCGTGAAAGAATCGCTCGTTCGAGGATCGAGACGCTCACCGGTGGTGCTTGCCGAGCGGCTTTCCAATGTCGGATCCAGACCTCGAAAATACCCGGCAGATCCGAGTTTTGGAAAGGACGAATCATAGCCATGACGGGGATCTCTGCTCGGCTTTCAGGCACACGGGTCTGGGGCATCTGCTCTAACGGCAAACTAACCTAGCCTGCGGGCAGGCACAATCGGTAGTTGTCACTCCGGGCCCGCCACCGACTAATGATCAGCCGCTTTTAGGGAAAACGACTCCCTGCTAAGCTCCCGTTCCTGTCGAAGTATTTCGCTCATGGGATGACCCTATTTTCCCGTTCTCATGAACATCCTGCAACCCAGCCTCCGTTTGACTATGTCATTGATCGTCCAGAAATTTGGCGGCACATCCGTGGCCGACCCAGAAAAAATTCGCGCTGCAGCCCGCCGCGCCATCCGCGCCCAAAAACAGGGGCATCGAGTCGTGATGGTGGTCAGCGCGATGGGCAAACAAACCGATGAACTGTTACGATTGGCTGCCGCCGTAAGTGAAAAACCGCCGGCGCGGGAATTGGATATGCTGCTCAGCACCGGCGAGCAGACCAGTGTGGCACTTGTGGCGATGGCCATCGACGATCTGGGCGCAAAAGCCGTCTCGTTGACGGGCGGCCAATTCGGGATGAAAACCGATAATAGCTATAGCAAAGCCCGCATTCGCTCGATCGACACCGGTCGAATCGAAGCACTGCTCAACGAAGGAAAAATCGTCGTCGCGGCTGGCTTCCAAGGCATCGACGACGACTTCAACATCACCACGCTGGGCCGTGGCGGCAGCGACACCACAGCCGTCGCGTTAGCAGCCGTGCTCGGTGCTGATGCCTGCGAAATCAATACCGACGTTGATGGCGTCTACACCACCGATCCGCGTTTGTTGCCTGAAGCCCGTCGTGTCGACGTGATCAGCTACGACGAAATGTTAGAACTTGCCTCACTGGGGGCTGGCGTGATGCACTCGCGCTCCATTGAATTCGCCAAAAAATTTGGCGTGCCCATTCACGTCCGCAGCAGTTTTTCCGATCGCGACGGGACGATGATCGTCTCGAGCGCTGAGTCGGAAAGTTCGCCCGTCAGCGGCGCGGCGTTGACGAAAGACGAAGCCCGCATCACCGTGCTAGGCGTGCCCGATGTGCCTGGTATGAGTCAAGCCATTTTCTCAGCAATCGCGGCCAAGAAAGTGGCAGTTGACATGGTCGTGCAAAACGTGGGCGCCGAAGGTAAAGCAGATGTTTCGTTCACCGTTCCAGGCGCGGAACTTAAGCTCACACTCGAAGCTCTGGAAACGGTCAAAAGCAAAATCAAAGCCACCGGCGTGACACACGATAGCGAGGTCTCCAAGGTCAGTGTGGTAGGTCTAGCCATGGCGCGGCAGAAATCAGTGGCGGCGAGAATGTTCCGCGCTCTGGCCGATGCGGGTGTGAACATTCACATGATCACCACTAGCGAAATTAAAATCTCCGCGCTCGTTCCGCGTGATCAAGCCGCTGCTGCGCTGCGAGCGGTCCATGAAGGTTTTAACTTGCACGAGCGACCAGCCGATGCGAAAACGTGGGCCGAGATTCAAGCGGAATCCAGCCCCGAAGCGAACATGGCGGACGTCGTCGCACGTTTGCAAAACGATGCACTGGAGGCGTTGACGCTAACTGATATCGCGATCGTCGAAGGACAAGCACGCGTCACTCTCGATGGTGTTCCCGACCGAATTGGGGTTGCCGCCGACATGTTTGAAGAAATTGGCCGGGCGGGAATCTTTGTTGACATGATCGTGCAGGGCTACGATGGCGAGGACGGCAGCACGAGTGTCAGCTTCACGATGGACGAAGCCGATCTCGAAGCGGGATTGAAGGTCGCGCAACGCATTTGCAAGCAGCATCAAATGCGGGATGTCCGCGGCGCAGCCGGGATCACCAAACTCAGCGTCAGCGGCATCGGCCTCCGCAGCCACACGCAAGTCGGCACGGTCCTGTTTGAGCAACTCGCCAAGGCCAAGATCAACGTTGAGATGATTGCTACAAGCGAACTGCAAGTGAATGTGGTCATCGACTCCTCGCGAGGCAATGACGCAAAAAACGCTTTAAAATCTGCGTTCGCAGAGGCGCTGGGTTAGCGTGCGACTATCAACTCATAGCAATTACGCTGGCCCAGCGACTGCACTGTCTATCCGCCTTTAGCGAGAGGCAAGATTGTTCATGCCGGAAGCGCGAGGCTCCCCCGAACGTCTATTCTGGCGATCCGTCGCAAGAGCCCATCGATCAGTTAGTCCGTTGCCAACAAAAGATGATCAACGCCTGCTCGTTTTAACTTAGCGATCATCTTTCCGCGAATTTTTACCGAACTAGCGTTAACCGCCAGGAGTCAGGCGAGGATGGGATGGATCACTTTGCCAGCGACGTCGGTCAATCGGAAGCGGCGACCGTTGTAGACGTAGGTTAACTCCTCGTGATCGATTCCAAGTTGATGCAGTATGGTGGCGTGCAAATCGTTCACATGGACTTTGTCGACCGCTGCGTGATGTCCGATCTCGTCGGACTCGCCGTAGCTGACACCACCCTTAATGCCACCGCCTGCCATCCAGGTTGTGAAACAGTGTGGGTTATGATCCCGTCCTGGCTTCGCTGCCTTTTGCGTTAAAGGCAACCTTCCAAACTCGCCGCCCCAGATGACGAGGGTATCGTCGAGCAAGCCGCGTTGATGCAGATCCGTCATCAGTCCGGCAATGGGTATGTCGGTCTCACCTGCGAATTGGCTGTGGTTTCCTTGAATGTCGTTATGTCCGTCCCAACTGCGTTGGTTTTCCATGCCGCCGGAGTAGATTTGTACGAAACGCACGCCTCGTTCAACCATGCGGCGGGCTGTGAGGCATTGTCTTGCAAAGTGATCGCAGCGTTTCTCACCAACACCATAAAGTGATTTGATGTGTGCGGGTTCGCCTTCGATATCGAACGCTTCGGGAGCCGCTGTTTGCATCCGATAGGCCAGTTCAAAACTCTTAATACGCGCCTCCAATTCAGGACAGCTTGAACTGTCCGCGAGTTGTTGCTGATTCAGTCTCGCCAGTAGACCGAGTTGACGCTGTTGCTGCTGGCCGTTCATATGCGATGGACGCTGCAAATTTTCGATCGGATCACCTTTGGGTTTCAACCAAGTGCCTTGGTAAACACTCGGCAGAAAACCAGCGCCCCAGTTCGCTGCTGAACCTTTCGGCAAACCGCGATCGAGCGGGTCAGACATCACGACAAACGCGGGTAAGTCGCGGCTCTCACTACCAAGCCCGTAGGTGACCCACGAACCAACGCAGGGCAGTCCCATTCGCGGTTGGCCTGAATTCATCATGAACAAGGCTGGGCTATGATTATTTGATTCCGTGTACCCCGAGTGAATGAATGCCATTTTGTCGACATGTTCGCCGAGTTTGGGAAACAGCGATGACACCATCTTCCCACACTCACCGCGAGGCGTGAATTCAAAGGGCGACTTCATGAGCGGGCCAACCGCGTTAGCGAAGAAGCCTGTTTCTTTATCGAAGCCCTCCAACTCTTTGCCATCCATCTTTTCCAATTCAGGTTTGTAGTCCCAAGTATCTACATGGCTGGGGCCACCGTTGATGAACAGCCAAATCACCGATTTCGCTTGCCCTGGGAAGTGCGATTGCTTAGCAGCAAGCGGGTCGGCAGGGGCCTCCGCCAGCAAACCTTCTTGCGTTAATAATGAGATCAACCCCAAACTACCAAAACCGGCTCCGGCAGTTTGAAGCATTTGACGACGATTGAGATCAAAAGAATGGTTCATGGTAGATAGATGAATTCATTGAGACCAAAAATAACTTGACACAAGTCAGCCAGCGCGATTTGGTTGCGATTTTCGACACTCTGATAAGAGGCGGCTTGCTCCTCGACAAACTGGAGGCTTTGCTGGAGTTCGATTTCAGTTGGCTGGCGAGAAAGGGCGCGATAGTAGATTTGACGGATGGCTTCGTTATTTTTTGCGTTATCGACGCTTGATGCAAACGCCGTCGCCCATAGTAAAACGTCAGAGTTGTTCATGAACAGCAATGCCTGTGGTGCGATCGTGGTACTCGGACGGCTTCCTTGACTGGAGAGCGGTTCGGGTTGATCGAAAATTTGCATCATTGGGACCAAGCGGCTGCGTTTGATCATGAAGTAGATGCTGCGGCGTCGTTGACTTGGATCGAGCGTGCCGGGACCGAACATCGTTGTATCGAGCTGACCTGATACCGCCAGCATGGCATCACGCACGACTTCGGCTTCCAGGCGACGTATGGGATAATGACTGAGCCACTGGTTTTCCGGATCGACATCTGCGTTTTTGGCCAGGACGATGCTGCTCTGCAACCACGTCGCGCTCAGCAAAATTTCGCGATGGATCGGTTTGAGCTTCCAGCCTCCGTCAATCAAACGTTGAGCCAGAAAGTCAAGCAACTCGGGGTGCGTCGGTGGCGTGCCTTGCAATCCAAAGTCGTTGGGGGTGGCGAC
Source organism: Rhodopirellula sp. (assembly GCA_041740155.1). Classification (GTDB taxonomy): domain Bacteria; phylum Planctomycetota; class Planctomycetia; order Pirellulales; family Pirellulaceae; genus Rhodopirellula. The sequence goes on from JBGSMN010000144.1 coordinate 156,977, forward strand.
GATGCCGCGACCGAAATGATGTTGCCAAATTCGGTTGACAATCACACGAGCAAGCAGATGTCCAGCTCCATCGTTCGTATCAATGATCCAGTTCGCCATTCCCGTTCGTCGAAAACTGGTTCGCATCCAATTCGGTGGCGGAGTCTGCTGCCAATCAGCACTCGTTCTGCCGTTCCGCATCAGTACTTGCAAGAAACCAGGTTCAGCGACATCTTCCTTCTGGTTCGCATCACCACGTTTTAGAAAATGAGTTTCTGGATAAAAATGGGGAAACCCACGCTCATCGGCATGATGCTTCGTCGGAGGAAAACCTTCGCTGGAAACTTGCACAGTCGTCATGCTTCGGCTTGGTTTTTGCGAGAGTGATTTTTCCACAGCGATGCCGAGTTCGATCCAGTGCGGATCGTCGGTTGCAAACAGTGGAAACAGAACTTCTTTATGCTGTGATTGCAGATTGCCCTGCTTCCATGCAGCGAGCGCATCTCGCATCGCGTTGGTGCGTCCATCGCCGACGGCGACTGTTGGTTCCGCAGCATTACTTATCGACAACCGAAATCGACCCAAGCTGTGTTGAGCGTTGTTGGCGAATGTTAATTGAAATTCCAAGCCAAGCTCATTCGACGATTCGATCGGTGTAGCCAGTTCAAACACGGCGGCTTGATCCATACCGATCCCGCCAAGATCAACCGCCCAACCGGTGCCAGATGGATCTTCGTCGATGGCAGCGGCAACGGAGAGATTGCTGGTGTTTTGCTGGTGTGTCGCTCTTGCGGAAATCAGTTTCAGCTCGCGATGTTGACTCTGGGCTGAATCACTGGCAGTTGCAAATAGTTTCAAATCACTGAGCGCAAAATTCCCATTGTCCGCCCGGCCCGGCCCGCTCCGTTTCATCGAAGCATCCGTCAAAGCTTCGACGCGGACGAATCGTATTGCTGCAGATGCCGACGACGTCACAACGGTGTACGTTTCCGTCGCCGGCGGATTTCCGCTTGCCATGATTGCCCCGTCTGGCTGGGGTGTGAGTGTCGTTGCTGCTTGATCAGTGGTCGCAGTGGCGACCTCCAGGACGGTCCACTGGGAATCATCCGCCTGCAACGGGTTGCTCGTGCTGAGCCAATTATTGAATCTCGCGACAACTTCGGGAGTATTTCGGTACGCATCTCGCGCGGCGATGAAATTCTCGTGTGAAGCTTGCCATGCTGATAGCTTGGCTTGGTAGACGCTCGGCGCTAGGTCAATTTCTACTTCGCTGCGGATCGTCGTGGTAAACGTCGAAACGAACTGGTAGTAATCTTTGACAGGAAGCGGGTCGAATTTGTGATCGTGGCATCGAGCACAGCCAACGGTTAGGCCGAGCATCGCCGTCCCGACAGTGGAAGCCATGTCGTCGAGTTCGTCGTACCGCGCACTCTCAAATTCTTTCTCGGTTAATTGGGTAGGGAACACGCCCGCGCCCAAGAACCCTGTCGCCATCAATGCCAATGGATCGTCCGGTGCGATCTCATCGCCCGCGATTTGCCAACGTACAAACTGGTTCCATGGCATGTCTGCGTTGAACGCCTTGATCACAAAGTCACGGTAGTGATACGCAAATTTACGGTCATAGTCTTGCTCAAATCCATAGCTTTCAGCAAACCTCGCCACATCGAGCCAATGCCGAGCCCAACGTTCTCCGTAATGTGGACTTTCCAGCAACTCATCGACTAAGTCTTCATGGGCCATCTTCAATGCGGCATCGAGCTGCTCGGGCGTTGGTGGCAAACCGATCAGATCCAAATACGCGCGGCGGATGCGCGCGTGGTTGTCTGCAAGTGAATTTGGAACGAGGTCGTGTTCTTGCAACTTGTGCAAAACAAAATGATCCAAATCGGTTCGCGGCCACTCACTTTCAACCGGGGGCGGCACAATCCTCGCCAACGGACGAAACGACCAGAAATCACGATCACTATCAGTGACCTGCATCGCGGCTGGTTCCGTGCTGGTCTTTTCGATGAGTGGTTTATCGTAGGGAAACCCCAGTTCGATCCAACGTTCCAACTGGGCGATCAACTCATTCGGAAGTTTGTCGGAAGATGGCGGCATGGTCGGCTCGCCGTCGTGGCGGACGAGGTGCAGCAGATAGCTGTCTGACCAATCTTGCTCGTTGATGACCTCCCCCGAATCGCCTCCCTTGAGCAGCAATTGCCGTGATGAGAGATCGAGTCCGCCTCGAACTTTCTCACCCCCATGACATTTGATACAACGATCCAGCAGGATCGGTCGGATCGTCGCCAGGAACAAATCCGTTCCTGCTTTCATTCGTTGCGCGTGATCCGGTGGTAGCTGCTGAGCCAGTCCATGCGTCGGCATAGCAACGAACAGACCAACCAATGAAATAAGAAATCGACGCATCGCTTTGTTTTGCAACCGGCAGGGGAAAGTAGAAGCCAAACAACTGCTGTGACTGCCGAAACAGTCATCACACCCTTGATAGCCTAAACCAAGAGTCCAGCGGCGTGTTGCTAATAACAGACATGTTGCCGAAGCAAGTTTGAGCGAAAGGGAGGCGATGGAGGTTTTGTTTCTGTTACCTAACATCGCCAAATCAAAAAGTGACGCATTCTTGATGTGCCATCGGCTTTGAGCCGACGTTCAAAAATGACGACCAAAACTCGCCAATACTTATTCTTCCTGCGATATCTAAACCGCGCCGACTGGCATGGGGGCGATCTGGTAAGCACGATTGCGGAACAAGAACTCGATGATGTTGCCCTCGTGCGGTTGCAACCAATTGAGCCGGCTCGTCGGCAGTGGACCGATATTCAGTCTGTCAATGTCGACACTACGACTGGCCTGCGTGATCAATGATTCATTGGCAGTGATTACCGTGCCGACCAGCGTCGGTCCGATGTTACGAAGCATCTGTTCTTGCGGGCACTGCACGACGCTCACAAAGGGGAACATATACTCTTTGGCCGCAACGCCACGTTCGTGTGAATCGGCATGCACGACCATCGGACGCAGATAAGCACAATGCTCACGCTGAATCAGTTTCTCGCCATACTCAGCCGTCATGTCTGTCACACCCTGTTCCGCCAAGTCTTGCTCGACCATTGCCCATGTGCCCGTCGCCATTGCGGTCACTGTGAATGCCGCCAACTGTGACTCTGGGTCAGTTGGTGGCAATACATCAACCGGGCCAATTTTTCTGGCAATCGCCGCTGCAATTTCACGAGTGTGACGACTCGCCCAAATGCCTGAGCAGTTGATGCAACTGCGTCCCGAATTACTCAATACGCTCTCGACCATCACGTCCAGATACAACTCCCAGTCATCGACGATGTCATCGCCCAGCAAGATCTTGGAAAATCCTGGCCCGTGCGCTTGCACGCGTGGATTGCCCGCATGCTGAGCTACGGTTTGCGCGCTGCCAAAGATCATGCTCCGCGGTGCCTTTGTCATGAGCGCACCGCCCACGTCATGACCACCGGGATACAAACCGAATGCTGCCGCCGGAACACCGGCTTCCATGAACGCCGAGACCATTCGGTACGGTGTCCACGGTTCTTGCGATCCAGGCTTCAGCGCTAGTCCAATCTGCATCGCGATCGCGGGCAACCACAACGTGTGAACGCCTGGTGAATTGTTGGGCAGAACCGCGCCGAGAATAGGTGTTTGCGCCTGATAACTAACGGTCACCCCACGACCTTCGTCGCCATAGCCTTTCGACAAGATCGACAGGTCTAAACCGCGCGTCAAACATTGCAAGATCTCATCCATGCGGCTGAGCACAAAACTGTTCTTGGCCATGTTTGAGCGACACATGTGCTCGGGCAATCCCGTGCTGGCAGATTGTTGATGCACAAAATCATCGACCGTTTGCTGCGAATCACCAACGCGTAGCGATGCGTTTTCAAATAAGTCCGCAGCCCGCTTGCTCATCGCGATCAGTTCGTGCGTCGGAACTTCGAGCAATGCCTCGCGTGCCAGATGGGCTTTCGTTAAATCACGAGTAACGATTCCACCACCGACAGTACCGACGCGTGCGATCGGTTCCCCCGTATCGAAATGAACGACGTCATTGAAATCGAGTGACTCGTACTGCTTGCCCCAACGAAGTGGGTTTAACGTAATCATGAAAACAAGTTCAAAAGGTAGAAAGGGAGCGAACGAAAAATTGATGCAGAGCCGACACAACTCGATTAGTAAACGCCAACTGTCGTCGAACTGGCTAGCTCATGGAATGGTCTTACGCCACTGACGCCGTCCCACGGGTAGGTCATGAACGGTCTTTCCAGCTCCCCTTCATCACGTTCCATGAAACCGGGTACGAAGAATTCATCGGTGAGCGTGTATAGCTTCACCCGTCCCGTTTCCCCATATCCGACGACTTGATTATAGTCTTCAAACGTGACCACCTCCGTCACCGCTCGTGGCTGTGGAGCATAGTAGGCAATTTTGTATCCATCCGCGGCAGTAATCGGTTTACTGCATGCCAATCCCATCAGCGTGTTGCCATAGGTCGGTGTCATGTAGATTCCACTCTGGTCCGGCAAACCGCCGAGCATCTCTTCCACACAGAAACGCGTCCACTGCGATGTGAACTCCGTGCCGCCGGAAAAAATCCCAGTGATGCCGACTTCCGCTAAGCTGGTGCCTTTCTCCTCGAGCGCCTCGCTAAGTGACTCTAACAACTTCGGCGTGGCGAACATGCACTTCACGTCATGCCCCGCAGTAAGAATCGTGATGGCTTGGTCGATGCAGTGTTTCTTATACTCCTCCAGATGTACCATCCAACCTTTCTTGATCAACTTCACTACCCAGCGTGGGTCGAGGTCGATACAAAAACAGATCCCATCTCGATACTGAGCCAGGTGCTCAACGGCGAGCCGCAAACGTCGAGGGCCACTTGGGCCAAGCATCAACCAGTTCGCCCTCCGAGGAAAATATTTCTCCGGAAGTGTCTCACTGAACAGTTCGTAATCTTTCCAGTGATCCTCGATCACCATCCGGCTCTTGGGGATGCCAGTGGTGCCTCCTGTTTCAAACACGTAAACCGGTTTGCCAGCATGCCCTTTGGGAACCCATCGGCGAATCGGTCCGCCTCGCAACCAATCGTCTTCGAAGTGTGGAAACTTCTTTAGGTCTTCAAACGACTTGATCTCCTTCAATGGATCGAACTTCAACTCGGATTTTTTCTCCAGCCAAAACGGACAGCCAGATTCCTCACTGAAATGCCAATGCACCGTTTTGAGCGTGTGCTCATTGAGTCGATCTCGCGCCGCTGCGGCAGCCAAGTCAACGTCGGTTTGCGATACTTCCCCAGCAACACTCATGTCAGCCTCAAGCAATCATTAACAAGGTTCAAAACTATGGTTGCGGTATTCTGAACGGAACTGGCACGATCCACAACCATCGATCCCATTGTCTACGAAGGGAAAGTCTGGTCACGATCAATTTCGCTCATTCACTTAGCAGATCTTGCGCGCACATCATCATCATCAGATCCAAAACGCCGCTAAGTAAAAAACGAAAAAAACCTTGGAAGTGAACTTCCAAGGTTTTTAAGTTTCTTTTCACAAACCCCTGCAAGGTTCGGCTTTAAGCCTAAATTACGGTTGAATTGGACTCGCGGCAGGGGGTGGGCTCAAGATTGGGTCGCTACTGCCGCCCGATCCAGCAAGTCCTGCCAAGGCCCCCAATGAAGCTAGGCCGCCAAGACCTCCGAGGCCACCACCGAATCCTCCTCCTCCACCACCAGCGAAGCCACCACCTCCACTCAAGCCACCGCCAGCACCAAGACCAGGATCGCCAAAACCAGAACCACCGATCGGATTACCAAATTGATCGACACCACCGATTGGATTACCGAACTGATCGACACCACCGATTGGATTGCCGAACTGATCGACCGGGGTTCCCATCGAATCAAAGACGACTTCACCCTCTTCCAGAGGCTCTTCCTGAACGACCTCCTCGAGCGACTCTATCGCCTGAGATAAAGGAGCAATCTGAATCGAGAATCCTCCAGGGAATTCCTTGTAGAATATTGGATCCTGCATCGTGACCAGCGTCTCACTTTGTTGACTTGTTTGAAGGGAGTCATCCGCGTTGCTCGATACCTCGACGCCTCTCGCTTCATCCACCAATTCAAAACCAGCCATCCCCAGTCCGGACTGACCAATTGCCAAAATGGCATATTCGCCTGGAACGACATTTTCAAATTCAAATGAACCGTTATCTCTGGAAATCACCCGGTCAATCACGTCTCCTTTGGACACCAGAAACACATTGAGCAGACCGGCGTCACCCAACGCACTGCCCTGGGCACCCGCAACATAAATCCGACCTTTAAGCCCGCCATCGGTTTGCGAGACGCGAAACAAATTCTCGCCAACAACCCGACCCGAGATTCCCTTAAGGTTAGCACCGGTCACAGAGTAAGGGTTGTTGTCGGTGAACGGTGGCAGATAACGCAAGATCGAAGTCTTAATGACAGTGTAATCAATCGCGGCAGCTGCTACTTCCACTTGCTTGGGCAACACATCGGACGAAGCCATGTCTTTACTAACGATGTGCATCGCGCAGCACGCGAACGCGCCTTTGGCACGTGCGGTCAAAGCGTAAACCCCAGGCTCCACACCTATCATCACAAAGCGACCTGCATCGTCCGTGCGGCTCCGAATCGTCTCGCCGTCGCGATTCGTCATGACGACGACTGCGTCCGCGATCGGATTGGCTGAACTGTCCGTTGACGGCAAAATCACACGGCCTTCAAGTTGCCCTGGAGTCGCGGGATTGACCCACTGCGGTACAGTTAAATGATCCGTGACCTGCAATGAAGTTGACTGGGCAGTTGTTAGCGATGCTAACAACATAGAGACTGCCAAGCCGCAGAGCGCGATCAAGGAGGGGAAGCGAGTCATGGTGAATCTCAATCGGGAAAAGGTTCTTAGCCATATTTGATGGCAAGTTAGGCAAAGTACGCAGCACTATCCTAAACAAACGAGACGCTATTATCAACACAGCCACCAGCAAGAAAATGAAAAAAATCATCCAAATTCGTTCTCAATTCCGCCGGACGCCACCCTATACAGGGGGTGTTCGCCGATCGCAATATCTGGAGACGGCGAGGTTTACCATTTTGAGTGTTCGAATTCGATTCGTCATTCACATTGTCGAAATCAATTCACGCCATCACGAATTTGTTTTAGCAATGCCAGCAATAACATTTCATTGGCATCAAAATCTCTGCTCTCCGCTTGATATTGAACCAAAATGCGTCCGGCAATTGGCATTTGATCGCGAGTGGACGCTGGTGCGTCTAGCAACACGAGTCTAGAAAAAATCACCAAATCGAGGTGACAGAAACTGAGGTCGACAGCCCTTTCTCCTGGTTCAGCACCAGCGATCACGACGTCTTCCTGTTCAACTTCTGGATATTCTTGCCTCAGTAAATCAGCCACTTCGTTCACGATTTCATCGTCGCTGCGTGTCACCGGTAAGGTTTCAATCGAGACAAATCCGCCGCTGGGCAGTTCAAAGGTCGCGCCCTGATCACCCTCGTCATCCCCGCGTGGCAATAGCGTCCAGTTGTCTGGATACAACAGTTTCAGGCCGAAACCCTCAAATGTAGCAGGCATAGATGAAAATTCGTCAGGTAACTGAAAGGTTTAATAACGAAACTCATCGAGAGCCTCGCTGAGAAGTTATCGAGTATGGGAAGCCGACTTCGTCAGTGCGTCGCGAATGACATCAGGTACGGCCATCTTAACTAACTGCCGGTCTTCGCTAATCCGGCAGCACACCACCGAAATTCGACCGACGGCAATCGCCCGAGACTCACAATCAATCTGTTGGCGATAATGCACACTACTTGTGCCCACTCGCTCAACGAACAAGGAAACGTCAAGCAGATCTTCGAAGCGTGCAGGCCCGAGGTACTCACATGCGGCAGCAACGCGCGGCCATGTTAGGCAATTAGGGGTGTCATGCGTGGGCATGACAGCGACCCCAATCGATCGCAAAAACTCGTGCTCAACAGATTCCATCAGCGGGAAATAAGCAGAAAAATGCATAATCCCCGCTGCATCAGTATCACGGAATTCAACCCGCCTGCGAGCCAAGAATCGTGCCGCTGAATCACTCACAGAGTCTGGCTTACTCGCCGACAAACGGCAGGAGAGCCATGAAACGTGCGCGTTTGACCGCAGCGGTTACGGCATGCTGACTGACCGCAGTACAACCGCTCTTGCGGCGTCCCATAATCCGGCCTTGGCGATTGACCATTTTTGTGAGCAACTCGATGTCTTTGTAGTCGACATACATCGGTCGCGGACGATGACCATCAACGAAAATGGGGTCTTTCTTGCGGGTGCGGCTGCGGACGCGGGATCGTTTGCGGGCACGGCTGCGCGTGCTCATGGGACGTGGAGGCATGGTTTTCTTTAAAGGGGCGAATGGTCTGGATCGGTCGGCTTTGGCATTGGATCAACAACGCCTGGCGAAGAATCATCAACGCCTAGTCGACTCGCCGAGGGCCACACAGTGTGGCAAGTCAGTAAGTTCTCTGCAATCCGTGTTGGCACATCCAACGCTGATTTTTTGCAGGCTCGCGATTCATCGCGAAAGTCGTCAATTCACTCGGCGACTGAGCCGATTACGCCGAAACTCAGAATGAGCTTCGCAACGATTTACCTAACCTTCGACAACGATGCCCATACTGCGGGCAGTGCCTTGGATCATGAGTGCGGCTTGCTCGATGCTGCGAGCATTCAAATCTTCCATCTTCTTCTGCGCAATCTCTTCGCACTGGGCGGCCGTGACCTTTCCAACCTTATCTTTGTGGGGAACACCACTGCCCTTAGCGATGCCGGCAGCGATTTTCAGCATCGAAGCCGCAGGCGGGCTTTTGGTAATGAAATCGAAGCTACGATCGTTGTAGATCGTCACGACAACGGGAATCGGAGTGCCGTTGTACTCCTTGGTACGTTCATTGAACTGCTGGACGAATTGCCCCAGATTCACTCCATACTTACCCAATGAAGTACCAACAGGTGGCGCTGGAGTGGCCAGTCCGCCACGAACTTGAAATTTGGCTTGGCCAGTAACTTGTTTTGCCATGAGAGTAGCTATTAGCTGTTAGCGATTAGCGATTAGCTTGTTGATCGCGGCGATTCGCAGCGTTGCTTCACGTAATCAAGGTTCAGGAAATGTGAAATTCAATTGTGCTTGGGGCTGACAAGCTAGCAGCTATTCGCTGGTAGCTCACTGCATCCCTAGAGTGGCTCAACTTGCCAGTGGTCGAGTTCCATCGGAACACTTCGACCGAAAATGTTAATGATCACGGTGACGCGACCATTGGCTTCGTCGACGATGTCGACTTCGCCCTCTTGGTTCTCAAAGTTGCCTTCTTTCACGCGAACGCGATCACCAACCTTGAACGGAATCGAGGTCTTGATCGGCGTGTCGTCTTCGTCATCTTCCAACGGACGGTTGATGAAGCGTTCAACGTCTTCCGGTTCCATCGGCATCGGCTTGCCTGCCGCACCCGTGAAATCGCTGATCCCTCCGGTCTCGCGAACGAGAAACCAAGTGTCATCATTGATCGACATGTACACCATGATATAGCCAGGCAGAAGCTTCCGCTTAGTGACACGACGTTTCCCGTCGCGGGAGAACGTGGCGACGTCTTCGGTAGGGACGACGACGTCACCAAAAAACTCTTCCATGCCCTCCATTTTGATATTCTTACGAAGCGCTGCAGCGATTGAGTCTTCGCGGTTGAAAGCAACCTTGAGGATGTACCAATCCATCGACACCTCCCCATCGGGAGTCGTCTTCGGTGGTGCTTTGGGGTCCACTGGTGCAGCGGGCGGCAGAGCAGGAGCTTTCTTGGACTTTGCTTTTGCAGCAGGTGACTGCTCGGCAGCGGACGCGTCCTCGGACACCTCCACCGTCATGGACTCGCTCTCTACCGACGATTCATGCTCGGCAGTCGACTCGTCCATATCGGGAGCAGGATTGCTTTCGGAAATTTCGTTATCGCTCACGAAGTAACTCTGAGGGTGCTAAAGATAAATTGCCAAATCACATCGAACGTAAAAAGTGTGATTGCCAAAAAAAAGATCGTGAAGATCACCACGACTGCGGCCCGCTTCAATTCATCCTTGCTCGGCCAGGTCACTTTGTTCATTTCCGCTTCAACGGCGATCAAAAAGTCTGCAAATCGAGGCCAGTTGACGACTCGGAAACCGAACCACAAGCCGGCGGCGAGCAGTACGCCAGCAATCGACCGCGCGACGATCGCGTTGTCCATCACCGTCGGCAGGAACATGTATAAACGCCAGCAACCCAGCGCCACGATCACGAACACCGCCAGGGCCGTCAATTGCCGAACAATACGGCCTTGATTGGGCTTATAGACGTTTGCATGCAGCAACTCACTCGCCAACGGAGTGCCTGTCGTGCCTGATTGAGTTATCTCTTTTGACATCCCTTTAGGTCCTTCACAGCCAATGATTTCGGCAGGAATCGAAATTACTCCGACGGCATCCTGCCGACAGAATTTGAGTTGCCAAACCACCATCCTGAGTGGCCTGGAATTTTTTGGTATTTGAAAAGCAGGGGCGGCGAGAGTCGAACTCACAACCGCTGGTTTTGGAAACCAGTGCTCTGCCAATTGAGCTACGCCCCTGTGAAAGCGTTACGACTAAGTCGCAGGACTTTCAGACTCGAAACTTTCAGACTCGAATCAATCGCGATAGCCTTGGACAGGTTGACCCATCCAAGGCTAACACTTTTTCTGCAACAGGAATAGCCAGCGACTGAAAACAGTTCGCCCAGCGACCCTGCTTAGGTGAGGATCTTGGTCACGACGCCCGAACCGACGGTACGCCCACCTTCGCGAATAGCGAAGCGAGCACCATCGTCCATAGCGATTGGCTTGTGCAGTTCAATCTCAACGCGAACGTTATCGCCAGGCATGCACATGTCAGCGCCAACAAGGTTCGCCGTTCCGGTGACGTCTGTCGTGCGGAAGTAGAACTGAGGGCGATAACCACTGAAGAATGGCGTGTGACGGCCGCCTTCGTCTTTGCTAAGGCAATAGATTTCGGCTTCAAATTTGGTGTGTGGATTGATGCTCTTGGGCTTGGCCAAAACTTGACCGCGCTGAATGTCTTCGCGCTTGACGCCGCGGAGCAGGCAACCGACGTTGTCACCTGAACGGCCTTCTGTCATTTCCTTGCGGAACATTTCCACGCCGGTGCAAGTCGTTTTGGTTGGAGTTTCCGACAAACCAACGATCTCGACTTCTTCACCCACTTTGACCACACCACGCTCGATCCGACCTGTCGCAACGGTACCTCGACCTTCGATCGAGAATACGTCTTCAATTGCCATCAAGAATGGCTTGTCGTCTTCGCGGACAGGCTCAGGAATGTATTCATCCAAGGCGGTCATCAGATCAGTGATGCACTGCGAAGCAGCCGGGTCCGCTGGGTTGTTGTACGCAGGCAATGAACTGCCCTTGATGACAGGCACGTCATCGCCAGGGAAATCGTACTTGCTGAGCAACTCGCGAACTTCCAATTCCACCAATTCGAGCAGTTCTTCGTCATCGACGAGATCGCATTTGTTCAGATACACAACGATGTACGGCACACCAACCTGGCGAGCCAACAGCACGTGCTCTTTGGTTTGTGGCATCGGGCCGTCTGCGGCTGAAACCACGAGGATTGCACCGTCCATCTGGGCGGCACCGGTGATCATGTTTTTCACAAAGTCAGCGTGGCCTGGGCAGTCAATGTGGGCGTAGTGCCGGAGATCCGACTCATATTCCACGTGGGCCACGGCGATCGTCACTGTCTTCGTTGCGTCACGAACCGTACCGCCTTTGGCGATATCGGCATAACCCTTCGCCTTGGCCAAACCCTTGGCCGCTTGAACGGCAAGGATGGCACCTGTCGTGGTCGTTTTACCGTGGTCAATGTGACCAATGGTACCCACGTTGACGTGGGGCTTGGTCCGGTTGAATTTATCCTTAGCCATGCTGATACACCTACAATTGCAATCTGCACCACTACTTCCGCTGAGATACGCTCTGCGAAAGCCCTCCCTGCCAGCGACCGTGTTCACACCCACGGTGGACCGCTAGCAATTTGGCCGTGCCGATCACATCCGATTTTGAAAAATCGAAAACGAAACGGAAATGTTTGGACGTCCCGTATCTGATTGGACTGGCCACGTGCTCTACACACGCTAAAAAACCAATCCCCCGGACACCCCGAAAGCTGCTGATGGGATTTGAACCCATGACCTCATCCTTACCAAGGAGGCGCTCTACCACTGAGCTACAGCAGCAGAAAAGCCGCTAGCCAATAGCTGCGAGCGACTAGCTTTTCAGGTTGGCACCAGTCCCAATAGAGGCCTTACCCAAAAGCTAAACGCTCGCAGCTATTCACTAGAAGCTTCTGCAAAGCGGGTGAAGGGAATCGAACCCTCGTATTCAGCTTGGAAGGCTGCTGCTCTACCATTGAGCTACACCCGCAGGAAAGCCGTTAACTAAAAGCGTGTCGCAATTAGCTTTTGGCAGTGGCCCGCAAGCGGGCCAAAAAAATCACAGCTAGTAGCTCTTCGCCAATAGCTTTCAAATGGGGGCTACAGGATTCGAACCTGTGTAGGCATAGCCAGCGGATTTACAGTCCGCCCCCTTTAACCACTCGGGCAAACCCCCCTCAAAAAACTTGTACTTGTTGCTTTTGTGTGTTTATCTGTTCTTTGTGTTTCTATATATCTCGATTCTCAATATCTATTGATTGTTCTACGTCAAGCCAACGGAGGGATTCGAACCCACGACCGGCTGATTACAAATCAGCTGCTCTGCCAACTGAGCTACGTTGGCCGCTGTTTCCGACCAGGGAAGGCAGAGTGTACCGATCCGCCGTTTTGGGACAAGACGGAATTGAGCCAAAAAATTCGCTTGAAAACAAAAAACATTGGATCGGTAACAATCCTTCGCCGTAAATTGAGGGCAATAGTTCTCGCGAGGTTCGATTTTTGGACTTCACCAGTCAAGTGGTCTGTATGTCTTTGCAATATTTAGTAGCAACATCGTTGTAACGTTTGGCGGCCCCCTGTTGCGGCCACCAACGCTTTGGGCGAGTTTCGCGACCTTCAACAACAAAATCTGTGCCTTGCCGCCTTTTCCCGTGCCTCACGCCTTGGTATCACCTGCGAGCATGACTGATCAACACGAAATCTCGGCCGATGAGAACTCTGCCGACAACGATAGCTTTGAATCCGCCTTAGCGCGGTATGGCATGCAATTCGACGAACCGCTGCATTCGGCGCTGCGGCAATACGCGGAGGTCATGTGGCGATTCAATGAACAGATCAACCTGACGCGCCACACAACATGGGATCTGTTCGTCGGCCGCGATTTGCGAGATTGCCTGCAATTGGCGCACCTGATCCAACCTGACGAAATCATCCTGGACCTTGGGAGCGGCAATGGAGTTCCTGGTATTCCACTGGCGATTCTTCGCCCCGATCTCGAGGTTTCCTTGGCCGAATCGGTTGGCAAGCGAGCCAAAGTGCTCGACGAATTGGTGACAGAATTGGGGCTGGCCGTGCCCGTCTATGCCGCACGTGGCGAGGATCTTCTGGAAGACTTTCGCTTCACGACCATCGTCAGCCGAGCGGTTGGCAGCTTGATGAAATTTTGCCGCTGGGTCGAACCACACTGGGGCAGCTTCGATCGTTTGTTGCTAGTCAAAGGTCCACGCTGGGTGCAGGAACGGGGCGAGGCCCGACATCACGGCGTGCTCAAAGGCCTGGATCTTCGTGTCTTGGCCAAGTACCCACTCGGATTGCCTAACGCGGAATTGACCGACGCCAAACTCGATATTGAAGATCAAGCAGAAGTGATCGCTGACGACTCGACGAATTTCGGTGGTCCGGAAGCCGAACCGGATGGCGATTCCGAAGGCCAAGGTGTGATTTTGCAATTGTCACGCAAGGGTCGTTTTGCCTAGCTAGTTGCCCCCGTCTGTTGAATTTCCAGGGAAATCAGCATACTTTGTCCCAGCCTCAAGCACCGGCGCAGTTTACCGTACTGCGCACACCGTGCTATTGGTCAACGTTTGCTTAGCCCCTTTTTGCCCCCGCTCAAGCCGATTCACTATGTCAGATTACAGCGTCACCCACCTGAGACAACTCGAGGCCGAGAGTATCCATATCTTCCGTGAAGTCGTCGCGGAGTTCAAAAATCCTGTCATGTTGTACTCGATCGGCAAAGACTCCGCTGTGCTGCTGCGCCTGGCCCTCAAGGCGTTTCACCCTGGCAAGTTGCCGTTTCCACTGCTACACGTTGACACGACCTATAAATTCAAAGAGATGATCGAGCATCGCGAAAAATACGTTCGCGGCGAACTCGGTCTCGAAGTGCTCGTTCATACCAATCACGAAGGACTTAAACTCAACATCTATCCGTGGGTCGACAGCGAGCGGCACACCGAATTGATGAAAACCGACGCGCTCAAGGCCGCTCTCGATCAATATCAATTCGACGCCGCATTCGGTGGTGCCCGTCGCGACGAGGAAAAGAGCCGCGCGAAAGAGCGCGTCTTTAGTTTCCGAGACAAATCCCACCGCTGGGATCCGAAAAACCAACGACCGGAATTATGGAACTTGTACAACGGCCGCGTCAACAAGGGCGAGTCGATTCGCGTGTTCCCGATGAGCAATTGGACCGAACTCGATGTTTGGCAATACATTCACTTGGAAAACATCCCGATCGTCCCTCTGTATCTATCGGCACCACGCAAGGTGATCCGCCGTGATGGTATCCTGTTGATGCGCGATGACGATCGTATGCCGTTGCTGCCAGGCGAAGTCGAAGAAATCAGAATGGTTCGCTTTCGTACTCTAGGTTGCTACCCGCTTTCGGGAGCCGTCGAAAGCGAAGCGACCACACTACCCGATGTCATTCAAGAAATGCTGCTAACTCGCACCAGCGAACGGCAAGGCCGTATCATCGACCAAGACGAAGGCGGAGTCGGCATGCAAAAGAAAAAGGAACGTGGCTATTTTTAGCTTCTGGCTTTTAGGCAAACCGAAACGCGTGACGCGTTTCGCGACGGTGCCTGCCGTTTTTCAATCCAATTATTCCCTGATCTCTTACACGCAATAGCCAGTCGCTAACCGCTAAAAGACTCTCCTATGTCACATCAATCCGATCTGATCGCTACCGACATTGACGCTTACTTGAAACAGCATGAGCAAAAACAACTGCTTCGTTTCATCACGTGTGGAAGCGTCGACGATGGCAAGAGCACACTGATTGGTCGCTTGCTCTACGATTCCAAACTTGTCTACGAAGACGAGCTTGCGAAAGTCCAAAGCGATTCGATTCGTCAAGGTTCCGTGGCGGGCGGGTTCGACCCTTCACTGTTCATGGATGGACTTAAGGAAGAACGCGAGCAGGGTATCACTATTGATGTCGCGTATCGTTATTACAGCACCGCCAAACGCAAGTTCATCATCGCCGATACGCCAGGCCACGAACAATACACGCGTAACATGGCGACGGGGGCCAGCACTGCGGACTTGGCAATTATCTTGATCGATGCACGGCATGGTGTGCTCACGCAGACTCGCCGGCACTCGTTCATTGTTTCGCTGTTGGGCATCCGGCACGTTGTTGTGGCCGTCAACAAAATGGACTTGGTCGATTTCAGCGAAGCGCGTTTTGACGACATTTGCAACGACTACCGCACCTTCGCTGCTCGCTTGGATCTACCCGATTTGAACTTCATTCCGATCAGTGCGCTCAATGGAGACAACGTTGTCGATCGCAGCGAATCGTTGTCGTGGTATCAAGGCTCGACGCTGATGAATTTTCTCGAATCCGTCAACATCGGCTCTGATCGCAACCTGCAAGACTTTCGCATGCCGGTGCAATACGTCAATCGCCCAAACCTGAACTTCCGGGGCTTCTGCGGCACGATCGCGTCAGGCATCGTGCGAACTGGTGACGAGATCATGGTGCTGCCGAGCCGCCAGAAATCGAAAGTCAAGCAGATTGTCACTTACGACGGTGATCTTGAAGAAGCCTTCGCTCCGCTGTCAATCACACTCACGCTCGAAGACGAGATCGACGCCAGTCGCGGAGACATGATCGTCCGTAGCGGCAATCTCCCTCATAGCCAAGCGAGTGTCGAGGCGATGCTGGTTTGGATGGGGGAAGAAGCGATGGTGCCAGGCAAAACCTACTTGATCAAACACACCACGCGGACGCTCCCAGGCAACGTGCAAACGCTGAAGTATCGAGTCGACGTCAACACGCTGCACCGCACCCCCGCCCCCACGCTCGAGCTCAATGAGATTGGCCGTGTCGCGATTGAGTTGTCCGCGCCGATTCACGTCGATCCGTACCGCCGAAATCGCTCGACCGGTGCGATCATCTTGATCGATCGCATCACGAATTCTACGATCGCTGCCGGGATGATTCTCGACCGCGGGGCGACCGGCAAGACACGTTCAGTGTGGGACGATGATCTCGAAGCAGCAACCGCAGAAGGGGACACCGATGTTTCTTCGGTTTCCGCTGACGAACGGGCCGCTCGCTTTGGACAGAAACCTGTCACCGTGTTGTTGACGGGATTGACCGGTAGCGGCAAGACTTCCATCGCCACCGCCGTGGAGCGAAAACTATTCGACGCAGGTCGGGCCGTCGCGGTGATCGATGGCGAGCGATTGCGCCGTGGACTTAGTCTCGACCTTAACTTCACCGCCGAAGACCGCAGTGAAAACCTGCGCCGGGGCGGGCACTTGGCTCACACGCTCAATGAAGCAGGATTGATTTGCATGGCTGCGATGGTCGCTCCCCTCGAAGATGTGCGGCAAAAAGTCGGCAAATTGATTGGCGAGGCTCGCTTCCTCGTGGTGCATGTCGCCACGCCACTGGCAGTTTGTCGCCAACGTGATGCGAAGGGACAGTACGCGAAAGCCGATGCTGGTGAACTATTGAATTTCCCTGGCGTAACGGCTGAATATGAAGCCCCCGCCAAGCCCGATCTGGTGGTGGACCCGTCACAGTCGAGTGTCAACGGCTGTGCTGATGCTGTGATTGAACTTTTGAAAGCCCGTGGATTTGTGAAATGATCATTTCGCGTTTTTGTGGCCTCGGTGTGTCCGCTATGATCGCGGTTTCGGCCTGTATTTTGTTCGGGGGCCACCTCGCCAGCGCTGCCCCACCGTCTCCATCCTCTCCATCCTCTTCAACGCCCCCCACCGAACAGACCGTGACAACAACGAACGTACCACCGAACACGTCCGCGCTGCTGAGTCCTTGGACTGGACCTTACGGTGGAGTTCCGCCGTTTCGCGATGTTCGTGTCGATGAATTTTCGGCTGCCTTTGACGTCGCGATTGCGCTCGCTGCGAAAGACGTTGAGGCAATAGCCAATAATCTTGAACCAGCCACTTTCGAGAACACGTTGCTGCCTTTAGAGACCGCTGGACAAACACTCGACCGCCTCGAAACATTGTTCGACGTGCATGCCGCGAATTTGAACATCGGCCCGATCCCCGATCTTGAACGCGAGGTCACTCCCAAACTGGCCGCGCACGCCGATTCGATCACTCAAAACACGAAACTGTTTACGAGAATCGAGACTGTGCATGCGGATGTTTTTGAAAAAAAAACCGTCGTCTTGGAAGCGGACGCACAGCGACTGCTCGATGAGACCTATAAAGAGTTCATCCGCAGTGGTGCGAGACTATCAACAGGCGATCAAGCCAAACTTTCACAAATGAACTCCCGTTTGGCGAGACTGTTCACCGACTTCAATCAGAACGTACTTGAAGAAGAAAAAGGGCACGTGACTTGGATCGAATCAAAAGACGACTTGGCAGGACTCTCTGATTCAACGATCGCCGCGATGGCCGAAGCTGCTAAAGAAAAAGGCGGCAAGGCAACGTACGCGGTGACGAACACTCGCTCGTCGATGGACCCCTTTCTAACGTCTGCAGAGAATCGGGGTTTGCGCGAACAAGTCTGGCGGAATTTCTATTACCGCTGTGACAACGGTGGCAAGCATGACAACAAGGATCTCATTCGTGAGATTCTGCATCTCCGCAGTCAACGCGCCAAATTGCTCGGCTACCCTACGCACGCTCATTGGCGGATGGAATCCACGATGGCAGCCAAGCCCGAGGTGGCGATGGACTTGATGATGCAGGTTTGGAAACCCGCGATCGCTCGTGTGGCCGACGAAGTCGCCGACATGCAGCAGATCGCAAACGCTGAAGCAAAAGCCGCTGGCACGCCTGCGATCAAGATCGAACCGTGGGATTATCGCTTCTATGCTGAGAAAGTTCGCCAAGACAAGTACGATCTCGACATGGGCGAAGTCCGTCCGTACCTGCAACTCGACAAGATGCGAGAAGCGATGATGTATTGCGCCGAACGGTTGTTTGGCTTGCGTTTCCAGCGTGTCTCGAATCTCCCTACCTTCCATCCAGACGTGACGGTGTATGAAGTCGCTCGCGATGGCGAACACGTCGGATTGTTTTACCTTGATCCGTTCGCACGCGACGGCAAACGCAGCGGTGCGTGGATGACCGATTATCGCGAACAGTCCGGTAAGGGACTGACCGCATCGGATGCGAATATTCCTGTTAGCACACCGATCGTATCTAACAACAGCAATTTCATCTCGTCGGCAGGTGAGGGTCCGGTTTTGATTTCGTGGGACGACGCGACAACACTATTCCATGAGTTCGGTCACGCACTGCATGGGCTGTCTAGTGAAGTTCGTTATCCGTCGCAATCGGGCACAAACGTGTCACGCGACTTTGTAGAGTTCCCTTCCCAGGTGCTCGAACATTGGTTGTCCACTCCAGAGGTGCTCAGCCAATTCGCAACGCATTACGAAACCGGCCAGCCGATGCCCATAGAGCTGCTCAAAAAGATTGAACGCTCATCCAAGTTCAACAGTGGATTTGAAACAACAGAGTATTTGGCGTGCGCAATTCTCGACTTGATATTGCACGAAACCGATGCGGCTAAAATCGACATCAATCGTTTTGAAGCGGAGCAACTGGCGAACATCGGGATGCCCAGCGAGCTTCCAATGCGACATCGCCTGCCACACTTCAGTCACCTGTTCAGCAGCGATGCCTATTCAGCGGGATATTACAGCTATTTGTGGAGCGATGCGTTGACGGCCGACGCCGCTGAGATGTTTGAGCAGGCCGAAGGCAAGTACTTCGATCCTGTCGTGGCCGCCAAGTTACAAGAACATATCCTCAGTGTTGGCAATACAATCGATCCAGCGGAAACCTATCGTGCGTTTCGCGGTCGCGATGTTGACACGAACGCATTGCTGCGCAAAAGAGGATTTTAAGCGAGTCGCAACGCCGCTGTGTGACAGGCACAGCCGTCCGTTCTGATCACAACGCAGCTTACACCGAACTATCGTATCAATAGCAGCGGGGGAGGTGCAGGTGCAGGAGCAGGAGCAGGAGCAGGAGCAGGTGCAGGAGCAGGAGCAGGAGCAGGAGCAGGAGCAGGAGCAGGAGCTGGAGCTGGAGCTGGAGGCGGGGATGGCAATGACATACCCATCACGAGAGCTGAACGTTCCGTCAGCAGCGTGCATCGCCCGCGAATCGAACCTGTGAAACTCTTCGGCGTGATCCAACTGTTTCCAGACGCTGGAATGGCAACTTCGACTTCGACTTGAGTCGTGTCTTCTGCGATCACACTGGGGGTCACCGTCACGATGGCGTTGATGATACCGACTTTGGCGAGGTGTTCGTCAACGCGTGCTTGGATGTCAGTGGCTTTGGCACCGGTGATGATCCCCACCCGGGCACCGACATAGGCTGAATAATCCGCACTGTGGCGGAGCATGGTGATTCGCGATAACTCGATGCCCGTCAGGATCACGGCGAACAGCACCGTCGATACCAATGCCATTTCAACGGCGGCAGCACCCGTGCGTGCTTGGGATTTTGATTGAACGTTCATTTTCACTGAGTCATCAACGAGGGTAAGCGGCGAGCGATATCTTGAAATGCCGTCGTCAGTCCGGCGGCGTCTACGGCGTGGAAATGAGCACCGCCGCAGGCTTCCGCGAGTGCTTTCATTCGAGCTTGGTCTGCTTCGTTACTGAAGGTAATCGAGAAGAGCGTCACGCCACTGGCTTGTAGCGCCGACCCGATGTTCTCAGGATCAATGCCAGTGTTATGAATACCGTCGGTCATCAAAACCATGACTTTCACGGCATACGGTCGCGACACAGCAGGGTCCGTGATCGCACCGAGGCCTTCTTGAAGACCGATCCCGATCGCGGTGGCACCACCCACAAAATTGACGCTGTAGTCATTCAGTCCAGTCAGGACTTGGTTGTAATCGAACGTCAGGATTTGCTCAGTCGATGAGGTATCGGCGTAAGTCGAAAGCGATAGTTTTTCTTGCTGCGGGGAATCGTTGAGATAGGTGTTAAACGCGGTAACGGCTCCAACTAAATCCAGCCATCTGGATTGTGGCGGTGCCGGGTCGCCATACCACCAGCCAGCCGGAGCCGCCGCTGGCGGTAGGTAAGGATCGGTGGCCTCGTCACTGGCGAATGCCATCGACCCACTACGGTCGATCACCAGCGCCACATCCATCGTGCTTTGCGTGCTGACGGCAGAACGGAGGGGGCGAATCTCGACAGGCACACCCATCGTTGGGAACACGGGTGCGAACAGGGGAGTGATAGCGTTATGCAAGCTGTTGGTGGTCAAACGCACCGCGTTGCCGTCGTTTCCTGGAGTGACAGGACTGAAATTATATCCCGTCGCCATTGACGTTCGCAGACTCGTGCCGAACTCCAAATCGGCTGCCGTGATTGGGATCGTCTGGCCTGAGATTTTGTTTCGAGACGCGGCTTCTTGGGCAGCAACCAACGCGGCAGCTTGGTCTCCGGTATGAATATAGGCACGGCCAGCGGCCTGGACGGCGGCATCGGTGGTGATTTGCACGTCCGCGCTGACGGCTTCAATATACGCCACGTTGATGGCGTACGATGAGAGAATAAAAAGCACTGGCAGTAGCAGCACCAATAGGATGGTGACTGATCCGTGGCGCCGCTGCGATGACGAGGTAAATCGTAGTTCTACTTGAGACATTTTGAGATGTTCGTGTTAAAGACTGTGGTATCGCACTGAATGGCTAGCCGAATGAAATGTGCCGCATTGAATCGCTGACTGTGAGTCGGTCATGAGACAAGTCACGGTTTCTGCAACGAAACTGATTCATTCAGTACGAAGCCGTTGACCATCCATGCACCGGTCAGCGAATTGGACGTGAAAGGTGCTGAAACACTGACTTCAAACCAATCGCCTGAGTTGAGTGTCGTCGGATTGCAGGGTGTCATGACGACTGTGGGTCCCACGATAGATTGGTCGGTACACAGCACGTTACACTGCCAATCGACGTTCGCTGCGTCAGCGGCAGGCAGCACGCCGACACGAGCACCCTCATAAGCGACCATGCGTAGTTTTTGTCGCAACCGGATCATCGTGCATAGTTCCATCGTGCCCATGGCGACTAACAAGACGATAGGTAACCCGATCGCCAGTTCGGTCACGGCGATTCCTTGGCGTTGGCGATGGGACGCGTGGCGTAGTGTGCTTGCTCTGCGGAAAAACATCGAGTGGATCGTATGACGAAAAGGCGTGTGAGAAGACTGAGCCAGAAATTGGCGCAGTGAAGCCTAGGTCATGCGTTGCGAGTGCGATCGACAGATTTCGTCAATTTGAAAGCACCGCCGCAGGTGCAGAAGTTCGTCTGGGGTGTTTGTGACGATTGTCGAGGTGGTCGCTCGCCGAAGGTCTTGACGATTTCTGCTACGGGGCGATTGGTTTACTGGGCTGATCCGCTTCGTCGGAACGATGCGGGATCGGTTGCTGGTGCAGTTCGGCCAACGCATTGGCGGCGGCCCGCTGCTCGGCATCTTTTTTGTTATTGCCCCACGCCGGCGAAAACGCACGTTGACCGATCAAGGCCCCAATCAAGAATGTTTTGCGATGATCCGGTCCGCTCTCGCGAATCAGTTTGTAAATCGGTGTCGCTGATAGCTCGCGCTGCGCGTATTGCTGGAGCACTGATTTGTGGTTACCTGAGCCTTGCGTGTCAACGGCCAAACGCACCTCTTCCCCCAGCCACGCTTTCAATCGATCGCGCACGACATCGGCACCACCATCGAGATACAACGCCGCGATGATGGACTCGAACACATCACTGACTAAGGATCTCGGATAGCTCCGATTTCGGGTCACTCCACGACCGACGATCAAGCATTCATCGAGACCGAGCTGCGTGGCCGTTCGTCCGCATGTCCGGCGGCTAACGACAGCAGACTTGATCTTGGTCAAATCGCCTTCGCTGTACTCGGGGTACTCTTCAAACAACCAAAGGCAAACCGTCACGCCGAGGATTGCGTCACCCAAGAATTCGAGCCGCTCGTTGCTGGATAATCGGTGAGCTGCCCCCGAAGCATGTGTGAGCGCTGCCTTCAACAAATCGCGGTCCTGGAATTGATACTGCAGGATTTCTTCGCAGCGATTGAGTTTCGATTCAGAATCCGCGTAAGGCTGGTCGGCGGATGCCGTATCGATCAAATGAATGGACCCTGCATGAAGAACCCCTTCATCGGCAATGAATTGGCCTGGACCAACCCGATCAGCGTCAGATGATGGCGGGGAAACGGACATATCAGGATCGTTCGGATCATCCGCAGATGCCGGATCAGAATGCGAAGCGGGCAAGGCAAAACCATTGAGCAATAGAACTGGGCGAAAAACGTTCGCTGTGCTTCAGTCCCGCGCCGGTGGCCGAAAACTTTTTTCGGCCACCGGTGAGCGACTGGGGTGGTTCGGGTAGGATAGTCAACTACGTCACAAGCCGCTATAGCGATGACTAGTAACGAACCACAACAAAACCAAAACATTGCACTCCGTTTGCTCCATCCTCGAAGGCATCATCCATCCATGAAACTCTCCCTAACGACTGGCCGGTTCGTTTGTTTGACGGTTGGCATGACGGTTGGTATGACGATGGTGGCCTGTTTGCTCGGCGGGCATCCGCTTGAAGCCACTGAACCAGCTAGCCCTGCAACAAAATCGTCGATCGAACCAGCGTTACCATCGATGACGACTGATTTGAACGAGTTTATGTTGGAAGATTTGAAGTTTTTGACGAGCGAAGCGTTGCAAGGTCGCAGCAGCATCGCCCCGACAATCATCGAAGCTGCCGATTACATCGCGGAGCGTTTCCATGGCATGGGCTTAAAAACAGAACTATTCGATGGTTCAGCGTTACAGTTCGTGGAACTCGCCATCGGCCCCAAAATCACCTCCCCGGAAAGGAATTTCTTGACGATTTCTCGCGGCCAAGCTAACGCTCAGGACGCAATGATCGAGGACCTCGAATTGGCACGCGATTTCAATCCGCTGGCGATTGGTGCCAGTGACCAAAGCGCCGATGGCGCATTGGTCTGGGTGGGGTATGGGATTCGAGCACCCGAGCATCAGTATGACGATTACGCAGGCGTCAACGTCCGCGGCAAGATCGTGATGATGCTCCGAAAAGAACCAGGCGCGAACGATCCCGATAGTCCGTTCGATGGCGTACAGAACACGCGTCACGCCTTTTTTCAAACCAAAATCACCACAGCCATCGACGAGGGGGCGGCCGCCGTCTTGATCGTGAATGATCCGGCCAGCGTCGATCAAATGCTTGCGGCTGTCGATGAGTCGCGAAAGCGTGAGCAAGAGCGTTTGACTACGATTCGCGGGCGTTGGCAAGCGTTACCCGAGGCCGCCGTCAACGCCCGCGAAAAACTCACCAAGCAGATCGAGCGAATCGAAACGATGTTGGCAGAGTCCGACGAACAAGCTGCCGCGAAGCGGGGCCTACTCGATATCTCCGCCGCTGGGACATCGGCCATGCTTGGAACAGCAAAAATCGGCGATGGCGAAAGCGAAGCAAAGAACACACCCGGCCCGATTCCCGTGCTGTCGATCTCTCGCCAGTTAGCCGATCAACTGCTCAGTGGTGAACTAACAAAAATCGAAACAGAAATCGACGCGGAGTGGCAGCCTCGCAGTCGCGTGGTTTCGGAAACTAACGTGCGTGTCAGTGTGCAGCTTTCGCCGTCGATGTTTCGCAGCCCCAACGTGATCGGAGTGTTACCAGGACGTGGCGATCTAGCGGAGGAAACTTTGGTGATCGGTGCTCACTACGACCATGTTGGCATGGGCGAGTTCGGCTCGCTCGCCCCCGGTACGATCGCCATCCATAATGGTGCCGACGACAACGCCAGTGGTACCGCGACGATGCTACGGGTGGCCGGTCGGCTAACGCGTGAATTCGTAGGCGAGAACGCACCACTTCATCACCGGCGAATTGTGTTCATCGCCTTCACTGGTGAAGAGCGTGGATTGCTCGGCAGCAAACACTACGTCGCCCAACCTCGGTTCCCACTTTCATCTACCGTGGCGATGATCAACATGGATATGGTCGGTCGGCTCAATGACAACGAGTTGACGGTGTATGGCACCGGATCGGCCATGGAGTTTCGATCGCTGCTTGCCCAACTTAACGAAACGGGCAAATTTCGACTCGTGGAGGTGGAAAGTGGTTATGGGCCGAGCGATCACGCGTCGTTTTACGAAGCTGGTATTCCTGTGCTGTTTTTTTTTACGGGGTTGCACAGCGATTATCATCGACCAAGCGACGATTTCGAGAAACTAAACCTGGACGGCATGACCCGGATAACCGATATCGTTTCTCAAGCCAGCACACGATTGGCAACGGCGGCGCATCGTCCGGTGTATGCCAAAACAGAAGAAAAAGTGCAAATCCGTCGTCAATTGACGGTTTTCATGGGCGTGACGCTGGCTCAGCAACCCGGCCGCGTGCTGCTGTCGTCGGTCGAAGCCTCCGGGCCAGCCGATGAGGGTGGGTTGCAGAGCGGAGACGAACTGCTCAAGGTCGGCAAACAGTCGATCGAGCAAATCAATGACTTGATGGAACAACTGCGTCTGCATTCACCAGG
Source organism: Rhodopirellula sp. (assembly GCA_041740155.1). Lineage (GTDB taxonomy): Bacteria > Planctomycetota > Planctomycetia > Pirellulales > Pirellulaceae > Rhodopirellula. The sequence goes on from JBGSMN010000144.1 coordinate 182,068, forward strand.
CGACGTGCTCAGCGTGGAGGTTCGCCGAGACGCTGAGGAGCTGAAACTGAAGGTCAAACTACGGCCACGTTAAACGCGTTTAGGTCGTGGAAAATATTTTTTTGGAGAGAGGATAAACGGTGCAGATTAGTCTTGCCCGAATCGCTCTCGATTGACACAATCCGATTTCGAGTTGACCTCACTGCCAATTGCTTTATTGCAATCGACGGTGGGTCATCGCGGAGATGGATGTTGGACGGCGAAGGAATATCGTTGCAACAGAAGTCTAAACGGTTTCGAAATTTCGCATTCACCACGCAAGGAGTAGCGGACGTGCGACTATTAGTTCTCTCGGCCTTAACACTGGCCACCACCACCCTCACAGTTCTCGCCCCTACCGCCACCACCGCTCAAGACAGTGGTCACCGCATTGCCGTTGTCGATGTTGCTCACATCTTTAAGGAAAATGAAGGCATCAAGGCACAAGTCAAAGAAGTAGAGGATAACCTCAAAAGCTTTGACGAAGAATTGCAGGGCAAACGTAACGAGCTGAAATCGGCTGCTGAAAAGCTGAAAACGTTCCAACCTGGATCGTCCGATTACACCGCTCAAGAAGAACGCGTCGCTTCGATGGAATCGAAACTGCGTTTGGACATGGCACGCAAACGCAAAGAACTTGCTGATCGCGAAGCCAAAATCTACTATGACAATTACCAGCACATCTCGGCCGGTGTCAAAGTTTTGGCTCAACACTACAAGATCAATCTCGTGCTGCGTTACAACAGCGAAGACATGGATCTCGAAAAAGGTGAATCAGTCATTCGTGGTGTCATGAAGAATATCGTCTATCACGACGAAGCTCTCGACATGACGCCCGGCGTGATGCAGTACCTCAACAAAGTCTTGGTCGCTGGTAACCCGAACCCCAACCCAGCTCGCTAAGAGCCGTTGGTTGAATCAGCGCGATGGTTCGCATTGGACGTCGATCAAGCGATTGGTATGTAACGCAAGTCGTCAAGACTTTCGTTTTGAGGAGTGATCGAAACTCTTGACGAGTTTCGCTAACTCAACGGGAACACCAACGTGCTCCGCGAACGAGCCGTTGGGTGACGTTTTTTGCGGAGCGTAATGCCACGTAGAAACGCAAATTCAGATAAACATCGACTACGGCACGATGCCGTTGTCTTTGCCGTGACAAACGCACGGCGATCTATCGAGTCGTTCTGGTTAATCAACCGAAACGAATCATTATTGAAGCGGAGCGCAGCGAACGTCGCGGTTGCTCTTGGCGCGGCAAGGAGGCCCTCGCCATGATCGGATATCGAAATGAACATACGATCGCGTCGACTTGCCAAGTCGCCGGTCGTGGATACTGGAGCGGGCAACCCGTCCAGATTCGCTTTCAACCGGCTGCCGTTGGCACTGGTATCGTACTTGTACGCACCGATCTGGCCGGTCATCCACAATGTCCAGCCCGCATCGAGTATGCCGACAGCATTCAATTTCGCACCAACCTACACAACGGTGAAGCTCGCTTTGCCATGGTGGAGCACGTCATGGCAGCGCTCGCGGGTTTGGAAGTGGATAACTGCATCGTCGAAGTCGATGCGGAGGAGTTGCCTGGACTCGACGGCAGTAGTCAAGATTATGTGCTTGCGCTGCAGTCCGCAGGGCTGGTCATCCAAGCTGCACTTAAACCGCAACTCGTGATCGAACGACCGCTCCAGGTGCGACTCGACGATACGTGCATCGAGGTCTTGCCGAGCAACAGCAAAGCGTCGCGATTCGGGTATCGCTTGCAGTACGAGCATGCTTCGGTGATCCCAGACCAGAGTTTTCAGTTTGAATGCACACCGCGACAATTCATGCGGCAAGTCGCCGCAGCACGAACCTTTGTCACCCTTGAGCAAGCCCAACAACTACGTGCTGCTGGTCTTGCGGGTCACGTTTCTAATCAAGAATTGCTAGTGATTGGCGAGCAAGGGCCGATTGAAAACGCCTATCGTTTCGGTAACGAATGCGCTCGACACAAGACACTCGACTTGATTGGAGATCTTTCACTCGTCGGTGTTGATTTGATAGGACAGTTCTTGTCTGACCGCGGCGGACATCGCCTCAACGGCATGCTCGCAAAACAACTTTTCGAGATGTTCGCTGAGGCCAAAGTGCCTCTGCATGCCGATAAGAAGCAGCAGGCCCATGCTAAAAACGAAAAAGCCGCTTGAGACCGTGTGCAAAATCACGTTCGATAAATCGAATTCCGAGATTTGACTGAACAAATACCATGAACCCTGGCTTCCAGCTTCGAAGGACTTCCTGATGAGTGTCGTGATCGCTCCCACCGCCGTAGTTGACCCTAAGGCCACTTTGGGCAAAGACGTTCGCATCGGCCATTTTTGCGTGATCGGACCCGATGTCACGATTGGTGACCGCTGCCGTATCGAGGACCATGTCAATATCATTGGCGTGACCCGGATGGGCAACGACAATCAAATCTTTTCACATTGCTCAATTGGCTCACACCCACAAGACGTTAGCTACCGGGCCTCACCAACACGAGTTGAAATCGGTGATGGCAATGTGTTTCGCGAGCAAGTCACGATTAACCGAGCCAGCGAAAAAGAAGACGGCGTGACCCGCGTAGGTAATCAAAACTACCTGATGACTGGGACACACATTGCTCACGACTGCAACGTCGGCAACCGTATTGTGATGGCGAACAATTGCATGATTGCTGGTCACGCGCATATCCATGACGATGTCACGATTGCCGGAGGTGCTGGGATTCATCAGTTCGTTTCCGTCGGCACCTTAGCCTTCGTCGGTGCGATGAGCCGGATTCTGCAAGACGTGCCTCCGTACGTGATCATCGAGGGCTATGACGCGAAACCGCGTTGTATCAACACCGTCGGATTGAAACGACACGATTACCATGAAGATGACATCGCCGTATTGACGCAAGCATTCCGATTGCTCTATCGCCAACGCATTGGCATCGAACCCTCCCGTGCCGAGATGTTCAAGACAGGACCGATTCGTCCGGTTCTGCGGCACCTCTTTGATTCGCTAGAAATCACCTGTGGTGGTCGGGCCGGACGAGGCCGAGATCGCCGAAAGAAAGCAGCATGACCAAGAACTTACGCGTCGCCGTGATTGGTGGCGGACACCTCGGGCGTATCCACGCGAAACTTCTCACACAAGTGGATGGCGCGCAGTTAGTCGCCGTTTGCGATCCGAATCTGGCTGCCTGCCAAGCGATCGCCGAGACGCATCATAGCGATTCGACTCCAGTCACCGCGCACGCAAACTATCGCGATTGCATCGGCTCAATCGACGCCGCTGTGATCGCGGCACCGACTGATTGTCATGCGGAAATTGCCACGACGTTAATCAAAGCTGGTAAACATCTGCTTGTCGAAAAACCTCTCGCCAACGATGCTGATGATGCACGGCGTTTGGCTTTACTCGCATCAACACGCGGTCTCGTTTTACAAGTCGGCCACGTCGAACGTTTTAACCCCGCGTTCACCGCGTTGGAAGATTTCGGCGTCGATGTGAAATACGTTGAAGCGGTGCGAGCTTCGCGATTCCCTGGTCGCTGTCTCGACGTTGGCGTCGTGATGGATTTGATGATTCACGATCTCGATTTGGTTTTATCGCTGACGAATGCACCGGTGCGTTCGATTTCCGCCAGTGGTTTATCCGTGGTCTCTAACTATGAAGACATCGCCGAGGCACGGATTGAATTCCAGTGCGGGATGGTTGCGAATCTGAAAGCCTCGCGAGTCAGTCCCACACCAGCCCGTGACATGGTGCTGTACAGCCCTGCGGGTTTCGCACAGATTGATTTTGGCAAACCATCCTTGACAACGGTGCGCACCAGCGAGTCGTTATCTCGCCGTGAGTTCGCCTTGGCAGCAGCCACGGATAATCCTCTGAAGTATGCCAACACGTTGTTCACTGAACACTTGCAATGTGAAGTGCAAGAACTCGAACCACGCAACGCCATCTTGGATGAACTGCATGACTTCGTGATCAGTGTGCAGTGCCAAGGAACACCCGTCGTCGATGGTGCTGCTGGTGCCCGCGCTGTCGCGGTTGCGGATTCGATTCTGCAAGCGATTGAGCAGCGGGCCTGGTATACCTATCCGAGCGAAAACGAAGTCGGTGCCTCGGCAATACCTCGCCGCCGGATTGAGCAGGACACCATTACCCGCCGCGCTGCATAGCCCACGCTAAGCATAAATCACTTTACTCAATGGCGAAATCAAAACCACACTCTGGCCCAAATCCAAAGTCGAAGTCAACATCGGCGTCGAATCATCCAGACCCCGACCCTGCGATTCCGCTCTGTCAGCAAACGTTGATCGTCGCCCCTGCAAACGAAAATCGTCACATCACACTGCCTGCGGGTGAGATCGTCGCGGTGCCCAGTTCGTGGCTACTTTTACCACCGGGTGATGCAGGCGTCACTCGCCGCGTCAAGGCGGCTGGTCCCACGTGGACCGTAAAAACGCGAAAGGGACGGAAAGAGTTTTCGCAAGGTTTATGGGCGGACGCGACACAAATTGAGAACGCGCAAAGGTCTATGGAGGCTTCGCGCAGCACGCCGCAATACGCCAAAGCCAAAGTGGTGGCCAAGGCTCGCCGTGACGAAAAGCAAGAGCAATACGTCGACGACTTTCACGCTGCCGTAGTCACATTCCTGGGATTCGATGTCGTTTACCAAAGCATCGCGGAACGGTTCGCTTCCGAAGTGACGCAGCACGCGACACCCGTGGGCAGTGGCACAGTGGCTCGAACCCAACGGATTCCCATCGAGAGGCGGGCGGAGTCGGCTGTAATCGCCTGGATGCGGCACCAAACCACCGCGTATGATCACATGACAATTGCTCGTGTCAAAGATGAACGCCGCGAAGTCCGTCGACAACTCGCGTCCGAATCCAGACGTCTGCTTGAGAAATATCGCAACGGTCATCCCGACGCGATGAAACATTGCCCACTGGCAAAAGCTTTGCGTGGTTAGCGCGTAGCGAAAGTCGCCAAGAATCTCGGCAGCTTGTGTGCTAGACCGAAACTCGTGGCGAGTATCGCACCCCACGTGTCCCAAAAACCCAGAACCGCTCTTGCGCTGGGCCGCAACGAATCGCTATAAGCGTTGGGAAAGCTGCGCCGATGTTTTCGCCCACGCAATCGGCGCCGATTTGCCACTCCCTTTTCAGTGAGACGCACGGATGCGACGTAGAGCGGTTAGCAATTACGATCTGGAGGTTCGCGAACGATCGCAAACCGAACGTACCACCCAACGTCGTGCCGATCGTTCGCATCGACGGCGAATGATCGCCATCGCGGTTGTGGTGTTCCTCGGGTTACTCGTAGCATCGGCACCCAGTCTCGTCAGCCACTCACCGCTGGGCCGATCGCTGCTCGCTCAAGCCATGGCCGGTTATGGTTGGACGGCCGATGCCGACAGCGTCCAAATTGGCTGGTTAACGCCCGCCCGCGTCACCGGTCTACAACTTCGAGGCGATCGGGCTGGTTCTCAAATCCGTGTTGGCGAAATGCAAACAACAATCACGTTGCCACAGCTATTCTCGGGAGATCTATCGCGTGGTCGATTTGGCGAGATCGTGCTGCGTGATGTGCAAGTGGCCTGCAGCGTGGCGGCCTCGGCCAGTTCATTAGAAACCGATCTCACCGATTTCCTCGCACCATCGGACGTACCAACCACGGTCACCCCCGAAGGCACGTTGCAAGTGCAAGGGTTGCAAATTGATGTATCCGATGCGGTGACCACGGCAACTTGGTCACTCAAACAATCCAACGCTTCGCTACAAATCGACCCCGTCGAATTACAGTCCCAGTGGCAAGGCGTGCTCAGCCAACCAGGCGGTTCGGAAGGTTCCGTGCAAGGCCAGGCGACTGTCGGGTTAACGGCGACGAACAGTCTGCCGGTGTCACTGCAAATTCAAGCCGACTCGTTACCGCTCTCGCTGTTGAGTTTGGTCGCACGACGATTCCCCGAAAGTGAGTTGCCTGCCGAGATCACGGGTGACCTATCGGGCAAAGCGAACATCGAGATGCCTGCTTCGGGAATCTTGAGCATTGCACTTAATAAAATCGAACTGCGTGGTTTAGCCGCCTACGATCCACAAACTCATGAGCGGTTGTGGAGCAACGAGTTGACCCAACTCAATGGCGACTGGATCTGGCAACCTGGCCGCATCATCGCCAAACAAGTCTCGGCGAAAACGGACTTCGCTACTGTCTCGATGAATGGTGCGTTTTCGGATTCCATTTCAATGTCAGGCTCAGAGTCGAACCCCTTGGCTTGGCTGGATCAAGTCGACGCGACGGCTGACATTCTCATCGATCTGCCGCGTTTGCAAGCGGCCATGCCCAGCGTGCTACCGCTGCGCAGTGGCAGTTCGCTGCATCGGGGCACCATTCGGGCCACGATTGAACCGCTGGCATCGAATCAACCTCGCGACTCACGTGGTAGCCAACGTCGTCGTCGTTTGGTTCTTCACAGCGACTTGATTGAGGCGACCGCCGATGGCAAGCCCGTGCAAATCGCAGCTATGAACGCGACTGCGATCGTCGCCAGCGACGCGACGCAATTGTCGGCTGAACAATTTGAACTCAACAGCCCCTTCGCCCGTGTGCAAGGCCATGGTGACGTTGCATCGGGAGCAGCCGAGGTCAATGTCGACTTCGGAGAATTCGCGAGGATGTTGCAGCCGATCTTTGAATTCAACCAACAGAACATGCAAGGCGACGTGCGGATGACCCTGCGTTGGGATGCCGAACCGAGTGGTTTGTGGCGTTTGCGTGGCAGTAGCCAAATCGACAACCTGGCAATCGAACTGGCTCCCGAGCAACGTTTGCAACAGCGGCAACTGATTTCTAATCTTGATATTGAAGGCCGCTGGTCAAGTTCACGACAAGGCTGGTCGCTTGATGAGCTTTCTAAGGGCTCGTTGAGCTTGCAAGGCGATGGGATGCGAACGGATGTGGAGTTGGTCCAATCTGTCGTTAACCCAGACCAGAACATGCTGCTGCCGCTGCGACTGCGTGGTCAAGGGAGGATTGAGTCGATCGCCGAAATGCTTCGGCCTTGGATGCCTGAATCTTTACGCGATGTCAGTGGCGGTTTCGATTTCTCGGCTCGCGCGAGTGCGAGCGCGGCAGGCGAAGTGCTCGTCCAAGCGATGGATGGACAAATCAGTTCGCTCAAGGTTCCGTCGAGTGATAGCGAGTTTCAACAAGAACTTGTCAAGCTGCACTTTGACGGCGAGGCGATTTGGCCACGACACGAGGTTTCGATTCGTACGATGACGTTGACTGGTGATGCCGTATCGGCAGCGGTTCAAGGTGAATGGATCAACAACATGATTGATTTTGAAATCGCTTGGCGCGCGGACCTGGATCGTATGCAAACGAGTGCTACCAAACGGGTCGCAGGTCAACTGCAGCAGCGTGAACTGTCGTCGAACAATCGCTCCATTGCAAACGGCAACGGTGCATTTCAAACGGTTGGATTTGATCGCAACACTCCGCCGATCACGGCGGACGATGCGTGGATCGTCGCAGGCCAACTTGAAGGCAACACAGTGATCATTGGCGAATTGGCAAAGCTGCAGGTTGATACGAAAATCAGTGGTCGCAATGTGAGCCTCGGTGAACCAATTCCAGATACGAATCCGCCGAAGACTTCCATCGTGTGGGCGGAGCCAGCCGTCGAATTAGAAGGAAAACTAAAGTGCAACTTCTCGATGATGGCGATTGAGTCGGAGTCGTTACAGATTTCCACGGATTGGTGCGGTGCGACGCTCGCGGGTGTGGTCTCATGGCAAAACGAAGCGATTGATTTGCAGCTTCGGGGACCTGCCCGTTTCCAAATGGATCAGGTTGCGCGGCGGCTGACCACGCTCAGCGGAACGACGATCGTGGCCGAAGGTTTGCACCAAACTCCAATTGAAATTCTTTACGCACAAAACAATAGTGAACAATACGCGTTCACCATCAAAGGAAACTTGGGATGGGAAACGATCGACACGGCGGGCATGTTATTTGGGCCAGCCGAGGTACCGTTTCGGATGACCGAGAGCGTCGTCATGATCGAACTCTGTCGCATTCCGGTGCTCGGCCCGAGCCGTTTGACGCCGCGGATCATCGGTCCGCAAGTCCCGCCGCTGAGCGATCAACCACGACCGACCTCGACCGGAGAGATCATTTTGGCGGGCGATGTGCATTACCGACCTGAATTGTACATCGATTTGAAGCCAGGGACGATTGCACGGGGAGTAGAGCTAACACCCGACATGACCGGCATGTGGCTGAAATACTTGGCCCCAATCGCAGCCGATGCGGCGCGAGTGGAGGGCACGTTCAGCGCCGATTTGCAACAAGCTGTCGTGTGGATCGACCAGCCACGTCGGAGTGAAATTCGCGGTCGTCTCGATATCGAACGAGTGCAAATGAACGCTGGGCCTCTGGCCGATCAGGTGATCGCCAGCGCGCGGCAACTGCAGGCCTTGGCTGCGATTGGCTCGGCACCCGAGCCACCGCGAACCGGACGGACGTTGATCTCGCTGCCCGCCCAATCGGTAGAATTCAGTGTCGCGGGCGGGGCGGTGAACCACCGGGCGTTGATGTTTGACGTTGATCGGGCTCGGGTGGTGACAAGCGGCCAGGTTGATTTCGACGGACGCTTAGACTTGATCGCTCAAATTCCACTCGATGCGAAGTGGCTGGGTAGTGATCTGCGTAGCTTATCGGGGCAAACGATGACGCTGCCAATTGATGGCACGCTCAGCCGCCCTAGACTTGATTCGGCGGGCTTGCGCCGCGTCGTCGCTGATATCGGCGTGCAGGCGGCTCAGAAAGCCGCACAGGAGGCTGCTGGCACTTACTTGCAACAACAATTTGGAAAAGGCCAGCAACAACTTGAACAGGGGCTGAACAAGGGCCTAGAAAAACTGCGAATTGACAAACTGTTCGGAAACTAAACGAAGAAAGTTTCGTATAATCCGACTGCATGGTGATTTCCCAATCACCACAAACCTCCCACCTACCAACCTGCCTAATATGCTATCCACCGCATTGCCAACCGATCACCGCTGGCTGATTCCCTCGCTCACGGTCCTGTTAATTGCCTGCTCATTGAGCATCGCTCCGCTTCGCAGCACCATCGCTTGTCCGTTTTGCAGCGCCGTCGCTCAGACATTGCGGCAAGAGATGGAAGCGATGGATGCCGTCGTGATCGCTTCGGCGATGCAAAGCGATTCGACTCGCAACGCGGATACCGGCGAAGTACAAATGAAAATTGAGATCGTGCTCAAAGGTGGAGAGCATGTTGAGGTTGGCGACAGTGTCAAGGCCGTCTATTTCGGCGACGTGGCTTTGGGACGTCGATTCTTGCTATCGGGTGTCGACCCCAGTGACATGCAGTGGTCGTGTTTACCGGTGACTCGGCGCGCCGAACAATACATTGTACGTATTCCAGACTTAGCCAAAAAAGACGACGCTGAGCGGTTGCGGTTTTACATGGGTTATCTGCAAGACGACGATTCGATGCTCTCGCGAGACGCCTACGATGAATTTGCCATCGCACCTTATGCGGCAATGCAGCAAATTAAAGCTGAAATGGACCATGATCAATTGGTAAAATGGATCGCCGATGACACTTTGTCACCCGACCGCAAACGACTTTACTTAACGATGCTCGGTGTCTGCGGCAGCAAAGACGATCTGCCGATGCTGGAAGATATGCTGCGAAGCACACAAAAGACAACTCGCTCAGCTCTCGATGCGTTGATCGCGTGCTACCTCACGCTGGCTGGCGAGCCAGGTTTAGAACTGGTCAATACGGAGTTTTTGGTAAATAAGAAAGCCTCGTACGCTGACACCTATGCCGCAATCATGGCGATTCGCTTCCATGGTACCGAGGGTGGAGTCATTGCTCGCAGCGCGCTAATAGAGTCGTTGCACTTTATTCTTGATCGCGACGAATTGGCGGACCTCGTGATCCCCGATTTGGCGCGCTGGCAGGATTGGAGTCAAGTTGACAAACTGAAGGAGTTGTTCCTCAATGCAGATGCTGAGAACAATTGGGTGCGCGTTCCCGTGATCAACTACATGCGTGCTTGCCCCAATCCAGATGCCGCCGAGGCCATGGAAGAACTCAAGAAAGCGGACCCCGATAGTGTCCGCCGTGCCAACACATTCTTCGCGGTACCAAAACCAGCAGCAGAGACAGTGCAACCGAGCAAGCAATAAGCAAGCAGGGGTCGCGTGACAAACCATTGGGATAGGCTTCCTGCCGGTCATGTTGATATCAACAGGCTAGAAGTCAATCCTCACCTGTCTACTCAAGACTCGTCGTCTGCACCATCATCATGATCATCAAAATGATCATCGTCGTGGTCTTCGCCCTCAAAAAAATCATCGGCACCGGGTGTTTTCGGATCTCCGGGAGCACGTTTACGGAGCTTGCGTTGCAGCGAGCGACGATGGATGCCTAACCGCCGAGCCGCTTCGGAAATGTTGTTATTGCAATCGGCAAGCACGCGATGAATGTGCTCCCACTCGTTTCGCGCTAGCGATGGGGCGGGGAACGCTAAGCCACCTTCCGGCACAATGGGTTCATCCCCACGGACGAAGGCCGAGAGAATGTCGTCGGCGTCGGCAGGCTTGCTGAGAAAATTCACCGCTCCGGCTCGAACGGCATCAATCGAGGCGGGAATGCTGCCAAAACCCGATAGCATGATGATCCGGCAGTCAGGTTTGATTTGCAATAGTTTGCGAAGCAAATCCAAGCCACTACGGCCTGGCATTCGCAAATCCAGGACCGCCAAATCCGTCGGAGCGTGCGTGAAAACACTGACGGCCTCGTCAAAATTTCCTGCCGTGCGAGTTTCAAACCCACGGCTACGCATCGCCATCGCCAGCCGTTCCCGAAGTACTTCGGTATCATCAACGAGCAAAATAGACTTGGCACCTACCGTTTCAGGCGAGCAGGCTTCAGACGGATCGGGGTATTCGGGAGGTAGACTCACAAGCAAATGCCCTGGGGAGTGATTGATGAGAAATGAAATAGAACGACTAGCATCGTCGGCGTGGGCCAGTTTTTCAACTCCCCTAGTGGTCCAAGAAAACCCAGTCTTCGAGTTTTCACCGTAGTGGAAGTCGTCAAGATTTTCGGCCACACGCACGCGAATTGGAAACTCTTGACTAGTTCACTAGTTCCGCGACCCAGAAATTTTAGGGTCGTCCCGCCAACGGCAACGCAACCGTGGCGGTCGTTCCCTCTCCCGGTACGCTTTCAAACGTCAGTCGCCCGCCCAAACGCGTGATCACATTGCGAGTCAAGAAAAGCCCGAGTCCGATCCCCCGACCTGGCTCTTTAGTCGTGAAAAACGGGTCGCCCGCCCGATCCAGCACCTCCGTTGACATCCCGTGTCCACGATCGACCACAATCAACGAAATCTCTTGATTCTCTCGTTGAGCTTGCACGGTGACCGTTTTGTTGTGATCGCTGGCGTCAAGAGCATTGTGAATCAGATTGCGAATCGCCTGCGCGACGGCTTCCTCCGGCAGCCACATCGGTTGCCGTTCCCACGCCGGTAGGTCGGGGGCAATATCGGTTTCTGTTGGCAACGCATCCGCTTCTGGCTCAGGGGTCCACGGCATTACTGGTTCCAAAATTTCAACTCGGTGTGGGTCCCGAATGCCTTCGAGCGTGGTGTCGATCAAGTCGCCGAGAGTCGTCCGGTTCCATTGATCGGCCACCGCGTCGCCAGCGGCCGATCGCATCCGCGATAAAATTTGACGGCACATGTGCAACTGGCCGTCGATCAATCTTAAGTCTTCGTCAATCGACAGCGGCTTGGTCACCGATTCTAGATGCCGCGTTAATTCACGACAGGCGACGTCGATCGTTGAAAGCGGCGTGGCCAGTTCATGGGCAGCACCCGCAGCAAGCGTTGTTAAACCTTCGAGACGCATCGCGGCGGCACGCTCAGATTGACTGCGTCGCAACTCCTCCTCACGGTCACGCAGTTGCCGCGAGGTGCGCGTGACGAAGTATGTGATCACGGTGCCGCAAGCAACGAAAGCGAATAACGACGCGATATCTCGCATATCCAGCTCATCGAGCTGCAGCAACGAAGGGCCGATCGTCTGCACGCTCAACCCGCGAACTGGCCATGATTCGAACAGCAACACACCGTAACCAAGCACCGCCAACGCCGTCAGCGTCCACGCTTTAGCGGGCTGCAACATCACGCCACCGACGGCGAGATTGACGAAATAGAAAAAACAAAATGGGTTATCGGCTCCGCCACTGAAGTACAGCATCGCCGTCAATGTCACGAGGTCGAGAGCCATCAACCAGAACGCTACACGCAGCGGCATCGCACTGCCGGTGTCGATCCCATCGCTACGATTACTCGTCGCCGCGAGTTTCTCAAACCGCGACAACCACCAGGCGTAAACAAAGTTCGTACACGCGGTGAGCGCCACAAAGATTAGTAGTGGCATGAGCGGAAGTGACGTGTCGGTGATGGGATTCGCCAACATAATCGCCACGAGTTGCCCGATGCTGGCGATCGATCTGAGCCGCAGCAACCACGTCGACGAACCCAACGGGGCGGGCGAAATCAACGACATCTCAGTGGGTTTCTCGCCGCGTTAATTCATCACGCAGCTTCGCGGCCAATTCGTAGTGCTCGTGTTCAACGGCATGCTCCAGTCGCTCTCGCAACGTTTGACCGACGGAGTACTCCGTCCGCAGCGATTCACGCAACTCCACCAAACGAACGATCAATTCGTCTTCGTCAAAATGCTCTTCCGCGTCATGCTTGATAAAGAAGCCGCGCAGCGTGTCGAGTCCACGATTGATCGCTTGGATCGCTTCCTCAGGCGTATTTTCTTCTAACTCTCCCAACGCTTCAGCTTGCGTCCGATGGAACAGTACAAATGGCCGGTATTGTTCATGCGCCGACGCCCACTCGGGATCATCCGAGAGATCTTCGCATAAATCCATCAACCGCAAGGTATGATCCGCATCGATCACCGCGCGATGATAAAACTGCAATCGCAGCCAGCAAATTCGGCGATGATAAAACTGCATGAACTCACGATCAATCTCGTTGAAATCACGCTCGGTCAACTCGTAGTCCGGCTCGTTAAGTCGGCACAAGTTCAGATAATCCAGATAGCTGTCAGTGCCTTTAATCTTTTCACCATCAGGCCTACCAGTCGTTTCAAGTTGCAGGATGCCCATGTCGACACGCATTTGCAGCACGTCGCGGTCATCTTTGCCTTTGACCATGCGGACGTTAAGAGTGGCCGGGTCGAAGGCCCATCGTTTGAGCAGATCGTCCAGGTGGCGAGGGCGTTTCATGTAGAATTAGAAAGTTCAGAGCGAAGTAATTGAGACGTGAATATTCCAGTATATCAATCTCTCGCCACAAGTGAACCTTCAATCGTCACGTCCTGGACGGCCCCGCATTTGTTTTTTCTCGGCCACACGGCGTTTTCCCTCCATCCGGCGTTTTTGACTGCCGAGCGTGGGGCGGGTCGGCGTGCGGGATTTCGGCGGGGTGCGGCACTCCAACAACATCGCCACGAGTCGCCCACGAGCATCAGCCAAATTACGGAATTGATCGCGCGTCTTGTCACTGTGCAGTACCAATTCACCTTCGCGATTGATACGGGTTGCAAATCGCGATTCAAAACGATGACACCATGCGTCGTCAAAACCTGGCTGCGCTATCGGCTTCCATCGCAACGTGACTTTTGAATTCACCTTGTTTACATTCTGGCCGCCCGGCCCGCTACTTCGCGTCGCCGACCAGTTCAAGTCACCGTCGGCAATCGTGAAGCGTTTGGTCACTTGCAAATCAGACATAACTGTTTCTAAAAACCACTCTTAATTCAAGTGCGCGTCTAAAAATTCGACCGTCCACTTTTGGGCCGGTTCGTCGTTCATCAAAAACGAGTGTAACACAGGAACTTCGTGAACGGTTTCGGCCCCCGCTAATTGAGCCTCTTCTAAACTGACCACAAAATCGCCATCACCATCAACGAGAGGGTTTCGGAGCGTGCCTGGTTCGATCTTTCCCGCGACGATCGCGAACGGAAACGGTGGCGTGGCCAACTTTGATTCGATCTCCGCCCATCGCATGCCCAACTCCATCCCACCGGGACCAACGACCCATCCAAACACACCCGTCATCCCTAACCGCCGTGCGATCGCCGCGCCCTGGTTCGGTGGTCCGAGCATCACCATCGCCCGGCAGCGTGGCAAGATGCTTTTGGGGTCGCCATCAGCTTGCAAGTCACCAATGAGATGACGCGTGATGATATTGCCCATACTGTGACCAACGAAACAAAACTCTGCATCTGGATGTTGACCTTCGAGCACGCGGCGAAGTGCTGCCGCGGAATCCGCCAAACTCGACCGCGTGCTGGCATATCCAAACCGAATGACTTGTTCATAACCGTCCGCCCGCAGAGTATTTTCGAGCGGTTTCATGGAACCGTCCGTCCGCATCAACCCATGCAACAGCACCACGATCGGCTTCGCCGCCGGTGCGGGCACAGCGGGGCAGAGTTCATCCAGCAACTGGATCGTATCGATTTCACTGCCCCACCCTCGGCGAATATTCTGCGGGTCGAGAATTCGGCAATGCCCTGTGATGGCGTTGCGCTGGACGCGAAAACCAGCTCGGTTCTCTAAGTCCGTCCACAACTGAGCGCCACCGATGGTCGGCAAGGGAACGTTAAGATTTTTGGCCACGGTTTCACCTTCGTTTTGCCCGATCGCGTAACACGATGCCAACACGCACCCACTCACCACGCACAAGATCAAAGCAGATTTGAAAAGACGACGCTTCAGGATTTGGATCATGTCATTTGCGTATTTGCGTAAAAGAAGCTAAGCCAATGTTTAGACAAGAGACCAAAGGACGCCGCAGACAGCGCCTCTACATCTACTAAATGACATCATTATTTTTTGCTGTCCTAAGCACATCGCAGCCCAGCCTCTTCGATCACAAACGGCACGATCGATTCGTCGCATGCACTGCCGCGATGTTTGGCAATCGTCAGCGCCCGGCCCATCTTGTTTCCATCGCGAATCTTGCCCATCAAAATGATGGTGTTGGCGTTCGACAATACATCGCCGCTTTGAATCGGCCGTCGGATTAAATCGTCGAGCATCACCTCATGGCTAGTCGCTAACAACAAACAACCGATCTCGCTGTGATCGTAAGCCGCCTCGGCGACCCGTTGTTCGTTCTCGCGATAGTGGACTCGGAACAGATCGCGGGCCAACCAATCGTGTTCTTTGCGAATGATTTGACGATAGAGATACTCGAACAATTCAAACTGTATCGACTCCGACGCCCGGTCCACTGGCTCCACTCCGTCGATCACACAGCGGCGCACGCCATGTACAAAGTTACCGTAGAAGAACGCGATCGCGCGGTCCAAGCGTCTTGTCTGTTCGTACTTCCATTCTCGCCACGCATCGGCCCCCATATCCTCCACCGTCACGCGTTTGCCAACGTCGTGGAAAACGTGAGCGCAATCGCGACGAACTTGCTCGCGATCCCAAACGGCTTGCGCAACCACTGGTCCCTTCAAATCGGCTTGGCTTAACTCCCAGTCGAACATCCGCGCGGCATAGTCACGATGGTTTTGAGAGTCGCCACGAGCGGTGAGATCGAACAAGATCCCCCGCTCAGACTCTTGCTGCGCACCGTAATTGGCAAAGCTGATTCCTAGCTGCGTTTTTCCGATTCCGGTCGCCCCGAGCACTACTGTCAATGTTCCAGGCAGCAACCCGCCGCCCAACATTTCGTCGAGTTTCGTGATTCCGGTTTGCAGTCGTTTTGAGTTCACAGGCGATCGCGTTTAGGTGCCCGGATACTCGGCACCGAAGAACTCTTTACTACCTTGGACATCCGCTTTGATCGTCCGCGATCCTTCTTGCCAGTTCGCGGGGCAGACTTCGCCGTTGGTTTCAAAGTATTGCAGCGCTTTGACCATCCGCAGCGCCTCATCAACGCTCCGTCCTAACGGCAAGTCGTTGACAACTTGGTGACGCACGACGCCTTCCGTGTCGATCAAAAACAATCCACGCAGCGCCACGCCACCATCGAGCAACACGTCGTAATCACGTGAGATTTGCTTGTTTAAATCAGCGACCAACGGGTAAGCGGTTTTGCCAATGCCGCCTTGATTGCGGGGGGTGTTGGTCCATGCTAAGTGAGAGAAATGACTATCAACCGAGACACCGATGATGTTCACACCGAGTGCTTCAAACTCAGCTGCTCGGTCGCTGAATGCAATGATTTCGGTCGGGCAGACGAACGTGAAATCGAGTGGGTAGAAAAACAGCAAGACGTACTTGCCCTTGTAATCGCTCAGCGAAAAATCATTCTTGAACTGACCGTCGGGCATGACGGCGGTCGCGACGAAATCAGGGGCTTGTTGGGTAACCAAAACACTCATGGTCGTTCTCTCTTTGTGAGTTTGAGTTAAGGGGTATTGGAAATCAATTTGGTTGTCGAGACATCAATCGCGAAGGTTGCTGTCGAAAACCTGCACACTGTCCCAGGTTTCCTTGTTCAGCTCGATGAACTTCAAGTGCCTCGGTGCGACTTGATACGCATCATGTGCCGCTTGATCGGAGAACACGACATGCAGCGCCACGTCGAAGTCCGCATTGACGGGACGGTCGTAACGCGGTTCTCGCTGACCGACCGCGAACTCCAACGTACCCTCGTGTCCTGTCAAGTATTCTTGGCAAGCATCGAGGAGGGCCGAGATAGAAGCGTCGTCACGATTTTTGAGCGTAAAAAAAACTTGGTGGGCGAGTCGTGGCATGGTTTTTCGTTCTTGGTTCTTAGTGAAAAAAGCTAATCGCTAAACAGGACGTCGTGGTGTGTAAGTGCAGCAATCTTGGGGACACACATCGTGCCATGGACCGAGATTACCAAGAGCTAATTTTTCGTTCGTTTGCCCCAAACGTTCTTGGACGAGCGCACGGATCATGCTCACGAATTGGGGATGTGTGCCCGCGCTGGCGGCGCGAGCCATCTTGATCCCGCGTTGTTCGCACAAGGCGGCTGCTTCTTCGTCTAAATCGAACATCACTTCCATGTGATCACTGATAAATCCGATCGGCACGACAATCAGCGCCTCGATTTTTTGTTGATCGTCCAACTTCGCGATTGCGTCGAGCACATCGGGTTCTAGCCAAGGCTGTTGAGGTGGCCCACTGCGGCTCTGGAAGACCAGATCGTAATCGTTCGAACCGCACTCGGCAGCCACCAAACGACAAGCTTCGCAAAGTTGTTTTTCGTAATCACAGTTATCCGCCATGCTCATCGGGATGCTGTGCGCCGTGAACAATATCTTGGTCGCATTAGGTTCAACACCAATCGACACGGCGGCTGTACTGACGTTGTCCGCCACCGCAGCGATGAAGCCTGGATGATTGAAACCCATACGGACTTTTTCAACGAGAGGTGCATTGTCACCAACTTGCTCGCGGGCCGCGATGATGTCTTCGCGATACTGTCGGCAGCCGCTGTAGCAACTGAACATGCTCGTGAAGAACGCCAGTGAGCGTCGGCGTCCGTCGGCTTTCATCTGCTGCAACGTCTCGGCGAAATACGGTGTCCAGTTTCGATTGCCCCAGTACACGGGCAAGTCGATACCGTGTACGTGAAATTCAGCTTCAATGGCCGCCATCAAATTGCGATTCTGTTCATTGATGGGGCTGACGCCACCGAAATGCGCATAGTGTTCGGCGACTTCAAGCATCCGCTCTCGGGGCACGTTTTTGCCACGCAGCACGTTTTCTAAGAATGGCATCACATCATCGGGGCCTTCAGGGCCACCAAAAGACACGAGCAAAAATGAGTCATAGGGGGGCACTTCTGACACTAGATCGCTCCGCCATCACCGGTTGCATCATCGCCATCGAGATCCGCTTCCGTGATGATCCGAAAGCCTTTTTCGTGCAGCGTTTTCATCGCCAAGTCGATACCTTCGACCATGATCGCCACGGCGGGTTTTCCATGCGGGCGGACGATCAGCGGGTAGGCTTGGATAATGTTCAGTTCGGCCTGCAACAACGCCGTGCAAATCCGCAGCAATGGCTGCGGCCCTTCGGGCAACTCCACGCCAATCAAGTCCGTTTCGATGATCGCCAATCCCGAACGTTCCAAGATTTCACGACCGCGATCGGCATCACTGATCAAGAAGCGGACGAAGGCACATTCGGCGGCATCGTTGATCGAAAGTGCGACAATGCGGATTCCGGTACCCTCGAACCGGCGGATGACTTCGAGCAGTTGGCCGACGCGATTCTCCAAAAAAATGGTGAATTGACGGATCGCGGGGAATTCGCGACCCCTCATCGTCTCGTAAGGGGTATGCACTTCGGATCCAAAGCTCATGCGACGGGTCTCGGAAAGTAGGCGGCGGGTAAGAAATCTCACGGAGTGTAGCGAGATCTCCTTTCTTCGGCAAACTGGCAGAGTTCAGGCCCCGTCTGGACCTTGTCTACTTCGTGTTGACGTACTCATCGACAGATAGTTTTCCGTCGGCGTTGCGATCAAATACAGGGAACCGTTTTGGGGCGGCTTCTGGATCCGGTTGGTTCAGCATGAACTCATCGAACGACAAGAAGCCATCCTTGTCTAAATCGCGTTTTTGAAAGGCGAGATTGCGATCGACCTTCTTTCGCTTGGCTGGCGAAGTCTTGGTTGCTGTTTTCGCCCCTTCGAGCTTGCCCTGTTTGAACTGCGGCTGGGCTTCTCCATGAGTAGCCAGCAGCTTTTGCATCGCAGTGACGATTTCAGGCTGCTTGTCTGCGATGTTAACGGTCTCAGTGGGATCGTTCTGGTAATCATAGAGTTCAAACTCTGCGGTCACATCAGCTTGGCCGTGTGCTTTCCACTGAACCATCCGATAACGCGCGTCGCGAATGGCCCGTCCCAATCGATTGCCACGCGGATAAACGTGCGTCACATACGCCCGCGTCGTTGACTCGGCACCGCTGACCACTGGGGCGAAGCTGCGGCCATCCAAATGGGCTGGTTTTTCAATGCAGGCCAGTTCGGTGAGCGTGGGATAGATGTCAACTGTTTCAATCATCGCTGTTGTCGACTCGCCGCGTCGTCCATCAGGGGCCGCCACGATCAGGGGGATACGTGTGGCTTGTTCGTAATTGGTATGCTTGCACCACATGCCATGATCGCCGAGGTGCCAGCCGTGATCGCCCCACAAAACGACGATCGTGTTGTCGGCGAGGCCAAGCTGCTGCAATGAATCGAGCACTCGACCGACTTGCGAGTCCATGTAGCTTGTCGCGGCGTAGTAACCATGAATCAAGTGCCGCGTGGTGCTTTCGTCTGGTGGAAAGTTGTCGCCCATGTCACTGTAGTTCTTCAATTCGCCGCCAGTGGTTGGGGCATAACTCGGTGCTCCTTTGGGTGCTTTTTTGGTGGGCGGCAGAGGCAGATTGGCCGGGTCGTACAGATCCCAATACTTTTTGGGGGCGACAAAGGGCAGGTGCGGTTTCATGAACCCAGTGGCGATGAAGAAGGGCTGCTCTTTTCTTGCGCTCGCGGCCTTCAATCGCTCAATTGTTTCCGTGGCAATTTGGCCGTCAGCGTAATCGAGGTCGCCACCGACACCAATTTCAGTGGCTGGACCTCGCTTCTTGCCTTGCGAGTCGGGACGGATAGCAGCCACATTCTCCTGATTCAAGTAGCCCGCCGTCTTGGGATGCCATGAAGGCACACTCCATGATTTCTGATCGTCGATATTGCCATGGCCAACGTGCAGGATTTTGCCCAAACCTTGTGCTTGATACCCCTGTTTGATGAAATGCTGCGGCAAGGTGATCGCATCGGGAGCGCCGAAGCGGAAATGGGTTGGCAAATCATAGATGCCGATCGTCTCAGGACGCAAACCAGTTAACAGTGAATTGCGACTCGGACTGCATACAGCTTGATTGCAGTAGGCAGCATCAAACCGCAATCCACGCGCCGCAAGAGTGTCGATGTGCGGTGTTTTTGCAACGACATCGCCGTAGCAACCGAGGGTCGGCTTGAGATCATCGACACAGATCAGCAGGACATTCGGTCGCGTGGATTCTGCCGCCGAGACGACGGAAGTTATGAAGCCAAAAAACACGAGGACACAAAAGCGAAACATGAAGTGGCTCAAGGAAGTGAGGGGGGGCAGGGAATCACGAGTCATCAAATCGAGAATGTTTAAGCGTTCCAGCAACAGACCTTGGATGCCATCCGTGGTGACGACTTCCGCTGCTGATTCACCCGGCACCGCTCGCCCTCATGGCGACCTATACACGCCACTGCACTGGAGGGTGAGCATGTTCACCGCCTCGTCGAATCGGGCGGTGCCAACCGCGATGATTCGGTCGCCCTGGGCGAGGCCGAGCAGTTTCCGTGCGTCCGTGGCGATCGTTTTTCCATCCGCATCGATCATGTTTACAATCGCCTTAGGCGCTTTGACAGCCCGGCGTTTGCAAAACGGGCAGTTGTCTTCATGGTCGGGGTCGTCCAAACCGTGGCCGTCAGCAGGCAGTTCGCTCAGCATGAACGTCGCCTGCGATTCTTGAAACGCGGGGAAATCACCAGCGTCAATCTTCCCGATTAACGTGACGACTTGTGTCGCGGCCAGCGCGGTGCCGCTCTCCTGAGTTCCGTCTGCAGACTCGGTTGCCGAAACGGTGGACAACGCTTCCGCCGCTTGCGTTAACGAAATTGCGTTGGCTGGTTCCGTCGCGAGCAGGTACTCGCTGGATACCGTTGTGCGATTCACGCCGGTATCCGACGAACTCGATAGCGACTGACCGCAGCCTGCGAAAACCATGAGCGTCAATAACGCACCGACACGGCAGAAAGGGAATTTCATGACACGACGCTTATTCGGAGAGGACGATGAAACTATCAGCGAGCAAAACGACTCGTCACTACTCATCCTTAGGAGCCAATTCCAGCTTCGTTAACGTCTGCACGGCGGCATCAATGTCAGATGACACGTCTGCGTAATCTTTGCCGTCTTTGCCGTGGAGTTTTTGATCGACTTGGTCAAACGCGTCGAACAACACTTCCACTGCTTTGGCGGCTTGCTCTTTTGCTTCCGCTGACATTTCGCTCGCTACGGTCAGTTGTTCGAGGCTCTCTAGTAAATTGCCCACGCCGTGCAGTTGATCATGAATCGAATCAACGTCGTCGGCAGCAAACCCCTCGGCGATCTCGTCACGCAGAGCAACCAATTGCTGAACCCCAGCGGCGAGAGACTCGGGAGCATCGGGAGTGTTGATTGGCATCAAACCGTCCACGTCAATGTCGTCGTGGTCGTGTCCATCATGCTCATGCGCGTCGTGATCATGGTCATCATCGTGATCATGCTCGTCACTAGGAGCGGCTTTTGTCGCCAGTGGTGTTTCAGCGGGGCCGCAGCCGATCATGCTGCCTAGGTACGCGAACATCGTTAATAAGACGAACGATTGAGATGCACTCAATAACCAGTTTCGATTTGACATGAAATCTTCCTTTGAATCGGTAATAGAGAGAAAGCAGGTGTTGCCTGAACTCGTCGGCAACGCGAACAGGACAGCCAGCGGGGAGCATACGAATCCAGCGGCAGGTTAGTTCATGCGTGAAAACGCATTCTGGCCTGTATTCTTGCCGAAAATGTGACCTAGGGTAGCAGAACGAGTTGGATTTGACGGACGTCCATCAATGCCGCCTTGGCAATTCTTTTGGGTTTCACTTCAAAGATGTAGTGGCCAGGCTCGGTGATCATCAGCGTGCCCACATTTCGCCATACGAAGTTTTGAAAGTGACCAGTTTCAACAATTTCGCATTCAAGCTCAGCCACCGTGCTCTCGTTTCTCGAAATGCTCAGAGTCGCCACGCTGCCACCTTGGCCGCGACCGCAACCTTGCAACAAACCAACGTTGAACGTTCCACCTCGCTCGACTTGGACTAACCAACTCGCCTGATCGTTTGGATTAACCCAGTAGCCCACCGTGTTCTTGTGGGGTTGCGGTTCGTAGCGAAGTTTTTCGCCCGCCGTAATGGCTTGATAAGCATGCAGGTTCAATCGGCCGTCGCCGAGTTGCTGGCACAGTGCGTTCTGTTTTGCGAAGTTCACCTCCGTATCAAACACCAAGACGATTTTATCAGCACCAGCGGGCCGCGAATCCCAGCGCACAATCCAATGCTCCGGCTCAGGGTTGACGGTCACGGGTGCAGGCCTTAGGTTTACCCACATTTTCGTGGGCTGTTCGGCTCGAGTGTTAAGTCTGTGAGTTCGTGGAACAAAGTTTTTCGGTGGTAAGCCCGGAAAGATTTTGCATGGATGTTGGTAAGCTCGCGAAGTTTAGGCTGCCA
>JBGSMN010000085.1:0-7766 GCA_041740155.1 Rhodopirellula sp.
GCTCACTCAGGATCATTGCCGCTCGTGAAAACGCTATATTAATCAATTGCCGTCGGTGAATTGTCCCCGCGGTCATGATTTTTGTGAGTTCCAGCGAGACAGTTCCTTGACAACAGACGACGCAGCACAAGAGCTACCTCAGCAGCCGTTGCCCCGTTTCTCCATCCGTTGGCTGCTTGGCCTGATTACAGTCGCGGCATTGTTTTTCACGGTTTGCCAGATCGCGGCCAGCGGGAATCGGTGGGCCCAGGTCATCGTGTTGCTGGTCGGCATCACCGTCGCTACGCTGATCGCCTACGCCGCCTTCTTCTTGATCGGCATGGCCTGGGACACGGCCCTTGTTCGCCGCGAGGTTACGGTCCCTTCGACGCGGAAAAAGGACAAACCGCCCGGCCCAGACAAACCCGCCCGCCCCACCGAATCGTCGGAGACCATCACGATCGCCGCTTGGATCGTGGCGTTCTTTTTTATCGTCTCAGGTTCTAGTTCTGCGGCCGACGTGATTTGGTTAGGAACGTATCCAGGCGGAGCCAACGCGTTGGATTATCGCCTGCAGGTCGGCATCGAAGAACAGTCTGGCCCTGGAGGTTATCTCAATCTGCATTTGAAATTCTTGCCGACCCGTGGAGCGTTCACCGCTGCACATGACGTGACAGTCTCCGTTTCCAGTCACCACAATTACAAGGCTCAGTTGGCCGCGACCACGTCCGAGTCCTTTGCATTGAACGAATCGACGGGCGCAGTCACTCACCACATGCTGATCCCGAATTTTGACGCAGCGACCTTGTTGACGGTCTGGATTACCGAAAACGGCAAGGAGGTTTTCCGCAATCGCTCGACGCTCCACGTCTCTGGCAATGCATTGAGTTACACCGGACAGCGTTGGACGATCGGTGTCATTGACGGTGCCCCAGTCACGAATCAGAAATCTGGCGTCCCAGCCTTCCCCGACCTGCGATCTGTGGCGACGATCTTTGGCAACGATACGTCGACGATGGCACCGATCCCCGAAGACGCCGACAAACCACGTCTTTCGGACAAGGAGTCCCGTATCTTCGCGGCCCAGACACAACCATCATTCGTGCAATTTCGCGTGATCACAGCAGCAGACTTAGCCCACCGGTGGTTAGCCTACAGTGACCTGGACTTGATCATGGTCGACATGTCGATGTGGAGCGATTGGACCGTCGATCAACCCATGGTACTCGATGCGTTGAAAAAGTTTGCGGCCGCTGGCGGAGTGCTACTGTTGTATGGAGACGATTCGGCGATTGAATTCGCGAAGGCATCAATTCAATCCCAACCCAGCGAAGATCGTCAAAACAAAACGACTCAAGCATTCACCTTCGAGAAACTATCAAGCACCAGCGTGCCGAATCCGTCCAACGTCGTCACGCAACTGACCTTAGGTGGCGAGAACGACACCTCTCCACTTACCCAGCGAATGTACAACGGAACATTTGCTAAAGAATCGCAACAATACGGCAACAGACAGTTTCTTGGTCGCCAACCAGTCTACGACGATTTGGTCAAAGCGGGTAGCGAAATGATACAAACGCAGTCGCCGGACAAGCTCGCGAGCCAAATCGAAATGGCAACCTATGGTCTCGGCAAAGTCGTCCTGATTGATGACGAAGATCCCTTCCCAGGTTCGTTTCAATTGTGGATGACATTGGAAGCAGCGTGTCTGGAAACGCCACTGGCCACACCCTGGATCGAGCGTCACGGCGTGCAGTACGAAGCGGGCAATACGAACTATTGGCGATGGCTGATCGAGTCGGTGGGCGGTCCACCCGTCAAATCGTTTCTGACGCTCAATTCGGTGTTTGTGTTGATCGTCGGACCGATCGCGTACTTTGCCCTGCGTCGCTTTGATCGACTGTATTTGCTTTATTTCGGTGCGCCCGCGTTAGCCATTATTTTCACCGGAGGCCTTTTTGGTTTCGCAGTATTCTCTGATGGTATCGGCACGAAACTGCGAACCCATCAATGGACTTGGGTGGACGCAGCGAACCAAGTAGTCGTCTATCAAGACCGCTCGACCGTCTACTCATCCTTTGGCACCGACTCGCTGCGGTTCGATCGCAATGCACTTGTGCTGCCGGTGCTGCCCACTGGAATGACTGATTACAGCCGGTACTCGGGCACCGGGGTTCCACCAAACGGTCGTGTCCGCTGGACAGACGATGCACAGTTTTGGTCGGGCGAGTTTTTACCCACCCGGGCTCAAGTCCAATACCAAGTCACTCGCCCCGACATCGGTGTCCCTTCACCGTTGATCTTTGAGATGAATGCCGATAAAGCTCAGATGCTTGTCCTCAACAACTTAGAACACGCGATCGGTCCGCTAGTCTACTGTGACGCCCAATCAGCCTTTTATGTCGTCGACCGGGTCGCAGCCGGCCAATCCATGATCATGCGACCTTCGTCCCAACAAGACGTCCGCGACCTAATCACCGATAGGGAACTGCCACCGGTAGGAATCATTCCCAATGTCCAAAGCAGTTCGTCGATGGTTTACAACCGAAGCTCCCCCGGCGACGAACGTCCGCTTCCAGAGCGGCTAGTGCAGACGTGGACGGGACGTTTGCCGAAAAACTCCTTCATCGGCTTATGCGAAGTGGACCAGTCACGGTTTCCCGTCAAAGATCCTCAAGTTTCGATCGCAACGCATATCATCATGGGTACCACAAGATGAGCGCAGTAATCGAACTCCAGAATGTCACTCGCTATTTCGGGTCGACGCATGCAGTCGATGATGTTTCCTTTAGCGTGCCACGCGGCAACGTGTTCGGTTACATCGGGCCCAACGGTGCCGGCAAAACGACGAGCATGCGTATCTTGGCAACGCTAGAAATCCCTAGCGGAGGTGACGCGCGGATCGAAGGGCTGTCGTCGGTGAACGATCCGGATCGTGTGCGGACGCGGTTGGGATTCATGCCAGATGCCTTTGGGACGTACCGCAACACCAACTGTGCCGAGTATCTGGATTTCTACGCACGGTCCCACGGATTGATCGGCCGCCAGCGGACAGCACGCATGCGGTGGGTGATGGATTTCACTGGACTCAAACCATTAGCCGACAAGCCGATCAGTGGACTAAGTAAAGGCATGCGGCAGCGGCTGTGTTTGGGCCGCGCGTTGATCCATGATCCGTCCGTTTTGATCTTGGATGAACCCGCAGCGGGACTCGATCCACGCGCTCGAATCGAACTTCGCAAGATCATCCGAACGTTGGCAGCCGACGGCAAAACGATCCTGGTCAGCAGCCATATCTTGACCGAGTTGGCCGAGATGTGTGACCAGGTCGGTATCATCGAACAAGGTCGATTGCTGGCGACTGGATCAGTCGACGAGATTCGTGGTGACGCGGCGACGCACCGTCACATTTGTATCGAAATCATGGGAGCGACCGAAGCCCTGGTCGCACAATTGGAATTGAAGGAGTTTGTCACGAAGCTTCGTGTCGATGGTTCCCGCATTTATGTTTCAGTAACCGGTGACCGTGATACACAAGCTGACTTGCTGAAGGAATTGCTCGACGCCGGGTTCCGAATCTTACAATACCGCAGCGATGACCAAACTTTGGAAGATGTTTTCCTGGCGGTGACAAAGGGGCAAGTTCAATGAGCGATGAAGACAAACTGATCAATGCGGAATTAGTACCGGCGCTCGGCCCGGTGGTCGAATACCCGCATCACCCGCTGGCCCTCGATCCGGCGGGCGATGGCCTGCTGAATTGGATTGACCGCATCACCTACCTTGCGACCGATCGGCTCAATCCGATCTTGATTAAGGAAGCTCGCGAATCGCTCAAGAGCCGACAGTTTCTGATCACGTTTTTTCTACTGTTGGTAGCGACGATCTTGTGGACGGTGCTGGGGATTGTTTTCAATGCACCGGAGGTCTACTACTTACCAACCGGAGGCACAATGTTGGCCGGATTCTACTTCGTGATGGCCGTGCCAATCTTTGGGCTTGTTCCACTGGCCGCGTATCGGTCACTGTCGAGCGAGATTGACAACGACACGTTCGAACTGCTTTCGATCACACAACTCGCCAGCCACCAGATCATTCGTGGGAAATTTGCCAGCGCTGTCTTGCAGATGATGCTGTACTTCGCAGCGGTTGTGCCGAGTCTGGCGTTTACGTATTTGCTGCGTGGTGTCGGTTTGGCCGAGATCAGCATGGTGTTGATCGCTGTGCTGATGGCGGGATTTTTTCTGAGTGCTTTTGCACTGATGATCGCACCGTTGCTGACAGGATTCGTTGGTCAATCGTTCGCGATGGTTGGTTTGGTCGCGGCAATTGTCTTGGTACAATTCATCGTTGGGACCATCTGTGTCGCTGGCATCATTGGTGCTGGCGTTGCGGCAACTTCGGAGGCCTGGCTGTTTACGGGCTTGACCTCCTTGATGACACTCACCTTTGTGGTGTTATTTTTAAAAGCAGCAGCGGCGCAGATCGCTCCAGTGACTGAAAACCGTAGCACGTCGATTCGGTACTGGATGCTACTGCAGCAAGCGACATGGATCGTGACAATTGTCAGCGTCTCGGTCTATTACGATGACTTTGAACCGATCAACTTCGGTAGTTTTGTGTTGGCTGCGTACTGGTTATTGACCGGCACCGTCTTCCTAGTGGAACCGAGAGAGCTCAGTCCGCGAGTTCGTCGAGATTTGCCGTCGACGTTTGCAACGCGAGCATTTTTGACCGCATTGTCACCGGGGCCATCGAGTGGCTATTCGTTCGCGATCTGCACCGGCAGCGTCGGTATTCTGGGACTGGGCATGTTCGGCACGCTCGCGGGATCGAACAATGTCACGACCGATCCGATCATGTTCGGATTGACGATGACTGGTTATTTGCTCGGCTATCTCGGTATAGTGCGTCTCCTGACGCTACCGTTTGCCTCGAAATCGACGCTATCGCTGCCGTTGGCGATGATTGCTTTGATCTTCGTTTTGATCGGCACTGCGTTCGCTCCCTCGGTCATCCATGTTGTCATCAACGGCGAATTGCCATCGCAATACAACGATCTGGAGATCATTGACTGGGCTTGGACGACCGTACGGGGGTTTGAACGTAGCGGTATCCCGATTCACTTGTCATTAATCGCGATTGCGATTGGAGGTGTTATCACGCTAGCCAACTCCATCGCCCTTCGCGACCTGTACGCCTACCGCAAGGTCGCCGTCCCAATACGCGTCACGGAAGATCGGCAACGTGGGCTGGGTAACTGAATCGGCGTCTGTCTGTTCGGTTTCGACCACCAAACGCGGCTAAGCTCGCAAATCACCAGAATAAGACTTTTTTGACTCCTTCTTGCAGCCCATTCAGAAGAAAGACATGTGTTATCGTTTTCTCTCCATCTACTTCGACGATAAGCTCGCCATCGCAAGAGTCAAACGCCAAAGCAGGTTCTCGGAGGTGAATGCACGTGTCCGTAACCTGAGCAACATCGAGTTCCAAGCCAGCAACTAGCAGGCAAATCGTTACTCGAGACGAAAATTTGGAGTATCGCATGGGGGAACCTGAAAGCGGAGCAACTGACTGCTTGCTAGCGTACGCGAAGCAATGCGGGATTTCCATCGATCTACAATCGGATCCGATGGGAATCGGGGAAGACGGGATCGTTTGGAAGTCGTCACGCCTCACTGCTCTCAAAGCGTTCTACAGAGAGAAAAACTTTTTAAAAGAACTCGATTGCTACGAACGCCTCGCTGAGTTTGGTGTGACCGAGGTGGCGGGCTTCACCGTGCCTGAATTGCTCGGCAAATGTGGTCAGTTCCTTGTTTTGGAGCTTGGCATCGTTGCACCTCCCAGACTCTTGGACTTCGGTAAAGCGTACTTGGATTGGCCTGGTCCATTGCCTTCTGACGTTCTGGAGGAGCATTTACAGCTTCGGTCTGATGAGTATTCAGAATCTGATTGGGACCGCGTGATGGATGCATTCTACGAGCTGAAACAGTACGGCATTTATTACTACGATTTGAGACCTGCAAACATCCAAATGCGTGGAGAATGACAGTTCGAAAGGGCAACATTCCATATTTCGTCGTACGATGGTGACCAGACGTATCAAGGAGCTGCCGTACTAACAAAGAGTGGAGCAACCAACATCACACCGAGGTCAAAACCATGACCACCGCATTGATCATCATTAACAACAAAGAGTGGACGGCACGCAGAAAACGAAAAAAGCCCGTCTTTTCCGGCTTCAGATTACCTGAAAGACGAAGAAGACGGGCTTGAAACGATGGAGGTAGACGGAATCCACGAAACTGCTGAAACACTGGGTTTTTGCGTTTCTGCTGCCACTGTAGCAACAATTGTAGCAACACTGTAGCAGCAATGTTGAGTTCAATCTGCATCGATCGACTTACCCGGCATCCCAACTAATCGTCCAAATTCCAAGTTCCAACTTTGCACCTGCGAACGAAGAGCGACTCCGTGATTGAAGGCGTCTCCCGTCCGCTTATACGCCTGACCGCACTGGTTCCATTGGGTAGCTCAAATCGCTCGTCGTAAATATCTGGCACAAAG
Source organism: Rhodopirellula sp. (assembly GCA_041740155.1). Taxonomy (GTDB): domain Bacteria; phylum Planctomycetota; class Planctomycetia; order Pirellulales; family Pirellulaceae; genus Rhodopirellula. The sequence goes on from JBGSMN010000085.1 coordinate 6,547, forward strand.
TCTCCGCTCTCTGCTGGGCCATTCAACGAAAGAGCCCAGCCAGCCCGCTGCTTTTTCAACCAATTAAAGAACTCGTCGTGATCGAATTGACCGAAATACAGACGCCCCCTCTCTGATCTGTATGGCGGATCGAGATACATGAAGTCGCCGTGACGAGCGAACACAGAGCGATTGTTACGAACGGTGAACGACACATCTCGCCCCTTCAGCTTGCTGTGCCAATCAGCTAGCAGCACGTCCACGAACTTCGGCTCCAGCCCGAGTTCGCCGAGATGGTAAGGCGTAATGAACTTTCCCTGCTGAGTGAATTCGACCGCCCCAACTCGGCAGGTCCGAAGCAGGAAGAAGAAATCACAGGGATCAGCGGTGTCGTTGAAACGATCCCGTACCTCGTTGTAGACCCGCTGCTCCCCTGATTGCAGTTCACTCCAGAGAAGGCGGTAATCTTCAGAAAGTTTCCGGGGATTGTCTTTAATCAGGTTCCAAATCCCGATCAGCGGCTCACAGGCATCGCTGCATCTGATTCGCTCGACTTTAATATCGCTGGCAAGCAGTCCCTTAAGCATTGCTCCCGATCCGAGGAACGGTTCCCAATAGGTTTTGATCTGCCGTGGGAATCGCCGCAGGATCTCCGGGGCCAACCTCCTTTTGCTTCCGATCCACTTAATCAGCACCCAGTTGGATCGTGGGACGATCTGAATCCTGTCGCTCCATAGTTCGTCTACATCCACGCCGAAGAACTCGGCGAGCTTCTCAAGGTTCCCTCTCGACCTTTTGTCGATTCGCTCAATCCCCTGATGGCAAAGCCGCCGCAGCCATTTGTACGGGACGCCGATTTGGGCGCTTGCTTCTTTCTGGGACAGCCATCGGGATTGCAGCAGAAACCGCACGTTGTGCCGAAATTTGATCGCTTGGGGTGTCCGGCTATCCTTCAGTCTGTTGCTCACGAATTACCGAACCCCCCTTTGTGGGTGTTGCTAAGACGACAGTAAAAAGCTGATTGCGAGAGCCACCAGCAAGTTTTTGGGTGCCTCCATTAGTCGCTTTCTTGCTCACGAATCGGGGGTAACACCCGCTTGCTGGGTGTCGCCGAGACGGCAGCAAAAAGCTGGCTGCGACAGCCACCTGCAAGTTGCTGGTTGCCTCCATTCGTCGTTTTGTCGCTCACGAGTCAGCGTAACACCCGCTTGTTGGGTGTCGCCAAGACGGCAGCAAAAAGC
>JBGSMN010000006.1:0-12571 GCA_041740155.1 Rhodopirellula sp.
GAGGAGAGGCGTCATGGGCCAAGGCGGATGTCACGCAGAGTGATCAAGTGTCCTCGGCTGTCAAGAAAGCGGTTGAACAATACGGTCGAATCGACGGCTTGGTTGCCAATGCAGGTATCAACGGCACCTGGGCTCCGATCGATCAGCTTACCCCAGACGAATGGCGAAAAACGATCGACGTCAACCTGACCGGAACCTATTTGGCCGTTCACCACTGCGTTCCCCATCTCCGCGAGGCTGGCGGCGGTAGCATCGTTATCATGGCGTCGATCAACGGAACAAGAACGTTCAGCAACGAAGGAGCATCGGCGTACGCGGTTAGTAAAGCGGGTCAGTTTGCGTTTGCGAAAATGTTAGCTCTGGAGCTAGCCCGGTCAAAAATTCGAGTCAACGTGATTTGTCCGGGCGCGATCGAATCGAACATTCATGACAAGACGAAACGAGTGGATTTAGAAAGCATCGAAACGCCGACGATCTTCCCCGAAGGAGAAATACCGCTCACCGGTGGCGAATTCGGAACGCCAGAGCAAGTCGCAAGTTTAACGGTGTTTTTACTGAGTGATTTAGCCAGTCATATCACAGGCACTCCCGTCTGGATCGACGGCGGACAATCGCTGATTCAGTAGCGGAACTCCTGTCGTAGTGGAACTCGTCAAGAGTTTCGTTTTTGTCGTAGCGGAACTCGTCAAGAGTTTCGTTCGGAACGACGCCGTCCGAAAATCTTGACGACTTCCGCTACATTCTCAACCGCTTGCCAGGTGCTCGTCGGCCTGACGGGGCGGGGCAAGCCGATCGAGTTGAATCTCTGAGACTCGCACCGTTGCCGTTTCCAAGTACACACCGACTTGGCCTGAACCGAACGTCTGGTCCGCCAACGACAGCACGACTTGCCCATTGATGGACAGTTCGATGTAGCTTCCGAATGCGATAAGCTGCACTCCGACTGCCGTGCGGGGTTGCGAGAACCAGAAACCGGACTGCAACGAACGGAACTGCATCATGTGCTCGCCGCTGCCATTGCCGTCGGTCCCCCACGCTCGCGCTTGCGCGACTCCTTTGAGCAAATCCAGCGACAAGTAGTAACCATCGCGGGACTCGGGGTCGAGACGAAACACGAGACCGCATTTACCAAGCCCCTGCATCTCTAGGTTTGCCTTGAATCGAAAATGATCCAGCGTCTCATCGAACACGAACGCTTGAAATCCACTATCGCAACGGAGGTCCAAATGCTCGCTATCGACTTGGCAAAGTCCAATCTGCGGGCCCACGTCCTCGATAAGGCTGTGGATGCAACCAATATCAATCGGCTCGCTCGCATGTTCTTCAAGTCCTTCAAATGTGACGGCTCTGAGCAATCCTTGATCGGTCTGGACTAAACGCTTCGGTGGCGGCATCAAGTTCTCGATCGTTCGATTTGAAAGATGCATCGAATAGAAGTTCCACAACAGCCATCCTTGTGGGTCGCGACAAACTCGGCCGGCATAGTTGCCTTGCGGCAAAAGCACATTGTCATGATAACTCTGCCAACGGTCACCGATGTTTTCGGTGTGCCAATAGCGGATCTTGGCATCTTCGCGGATGCTTCCAATCAAGTAGTGATCGTCATCGATAACAATCAAATTTGGCACTTCGATGTCATCGTACAATCGCGGATGATGTAAAGGCGGTTGAACGACGAAGTGATTCGGTCGAACTTCCTTCATCAGTGCAACGCATCCTCGCCGCACAACGGGCCCCGTATTGACGCGGCCTGACACCAGCAACCAACCGTCAGTGCCATCGTGGTAGTAGAACGGATCACGAAAGCTGACCCAATGCCGACCTTCGTCGAGCGACGCCTCGTAGTACTGCGCATCAGGTGCCAGCGGAAAACAGCTTGTTGCATCAAACATCGCATGACGACAATCCGCCTGGTCCGATCGGCTCTGCCGCACGGCCTGTTTGACACGCTCGGGATCGTTCGGGCCGCGACGGTCTTCCCAGTGAACGGGAGTCTTTCTCCATGAAAAGAGATCGTCACTGACCGCCATCCCCACTCGCTGATAGTTGCCTCGATCGCGGCGCGACAGACCCGTGTAAAACATTCGCCAGCGACCAGGTGAATGAGGATCAGGCGAGACGTGCATCGTCCATAGCATCAAATCGTCCCAGCTACCAGGATCGCCAATGAACAACGCGTTATTGACCCGCCGCCAATTCAACGCGTCAGTACTGACCGCGTGTGCAATGAAATCGTGATTAGGTAGCACGAGATGAAACAAATGATACAAGCCATCGTGGAACAGCACATCCACATCACCAATCGCTTTTCGGCTGCCGTCGATTTCTGAAAACATACTTGTTTTTGAGTTGCGTCTGAATGATTGTTGGCCACTCTGATTCCTGGCTGATCGCGGTGGCAGACCGGCTGCATCGTAATACACATAGTACCTCACCGGCTAGCAGTTCGCCGCTGAGCTTCTCTTCCATTTTTCTTTTCGGCACAAAGATTGCGGATAAGAAGTTATGAAAACCTTTTACGAAACCAAATACTTTCCTCACCCTGCTTGCCTGGAGAAGTCAGATGAAGATTTGGAAATTGATTGCCTGCGGTTTGGCCGTGCTGATGGTGCCGTCCGCCTTCGCACCGTCATGCACTGTGGCACAAACGACTCGTGAATCGGAGAGTGTCGGAAGTCGCTACGAGGACGACGCGTGGTATGACGTTAGTGAGTGGTTTGACGGCAACGATTACAACCCAACCGATGAGGCTATCGGCCGATGGGATGATGAAAAGTTTGACTACTACGACAAGCAAATCAGCGCTGACAATGACAATGATCACGAGCAAGTTGACGCCGTCGAATTCTATGGTGAAGACTACAACGACGGGTATGCGAGATATTACGACGAGAATCGCGATGGAATGTACGAGCGAATGTCTCGCTATCATGACACTGACGGTGACTATCTCAACGACAGCTATGCGACCTACCGAGACGACGATGGCGATGGCATGTACGATACATACGATTTCAGCGAGATTGCTGGTAAGAATGCGGTGCATAGCAGCAACGTGGCACAAACGACCCAGGCTGGGCTCAGCGGAAAAGCACATACAGTTTCGGGCGTTGTGAAGGAAACCAAGTTTGTCAACAGGCTCGGTGAAGCTAGCTTTTTGGCACTCGTCAACTCAGACAACGGAAGCTACACATGGGTCGACTTTGGAACTGATGGCACTACGCTGCAGCTATTTGACGGGGACTCGCTCACCGTGTTCGGGCCAATGACAAAACGAGGCGAAAAACAGGTGCTCGTGGCCACGATGCTGGAGCGAGATGGCAAACAGCGAGCCATCGAGCGAATGGGTCGTCGTTATACAGGCACAGTGCAGTCGACGAGAACGGCGACAGTCAAAGGTGAACAGCACCTGGTGGCAAAGATAAAAACACTCGATGGGAAAATGCTGACGATCGACTTGGGTGATAACAGCCAGACTCAAGACCTGAAGGACGGCAGCAAGCTCAATGTCACGGGAGTGCCAGTGAAGTTAGGAGAACGTGTTGTTCTGATTGCTGATCAAGGTCAGACTTCTACAGACAAATGAGTCGTCTTTCTACTATTTCTTTAGGCTGATGATGTCCGTTAGCCAGCACTGACTATTCAGGTAGGAACATGTCCACACAGAACGCAAAGAGTATCGCATCATCTCCGCATACCAGGCCTCAAATGATGCGTGCGATCGTCTATGACGAGTATGGTGACGCCGATGTTCTACACGCCGCCGAGCTAGAAATTCCCGATCGTTTGCCAGGACAGGTGTTGATCGCGGTCAAAGCTTCCAGCGTCAACCCGATCGACTATCGCATTCGCAGCGGTGAACTAAAAGGCTTGCTTCCTTTCGGTTTTCCACGCGTGCCGGGATACGATGTTGCCGGGACGATTGTCGATGGTGCGACGGATAGTCAATTTCAGATTGGTGACCGAGTGATGGCGTTCCTCGATCACGCACGCGGAGGTGCGTGTGCCGAGTTCGCTGTCTGCGCGATCGATGTCGCTGCCAAATTGCCGGACTCGATGCCATTCGATGAAGCAGCCGCGATTCCCTTGGCGGGAACGACGGCTTTGCAGTCGCTGCGCGATCACGGCAAGATTCGAACTGGAATGCGAGTGCTCATCAACGGAGCGAGTGGTGGGGTCGGTGCGTTCGCGGTGCAAATCGCCAAAGCTTACGACACCCACGTGACCGCCGTCGCCAGCGGAGACAACGCCGCCTTCTGCAAGAACTTGGGTGCCGATGATTTCTACGACTACGAACAAAGGGATTTCCGTCAGTCGGACGAGCGTTGGGATTTGATCTTCGATGCTGCGGGGAAGTCTGGCTACTTCGACGCTCGCGAGGTCCTCCATGAAGGAGGGCGGTACATCTCAACTGAGCCTGACGTGAAAGGGATGCTGATGACGATATTGACATGGCCGTTATCGAAATCGGGTAAAGTCATGCTTGCCAAACCGAACGCCGACGATTTGAAAGAACTGATCGGTTTGTATGAACTCGGCAAGCTATCCGTCACGATCGACAGCCGCTTTCCGATGAGCGAGGTAGCGGCGGCCCATCGTCGTGTTGAAAGTGGTGTTGACCACGGCAAGGTCGTGCTGGTCCGTGAAGCTTAACCGACCTTCACGTTACTGGTCAGTGAGATATTGTACGTCGAGATGCGATCGCGGAGTTTGCCTCGGGTGATCCCCAAGATCTCAGCCGCTTGGCTCTGGTTGCCATCGGTGGCTTTCAAGACCTCGGTGATGACGTACTTCTCCATATACTGAACCGCTTCGGAATAGAGGTTTGTCGATCTTTCGACCAGGAGTCGTTTGACCAACTGCGGCAGCGCTGCCCCTTCGCTCGATTCACTCTTCACCGGGACGGTCGCGCCGGTCTTCACCTTCAATTCCGTTGGTAAGCCATCGGGTGTGATAACGGGCATGACTGAATCGAGCACACAACGACGGATCACAGCTCGTAACTGGCGAACGTTGCCCGGCCAATGATACGTCGAGAACAACTCCACCGCTTCGGGCGACAAGCCTTCCAAATCAGGCTTTCGGAATTCTTTCTTTGCTTGAGCCATAAAGAATTGAATCAATGATGGCACGTCACTGAGTCGTTCACGCAGCGGCGGCAATTCAATTGTGACGCCGTTGAGCCGATACAACAAATCTTCACGGTACTCGCCCTCTTCGACCATCACTTCGAGCGCGCGGTTCGTCGCTGCGATGATCCGGCAATCCGTCGTCAATTCTTTGTTGCCACCGACACGCTCGAAGCGTTGTTCCTGCAGCACTCGCAAAACTTTGGCCTGAACCATTGGTGCCATGTCACCGATCTCATCCAGAAACAGTGTTCCGCCATTGCACTGTTCAAACTTGCCGATCCGGCGTGACTCTGCGCCCGTGAACGAACCTTTCTCATGACCGAACAGTTCACTTTCGAGCAAATTATCGGGCAGAGCGGCGCAGTTGACCGCCAAGAACGTTTCATCTCGGCGATGACTGTACTGATAAAGAGCCCTGGCGACCAATTCTTTGCCCGTGCCACTTTCACCACGAATCAAGATCGGAACATCCTGCTTGCTAACCTTGCCGATTGCCTTGAAAACATCCAGCATGGCTGGCGATCGACCAATGAATAGCTCGCCCGAGTCGTCTCCCGTCGTGTCATCGGCGCTGATCGCGACGGGCACGCTGCTGATTTGACGCTGTTCGATCGCTTTCTCAATCAGGTCGCGCAGCGGTTCGACTGACAATGGTTTTCCGATGTAATCGAACGCCCCGAGCTGCATGGCCTCGATGGCTGTGCTGCTCGCCGCTTCGATGGTCATGAAAACGACAGGAATCCGGCGATCAAATTCGCGAATCTCACAGTAAACCGCCAAGCCGTTCTGGTCGGGAAGTTGGATGTCCAGAAGCACTGTATCGAAACTGCCGTTGCGAAGCTTCGATAACCCCTCGGCTGCCGTCGCAGCGGTTTCAACATCCGCGATCATTGAAAGTGTCTTCTCAGCTAATGCCAAGATCGTACGATCATCATCAATGACGAGAATGCTAGGCATAGGCTTTGACCATTTGGATTGATGTTGAGGACGAGGGCTAGCGTCGGATTCGACACTCGCTGTGCTGGAAGACATATTGGCTGTCCGGATTTCGGGATTTTAAAAGGTGGTCGGTCGATTGTCGATCAGCCTGAATCCGCAACTACCGTGCCAGTTGATTTCACCGTAGCGCCAGGAAAGCTGCTGAGATGCTGAACAGTCACGATTGGTTCCTGAGCATTTCTCGAATAAGTGGGATAGGCACCCAGCCTGTCAGGAGTGCGTTGACAGGCTGGATGCCTACCCCCTTATCTTCTACAACTGATCTGCGAACATGCGTACAGAAGTGGCAATCATGGAGCGAAATCGAGAATGATCGGTTAACCCTGAATCACAACCCTGCGACAACTCTTTATACCAAGAGCTGACATGCGAGATGGTTTCTTTATCGTGGATCAGGATCGACAGTTCGTAATTTAGATAAAACGAACGCACATCAAAGTTCGCCGAACCCACGATTGCGACCAAATCGTCGACGATGCCGATTTTGGCATGCACCATTCGATCGGGATAGCGAAAGACCTTGCAACCCACCTCAATCAGATCCTTGAAGTAATCATAGCGAGCATAATCAACGGGCCGCAAATCGCTGACCTGAGGCACGAGAATTTGAACATCGATGCCCCGACGACATGCCACCTCCAATGAACGCATTGCCAGCGGCGGGGGAACGAAGTACGGCGTGCAAATCCAAATACGGTGCCTCGCCTGATGGATTGCGAACTGCCAAAAATCATCCAGTATCTCGTCGGGACCATCGGGGCCAATCGGCATCACGGTCACTCGTGAACCTTCATCGGGATCCGCTGCGTCAGATTCTTCAAGTTCGCTGGGAGGCAGATTCTCATCAGTCTCAAAGTTCCAATCGCTACAGAACACCGCTTGCAATTGGGTTGCCGCCGGGCCTTCAATTCGTACGCTCAAATCGACCCAGGAGTCACCGTTTGATTCATTTGACATTTCATCTTCGACAATGTTGGCTCCACCGAGAATCGCTCGCTCACCATCAACGACAGCAAGCTTGCGATGATTGCGATAGTTTAGATACGCAAGCCTGGAGAGTTGCGACATCGCCTTGAACCGATGAGCACGCCCGCCCGCATCGCGAACTCGTTGCAAATGCTCTTCGGGCAATAGGAATGATCCAAAACCATCAACTAGCAAACGGACCTGAACGCCGTTGCGAGCCTTCTCACACAGACGATCGACGATCGCTTCGCTGCTGTCTTTCTCGTCCATGATGAATGTCATGATATAGATCGATTTCTCGGCACTATCAATCAACTCCATGAACGCATCGCGAACGTCTGCCGGATGGCTAAGCAGGCGAAGATGATTTCCGGCCGTCGGCGGGCAGAGTCTTCTCTTGAGCAGTAAATTCTCAAACCCATCGCGTGGATTCTTATCTGCTCCCGGCAGCGTCGGCATATCAACCAATTCGCGTTGCTCATGTTCGGCCGATATTTTTCGCCCGCCTAGCCAAAGGAATAGCAACAACCCAATCGGCGGCGATAGCAATATCAGCCCCAGCCACCCCATCCGTCCGACGCTATGCCGCTGTTCATTACGAATGATCGTCATCGCAAGGATCGAAAAAAATGCACCCACGACGGAGCTGATGTAGGCGACGATCCAAAGCATATTGTCTCCTTGACAGTTGTTTGTCGTAACGAGAATCGCCAGGATGGGCAGCAGAAGTAGTCAAGACTTTCGTATTTCAACGAGATCGTGACTGTTGAATATCCGCTACTCAAACATTGTCCCTTTAAGACACAGAATCCAGGAGGATCACGCGCTAACGTGTCAGCCCTTCATCTGTGATTTTGAGTTCCGCAGATTCACTCAACTGGATCTCGGAATCACGACCTGCCAGTGCCAACGTGGTTGGAAAGCATCTTGTCATCGTCAGGCCCGCTCTCGGCGGTAGCTGCATTTCATCTTCGCTGTCATTTGCGGTGATAACAAGTGTTTGAACGGCACTTGTTTCATTCGTCACCTTCAGTTTGATCGCTGCGGACTTTGGGCGGCCAAACAACTGCACAGCGAAGTAAGTCACGTCATCGCCCGTAGCCACCGCCACGCCCGTTTCCGTAACGTAGTCCGCCAGCATATTCTCGCGGTGCGGCGGTGAGTCGATCCATCCCTGCACGAATACTTCGATCAGACTGTCCGCCGTAACTTCGCCAGTGTTCGTTCGATAGGCAATATTCTCGCGTATGACGCAGTACTGATAGCCGTGTGCTTTTGCACGTTGGGCCGGTGTTTGCCCGTCCGCGTGATGACCATACTTTCCAGACTCCGCCATGAACTCCGCGAAGTCTGACGCTGTCGCCGTGAGTTTCTGATTTACACTAATCGACGGCAGGCCATTCTCCTTACGTAAGTCATTCGTCTGAGTGACGATGGCTTGTTCCAACTCAGAAACCAGGGAGTCATCTGCGGATGGAGCCGCCACGAGTGCGGGTATCGAGACTAACGCAAGAAAGAGGCTCAGATATTTCATGGATCGGCATTGGTTAAAGGTGTGAAGGGACATCGCTCGCGCATATCTTCAACATATTGGTTAGGGGCAGACCGAACGGAGACCGGCGCCAGCCCTGCAACTGCCCGTTGAAGTTTCAACGGGCGTGCAGTGATCACCAGCGTCGGGTGCCCCTCGTACGCCCTTAATCGTTTTCAGGAAGCGTCACATCCAGATCGGGAGTTTCGATAGTTTTTTCCTTCATCTCAACATCCGGCACCAGGACTTCGCTTTCTTCCATATCCAAATCTACCTCTGGTCCATCGACGTCATAGCTAGGCATCTGACCTGGCTCAACGCTGACGTCAGCATCTGGGAGTTCACCTTCGCGAGTTTGGTCGACATCGCAACCCGCAATGGCAAAGGAGAGGGCGATCGCGAGTGAGCTGTTCAGTAATTTGTGTAACATGAGATTTCCTCGGGTATGGCTGGAGCGTGGCGGTATCGAACTCGGCAGCCGGTGTTTTCGTGTTTACCGCCAACTGACTTATGGTACCGAGGCAGCAATTTGCGCGCCAAAGCAGACCAGTTGTTCGCTTGAGAGATCACACACCTGTTAGCAGGCTGCCCAGTGCTAACAGCCACCGGAGGGTGGTGCTGCGGTGCGCCTCGTCTGATTGGCTCGGAAAGTCAGCGGGCATCCGCCTCGACTAATTCCTTGACTACTAACTATCTGATTAGTAAAATAATTTTCAATCGAACGAATTCACTGAAGTAAATGGACTCCACAGCACAGGGTGTTGTTGCAAATGAAGCTGCAAGACGAGCTCAAGCGACCCGTTGCGTTTGCAACCAGCGAGCAGGAAACGTTGCTTAATTTGTTGCGAGTGGGCGATCAGATTGACAATCGGGTTTCGCGGTTCTTCCGCGAACATGACTTGACCGTGTCTCGCTTCAACGTCCTCCGCGCACTGATTTTGTCCGGCAAACCGCTGACATGCGGCGAGATCGGAGAGCGGATGATCCAAATCGTCCCGGCCATCACATCGCTGGTCGATCACCTCGAAGAACAGAGCTTGGTCAGTCGAAAACGTTGCCCGGATGACCGCCGTGTGGTCCACGTCAGCGTCACGGCGAAAGGCAAAGCCTTGGTCGACAAAATCATGCAGCCACTCGCTGAACTCGAAAAACGGTTGATGAAAAAGCTGACCAAGAGCGATCAAAAGACGCTGATCGCGCTTTTAGAAAAGGCCCGCGAGTCGATTGCCGACTGCCAATAGTATCCGAACTGCATAACACCACACCTGGATGATCCTTTGAACAATTGCACATACATCGCGGGGCTGCTGGCCACCGTGCTGCTGCTGGGCTGCAGCAAACCGCCGTCGACGCCGCCACAACCGCCCCCGCCGACGGTGACCGTCGCCGCGCCGATCACGAAACAAATCGTGGAGTGGGACGCGTACACAGGTCGACTCGAAGCGGTCAACCTGGTTGAAATTCGCGCACGGGTCAGTGGCAACTTAGAATCCGTACACTTCGATGAAGGCGAAATCGTCGACGTGGACGATCTGTTGTTTATCATCGACCCACGTCCATTTGAAGCGGAACTCAGTGCTGCGAAAGCCAAATTGCGTCAGAGTAACTCGCGACTTCTTCAAGCCCGGGCAATGTTAAATGAAGCGAAAGCTCGTCGTCTGCAGTCCGATGCACAACTGAATCTCGCCGAAGTCCGATATCGACGAACGAAACAACTCAGCCAGCGAAACGCTTCGTCGCAAGAGGAAGTCGACGAGCGTGAGGCCGAACTGCTGCAAGCTAAAGCGGACATCGAAAGTGTCAATGCGAGCATTAGTTCAGCAGAAGCCGCGATCGCAACCGCCGATGCCGAAATTGAATTATCCAAAGCCGGTGTCGAGACCGCAGAACTAAACTTGCAGTACACAAAGATTCGCTCTCCCGTCGAAGGACGCATCAGCCGCATTGAGGTGACCAAGGGCAATCTGATCGCAGGCGGCACGGCGACCTCCTCACTGTTAACGACTATTACTTCGATAGAGCCGATCTTTTGTGTTTTCGATGCCACTGAGCAAGACGTCTTGAAGTATGTTCGCTTGGCGGCCTCGGGCCAGCGAGAAAGCTCGCGTGTGGTCAAGAATCCGGCCTATCTGGGGTTGGCGGACGAAGAGGGGTTTCCACACTATGGGTACATCGACTTTATCGACAATCGCTTAGACACCAATACGGCGAGCATGCGGGCCAGATGCGTTTTTTCTAATGAGGATAAGTTAATGGTTCCTGGGATGTTCGCACGCATTCGTATCCCTGGCAGTGCGCCGCATCGAGCTGTGTTGATTCCCGATTCCGCGATTGGAACGGACCAGTCATCTCAGTACGTGGTCATCGTCGTTGATAGTGTGGTCGAGCGGCGTGCGATCAAGACTGGGCCGATCGTGGAAGGTTTACGCGTCATTCGCGAGGGACTCAATGGCGATGAATCGGTTGTCATCGAGGGACTGTTGCAGTCGTTACGCGTCATTGGCGAAGTAGCAAATTTCGATGAATCGGTCCTGGCCGAGGGGGAATTGCCACCACGAGCGGAAGTCATCACGGTCGAGGGCACTATTGAAGCGATCGATGATGGCTTGCGCCATGACTACCAACCCGTACCCGAGGAAGAGTGGATTTCGCCCGCACCGGATCCGTTACCAGCATCATGAAATTTCCCCACTTCTTTATCGAACGCCCCATTTTCGCGGCAGTTCTCTCGTTCGTGATCATGTTGGTCGGCGGGCTGACGTACTTCAGCTTGCCCGTTTCGCAGTACCCGAACGTCGCGCCACCGACGGTGCTGGTGCGCGCCAGTTTCCCGGGGGCCACGCCGCAAGTCATCGCCGACACGGTCGCCACGCCGATCGAACAAGAGATGAACGGTGTCGACGACATGCTGTACATGGAGTCGTCGTCGAGTAGCGATGGCACGATGCAGTTGACCGTTACGTTTAAGCTCGGCACGGATCTCGATGACGCGCAAGTGTTAGTACAAAACCGCGTGGCGATTGCGGAGTCACGATTGCCCGAGCAAGTTCGTCAGATAGGTGTGACCACAACCAAACAGATTCCTGACATGCTGATGGTCGTGCATATCAATTCACCAGACGACAGTCGCGACAATCTCTATATCAGCAACTTTGCTTTTCTGCGTGTTCGTGATGCGTTGATGCGACTCGATGGCGTCGGCGAGATTCGGATCGCAGGCGGTAATGAATACGCGATGCGGATTTGGTTAGATATTGAAAAGATGAATCACGTTGATATGACCGCTGGCGAAGTCGTCGCGGCGATTCGCAATCAAAACGTGCAAGTCGCTGCTGGCGTGATCGGCCAACCACCGACCAGCGACACGGGCGATTTCCAGTTGAATGTCACGACCCAAGGTCGCTTGGTTCGTGAAGAGGAGTTTGGCGATATCATCATCAAACGCGGAGACAATGGACGCGTTACCCGGTTGCGCGATGTGGCAAGGATTGAATTGGGAGCGCAAGACTATTCGCGACTGAGTTATCTCGATGGGAAATCCGCCATCGCGGTGTTGGTCTATCAACGTCCCGGCACGAACGCAGTTGACACGGCGGATCAAGTCAAGCAGACGATGATCAATATGAGCCGTGAGTTCCCCGATGGGATCGGATACGAGATTGCCTACAACCCGACCGATTATGTCGAAGAGTCGATCAGCGAAGTATTTCAAACGCTGTTCATCACAACGTTGTTCGTGATCCTAACGGTGTTTTTGTTTTTGCACGGTTGGCGTCCCACGATCATTCCGGTGATCGCCATCCCGATCTCGTTGGTTGGAACGTTCGCGGTGATGCAGTTCTTAGGTGTGACCCTGAACACATTGTCTTTGTTCGGTCTCGTGTTGGCGATTGGGATTGTGGTCGATGACGCGATCGTGGTCGTTGAGAATGTCGAACGGTTG
>JBGSMN010000013.1:0-23246 GCA_041740155.1 Rhodopirellula sp.
AAGTCAAAAATCTTCTTATTGATATGTCTCGTACTCGCCGGCGGATCGGGAAGGGCTGATAATGCGTTGGTCTCCGGTTGGCAGTCGCCTCCGCGCGACGCCAAACTGAGAAATTATTGGTGGTGGCTCAACGGATGTGTCACGACAGAGGCGATCTCTCGTGATCTCGAAGAGATGGCGGCGAAGGGTTTTGGCGGGGCGTTAATCTGTGATGCGGATGGTTCGGGGCGTGCTGAGAATATACGCGTTCCTCATGGCCCAACGTTCATGACACTGGAGTGGCGTGAACTTTTTCGACACGCACTTCGCGAAGCCGAGCGTTTGGACTTGGAAATGAGTGTGAATATCCAGAGCGGTTGGAATCTGGGTGGCCCTCACGTCACCGCCGACGATGCAGGGAAAAAATATGTGTGGACCGAAACCACGGTGCAAGGACCCGCTCGGCTCGTGCGACCGCTAGCCGTTCCCGAAATGCGAAATGACTACTATCGAGATTCGGTCGTGGTCGCCTATCCATCGGGCCGCCGGCCGTTGAACCAACCGGACGTCACGATGTCAGCCAGTTCGAATCATCTCGATGTACAGGGATTGCCGCAAGTCACCGACGGCGATCTCGAGACCTTCTGGGTTTCCGATGGACTCAAACCTGGCGAAGGGCCGACTCTCGATCATCCCGAATGGATCGAAGCTCGCTTCGCCGATCCCGTGTCAGCTAATCGCATCACCGTAATGCCGCGTCCGCGATACGGACCGAAAAAGTGCGAGCTGTTGGTTTCGGCGGACGGGACCGAGTTTGAATCGGTAAAGAAGTTTACTGTCACCAACGAGGAATCCACTTCCGTGACGTTTGATTCCGTCGAAGGATGCGTCTTTCAACTGATGATGTACGGGGCGTTTGACCCACGTCATCCGAGCGCTCCGCGAAGCGTGCAGATTGCTGAACTTCAACTCGCCAGCGACGATGAACTTTTGCTGGGACGAGAAGCAAACACGAAGATGATCAAGGACTGGAGATTGAAGGCGGGGATCGAATCGCTTCACAAGTCGGCTCCCGATACGACCCCGTTACTCGTTCAGGATCCATCTTCGCCGGGCGAAGAGACCACTCGCACCGAGCAGGTGATCGACCTCACATCGAAGCTCGACGAAGGTGGGACATTGCGATGGAATGTTCCTCCGGGGCAATGGAAGGTCATCCGTCTCGGCTACACCGTTAGCAATCGGGCTCGCGTCAGTACGTCGAGCGAAGGATGGACGGGATTCGCGATCGATGTGCTCGATGAAGCCGCGTTCCGGCGATACTGGACGACTGTCGTGGAACCGATGCTTACCGATGCCAAGCCGTTTCTAGGAAAAACGCTCAAATATCTTCATACTGATAGCTGGGAGATTGAACCTCTCAATTGGACGCCGACGTTGCTCGACGAATTCGCCACTCGTCGTGGCTATGATCCCGTTCCCTGGCTGCCCGTGCTAACTGGACGAATTGTCAACGACCGCGATTCGAGCAACCGGTTCTTGCACGATTTTCGTAAAACCATCGGCGACTTGGTGATCGACAATCATTATCGCCCATTTCGAGAACTGGCGAACAAGAATGGTCTGTCAATCCATCCTGAATCCGGTGGCCCTCACGCGGTACCAATCGATGCACAACGATGCCTCGGGTTCTCCGAAGTTCCGATGTCGGAATTTTGGGCTGAGTCGTGGCGACACCGTGTCGGAGACGAGAATCGATTTTTCGTCAAACAGCCCGCGTCGGCAGCACATACTTACGGTCGCCGCTTGGTCGCCGCCGAAGGGTTCACCACTATCGGTCCGCATTGGCAAGAAACACTTTGGGACAATCTCAAACCCGCCTTTGACAAGGCCTGCTGCGAAGGCATGAACCTCTTGTTTTGGCATGAGTTCGTTTGCTCGCCGAAGGAACAAGGGATTCCCGGAATCCAGTATTTCGCGGGCGCCCATTTGAATCCCAACGTGACTTGGTGGGAGAAATCGACACCCGTTTTTGACTATATCAATCGCTGTCAATTCATGTTACAGCGTGGTCTGTTCGTTGCCGACGTTTGTTATTACTACGGCGACCATGTCCCAAATTTTGCACAGCTCAAATCGTCGGACCCGTCCGGCGCATTGCCTGGTTATGACTACGACGTCATCACCGAAGACGCCCTACTAGCACGGGCCACGGTACGGGAAGGACGGATCGTCCTTCCCGATGGCATGAGTTATCGACTGCTCGTCCTAAGAAATCATGACGCTATCTCTCTGCCGGTTCTACAAAAGGTTCAAGAACTCGTCGCGGCGGGAGCGACTGTCATCGGACCGCGTCCGACCAGGTCCATGAGCCTTGCCGCGTCCGACGCAGACATCCATGCGATCGCAACAAACGTTTGGGAACGACCGAATGTGTACTCGGCCGCCTCTGCTCGCGAGCAGCTTTCCGAACTGGGGATTGATCCCGACTTTGAATTTCATGGGCGCGATGCGGAAACGAACCTTGACTACATTCACCGCCGAGATGGCGAGACCGAAATCTACTTTCTGTCCAATCGATCGCCGCGCGACGAAGCGGTATCGTGCAGTTTTCGAGTTGTTGGCAAGCGACCAGAGTTGTGGGATCCGGTGAGTGGCCAATGCCAAACCGTTGTGAATGATTCGCAGCAGAACGATCGCACGACGTTACCGATTCGGCTCCCGCCATACGGTTCGCTCTTTGTTGTGTTTCGAGAAAAATTGGACAACGACACGAGCGCTAAAGGAAAGCTCATCTCAGCATCGACGATGCATCAAACGCTCGAAAAGCCGTGGGAGGTCACCTTTGATCCCCGCTGGGGCGGACCGGGAAAGGTCCAATTCGATGATCTGATCAGTTGGCCGGAAAGCCGCGATGAGGGAATCAAGTTTTATTCCGGTACGGCAGTCTATCGGACCGCCTTCACGATTTCGGACGAACTAGCAAAGCGATCACCGGACTCGAAGCTCTGGCTCGATCTTGGCATGGTTCGTGAACTCGCCGAAGTCAGAGTCAACGGCCATCAATGTGGAATCGTTTGGACGCCACCGTTTCGAGTCGACATTTCGGACCACGTCGAACCGGGAGAAAACCGATTGGAAATCGAAGTCGTGAACTTCTGGCCCAATCGCATCATCGGTGACGCTTCGTTGCCTGCATCGGAGCGATTCACCCAGACCAACATCCGCTCACTCACTGCCGACACAAAGCTTATGGAGTCGGGCTTGCTCGGGCCGGTGATACTCCTTTCGGAGGCGCGATTAGAAAACTAAGACGACGATGAACGGCCAGTCTGGCTTTAGCCGTTTGTCGGTTATGCAAACATTTTCGGTGATGAAAATTTAAGGCCTGCAGCGGGACGGCATGCCTAGTTATTCGACATGCTGCTTAAAAATGTCGCTGCACCAGCATCGCCTCCACAAAGGCTAATGTTGCGTATCGGTCGTTAGCATCGCAGACGGGCGGGATCATGAGCGTAGTCGACAAATCCTGAGCCGCTCCACGTTCGGTACAGCTTTTGCTTCCCGAACCTCTCACCTGCCGCGTGATTCATCACTCAATCACGACCATCCATCGCTAGACGAACCTGGCACCACAATGTTACGAATGAACAGGATCTGTTGACAATGGCTATTCAAGCGAGACCGATCATCAAACGCGCGAACGGACCAGTGTCTAGGTTTCTGGTCCAACCGGGAGAACCGTGCGATTTGGTTTGGGTGCTTGCTGATAACCGGGATGGACGACGTGTCGATTGGTCAGATCACGTTCCCCGATTCCGCATCTACAGCCAATATGTGGATCGGTGCATCATTGTGGAGATTACCGATCCCGAGCGATGTCGATTTGAACCCGGTGGGGTTTGGAAATTGCATCTAACGGCGGACGAGACTGCCGCCCTGCCTCACGGAGGTTTGACCTACACGTTAGAGCACCAGGATTCTGAGGGCAATTGGCAACTTGGCATTCGAGCTGGGATCAGTTGTCGCGCGACCAATGAGCAGAACTCTCAGTCACCGCAATTGAGAGCGACGCATCTCAATCCGCCACACTTCCGCGCTCGATCGAAGTGACTTGGCATTGCTAGCCCGGGCGAACAAGCACGTTGGGCGCATCTGAAGACTATCCGTTGCGTATAGGTGCCCCTAGCGATTAAGCTCATCTGGGCGGGCATCCTGAAGTTGCTGCATTTGATGCGCAACTCTCGTGTGACTCGTTGATCGTTTCTTTCTTATTTAGTACGGCAGCGACATACTTGAACACGATTTCCGAACTATCCCTTGCTGAGTTAGAGCAGATCGAGAAGTGGTCAGGTGAGTACGAGATCGCTTGGCATGCAAGTCCGCAGCGAACGAAGCTGCAAGACTGGGTCGAAGCGGCTCCCGAGCACATGCGTGGGCGCCTCTTCGCTGAACTGCTCACGCTCGACGGTGAACTGCGAGCATCGCAAATGGACAGTCTGTCGCAACTTTCGCTCAACGAAATTTGCCCCTTCGATGTCGCCGATGCTCTACCAGAAGACGATTGTTCAGAGAGTCGTTTTTTCAGAGAGGTCGATCAGTTCTTGTCTGAAGGTGACGGCGAGCTTGCTGATCCGATTGAGTTGGCGCGTCACTCTTTGTTGAAGTGTCCAACCCTCGTAGGAGTTTCGATCGAGGCGGCGGAAGCGTTTAAGGCGGCTTTGCAATCCGTGCAGTTTGCACCCGGCGATTCGTTACTCGGACAGGGCCAGCCGTCTGGTGGTTTGTTCGTTGTCGTCGATGGTCAACTTAGCATCTCCAAGAAATCAGACGGCACTGATCGTAAGTTCGCGCAGTGCGGTGCCGGTAGCGTTGTCGGTGAGATGTCGCTGTTGACTGGCAAACGCTGTACCGCGACCGTCAAAGCACACACGAACGTATCCGCGTTACGATTGGCTCCCGATCAATATGCAGCGATTACGAAGTCCTTTCCTGAGATTGAGATTGCGCTTAGCCAATTGATCAGCGATCGCTTGGGCAGTCGCGAATTTGACGCTTTGTGCGGACGCACAATCGGTGGATATCGACTGGACCGCTGCATTAGCCGAGGTGGCATGGGGGTTGTTTATGAATGTCGAAATGCCTCCTACCCCGGCCAAGCGTTCGCGCTGAAAATGCTGCGTCATGAATTCATCCACGAACCCAGTGCCGTGGAACTGTTCGAGCGAGAGGCGGAAGTCTTGCGTGGCCTGAGTCATCCCAACATTGTGTCGGTACTCGATGCCTTCATTGACTATCGGACAAGGTTTCTTGTCATGCCAATGTGTGATGGATACGACTTGTCACGTTTGCTTAAACATCATCGACGTCTCGAGGAGGATTGTGTGCGGGCACTCCTTGGCCAAATCACTCTTGGTTTGGTGTATGCCCATCAACACAAAATCGTTCATATGGATCTGAAGCCCGCCAACATCTTGATGTCCCAAGATGGCACCATTGCCATTGCCGATTTTGGTGTGTGCAATATCATAGGCACTGACCGCAGCAGCGACAGTGTGATGGGCACTCCTGCGTACATGCCGCCCGAACAGTTGCGTGGTGATCGCGTTGATACGAGCGGCGACTGGTATGCACTGGCATGCATGACCTACGAATTGCTCAGCGGCGAGAAACTCTTTGACAATAACGATTGGATGTCACTCTTGCTCCAAAAAGAGAGTTTTCATCCAGAGCGTTTTTTTGAATCGGGGAAGCTGGCAGAAAACGTGGTGATCAGCGACGAGTTGCGTGGCATTCTTCGATCTGCGTTGCGATATGAGTCAGATGCTCGTCATTGGCCCTGCGAACTCGTCGGCTCCTGGGCAAAACCCGTCTCGCAGTGGATACCCCCTTGCTGAACGAGATGAGCGATGGCATTTTGCTCGCCTTTAGCCGTCGCGTGTGCTTCGGCAAACCAGAATTTCAATGGAGAGAGACAGGATGAGCAATCGAATTGTGATGCGGACTGGGGAGGCTCTTGTCGAAGGAGCACACGATTATCTCTGTGCCGAACCCGAGATCGTGATCGGCGAACTGGACGGTCCCGTGGGACAATCCATCGCCACGCTCTTGGGCAGCCAAGTCAAGGGGCACACCAAGGTATTCGCAATTCTCAACAGCGACGTGCAGGTTCGTCCGGTAACTCTGATGGTTAGCAAAGTCACGGTGTCGGACAATCGCTACACCAATATCTTGATGGGCAGTGTTCAGGCCGGGATCGCCAACGGCGTGCTGGACGCGGTCCGCGCCGGTCACATCCCGATGGAGAAAGCGAACGACCTGGGAATTATCTATTCGGTTTGGCTGGATCCCAGCGTGCTCGCCGTTGAGAAAGTCGATCATGCCGAACTGTTTCGCATTCACCGTGAGGCGACGACCCGCGCGATTGAAAAAGCGATCAAGTGTGAACCGAGCATTGAGTGGTTGCTTGAAAATCAAGAGTCTGTCTCACACTTCTTTCACGACCTCGGCGTCAAGGGCGAACTGTAGGCGAGTTCGTCATCATGCACGACCTGCGGACAGTTTTTCTCGGATTTGTTCGAGACGTCTTTCGATGGTACGGACGGAACACTGCAATTTCTCGCCGATTTCATCGTTGGTGAATCCGTCCACTTTTAACTGCGCAATCGCATTGAGTGTCGCATCGAGACGCTCCGATACGAACGGAACTCGTGGACGAGGATCATCACCGGCATCTGCTTCGCCGTGACCATCAAGAACATGATTGATGCCATAGGACTGGTCATGGCCGTCCAGCGGCGAGCAAAATGCCGACTCACCACGAACCGTTCCGCCACCGCGTTTGAGCGAAAAATGAGAGCGTTTGTGTTCAATCGCTCGGCGATGGGTGAACGTTGCTAATAGCTTCCATACGGCATCTGAGTCTGCAGGTGTAATGCGGCAGACTCTCAAATAGGCGACCAAGTCACTGATCGCGACCATCGCAATATCCTCTTCATCGGTTGCACGTCGTGGCATCGTCGACAGTAGCTTGTCGGCGTAACGAACAGTCCGCTGCCAATACCCTTTGAGGACCGCGCGGGCTACCAAGTCATCATCCCATGGCAGATCGTCCATGCAACTGCTGTCACGATTGACAACCAGATTATTCGCCATCACAGCCCAACTCCTGAAAAGCACGAACCGATGTGGGGTGCGTTGTGTGTATGAGTGAAAAAAATAGATGGGAATCGACAACCACCCTTATAGCGTCGCCGATACCCATCTAGCAAGAGTCCATTTCAAAAGCGTTGGCCTAACTCAAAGACGCGAAAAACGAGTCCAGGTGCGATTTTTGACCAGAGACAAGACGAGTGACACCGAGTGCGTTCATCATGCCATGATTGAACGCAAAATAGCTTTCCCAAGCCGTGGCAAATTGTTACCGTGGATTGGTAAGACCGTAGTTGCGAACAAATCGCGGGTCTTCTCCGGTTGAGACGGATCGGAAATACCAAGCATTATCCTCTGATCGGGTACACAAGGGCAAGTTGGCAGTGGACGGTCGTGTAGAAGTCCACCCGCTCCGCGAGAGCCAAGTGTTCCAGTTGTTGTGCTCGGTATCCCAGTTGTGGACGATTTCGTGGATGACCGTTTGAGCGGCCAAACCAGTTCGAGCGAACATGGAGTCGTAGGCATTGATTGTACCGCGGCTATCGTTGTCAGCGAGTGTGCCTGAACTGCTACCTTTGGCATTTCGAACAAATGTCATCGACCCTCCGTTCTTGAGTTCAAGCAGGTTGTCGTTTCCAGTCTTGCAATACAATTGCCCTAATGCCACATCAACAGCTTCGATTTCACTCTCGTTCCAAGTCTTGTTGCCGTTACGGAACGTGATCACAGCGTCCTCGGCGACCGCGTCTTTTTGTTCAGGCGATCCGCTCATCACCAAGAAACGATCTGATCCCGATTCGCTATAAAGTTTGTCGGTTCCCGCTCCGCCATACAGTAGCCCTTCAGGATGTCATTGCCCGATCCACCATAGAATTCATCGCGGCCATTGTGGCCTTCGAGATAGTCGTTGCCGCTACCACCGTAGGCTTTGGTGAGCACTTTGTCGTTGTACCAATTATTGATGAAGCTATCATTACCGCTGTTGCCACGGAAAATAATTTGCTTGACGGTAGTGGGCACGAGATTCTCTTTGACGCTCGCTGTCAGTGCGAACCCATTGGTCGGCAAGCTACTGATTCGGACTCGTACTTGGCTGCCCACTTGCTCGATGACAGCGTCGTCGTTCCAGCTATTGTCACCCTCGATCGCGACGGTATCGCCGACGTGCGAGATCGAAGCGAACATTTTTCGATCTTCTAGTTGCTGAACATTCAAAACGCGTGAGTGTGATTTCGAGTTTCGAGCCGATGTATTTACTTCCGTTGGTTGAAGGTTCGTTTGTGGGACTGAGTTGATTGACGAAGCTGATTTGTTTAACCAGATTAAGGCGGCTGTTGATTGCCTCTTCATCCATGGCATCGCAGGTGACCCTAGCCAACCCGCCAACGAAATTCAGTTTTTCAGAAATTCCTTTTTAGCCCACGAAATCTCAACGCGCACTCACCACGACACTGCAGGCATCTCATCGACTACAATGGGTGCGTCAATCGGCCAAGAATCACTCGTCGATCGCAGATTCGCTCAATCTCGTGAAACTCGGACTTACACTCAATGTCTACACTCATGCAACTCATCCTTCCGCTGTTCCTCCTGATCGCCGTCCCGCTGACGACGCAGGCGGAATCGACGAAACCGAATTTTGTGTTCTTGCTCGTCGACGATCTGGGATGGGGTGACTTTGGTTGCTACGGTGCGAGGTTTCATGAAACGCCTCACATCGACCGACTTGCCGAGCAAGGTATGTTGTTTCGAAATGGCTACGCCGCCTGCACGGTTTGCTCACCCAGTCGGGCTGCGATCATGACGGGCTGTTACCCAGCCCGTTTGCATTTGACGGATTGGATCGCCGGACACAATCAACCCAAGGCTAAGCTCTCGATACCTGATTGGTCGATGCGAATTTCGCACGAGCAAGTGACGTTGCCCGAGGCGTTCAAGGATGCTGGATATGCGACCGCGTTTCTGGGTAAGTGGCACTTGATGCCGAACGGCCAACCGGACTTTGATGAGCACTATCCGACAGCCCATGGTTTCGATATCAACGTCGGTGGACGCGAATGGGGACAACCCAAAGGCCCTGGTAAGTATTTCTCACCGTTCGGAATGCCTAATCTGGATGATGGAGAACCAGGTGATTTTCTCACCGACAAGTTGACCGATGCGGCGATTGAATTTCTCGAAGCGAGAAAATCCGAGCAACCGTTTCTGTTGTATTTTTCTTACTACACCTTACACGGCCCGATCATGGCACCGCCGGAACTTGTCGAGAAATACAAAACGAAAGCAGCAACGTTCGACAATTCCAAAGATGAGTTTTTGAATCCAGCCCGCGCGGGCATGGTGGAGAAACTTGACGATAGTGTGGGCCGAATCATGACCAAACTTGAACAGATGGGGATCGCTGACAACACCGTGATCATCCTGACGGGTGACAATGGTGGCGATCACGACAAGACCACCGGCGGCTTGCGAGACTTCAAGGGATTTTCGCACGAAGGTGGTGTGCGTGAACCGTTCGTCGTCAAGTGGCCCGGCAAAACAGCGGTTGGATCGACATGCGAAGAGATGGTCATTGGCACCGATTTCTATCCGACCATGTTGGAGATGGCAGGCTTGCCGCAGCGACCAGAGCAACATCGCGACGGCGTCAGCATCGTGCCCTTGTTGACAGGTGCGAAAACCAGTCTGCCGCGTGAAACCTTGTACTGGCACTATCCCCACTATCACCGCACGAAACCTTATGGTGCGATACGGCACGGCGATTGGAAGTTGATCGAGTTTTTTGAAAACGGCAGCTTGGAATTGTTCAACCTGGCTGCCGATCCACGCGAGACGCAGAACCTTGCCGAGACTCAGCCAGAGAAAACGCAAGAGTTGTTGGCAATGCTACAGCGGTGGCGAACGTCGGTTGATGCGCAGATCATGACGGACAATCCGGCCTACGATCCCGCGCCAACGAAACCGCAACCAAAACATAACAAACCTAATAAAAGTAAAATCAAGGCGGAATAATGAAGACTGTTAGCGTTGATGACATCCCGAATCCATCGCCTGCCCAGTTGGCTGAATTGCCGCGTCAGATGGGGTTTGTGCCAACGCGGATTCCAACCGCGAATCAGACGCCGAAAATTCTCCAGAGCGAGCAGATCGAGCAGTACAACGAGCAGGGTTTCTTGATGCCGTTCGATGGACTCGACGCTGCCGAAGCACGCGAACTCCGCGCATTCTTCGACGGTGTCTTGGCCGCGTTTGTCGAATTGGGCCGGACGAGTTATTCGATCAACACCGCGCACCTCCGATTCGCCCGCATTTATCAATTAGTGCAGCATCCGCGGATCGTTGATGCCGTCAGCGACTTGCTCGGCCCACACGTCGTGTGTTGGGGTTCGCACTTTTTTTGCAAGATGCCGCATGATGGCAAAGCGGTACCGTGGCATCAAGACAGCACCTATTGGCCGCTCACTCCGACCAAGACCGTGACAGTATGGTTGGCCATCGACGACGCCGATCCTGAGAATGCGAATATGAAATTCATTCCGCGCTCGCATCTGCATGGCTTGATTGATTATGACGAAACCCAGGACGCCAACACGGTGCTCAATTTGGCCGTAAGCAACCCGCATTCCTATGGCGAAGGCGAAGTCGATGTTGCCTTGCGAGCGGGGCAGTTTTCGATGCACTCGGATTTATTGCTGCACGGTTCGGACGCGAACGAGTCCGATCGACGTCGCTGTGGGCTGACGATTCGTTACGCCGCTGCCGATGTCACGACCTGGTATGATTGGCATCTCAAAGGCGTCGTTGTTCGCGGCGAGAACCTCAGCGGACAATGGGCCAACCCCGCCATTCCCACTCACTAAAAATCGTGTGGATAATAAGTGGGATAGGCTTCTCGCCTGTCAACGCACTTTTGACAGGCTGGAAGCCTATCCCACTTAACTTCTGCACAACTCAACCTAATTGAAACCCAACGACAGAACTCAACATGAAGCTCCCCACTTTAAAACCGCTCGTTTGTCGCTTCACTCTTTTGATAGCGGTGGCGGTCCCTGCGTTTGTAGCGTCAACCTCGCAAGCCCAAACGAGCGAACGAGCGAATGTCGTTTTTATCTTGACCGATGACCATCGTTTCGACGCAATGAGTTGTGCAGGCCATCCGTTTCTCGAAACACCCCACCTGGACGCGATCGCCGCCAACGGTGCGTTCGTCAAAAACGCGTTTGTGACGACAAGCCTGTGTTCGCCCAGTCGCGCGTCCATCTTAACGGGACTGTACACGCACAAACACGGCGTGATTGATAACAATCGCCCCGTGCCCGAAGGCACCAAATTCTTCCCGCAGTATCTCCAAGCCGCAGGTTACGACACCGCCTTCATTGGCAAATGGCACATGGGTGGCCAGCATGACGAACCTCGACCGGGGTTCGATCATTGGATTAGCTTTCGCGGCCAAGGCAACTACTTGGCACCCGGACCAAACTACACAATCAACGTCAATGGGGAGCGTGTGAAACAGAAAGGTTACATCACTGACGAACTGACTGATTACGCGTTGGAGTGGTTGGGTGAACGGAAGCCGAGCGAGAAACCATTTTTCATGTATCTTTCTCACAAGGCGGTTCATGCCAACTTCACGCCCGCCGAACGTCACGCCGGAAAGTACGCTGATGCCGATTTGAGTTTCTTGCCACGTGGCGAAAACATCACCGCTGAAAATAACGCTCCGCGTTGGGTTCGTGATCAACGTAACAGTTGGCACGGCATCGACTTTTCCTATCACAGCGCTAAGGGGCTCGACTATCTGTATCGTCGCTATTGCGAATCAGTGCTGGCGGTCGACGATAGCGTTGGTCGTGTGATGGATAAACTCAAAGAGATGGGCGTTCATGACAACACGCTCGTGATCTACATGGGCGACAACGGATTCATGTGGGGCGAACATGGACTGATCGACAAACGAGTGGCCTACGAAGAATCCATTCGCGTGCCGATGCTAATGCAATTCCCCAATCGCTTTGCGGGCGGCAAGACACTCGAGCACGTCGTCGGCAACATCTACATTGGACCGACAATTCTGGATGCCGCGAATTTACCGAAACCACCAGAGATGGACGGTCAGAGTTTCCTCGAATTGCCGACCAACCCTGACCTGCCCTGGCGAGATTATTTC
Source organism: Rhodopirellula sp. (assembly GCA_041740155.1). Classification (GTDB taxonomy): domain Bacteria; phylum Planctomycetota; class Planctomycetia; order Pirellulales; family Pirellulaceae; genus Rhodopirellula. The sequence continues at coordinate 12,302 of JBGSMN010000013.1, forward strand.
TTGTACGTTTACTATTGGGAAAAGAACTTCCCGCAAACACCGACCCAGTTCGCACTGCGTGGTGACCGTTTTAAATACATCACCTATTACGGTTTGTGGGACACCGACGAACTGTATGATTTGACGACCGATCCCAAGGAAACGAAAAACTTAATCCACGATGCGGCATACAAATCCGTCGCCAAGGAGATGGAAGATCGGCTCTATGCGATGCTTTCCGACAAAGGTGGGATGCAGATTCCCATGAACCAACCTGCTGGCGGTAGCAGTAACAAACGGTGGAAGGAGCGAGGTGGCGATGAGGCCGCTGATTTCCCGAAAGCCTTGGTCGTCGAACAACCACTCAATCAAGACGCAAACTAATTCGAAAGGACGCTCATGAACCCAGACCCCGTGCCAGTTGCCTCGCTGCCATCAAGCGACCCCACCAAACCGATGATCGAGATTCGTCAAGCACTCGCTACCGACGCGGCAGCGATCCACGCTCTGATGCGACCGTTCGTGTCGCAGCATCTGCTGCTGGCTCGTAGCGAGGCGGAGATTATTGAACTGACGCGGCATGGGTTTGTGGCGATGCAAGGAATACGATGCCTGGGTTTTTCAGCCGTCGAGATCTACTCACCAAAGCTCGCCGAATTGCAGTGCCTGGCGGTCCATCCCGAGGCACAGCGGACAGGCGTCGGACGGAAACTTGTCGCCGCCTGTATCGACCGTGCCCGAGAATTGGGTGTGATGGAAGTGCTAGCGATCAGTTCGTCAGAAGATTTTCTGCGTTCTTGTGGCTTTGATTTCTCGCTGCCGGATCAGAAAAAGGCGTTGTTCTATCAGATTCGTGAGCGACCTTTCGATGAACGATAACCGCGATTAACCGCTCGTCGTCGTTGTTGTTGTTATTATAGAGAGTCATTCTCCCCCACCTGACTCTCTTGCCCGAGTTTTCCTGTTGAGCCGTACCGATCCCACCCTGCCCGGCCCACCGGCTTTGCCGCCCGCTCAATCGCCCGCGATCGCTGGTCACGCGACTGCTCAGCCACTCGATGTTACGCAGGTTTCTGAACTCGCCAAACGCGTCATCACCAACGTTGAACTGGCCATCGTTGGCAAACGCAAACAACTCATCCTATCGCTCGTCGCGTGGCTCAGCGGCGGGCATATATTGCTGGAAGATGTGCCGGGTGTTGCCAAAACGATGCTCGCCCGAGCACTCGCCAAGAGCCTCGGTTGTCAGTTCAAACGTGTTCAGTGCACGCCTGACTTGCTGCCTTCGGACGTGACCGGCACTTCAATCTTCAATCAAAAGAATGCTGAGTTTGAGTTTCGCGCCGGACCTGTCTTCACTCAGATTTTGCTCGCTGATGAAATCAACCGTGCCACTCCGCGAACGCAAGCTTCACTGCTTGAAGCGATGGCTGAAGGACGCGTTACCGTTGACGGCAAAACGTATACCTTGAAACCACCCTTTCTCGTGATCGCGACGCAAAACCCGGTTGACCATGAAGGCACCTTCCCACTACCCGAGGCCCAGCTTGACCGCTTCCTGATGCGATTCTCACTGGGATATCCCACCGTCGAAGAAGAACTGCGGATGCTCGAAATGCTACAGCGAACCCACCCTGTCGATACACTCGAACCCGTCGCTACAGCTGAAGAACTCGTCGCCGCCCAAGCAGCGATCCGCGAGGTCCATGTCGATCTCCGCGTGCGTCATTACCTGTTGCAAGTCGTGCATCAAACCCGGCACAGTGAACACCTTGCCCTCGGCGGCAGTCCACGCGCGACTATCGCGCTGTTCCGCTGCGCGCAAGCCATGGCGGCGATCCGAGGTCGCAGCTTCGTGATACCTGATGACGTCAAAAAAATCATCTCGCCTGTGATGAATCATCGTTTGATCTTGCGGCCAGAAAGTCGACTGCGGAAACTCACCACCGAAAAAGTCCTCGAAGAAGTGATCGGTGAGATTGCTGTCCCGACAATTCATGCCTAATGCCAAAAACCCACCAGCGAACGCCGCCAACAATGCTGACACGGGCGCTGTGGCGACCCCGGCTCCCTCCGCTTCACCCTGGTTCACCGCTTTCGCCGCCGTCGCGTTTGTGTTAGCGCTCGGCATGGTTGCCGGCGCGGGGCTATGGATGATGGCCGCGATCACCGTCGCCATGGTGATTGCCGCCGGAGCGATCATCTCCACGCAGTGGTCGGTACATGTGGTTGCGGTTCGAGAAGATTTGCCAGCCGACGGGCGTGACATCGAAGTCGTGATCGGTTCGCGCGTACCGATTTGTGTGGCCGTCACGAATAACGGGCGACTTCCCATCGCGTGGGTGCTCGCTGAGGACTTGCTGCCGCGCTCGGCGAGCGACGAGTCCATGGAACACGAGGATGCTGTGTCGTTGACGCTGTTGATTCCGATCACCGTTGACGGTGCCCGATTGGCCGTGATGTCGCTATGGCCGGGTGAAACCAAGTATCTGCGATACTCAGTGCATTGTCGTCGGCGTGGCTATTTTCAAATCGGCCCGACCGTCCTGGAAACCGGCGACCCAGTCGGCATGTTTCGTCGCTACCGCTTGGGTACCCAGCCAATGTTCATCACTGTGTTACCGTGCATCGAGTTGATATCCACCTATGAAATTGGTTCACGGCGGCCCATCGGCGAGATTCGCATTCGAGCTAACGTGATGCCCGATCCCACGCGCCTCCGCGGCATCCGCCAGTGGCAAAGCGGCGACCCCATGCGCAGCGTTCACTGGGCCGCGACCGCCCGTACCGGTACGCTGCATACCAAAATCTACGAACCATCCTCGGTAATTGGAGCCACGATTATCGTCGACTTGCACGTTTCCACGAACCCCGATCGTCACGAGCCGTTGCGTACCGATTTGACCATCACCGCTGCCGCATCGATCGCCGCGGCGCTGCATGACGCAGGCGAGCCGTTTGGTTTAGCCACCAATGGACGTGATGCGGCTGACCGGGTGCGGACAGAGGGATTTCGCGGTGATCATCGCATTGGCGATCACTTCGCCATGCGACAAGCCGCTGGGCAGGCTGCCACGATGCGCGCGAAGAATGATCGTTTACAACCAGTCCTCATCGACGTCGATCGCGGCCCACTACACTTCAAAGAGATGACGCGGACGCTAGCGAGACTAGAACGCACCGATGGTTTAACGCTCTCAGAGTTTCTGATTGAAACCGAATCAAGACTATCCAGTGAAACGACCTTGCTAGTGATCCTGCAACAAGCACCTGCGGAAACCGTCGCGGCGCTCGTTGGACTCTCACGACGCGGCTGGGCGGTCGCGGTCGTTTTGAACACGCTCGACATCGACGACTACACCCACCTCGCCGCACCATTGCTGGCAGAAAGAATCCACGTCTCGCATCTCAACGATCAAGACAGCATCCGCGACGTCTGCCGCGAACAGATGACGAGATAGCGAAATCGACTCGTCTTGACTAACGACAACCAAGATCTCACCGAGCCTTGCAAGCTCAGCATGCATTGCACGGGTATCGCGAATGGCTGTGGTCAATAATCGCGTCATCATTCTGATTGCGGGATCAAAGGCGTCCACAAGATGCTACTGAAATTTGGTGTGAGGAGTAGGAGTGTGGCCATCGGCATTGTTCGCGAGTAGATTCATTATCATTCTCCAGTTCTCACAGCGCACTCCACGGAACCCACACTAATGTTCAACGCTCATTCAATTGCCTGGCAACTCTTGGTTCTGGTTGTGTCGTTGTCCATGATTCAAACCGGTGTGAGTGACGATGGTTGGGCAAAGCACGTTGTTTATGAAGGGCTGCATACTACGACCGCTGTTGCTGGTGATTTCTCTGGCGATGGCATCCCTGATGTGATTGCAGATAGTGGTGGCAGGACTCGCCTTTTTGTCGCGCCTAATTGGCAGGAGTTGGTGCTCGATGATCATGAAGCTGCCCAGACATACATCCATAGTGAATGCTTCGACGTGGATGGCGATGGCGATATGGATTACATCGGAGCGATCTACCAGCCAGGCGTGATTGTGTGGTTGGAGCAACCTGACGAACCGCTAACGGGTCGCTGGCAAAAACGATTGGTCGATGACAAAGTCGACGGAATTCATGGCTTGATCAAGGCCGACGTCGACCGCGATGGCAAGATGAATCTGTTGGCAACCAGCGCCCAAGCTACCGCACCCTTTCCGGAATCGCTTGCCTGGTATCGCGTCCCCCAGGATGTACGTCGCTCAGAACGTTGGGAGCGATATATCTTTGCAAATGCGGATGCACCGGGATTGACTCATTACTTGGGCGTCGGTGATGTCGATGGTGACGGGCGGTTGGATGCGGCAACCGGTGCCAAGGGTGGCCCCTCGGCGACGTCGCCGGGCGAGTGGTTCGCATGGTGGCAGCAGGGCGACGATCCCGAACAGGCATGGAAACGCCAGCCGATCAGTGATGCCGAGCCGGGAGCCACGAACATCCATCCAGCCGACGTTAACGGAGACGGCAGGCTAGACTTCATCGCTTCGCGCGGTCACGGTCGCGGTGTGATTTGGTACGAGGCACCCGAGTGGAAGCGACACGACATCGACGCCGAAATCAAAGAACCACACAGTTTGGTCGCGATCGACATGGATGCCGATGGGGACGTTGATGTCGCGACGTGTGCCTATGGAGATAAGATTGCCGTTTGGTACCAAAACAATGGTATAGGATCTTTCACACGGCATCTCATCGGTGAGAACCAAGAGGCTTACGACATTCGCGCAGTCGACATGGACGTCGACGGCGATTTGGACCTATTAATCGCTGGCCGTGGCAGTAAGAACGTCGTCTGGTACGAAAGCCCTGTGAAGTTAAACGCACGCCCATGAACGTATCATACAAACGCAATTTTGGTTGCTTACTTTGAAACCTCATCTTTTCGTTGGAAATCCACTGACGGATGTACTTTTGATCCTTTAGGCTCACCGTGAAAAGCTTTACCTTGATTTCAGTTAAAGCTGCTTTTTGGTAAGCGTGGCGACACCGTCACTATAAAGCCCAGTGCATCGACAGGCTTCCTTCTGGCTCGTCCAACAGAAGCCAGGGTTTTACGAGACCAATTCAGGCTTCCATTTGCCGAAGAAAAAATTATGGCACGGAGACTCTGTTCATGCTGGGGACGTAACTCAATCACGATATCAAGGTTGTTGGTGTAGCGAGGCTCACCATAGGCGATCGTGGCAATCGAGCCGACGACGAAATAACCCAGCCCGATCGACTCGCAGACATCGCGAGCATGTCGAAGGAGATCATCGGGTTCCATCAGTCATCCTGCGGGCCACTTCCGCTTCAACTTGATCGGTCGTCCAATCTGGATGTTCGCTGGTTAACATGCGATGGATCATCGCTCTGGCGGACCGCCACATGCCCCAAGCCGCTCCACTTCGCTCTTGCCGGTTAGAACGCAGGCCATCTCGGCGTCCATGGTTTCAATTGTTTTCAACTGTTTCGTGATCGTGTTCTCCTCTCGGTGGCCGGTGGCGAAAAAAAGAGTGAGTTGAACCACGTGTGGCTATTGAACGGAGAAGTTTAGCACAAGGGGCGGAAAATGTGACAGAAGAATTTTTTCGGAATCCGCTGCTTTACACTGTTGGTGTCGCACGGGTAGTTGTGGGGAATTGCGGACGGCACTTGGAAAGTGCCTGCTACTTTAATACATCCTAAAGTAGCAGGCACACTCCGTGTGCAGGTCGATAGCGGGGAATTTCTCCATGACCAGGTAAAGCAGGCTGGCTTTGGATCACTCAAGCCAAATTGGTCCCATGGATTCAGCCCATGCAAAACTTACGAGAAACCCGCGAAACCTACTTACTCACTCACTATCCGGCCAAGGGACGTGACTGGCTGGCTTAGGAATTCGCCGGACTTTGCAAATAACCACTAGGCAATAATGGTGCAGGCCAACGGCGGATAACCCGAGACACGAACAAAGCCGATTGAAGAAAACCCCGTAAGAAACCGGATTTATCTCGTATCGGCTTTAAGTGACGTGTTATTAAAAGTGCCCCCACTAGGGCCCGCACATCCATCTGAAACGTTGGTTTTAGACGCTTTTTCGTAAAGTAGGTCCAAAACCCGGTCCAAGGGCAAAGTCATCAGCATTCGAGCTGATTCGACTGAGCCATTCGGTTTAGCAATGCCCGTTCGCCACGGCGGAATCGATGCGTGTCACCCGTCGTGCCTTCACCGCCCGATTGTAGGTGACCGCGTCGATTTCGTCGCGAACGGGCAGCCGCGACCAATTTCCACCTCACGGTGATATCGGGGCTCTCCTTTAGCCCCCGAAAGATTTTCCAGTATCCACCCAACGCCAGATGCCAACTCCATGCTCGCATCGGCCCATATTCCGTAGGCATTTCCCAGCCATGACATTTCAAAACAAGAACCCAAAGTCGCCCTCACGCTATCCATCCATCACAGGATTGCCAAGTGACGGTGCACTGCGCGAACTCGCAAAAACCTATCTCGATGAGCAACATCGACATTTCCCCGAGTACCAGAAACTAGGTCTGCTACCGGAGTCCGATGACGCTTCCTACGAGGACATGGCAAATCGATTTGCCACGACGTACAGGTCCGGTAATCATCAGTCATTCCCACAGACGTCTCGGTTGCCGAAGGAAGTTAAGTTGGGCGCAGCCTATGTGCGTTACAGCGACAGTAACTCGAATACGCGGTCCCTCGATCAGCAGCTCATCAATGTGCTTACCACTGCGAAGAGGCACAACGTGTTTATTCCGTGGACATGCGTGTTTGCTGACGCCGCCATCACCGCGACCACGACAGAACGTCCAGGGTATCAGCTACTCAGGAGCTTGGTCAGCTCACCAGAAAAAGATCCTGAGATCGTCATCGTTGACGAGCTCGATCGGCTTCATCGTGACCAGGAGGAATCCATACGGTTTGGCAAAATCGTACAAGGTCGTCAGCGTCAGCTCGTTACGTTCGACGGTTTTGACTCCACCAATGCGTCCTCGAAACTCACGCAAACCGTCTCCGCTTTACAGAGCGAGATGTATATTGACCAGCTCAAAGTGAAGGTCAACCGAGGGATGACGGACGCATTTCGGAACGGTAAGCCCGTAGGTATGCCTCCCGCTGGTTACAAACTGGAGCCGAATCGAACGCTGGATGGCAAACTAATATTTAACCGAAAGGGTAAGCTTGTTCGGGACATTGAGATTGATGAGGCCGAATCAGAACTGGTCCAGAGAATCTTCAAATTGTACGCGTACGAAAAACTTAGCCCAGCAAGGATTGCCAGACTTCTCGATAAAGAGAAAGCACTTGGTCGCACGACATGGAGTGCCTCATCTGTCAGTCAGATGCTCAAGAACGAGAAGTACATTGGCCGGTGGGTATGGAAGAAGACATCCCGCGTTCTTGACCCAATCACAGGAAAATCGCGTGCTGCAACGAATCCTACTGAGCAACAACTCGTCAAGGAGTTCCCTGATCTACGAATTATATCGGAGGAGCTTTGGGACGCCGCTCGTCAACGAGAGAAGAACACGTCACGAAGTACGAGGCCGAACGGCGGTTCAATTGATAACCGGCGAGTTGCTTACCCGAACATGCTCTTCGACCTGCGTTGTGTGCACTGTGATCGCCCACTACAGCGATACCGCTCCGTGCAGGGAAATACGTCCAGCTGCATTGCCCCAACGGAAAGGACGGCCTACGCGGCTGCGACCTGAAATCCTCTAAATCGCTGCGGATTATCGAAGAGTGCATTTTAACGCATGTCAAGCAACGTGTGTTTGGTGACGGATACGCTGAGCGGCTCTGTGTCAAGGCGAACGAATTTATTCGGGTGGAGGCTGCCAAGCCGCCGATCGATACCAAGAAACTCACCCGCGACATCAACTCGCTTACGGCGAAGTTGACACGCAACGGTGACCGATTGGCTGACATGGATGAGGGTATCGCAGCCGAACGCCTGATGGACAAGATCAGAGAGGGGGAAAACGACCTCGCTGTGCTGAAGTCCGAGCTAGCACGTGCAGCGAAGTCCAATTTCCGGCCCGAGCCGCTCGACATCCAGACGATCAATTCGTTTCTCGATGAGCTACGTGAACTTTTGCATGACGATCCCGTCGCTGCCCACGACGTCCTATCGAGAATGGTTGGGCCAGTGAGCGTGTCGCTCGGAGAAAAGCAGGGGCGAACTCATACTTGGCGAGCCCACATTAACCTGAACCCGGTCGCCGGCATGGTTGAGATCGGCAAATCGAAAGATTGTCCAACCACACACTCACTGGAGTTCCTCCAAGTGTGTAGTTGGACAATGGGTGAGGAGTTCCAAATCACCATCGTCGACTTCCCCAACTACCAGCGAATTGCGGCGGATGCGGTGAAAATGCATGAAGCGGGTTCACCGATAAATCGCATCGCCGTTGCTCTCGAGATCGATCCATCAACCGTCAAGAATGCGATTGAGTGGGGGGCAAAAAACGATACTCGTTTCATTCCCTCTGCCGACTTCAGCGTCCGGAGAAAACTTCCCAACAGCAAAACTGCAAAGATTGGTCCTGAGGTCGCGCGGTTAAAAGACGAGCAAGGGCTTACCTTCGAAGAGATAGCCGTGAAGCTCGATACAACAGGTGGCACTGCATCACGAGCATACAAGCAGTTTTATTCGGACGAAAATCGCAATGCGATTAGACAGGGCAAGCAACTGGATACCGGCCCCGTACGCCGCAAGATCTCGGAGGAAAAGATCGACGAGATTCGCCATCTGCTTTCCGATGGCAAGATGAGTAAACGAGAAATCGCACGTCAGGTCGGCGTGACCCCGTGGACCGTTCGCCACGAAGCAAAACGAATGTCCGATGCAACAGGATAGATATCCTTTTCGACCAACGGATGATGCTTCGCATGCCTACACTTCGCCTTTGAGGCCACTGGCGTATCTCGATGACGTTTGGTGTACGACGTGCAATGTCGAACACAGCGAGTCTGCGATCAGCTTCCAGATGCCCGTCCTTCGGACGGGCGAGCGTTTCCACACTTGGCAGCAGGTTGGAAACGTCAGCGGCGCAGTGACAACGCTTCCGCGCCAGGCCCGGACATAATTCGCGCGGCCTCAAAATCGAATGTTGCCAGGATTCACGTCCGCAATGTGGATTCTCATCCACCGAAACTCAGCAAGGATTTCCTCCACGGCGGGCCAATTGCCCTCAAAGTCCTCGGATTTTTCTTCCCTCCAATCTCGCCATACCTCGGGCGTGTAATCCGGCGGTTGGTCCAGGTACGCCCCGCCAAAGTCGAGACAATATGGAGGCTTGACCGTGGACATTTCAATGAAAAGCAAATCGTCGTCGTACGCAAGCAACCGCGGAACTTGGTAGCCGCAGACTTCACTTACATCGAGGTCTTGGAGCCGAAGTTAGACGCCGACCTCGCGGTCATAGGCAACCTTCCGGCGATGAAATTTGACCGCGAAAACGGTCGGGCGACGTGGACTCTGTGTAGTGAAAACGGTACCCTGAGTTCCAGTGCCGAGTGAGTCGAGCAACTCGACGCCAAATCGTTGACAATAAGTGTCAATCTGTCCTTCATAGCCCGCAGGTACTTCCATGATCGCATCCAATTTGCCGCGTTCAGCCGACGTTGAATTATGGCTCCACTGTAGTGGACAGCGGTTCGAGCTGGGGCAAGTAGGTGGCGAAATCCTCATTCTTGCCAAACCGGAACCAGTTCCTGGTGGTGAAGCGGTCGTTGAAACCATCATCGACGGGCGTTCTAGACGTTTTTCGATCGGCGTGATTCCCGACCATTCGGGTGAGTCTAAGCGGATCTCCTTCTCGTCGTCTGATCGATGAGTTGGTCAAAATGACTTCCTCCCACGTTAAATCGTTTTAATCAGACGAAATCGCATCGGCTTTGACGTTGATTTCATAATCAACGCGACGACGCGGCGGACGCAACGCAGCGTCTGCGAACGCATAACCACCGACCGATTACCAGTGCGGTAGTGAACACTGGGTCGGTCGCTCGTGCGGCAATCGGCATTGCCCGAATTGCGGTCATGAGAAGACGCAAGTTTGGATCGAAAAACAGTCTGCTAAGTTAATGCCAGTCCATCACTTCTTGGTCACTTTCACGGTGCCCCGGGAAATAGGCTCGGTGCTGCGCAGTGCTCAGCGTGAAGGTTATCGCTGTCTGTTCGATGCCAGTTCCCAGAGCATCCGTGATGTGGGAGCAGCGACGAAGAGTTTGAAGGGATGCAATCTGGGATTTTTTGGTGTGCTGAATACGGAGCCTTCAGCTGTAGGCACTGAGTCGCGATCCGTCTGTCTATCATCCACACATTCACCACATCGTTCCTGGCGGCGGAGTGAAGTTGGATGCACAGGGGCGAGCGGAATCGTGGCAGAGCACGCCTAAGTACTTTCTGTTTCATCATCACACGTTGATCAGAGTCTACAAAGCGAAGCTGGCCGATGAGCTGCGTGCTGCGGGCGTTGCCAACGAACTTCTTGAAAATCCGTCACAACGGCTTGATGAGTGCGAACAGCGAACTGTCATCGAGGGAAGTGAAATGGCTGGTGTGGATCGTGCTGGGCTGGACGTTCTGGTTAGCTAGTGGTCACGCACCGCAGGCCGAAAAGCTGACCGCACCGATGAAGTGCCGAGAGTGCGGCGGTGAGTTATGAGTCGTGGAAGTGACATACAGTTCACAGTTCGCTGGGGTCACTGTGCATTCAGTTGGAACATGGTCTGGCGTATTTCGATAGTGGGTAGTTGATGTGTGTTGAACTAGCAACGTCGGTCAAAATCGAAACGTCTTCAGGAGGGCGAAGGATGAAGATCTGTCATCAGGTTAGCCGAAGGCTTCAAAAGCGGCGAATCGCGTCATACAGGTTGGCTCATTTGGAGCGATTAGCGTATCATCTAACGAGGTTTC
>JBGSMN010000020.1:0-3609 GCA_041740155.1 Rhodopirellula sp.
AAATGGTTAAAAGATGTTAGGTTAAAAATGAAGAGCGCGGGGATCGTGCTCGGCTCGGTGCTCTTATTTTTTTACCAAACATTTTCTAACCATATCTGCCACCCGCCCCCTTCATTTCAGGCTTGAGCGATCATCGACCTCCAGCTCCGAACGCAGAGAACTTCAGCAGAAATCGAGGCAGAAGGCCGAGACCCACGGAGCGGTCTGGCTACCATCTCAAACCGAATCATCTGTGTTTCGGTGCTGTCCACCGCTTGGTAGCACGGTGGCACCGAGTCGATTGAGTGCTTGGAAATGGTTAAAAGATGTTAGGTTAAAAATGAAGAGCGCGGGGATCGTGCTCGGCTCGGTCCTCTTATTTTTTAACCAAACATTTTCTAACCATAGATGAATCCGTTCGACTCCGGTCTCCGCATCAATCTCAGATCCAATCCAGTAGGCGTTCAGTTCGGCGAGCGATTGGTGCAAGGCTCGCTCGCTTTCGGTGCACCTGCGAAACACGATGCCAACGTCCTCGGTTGCCCTCGCGAAACCATGCGCGTTGACCGCATGACCGCCGATGATTATCAACGGAACACCGCGACCGAGAAGATGATCCGCGATCGCCAAAGGGTGAGATTAAAGGTTCACTGCGTGGCCTCAGCATGATCGCTTCCAGTTCCCGAACCTTATCAATACTACGCTTGCGATGGTTCCGCAGCATGAACGCTTGGTACGCAACCGGATCGTCGGCAATCGCTTTCATCGCTTGAGTTTGAATCGCAAGAGAAATGGCCGCTTGCTCTTCCGCAGTCCGCGCATGGGCAACCCGCAAACGGTGGCGGACCATCGGGTTTTCGCTATTGAAGAGGGGATCAGCACGGTCTGACATTCGAATTTAACTCCACCGAAAGCTTGATTGTACCGTTTTAAGTGAGCTGGATAGATCAGTAGGCCGGAACGAGCGTAGCGCAGTTCCGGAAACGCGAGTAGTACGACTGCCGGAACTGCGCTACGCTTGTTCCGGACTACCACATGCTTCCGGCCTACCACATGCTCGCGATTCCCGCTTGCTGGTGAGATGCCACTTTGCGTGATAAAGTTCGACTCATGACACTCATCCACGCTTTTGACTTTCTGCCGCAACAAACGCTGAAGGGAACGTCTGAATCGTTCCCCGACGTCGTCGGCGTGTTCGGCAACGATGCGGCGCTTCGCAGTTGGGTGCTCCGGGCAATCTCATCGGCCGGCGATATGACCGAGTTCGATGGCGAAACCGCGAAGTGGTCGGACCTGCGAGACGATTTGGCGACGGCTTCGTTGTTCGACATGGGCGACAAGCGAACGATCGTCATTCGTGGTGCCGACAAGTTCCTGAGCAACCATCGGCCCGAGATCGAGAAGTACGTTGCCAAGCCGGGCGGAGCGAGCCGCTTTGTGCTCGAACTTGATTCGCTGGCCTCGAACACCCGCGTCTACAAGTCAATCCACAAGGACTTCCTGCTGGTGGCGTGCGGCAACGCGACCGATGCCAAGCTAGGTGTCACCGCTGCATCGCGTCGTAAGTTCTTGACTGGTTATCTTGCCAAACGTCACAACACGAAGCTCGCCAAAGAAGCTGCCGACGCACTGGTTGAAATGTTGGGCGAAGAAACCGGCATGCTCGATACCGAGATCGCCAAACTCGCACTTTACAAAGACGTTGGCGAAACGATCGACGAAACGCTCGTGCGTGATGTGGTCGAAGGCTGGCAAGGCAAAACGGTTTGGCAGATCACCGATGCGATCGCCGCCGGTGACGCAGCCGAGGCGCTCAAACAACTCGACAAACTCATGAGCGGCGGACAAAAACCGATCGCACTGTTGCCCCAAATCGCATGGTCACTGCGCCGTTTGGGCATGGCAACAGCGGTCGTTCAGCATCGTGAACGCGAAGGTCGCAGTTGGCAACTCGAAGATGCGTTGTCGATGGCCGGAATCAATCGCCCGTCGGACATTCAGCGCGCCAAAATTCAGCTCAAAGGCCTCGGTCGTTCGCGAGCGAAAGAACTACTCGCATGGTTACTCGACGCCGACCTACGCCTCAAAGGCACGCATAGCACCGAAGGCCGCGACCGCTTTTTGATGGAACAGCTCGTAATGAAGCTGGCTAAGCGGTAGCGGTGATTGCCGAGGCTGCGAAACTTGGCTTGAGTACACTGATCGTAGTGCTCTGATCGATAGCGACCCTTCCCCATCGCCAATATTATGTTCGCAAACCGTTCCCGTGGTTATCACGCTGCTGCCATCGTTGCGGTGAATTTGATTCTCTGGACGGGCTCACTTGACATTTACCCAGCCCAGGCTGCAGATCGCAGCTTGAGCGACTTTCAGCATCTTGTTCGCACGGAGTCCTGGATCGAGAGATGGCCTAGTGCGGTAGGCGGTGTCGAAGATCGCAACGTGACCGCAGAGGTTTGGACTCAGGCCATGCAGGCGATCCTTGACACGCAGCAAACGTTGCAGATTCCGGCCCGAGAAAAACCTTACTACCTCGATGGGCCAATCGTCTTAAAGTCGGGTCAAAACGTGACGGCGGACGCGGCGGCCGAAATCCGGCTCAAGCCGGGCACAAACACTTGCATGGTTCGCAATGAACACCTCGTCGGCTATGCCGATTCTCCTGTTCCCACGGCGACGAATCCTGACATGGACATCACCATTGAAGGTGGAATCTGGACGACCCTGGCCGTCAGCGAAGGTGAATGGACTGGCAATGTTGAAGGCCGATCTTCCCAACAGAATCACGTTCATGGAACCCATGGCGTGTTCTTGCTAATGAATGTCCGCCGCGTGAGCGTGCGAGATATCACGGTGCGGCAAAGCCGACCCTTTGCAGTACACCTTGGCAACGCGAGGGAGTTCACCGTGGAAGGACTCACGCTGGAAGATACCAAACGCTGCGGCGTGCAAGTGCAGGGTCCCTCAAGTGAAGGCGTGATCCGCAATGTGCATGGCGAATCCACCGACGACGTGATCGCCATCAACGCGTGGGATTGGGCGGGCAATGCCCCCAGTTACGGTCCCATCCATCACATCGTCATTGAAGATGTCACCGGTGTCCGTACTGATGCCCACACTCGGTTGCGTCGCGATGTTGCGGGCACCTTCCACCACGATGGTTCGCCGGAAAACGCGATCCGACTGCTGCCGGGTGTGAAGCGATTTCGCGGTGGTACCACACTCGATTGCCCGATTGAGAACATCACGCTGCGGCGGATTGCCGACATTCGCGAGTTCAAGTTTTACGACCAGCCCAACCTTGAACTTGGCCGTGAAAACGACGCCAGTGTCGCCGTTGGTACGCTTCGCAACATTCACCTGGAGGACATCACGTTTAGCCGCCCCGGCCTGATCGAAATCCACGCCAACACCGATGGCTTCGTGCTACAAAACGTGACGCTCAATCACGCGATTCCTTCCGACTGGTGTCTGCTGACGATCGGCCCCAAGTCGCAGACCTGCAAACGCGGCCCCGATCCCGCACAGTGGACCGAGATTTTCTCCCCTGATCGCGACTGCACCGTGCGCAACCTGACCGTCTTCGGTATCAAGGCGAGCGATTTGCAAACTGAGTTGCCGGTCGATCAA
>JBGSMN010000156.1:0-3259 GCA_041740155.1 Rhodopirellula sp.
ACATCCTCGGGGACTGCGGCACGCGTTCTTGAAGTGGGATTTCCCCGGAGCACAGACAGCGGTATCTATCGACGGTACGCTTAACGACAACTCCGATCGAGATCGTGGATGGACGGTTGAGCTTGCGCTTCCATGGTCCGGGATGAAAGTGATTGCACTGGGCGACGAGCGTTCGATTCCTCCCAAAGACGGTGACATTTGGCGTATGGATTTCTCACGCTTCAACCAGTTCGCGGAAGCACCACCGACACGCGATTCCCAGGGCTGGGCATGGAGTCCGCATGGATGTTGGGACTCGCACATCCCAGAAGTGTTCCCGTTCATTACGTTTTCCACGAAGCCGGCTGCTTCGACGAATCCAGGCGTGACAAGACAGGACTAAAGACAAACTCTTGAGCTGATGGTGCATCCGTGCTTTTAGTAACCCGCCTTTTCAATAACGTTCAATTCAGCAGATGGATGCTTTTATGGGCGTTGTTGCAGATGTCGACAAGCGTTGTATGGGGGGACACGCCAACGCGTGCGTTGTGGACGGAATCAAAAGTCGTCGGTTTCCCGGATCCTCCACCACCGTTTCACGTAAAGAAAGTGTTCGCCGAGACGGATCTGCCGAAACCACTTTCCATCACGACGCTTCCAGGTTCAAAAGACCTGTTGGTTACGGTACATGACGGTGGCTACGCTGGGCCGGGGCGATTGTTGCGACTTACCGGTGACGAATCGAACGCCTCCGTAACGGAATTTTTGATGATCGACGACATCATCTATGGTATCGCGTTTCATCCAGACTTTGCGTCGAACGGCTACATGTACGTTGGCTGCAATGGTCACTCCGAAACGCTCAAGAAAACGGCAACGCGAGTCTTGCGTTTTCAGGTGTCGCGGACTGATCCGATGGTGTGCGACTTGGCTTCCAAAACGACGATCATCGAGTGGGAGTCAAATGGCCACAACGGTGGTGACATAGTATTCGGTCACGACCGCATGCTTTATGTCTCGGCAGGTGATGGAACATCCGATTCCGATGCCAATCACGCTGGTCAAGACTTGTCAACCATTCCGGGCTCGATGATCCGCATCGACGTTGATCATCAAGATGGCGAGAAGCTGTACTCCATTCCAGAGGACAATCCATTCTTGGATGTAAGCGACGCTCGTCCTGAGATCTGGGCGTACGGGCTACGTAATCCTTGGCGTATCTGCGTTGATGCAGAAACGGGCGACCTGTGGGCAGGCAACAACGGCCAGGACCACTGGGAAACAGCTCAAGTGGTCCGCCGCGGTGAGAATTACGGCTGGAGCATTACCGAAGGAAGCCATCCGTTTCAGCCGAGCCGAACTCACGGACCAACCACGATCGTGCCTCCAACGATAGAGCATCCGCATTCCGAAGCACGATCGCTTACCGGCGGTTGCGTTTACTACGGTTCGATGTATCCAAGTTTGCAGGGACACTATATCTATGGCGACTACTCGACGGGGATGATATGGGCAGCAAAATATGAGGATGCGAAAGTCGTCTCCCAGTTTTTAGTCGCGCGCACATCGCTACAGATCTCTGGCTTTGGCATCGACCATGACGGCGAGTTGCTGGTTGTTGACTATGGCAGCGGCCTCTATCGACTGATCCCAAACGACCAAACACAGCTATCCGAATTCCCACGGAAGTTGAGCGAAACGGGCATTTTCGAATCGGTACAGCATCATGTTGTTGCCGCAGGGATTGTTCCCTATCAAGTGAACGCGCCGCTTTGGTCCGATGGTGCCGAAAAGGAACGCTTCATCGGGCTCAACGGCGATCACCAAATCGGTTTTCAAAATGTTGGCGGCTGGGATTTTCCGAATGGCACGGTGCTCGTGAAGACGTTCTCACTGCCACTTGCCGGTGGTTCACAGGATCGTTTAACTCGAATTGAAACGCGATTGATGACACGGCACGAGGGCCAGTGGTATGGATACTCCTACGAGTGGAATACAGAACAAACAGATGCGACACTCGTAAAAGCAGCCGGGAAGGACGTGGAGTTTACAGTTGTCGAACTCGCTGCGGATGCGCAAACCCGGAAACAAGTTTGGAGTTATCCCAGTCGCTCGGATTGCATGGTCTGCCACAGTCGAGCAGCCAATTACGTGCTTGGATTGTCGGTGTTACAGACCAACCGCAACGTAATACACGCAAGTGCGGAAGTATCGCAGCTTGAGCATTTTGTTAATCTGGGGCTGTTCCAACCCCGCGACAACGATGCAAGATCGGACATAAAGACTGCGGATGGCAAACGCAAGTTTGAATTGCCGTCGCCCGTCGACGCTTTGCCGCGCCTCGTCGATCCCTTTGACGAAAGTCAGTCGCTCGACATTCGCGCGAGGTCGTATTTGCATTCCAATTGCGCCCACTGTCACGTCAAAGAAGGCGGTGGGAACTCGCGATTTTCACTTGCATTCGATGCCGCCGTTTCGGCAACAGGATTGGTCAATGAAGCGCCATCACATGACGCGTTCGGAATCACTGACGCAAAATTGATTGTTCCGAAGAATCCACAGCGTTCGATTCTGTTGCATCGCATGATGTACCGCGGACGAAGCCAGATGCCGCCACTGTCAACTTCTGCGGTCGACCATCGAGCCGTGGACCTAATCAGTCGCTGGATTGAATCGCTTGGAGAATCACCTGCATTGGGCGTTGATTAAGCGTGCAAGACGTTGGTTCAGTCGCAGAATTCCCATTGCGTTGCGATTTCACCCGTCACTGTTGGATCAACCCAACCCCTTTGGATGCTTTTTGGTTAAGATCATCTGCACGCGCAAGCGCGTCGAGATCGGCTTGCGCATCGTTTATTTACTCCTATTCGGTTTCGTTCAACAATGATTCGCATAGCCGCTGTTTTTTTCGCGTTGCCGCTGTTCGCTTCCTGCGGCCTGACTGTTTTCGCCACAGACCCACCAAACTCGACGGAGCAAGCAATCCCAACTCAGCAAGCAAGCCCAACTCAGCAAGCGAGCCCGACTCAGCAAGCAAGCTCGACATTCGATTGGTACGTGCCGGGGTTTTGGGAGTCTCTCGACGGACAGCCGGTTGACAAGAACTGGGAGTTCGATGGGGATGAAGTTCGATTGGTAAATCCGCGAGGCGGTTCCGGAAGCATCATCAGTCCACCGATGCCCGTCAACTTTGAGCTCTCATGGAGTTGGAAGATCGACAAGAAGACGAATGCGGGACTGAAATACCGAGTCCGAAAATTTGGCAAGCACATGTTTGGCA
>JBGSMN010000065.1:0-94114 GCA_041740155.1 Rhodopirellula sp.
TACACTCACGATGACCTCCGTGTGACTCCTGGAATGAATAGCAACGCACATTGTGTGCGAAATCCCAAGATCAACGAAGGTCATTTTTTTTGCGCTAAATCCCTGCCGGCAAATGACTTAAAAACTGCACGACCTCGAAGCGGGGCGAGGGGAGCCAGATTGAATCGTTGGCATCTGCACTTTCGCCAAGTTTTCAGCGATCGCCTTGTTCAAGGCCGCTTCTTCTTTCAACTGGCTCTCAAATTCGGCTTTAAGGGCGTTGAAACGCTCCGCAAAGTCGAAATCGTCTTCTTCATCGGGTAAGCCCACGTAACGGCCTGGAGTGAGGACATAATCCAGTTCGGCCACTCGGTCGAGCGGCACCGAAGCGCAGAAACCCTTGATGTCTTCGTATTCCCGTCCGTCTTCAAATGGCTCGCCAGTTCGCCAAGCGTGATAGGTGCTGGAGATTTGATCGATGTCCGCCTCTGCCAATTCCTTGGTACGTCGATTGATCAAATGCCCAAGGTTGCGTGCATCGATGAAGAGGATTTCGCCTTTGCGTGGGTGGCCGTTCTTGCGTGCACGATTGAGGAACCATAACGCAGCCGGTATCTGCGTATTAAGAAACAGTTTGGCGGGCAAATTGACGATGCAATCGATCAAATTGCCATCCTGGATCATGTTCTTGCGTATGTCACCTTCACCACTGGTCTTACTGGTCAGTGCGCCTTTGGCCAGCACCACGCCCGCGCGACCACTGGGTGATAAGTGAAAGACAAAGTGTTGTAGCCAGGCGAAGTTGGCATTGCCGGACGGAGGCGTTCCATAAGTCCAACGCCCATCACTGCGGAGCAACTCACCACTCCAGTCACTGACGTTGAATGGTGGATTGGCAATGATGAAGTCGGCTTTGAGATCTTTGTGAGCATCGTTGAGGAACGAGCCTTCGTTGTTCCAGGCGACTTGGGAAGCATCGATGCCCCGGATCGCCAGGTTCATCTTGGCCAGACGCCAAGTCGTTTGGTTGCTCTCTTGGCCGTAGATCGAGATGTCGTTGACTTTACCCTGATGCTCTTCGACGAACTTTTCACTTTGCACGAACATCCCGCCTGAGCCACAGCATGGGTCAAACACCCGGCCCTTGTAAGGCTCCAGCATTTTCACGAGCAGTTCGACGATGCTGCGTGGCGTATAGAACTGACCGCCTTGCTTGCCTTCGGCCAAGGCGAACTCGCCAAGAAAGTATTCGAATACGTGACCGAGAACGTCGGCGCTGCGGGCCTTGGCATCGCCCATGGCGATATTACCGACCAAATCGATGAGTTCACCGAGACTGGTGGGATCGAGGTTCTGGCGAGCAAAGACTTTGGGTAGCACGCCTTTGAGGATCGGGTTCTCTTTCTCGATCGCGTCCATCGCGTCATCGACGGTTTTGCCAATCGTCGGCTGCTTAGCCTGACTGAGCAGATGCGACCATCTTGCTTCCGGTGGCACGAAGAAGACGTTTTCGGCTTTGTATTCGTCTTTGTCTTCGGGATCAGCCCCGACAAATTCGCCTTCGCCTGTCGAAAGCCGGTCGAACATTTCCTCGAAGGAGTCTGAGATGTATTTCAGGAAAATCAGCCCCAGAACGACATGCTTGTACTCAGCCGCGTCAATGTTTTTGCGAAGCTTGTCGGCTGCTTTCCAGAGCTGCTTTTCGAGTGGTTCTTCTTTGGTTTCCTTCTTGTTCGCCTGCTTCTTCGCCATGCGTCAACACTTCCTGCGGTGTGGTTCAATCGGGAGAACTCGTCAATATAACCGCGCCACTCACTCCTTGGCAGAGTGCCGCGATCTTGCTCGTTTGGCCCTGTTGTGCTCAGACAACTGTGGCAGCCGAAATGAGACTCGCCACAACAGGGGGCGAAATTCTATGTTTTTCGCTGCCCACCAGGGCTTTTTGACGTATGTTTGAGATGCAACGTCTTCTCAATACCTCCCTGTGAGTCCTTTTATGACCGGGTACCGATGGCTTCTTTTCCTTGTCGCACTGAGTTTCTCTGGTTTTGCGAAAGCCGATGATTTATGGTTGGCGGTAGCAGATGAGTTTCCTGGTCGTTTGCGCCTGAGCGAAGGCGGAACCGTCCCACGCGTTGTCTTCGGTCGAAGGGACCGCCCAGATCCGGCGTATCCACGCGCTGTGATGAAAGTCTCGCAGATCGCTGTTGGGGCGGATGGAGAAGTTTATTACTGCAGTGGCTTAGATGGATCGTTGATGCACCTTTTAGACGGGAGACATGAAATTCAAGTTTCAGAAGTCGCGGGTCAGATTCGCGATCTTGCATGCACGGGGGAAGAACATACCGTGTATTACTCCGTTGTTCCGACACCTCAAAATAGCCAACCGCTTGCGGACGGAATCATCTATCGACGTGACTTCTGGACAGGCGCGCCTGAACAGGTTGCGCATATTCGCCAAGCTGACGTCGGTGGCAATTGGTGGGGAAGTTTTGCAATCCGAGACGGCGAAATTTACCTCGCTACCCTCGACCAGCCAAGTCGCATCTTCAAATGGTCAGGCGGAAATTTACAACCCGTCTTCACGGATAACCTTCATCACGTGACTGGCTTGGCGGTTTCTCCAGATAACCACTTTTTATTTACGGACGGTAACGGGGAAGTCTGGGAGACGACCGACTTTGTTGGCGTCCGATCAGTCCTGCAGACCGGACTGCCAATCTATGATGTCGCGGTGCGTGCAGCGAGCACCGGCGGTCGGCCTTAACAGCTCATGAAAACTGTCGTTGTAGAATTAACGACAATCGTGTCACGCATTCGCATGATAGCGTTTCGGATTACTTGAACGAGGCATGTGCATCTTGCCACCATGCTGCCCATTTGGCTGCGTCTTCGCCAAACGATTGCCCCGTCAGTTTTTCGAGACCTGCCGCAGCGGCGGCCCGCACACGAGCGTCGCTGTCCTTCACCGCAACAATCAACGCTTCAACCGCCACTGGATCCTTGACTGCTGCGATCGCCTGAGCGGCTGCGATTCGCAATAGCGGTAACCTTGCTTTCAGACCAGCTAGATGAGGCAGCAGCCGCAAGCTTTCAAGCGTCGCCATGGCTTTGCCACCATCGATGTTCTCCGACGCTGCACGATCACGAATCGCTTGGACCATCGAAATCACATCGTCGACCGATTCGGGAATCTCCAACTTGGGAAGCTCGATTCCCGCCGGAAGTAAACTCTCCAGAGTGCTTCCAGCGCGCAGTTCCTCGATCGTCGGAAGCTTCCCGCCGCGAAAGACGTTTCGTTTGAGCAAGGCTTCCAATTTCGCTCGATCCGATTCGTTCAACGATTGCACTTTCGCATGTGCTTGGGCACGAATCGCCGGATCGGATGAAAACATACCTCGCGCCGACGTCTTTGCCTCGACCGACACATCGACCTGTTCAAGCGACGCCGTTCCGATTGCTTCGGCCTCCTTCAACAAGCCATGTGCGGCTTGCAAATCGGCACTGGCAACTTTAAACGTGCTTTGAAGTTTCTCAGGCGAAACACCTGCACGGTCCATCCAGATCGCCGACTGATAAGCCCAGATCGAAAGATCGCCTCGAATCGACAGAATTCTTTGACAGCGCACATCCACTTCACCAATCAGAAACGCCTGCCCCGCCGCAGGCGAGCTACGGTCGTAGTCAATGCAAACGACCTGAATCAACAAGCCGTGCTCGTTTGCATCGGAAAGATCGATCAATACGTTTCGTCGATACGTTCCCTGTGCCGTCAGTTCGCCCTTCATGCCCACCGCAGCCAGACGTTGGACATTGGCACCTTGTGGCAGAAATATCGTACCCGCAGCAACGGAGATCTGTAGATCACCAGCGACCTGTTTTCGCAAGAAGACCTTCATGCGGTCTCCCATCGCCCCGCCCAAAAAGTCGATGCGAACAGAAACGGCACCCGCCTTAACCGCCGCATGCAATTGCATCTGCCTTGCCGATGCCAACGATGACAACAGGGTGACGATGGTCAGGAACAACGACAATCGAATGATCAATCGACTTGCAGGCATCACTATTCTCTTGGTGTAAATAAATGCAACGGGACACAATCAAGTCGTGTGATTGTAACCAAGAAGAATCGGAAATGTATCATCCACAAGCGAAGGGCACGAAATGAACACGAGACTAATGGTCTAACAATCTTTAATTGTAAGGTAGCCGGATTCGCCAGAATTCGGTTTGAATAGAAGGTTCCTGAAGTCTGGCGACTCCAGCTACGGTTGCAACCCTATTTATTATTCTTGACATGCCACTAGCGGTATGTCAAATTACATTCTCGCTTTCGTACCAGCACTAAAACTAAAAAACTCAGTCTACCAAATTGACTGTCAATCGAGAACGGTGTCCCAGTCGATCTGCTTGAACAACCCGAACAGCTTTTCGCGGCGTGCGAGGTTGGTTTGTCCGATGTAACTGATGCGTCCTTGTAAATGCTCGCGAAATGCGGGGTGGTTGTCGCGGTTTTGTGAGTGCCAACCGTGGCGGACGCAGTTCGTCAGGATTGCTTTGAGTTGTTCATAATCTCGCCGATCGGTGTTCAAGCGTTCGTTCACGTTCAAACCCAATACGTGTTGGCGGTCACCCGAAAACATCTTGCGAGTTTTGTGGTACTGCACCTGAAACCCTTCTTCCATCGCGATCACTGCTACCGTGGTGGTGAACCGGTCAGCACAAGCCGCGAAGGCACCTTCTCCGCTAAAGATCAAATCGTCGGCGTAGCGTGTGTAATTCACATCGAGAGATCGTGACATACCCATCAGTCGCCGATCGAGTTGAAATGCGATTGCGTTGGCAATCGCGGGTGATGTCGGAGCGCCTTGCGGTAGTCGTGTGCGTCGCAGAGGTGAAGACTGCTCTGAATCAGTATCAGTGATCGCAGGTGCGCTGCAAATTCTTGCTAACGTTACGGCGATCGGATACTCATATCCAGCGTGACGAAAGAGCGACGTGACGCGATGCAACGGGATACTACCGAAGAAATTATTCAAATCCATCTTTAAGACCACGCGTTTGCCAATATGTTCGCTCGCGCAAGTTCTCGCTGAACGACCCGTGCGATAGGCATGCGCGGCATCATGCAGTGGAATCTGTGACAATATTTCATTCGCGATGACTCGTTGAACTCGCTTCATCAACGGACGCGGTTGCTCAATCCAACGTTGGCGACCGCCAGAGGTTCGCACTAAACGACGCGTGTAATGATCGACTAAGGTTTTGCGTCGGACATGCGGTTTGACGAGCCAGGCCAGAGCCAGCGGCGATCGTAGGCATAATAGATCGCACAGCTCGTCTTCGGTGTTCACCTGCGGGACATCCCAACAAGGCTTGGCTTGCATGATTTGTTGAATCACGCTTGCGTTGATGGCCATCGTTTTCGAGTCGCGGAAACCACGTTTGAATACAGAGTCACGTGATAGCCAAGATCGCAGCTCTACGAGTTGGGCGTGACCAGAGATTGCGTAGCGAGCATGGATCGCATCGGCAAGTTGCTTGATCCACTTGCCACGGCGCGCAGTGACGGATCGCAAACGTGTGGCAATCCGAATGCGATCAGCAAGGTAACGTGGTGCAAGATCACGCGAGATCAAATCCGCTAACCGGTGCGGCGAGACATCCTGTTTCGAAAGAACGCTCATGTGTTCGGACCGAACGAGTGTAGTGAACCGGCAGCGCGACAAGAACGCTCGAAGCACACCGTGGGCACCAACCGGTCCGAGCGGACGCGCGAGCATTGATCCGACGGTAGTCGGATTGCTGCTCGTGCAAACCATGCGTCGATACTAAAAACCCGCGAGGTAACCTCGCGTGGGATGTCTGTTCAACTTGCAAGTCAAACTCACTCGTCAAAACGACATCGAACTTGGTCCGTCTCCGATGTGCTTCGAGCACACGTTGAAGTATAGCAACTCTACGAGCAAAGTAATTGTCCCCACAGCTGGTTCGCAGAACATCGAAACACTTGACGAGTTCCGCTACTCTGAGAACAATCAAGAACATAGAGTTAGTATGTTCTCAGGTTGACGAATCGCACTTTTGATTCACTCGCTAAATCTGGAAAATACGGATCGACGATTCCGGCGTCAGCCAATTCTGCGAGTTCTTGGTAACCGCTGGGCACGTCGGTCGATTTCATCATCACCACTTCTTCGGCCCCGTACATTTGACTCAGCGCGGCGGCGAGCGAGTCTGAAGTCACGTCCCAGGTCGCGGGCAAACCCAGATTCGGTAAGTTGCGGGCGAAACAAATCTCAGTTTGCATGATCGCGATGATCGGCGCCGAGGAAGCAATCGTCGCTCTTAGAAAAAATTGCTGTAGATCTTTGTTCGTCTCGATCAACTCAACGTCACCGAGTATTTGATGAGCCAATCGCGCCGTGTGTAGCAGCAGATCCATGCACACCCAATGGGCAAACTCGTCGGACAGCGGATTGAATCGGTTGACTTCGCGGACAGCATCGACAATGCCGCCACCACCGACCATCACCAACGTCAGCGGGTGTGGGTTTTCGCGACACCAACGATGAAATTTCTCACTCAAGTTCGGCAGCGTTAAGAGGCTGCCACCGAGTTTGATGATCCGCACACGTTTCAAGTTTTGTGTTCTTTAGTGTCTTCAGGCAACACCCAAGGCCCCGAGGTCTCGCCGCGAACATGTCGTAGATATTGGCTGATCTTCGTGTGCGCGTAGCCGACGCCACCACTTCGCCGCATCAACGTGGCCATGGCAGAAAGGTGGTTGCCGAAATGGGTTGGTCGGTTATGTCGTACGCGACGCGGTCGTCCAAACACAGGCAGTAACATCAGGCAGAGAACGACGCCGAGGAAAGCCACGTGCATGTTAATCAGGCTCAGCGGCATCTGCGTCATCAGTTCCCATCCCTTTGTGCTCGGTGCTCCCGCTTGGCTGTCAGAGATCGAAACGGGCATGTCATCGGTTGAGAAAAAAGCAACCGCAATGCGTTCGTCTTCACCCACATCGCTGGCCTGCCGAATCTCCTTGCGAATCCGAATTGCCATTTCTTGCGCCGGAGATTCCGTCATGGCAAAATTCGTCAGCAACGATCCCGAGGCCACAATCAGGATTTGCGAATCGGGCCAGCGATAGTCGACGAACCGAGCGAGAGTCGTCAACGAGGTCTGGCGACCAGCGATTTTGACGTTTTCGCGGATCAACGGATCCAGTCCCGGTTTGCGAGTATCGGTTTCCGATGTGATCTGCGGCGGCGATTCATCGATTTCGGATTCGTTCCACTGCTCCTCGGAAAATTCGCCAGCAGTCGTCAGGTCAGAATCATTCGTCTCATTGGAATCCGACGACTTTTGGGAGCCAGACTTTGTTGAGGAGGCGAGTTTGATTTCGTAATCGGCCAGGCGCCGAGGGGGCAGATGCACACGGTTGGGCAGAGCTTTGGCAACGAACCAATTTCTGACGCTGATATCTTTACGACTAGAATCGCTGAGCAAGCGGTCGTTGATTTGTTTGGCGAGTCGGCGGCGGTATGCCAGCCGTTGCGCCGGAGGAGCGATGTCGATGGCTTCTTGGAAATAGGATTCTGTACTGCCATCATCGGGCACGATGAATACTAGCGTCCGTCCGCCCTGCTCCAGCCAGCCGTTCAGCCAGGTCTCAACGTCGGCAAGATTCATCGGCGACCATTCCGACGGAATCCAAACAATGGCATCGTTATTGAGTTCACGCTGAGAAAGACGGATCATGTCGCGAGCACGGATCTCTGCGAGCGGCGCGTCGTCGACGGCATCCTCAGGGAGAGATTGCAGGACGGTGCGGAGGGCACCGAATCCGTTCAGACTCTTATCACCAGCGGCACCCTTGCTGGCTCCGTAATTCGTATCAAAGCGAGAGCAGCCAGTGCATAGAAAGACCGCGACGACGAGCGTCAACAGGTGACGCGTTCGATGGAGTGATGGATGAATTCGGGCGGACTCGTTCATGCGGCGGCTCCGACGTTCGTGATCGCAGCTTCCATCACCAGATTTTCTTGCCACAGCGTTTCAAAATCTTCACGACTGAGCGAGTGTTTGCCGAAATACGAACGCTCGAACGCTTTCACCGTACGTCCCAATTGTCCGCCCGTTGGCGTGTGCGATTGATTAGTCTCACGCACATATTGATTGTTGGTTTTCCACCGCGACAACCGCAACCAACCGATCCGGTCGAGCATCAATAATTGATGCCCGTATAGAAAGATGATCGCGCGGTCGAAGTCGCCGGCTTTCATCAAGCGTTCCAGTTCAGTGCGTGGACTGACGTTCGTGTCACGAAGTTCAGCGGGTAATTCTGCGATCCGTTGTTTAGTCTGCTCATCGAGCGTGTGGTTGTGGACAATCGATTGGCTGGGCAGATCTTGCCGGAAATCAAACGAACTGTTGTTGAATAAATACACCAGCAACGCGACAAGACCGCTGACGGTCAGCAGCAACAACATCCAGCCTACGATTTCCCAAAACGAGAGCATGTTCCACCATGACGTCGTCGTGGCGGGCGGCGGTGCTGCGGCTTTGGGCTTGGGCGGTTTGGGCAACCAGCGACTGTCGCGATTCTTGGCATCGACGCGATTGTCTTCCAGTTCGATCGGAACCAGTGATTGTTCACTGGAGTCGAACCACGACGAATCGGCAACGACCGGAGCGGGCTGCTCGGCGGGTTCTGCCGCAGCGACCGTGTTGCAACCAGCAAGGCACATCGCCAAGAGGATCAATGTTTTGATACCAGCTGCCGGTATCGGCTGCATCGGGTGAGCAGCAGGAGTTGTCGCAGTGGGCGGTGTTTCGTTTTGGATCGCGGGCGGGGATTTCTTCAAAGGGACAGACATAAAATCTTGGCCGAATTGCCGAATCGCTTCGGCTCGAATCGCCAGTTCGACTTCCCAGCCTTCCAAACGAATGCGGGCATCGAGATAGCTTAGCAAGCGTGAGACCACACTCAACGAGGCAATCAACCACAACGCCAGCGGATAGAAAACCAGCATCGCGAACGTATCTGCTGACCAATCGCCCAGCGTCACGCCACGCGTCCAAACCAAGGCAAAGAACAAACACAACATCAACACGGAGAGCACGATCGAAACGGTCAGGAACCGTCCACCCAGCTCGCTCGCCAGCGGCGTATGCAGAGCTTTGGAGCGTTTCCGTAGCGTGATTTCACCTTCGGTTTTGCTTCGCAGCGGGCACCGTTCGAGCAAAATCATCTCGGCAACGAACGGTCGATTGCTGCGGATCACGGCCGCGATCAATAGAAACGTGATCGGCAACACGGCGTCGTAGAACCCGTGGGCCTCTGTTCCATACCGAAACGCGACGACGAGCATGGCGGGGATCGCCATCCGTTGGAACCCGAGCGTCCAAATCAATCGCCAAAATAACGGACGGATGTCTTTGATCGCGCTGCTGAGCCGTGGTTGTTGTTCAAAGATCGACTGGCCCAGCACGTACGTCGTCACGATCCCAGCCAACGGTGCTTGCAAGAAGACAAGTGTCATCATCCAAAAAAGATAACGCAAACGTTCGCCGGCAAACTCGCCTTCAAAGAATTCTGGCCCCATGAATTGAGCGGGCAGCCACGCCAGCAGCAACACGTCGGCAATGATCCAGAAGGCCGCACCGAGAAAGAAGGCATGAAAGTACGCACGTGGATAGCGACGAATCAGCAGCAACGAAAGGTCACCGATTTCCGATAACGTTCGTACGCGAATCGCGACATGGGTACGATCAAGTTGCACGGGCAGCGCTACCCAGTTTCAGTGGAAGATGAGTTCGTGCCACGGGGGAACCCCAGCACGACGAAATAGAAACTAATCATAGCCGATGACATGATCGCCCATCCCGCTTTGGCGAGATACGGTGCGGGGCTGGGCGACAGAAAACCTTCCGTAAACGCTGCCATGACAAACAGGGTCGCCGCCGCTGCGAGTATCGGCACGCTGCGGTGGGCCGATCGACGCATCGAATCAATCCGAGTCAAACCGGCGGTGTGAAAGAATCCGACACCGAGTCGCAAACCGGCTGCCGCCGAGAGCGCGATCGCGGTGAGTTCAAACGGTCCGTGAGCGGTCACGAAGTGGAAGAAGTTATCGCTGCCCGTGACATCTTCTCGCGCCATGTATCCAAACATGGTCCCCAACGCAGCCCCGTTGTAGGCCAAGATAAACAGACATGGAATCAACAGGATGCCATAGGCGAAACATTGCAGCCCGATGCCAGTGTTATGTTGGATATAGAATCCTGACATGAACACGTAATGATCGAGTGAGCCGTCGATACGTTGTTCGTACATATCCTCGAGCTGTTCGAGTTGTTGCGTACCGACAAAGTTCTCCGCAAAATTCGGGAACATGTCTTGTTGGTAACCGAGATAGAACGTCAGCGCGAATAGGCCAAAGAACAGGATAGTGGCAATACGAACACAGGGGTCGGCAAAAATTTGTTGCGGTGCGTCGCGAAAGATCAATTCAAAGAAGCTGACAGCGGAGAATTTACCGCTGCGGTAGAGCTGATTGTGAGCGCGGGCAACGAGTCGGTGCAAGTAGCTCACCGTGGCGGGCGGCAATTGGTAAGCGTCGGCAAGTGCGAGGTCCGCACACGCACCTCGGTACAGTGTGGCGAAGCGCACGATGCCAGCGGCACCTCGGTACTGTTCGCCTGCCTTGACCGTCTTACCACCCACTTCCATCGCTTCGCACAAGCGCTCCAGCTCGCTCCAGTTGCTGCGCCGCTTGTCCAGTAGCTTGGCGATGTTCATGCGGCTGCCTTATTTCGGCGTGACTGGTTTGTACTCGCGGATCCAAATGTTGCGGAACCGGACAGGGTTGCCGTGATCTTGGATTGCGATCGGACCTTTGGGACCATGAGCGTTGTATTGCGGGGCACGGTTGAACGGGGTGTCGCCGAGCAATTCAAAATGGTTCAGCACGAGCACGCCGTTGTGCGTGGCGGTGATGTAAGCGGGCGAGAGCAGTGTGCCATCTTCGTCGAACCGTGGTGCCGTCCAGAAAATGTCATAGGTGTTCCATTCACCCGGTGGACGCATGGCGTTGACGGCGGGGGGCGTTTGTTTGTAGATCGCACCGGCTTGGCCATCGAAGTAGGTTTTGTTCTCGTATGAATCAAGAACTTGCATTTCATAACGACCCATCAAAAAAATGCCGCTATTGCCACGACCTTGTGAACTGCCTTTGGGCGGCGTCGGGGCGGACCATTCGACATGAAGTTGGCAATCACCAAACTCTGCTTTCGAGCGGATCATGCCTTTACCTGAAAACATCACGTCGCCCTCGGTGGGCCAGTTTTCACCGTTATCCCAATTCGCGACATCTTCCGCTTTACCGAACAACACAACGGCATCCGATGGTGGATCGTTATCGGTTTCGCCCGGAGTGATGATCGCGGGTTCGGGCCACTCGATGCCCGATAGGTATTCTTCGGCGGTCGCGGATAAGAGTGTCGTCATTGCCAATAGCACGGCAGTGGTGAGTGAGAAATGTTTTTTCATGGTGGAGATCATTGGGTGAGAGATGTGAGCCGACGGTGCGAGGCGCAGATGTCAGTCAGCTTTTGTAACCAGTACCGTCAGTTCAAGAGAGGGGAAAGAACCTATGGCTCGTGCCGTTGGCTCGCTACTTCAAAAATCGCTTCGATTTCTACGGCCATGTTGCCGGGCAACGCGTTGACACCGATCGCACTGCGGGCACCAACGCCCGCGTCTTCGCCGAACACGTCACGCATCAGTGTACTGCATCCGTTGATGACTGCGGGTTGAGCGTCGAAATTCTCGCTGCAGCGAACCATCCCGAATAGTTTAACCAATCGCGTGACGCGATCCAATGTTCCTAGGTGATTGCGGAGCGTGGCGAGCATCGCGAGTCCGACCAACCGAGCGGCCTGCTGCCCACTCTCGACATCCATGTCCGCTCCTAAACGACCGGTCAACAAATAGCCATCACTTTGGACTGGGCCATGGCCGGATAAATACACTAAGTCTCCGACTTGAATAATCGGTTTGTACAATCCGAGAACCTGTGGTGGCGGAGGCAACTCCAAGTTCAGTTCTTCGATTCTCGCATCGGGACTTTTTGTGCTCATGCATCTGCCTGTGTGGGTTGGTCGGCTGCGGGGGTTTCTGGTTTCAAGTCGACTGGGGTGGGATCGCTCGCTGGAGTTTCGGATTTGTTCGACTCCGCTTTATTCACGTTGTCCACTTTCTTGTCATCAGATTTCTTGTCATCGCTTTTCTTCTTGTCCTCTTTCGGCGCATTGGCGTTCTCTTCAGCGATCGCGGATTCAAACTGGAGTTTGGCCCAGGCCGCTGCGCCCATCACTCCGGCATCGTCGCCAAGTTTCGCGGCAACGATTTTGAACCGATCTTTATAGACCGGCATTGTAGAGTCTCGCGCGACCTTGCGGACGTGTTCCAGAAACAGTTCTTCCATCGCTTCAACCAACCCGCCGCCCAAGATGATCTTATCGGGACAGAGCATGTGAACGACATTCACGACCGCATATCCAATCACTGTGGCGGCTTCTTCGACAAGTCGTTTGACTTCTTTGTCTCCGCTCTTGATCGACTCGGCTAATGTACCGCTGCGAATCTCCGCCAGATCTGTGCCAGCGAGTTTGAACAATGCGGGAGCTTCGCCGCGGTAAGCGAGTTTGGCGGCCTCCGCTGCGATCGACAATCGACTGGCTTCGGTCTCCAGCGTTCCGGGAATCTCGCCGCCACTGCACCGGACGCCTGAGCTGATCCGGGTGTGACCGATTTCCATGCACGAGATGCCTGCTCCTTGCAGGATCTTGCCTTCATACACGCAGCCGCCACCGATACCTGTGCCGGGGAAAATTCCAACGACACAGCGACTGCCTTCGGCGGCACCAAAACGATACTCGCCATACACGCCTGCATCGACATCGTTGAGCACGGCAACTCGGCAGCCGAACTCTTTGCTGAGTGTTTTGTTAATTTCGAGATTGTCCCAGCCGAGGTTCGGTGTGGACAGCAGTTTGCCAGAATCGAGATCAATCGGGCCGGGACAACCGATGCCAATACCAGCGATGCGAGCTGGGTCGATGTCGTTCTCCGTTAGCAGCCGTGTGATGGTCGACAAGATCCGTGCGATCCCGCTATCGCTGCCGTCGCGGCCACGCGTTTTTCGGCGCCGACGGGCAATGGGTTTCATGTCGTTGTCAAACGCCACGGCCAGTATTTTCGTGCCACCGAGGTCAAAACCGATCCAAATATCTTTCAAAACAACTCTCGCGTGTATGTGTGTCGAAACAAGCGTTAGCAGAATCGTCACGGCGAGATTGATCAAGCCCCAGAGCGAATCGACCGCTTACCTGACCAGTAGCACGACGACGCGAGCGGCGATGGCTTCGGAGCGTCCGACAGCGTCGACCCCTTCGCCAGTTTTGGCTTTCAAACCGACGAGGTCGACGGAGAGGCCCAGCATGTTGGCGATTTTCCCCCGCATCGCGTCGATATGTGGTGCCATCTTGGGTGCCTGCGCCAAAATAACGGCGTCGAGATTGCCGATCCCGTACCCAGCCTGTTGGACTTTGGCGAACGCTGCGGCCACGAATTCGCTGCTGTCGCGGTTGTGGTTTTCAGCGGCATCGTCAGGAAATAAACGCCCGATGTCTTCCGCAGCAATCGCACCGAGCAACGCATCCGTGAGGGCGTGCAACAGCACGTCGGCATCGCTGTGACCGATTGCGTGGAAATGCTCGAGCGACTCGTCGCCAATGTCAATCCCGCCGATCCGCAAAGGACCGCCACGACCAAGCCGATGGGAATCGTAACCCAGGCCAATGCGAATCGGTGGTGGCGAGGATGGCATCTTGCTCAACTCGGTGGCGTGAACTTCGGAGCCGATGGTTCAGGCGTGTCGTCTTCCTCATCCTCGTAGCTGACCGATTTGGCACTGCTTTTCGGAGGACTATCTACTCGCATCGCCCGATCCACTTCACGCTGAGCGTCACGAAACTGTTGCTGAACTTCCTGCAAGCTCCGCCGCAATTGGCTGTACGTGGTACCGAACTTCCTGGCAACTTCAGGCAAATTGCCCCCGAACAGTACGACTGCAATAACGCCGATCACAGACAATTCGAAGAAACTGAGACCAAACATCTCAGAACTTTTCCTTCAACTTCGTCTCGGAATCATCCACATCGTCGGTCGTTTCAGCCATCCCGCGTTTGAACTCGTTGGCACTCTTGCCCAAGCTCCGCATCAACGCTGGCAGTTTTGAACTGCCGAACAATAACAAGGCGATGAACAGCACAATCATTAACTCAGCCGCTCCTGGCATTCCGATGAATCCGAGCAAAGTGGTCGTCGAAAAAGTGGTCAACATGGTAAATGGTCCCGCTGGTTGGCGAAATTTCTCTAATAGAAAATGTGATAGGGTTGGTTCCAAAACATCAACATTAATGGTTTGGATGTCGCTAAACGTCGTCAACAGACCGGTGTGGGGTATCACCCGCACAATCAAATCAGTCGTTTTTGCTGGTTTCGTGCCAGCGTTCCGGTAGCGAACAACCTCGGCGAAAGCGGGTAGATCGGATGCTTTGAGCGATTCGCCCACTAGCAAACATCTCCGGGACCGAAGAACACGCGGGAAAACTCGTCTGACGTTTGTTTTCCCAAGTGATGCTTCTAGTATAGACAAATGCGTTTCCGCCGTCAAATCGTCCACTTCATTTTTGAGGAGTCCATTTTGGGGGCGGTCGCATTTGCTGGTCGCTGGATACACTTCATGCCAAAATAGGGGGATCAGCCTTAGCAACGAAATACCACGGTCTTGCGAATGATGTAGTTCAACGCGGTGGCGGCTCCGATACAGGTGATTGCCGCGACGTGGCTGTTTGTCGCAAAGTGTTCGATCAGATAACGTCCGAGTTGCAGTCCACCCCCGTAGCTCAACAGCGAGACACTGACGAAGAGAACCAATTCGGTGGATCTGCGATGACGGCCTGATTCAAACACCCAGTGCGAGTTCAGCCAAAAACTGGCGGCATTTGCGATCAGAAACGCCAACGTTTTATCTGTCATGAACCGCAGCGATCGCAGCGAATCGGCTTGGTTGCTGTCAACGCAGGGAATGACCCAAGTCGCCAAAAGATGGAAGACGACTAAGTCGATCGTTGCTGCAATTGCCCCAGCGACGAGGTATCGAACCCATTGTGTTTGCCAGAGTTGACTGGCAATTCGACGGAATTGATTGGGTGCCACGCTCGTCGGAAGGATCTGGCTCACAGTATGCTTTGTTTGGTGACTAATAATCGAACCAGACGCCAAGTCCCAGGTAGGACTCGCGCCGTTGGAAGAATGAAAACTGGCTCGTCGGTCCATCGCCGTATTGGCCACCGAAGCGAATGCGTCGACCAGATCGTGGACTTTGGAAAGACCACCCCGCCTGTATCGTCGTCGCAACGTCGTAGTCGACGGCTTCGCGAAAATTCAAATTGATCGCGGCGAACGGAGCACCTCGTTGAGCCACCTGGGCGATCGGCGTGTACTCGGCACCGGTTTGAAACTGGTATCGCTTCGCACCACCGGACGCACGAAACGAATTGACGAATTCACCGTACAATCGCACGTCCGCCAGCGGCTGGTAGCTTCCGCCAACGATCCAGGACTCTGTGACGTAGTTGATTCGCGCGAACGTCGGGTTGCGATCCAGATATTCGTCACCGACATGAGAGCTGATGTGAAAGTAGCCGAACTTCATTGCCCATCCCCCCTCGGCCCAAGTCATTTCGCTACCGAAACGATAGTCCATCGACTCGACATCTTCAGCGTGCAACAAATCCAATCGTGTGATCACGGCCCCTTCCAAATCCCATTGCCATCCCGAGGCACCGGATGCTTCGCCGGTTCCGTATCGGAGCAATCCAACGCGTCCGCCAAGCGTCGCGTCCCAAAAGATTCCCTCACCGTTGTCACCAAAAATGACCGTTGAGATGCGAGGTTCTTGAGGCGCAGCCAAGTAGGAATGCCACAGCAAGCCGTCGGGTAGTAAATGCCACTGATCGTCCAGCGGTGGCAGATCGCTGCATGTCGGTTCAATCGTATCAACCGCGATCTCGCCCATCGTCGTATGGCGAAAACTCGATTGTTCGATCATTTCGGCGTTCTCCCAAGCCAATCCGTCTTGGCCCCAGACAGTTACGACCGAACAGCTTAGATGAAGCATGGCGAGCAACCCAACAACGACAATCCAGGGTGGTTGCATTTAGCGAGTTACCGCTGTTGTCAACGCGACCGAGTTGGCCGATTGTCCGATCCGCGTCGCAAGATAAACGTGCTCGTGCCGCGGCGAAACTGTCAAGCGATGGGTCACTTCGAGCCTCTGGCGAGTCTGCTCGATCCGAGCATCGTCGGTTACCAAAATAAAATCTGCTAGCTCCGCCACGAATTCCACGAATTCTTCGTCCCACTCAATCGGAAATGCTGACGTTGCCAGTAACGACAAATGAAGCGAAGCTCCATGCGGCTTTTCACCAAAGAAGACAATCACCGTGTTCGGATCCGTGCCCGCCATTCGCTGAGTTTCGACATAAACCGATCGCTGTGTTGAGATCGTTGGCAATAAGATTGTCGAGACAAACAGCAACACGCACGTCGCCACTGCAATGGTGCCCGCCCACGCTGAACGACCAAACGCGATGTCGCGATTCCAGTTCATCACGACCACACATCCAATCGAAACACAAGTACACAACGCGAGCACATCGACTAATGAAACTCGGTTGTTGAGAAACATGTTGATGCCAGCAATCACCGCACAAGAGGCCAGCAGGATCAACGTCGCTCGCTGCGGGAAGGGCTTCAAATAAATTGTGATTCGATCGATGGCTCCGACTCGAAACACGGTTTGATCCAGCATCACGCCCATCGTCAAACACAGAAGCGGGATCGCTGGCAAGATGTACGTTGGCAACTTGCAACTGGCCGCGGAAAAGAACGCTAACATCCAGACCGCTCCACAAACCAAAAAGCCGAGATCTTTGGAACGCAGCGAACGCTTTCGATTCGCTGAACTGGCGACGAAAACGGCCACCGAAGGCAACAACAACGAGGCCGGGAACATCGCCGCGAACACGATGGGAACGTAGAACCAGAACGGCTGCTCGTGGTTAGATCCCCGCATGAAACGCAGGTAGTTGTGTTCCCAGAAAAAATAGTCCATGAATTGCGAATTGAACTTCGCTACCGCGACGTACCACGGAACGCACACGACCACCATCGGCACGACGAACGCAGCCCAGTGCAACACACGCGTCCGACTGTGATCGGCTCGCAACCAACCGCTGACAACCAACGGTGGCGAGCACAATACAAGCGCCAACGGGCCTTTGGTCAACACTCCCAATGCGCACGCTACTCCCGAAACCATCCACCACACCTGACGATGGTTTTGGCCACGCACAGCGATGTAGCCAGACAATAAACAAGCGGTCGTGAAGAAAGCGAGCAACGAATCCAAAATCAAAAACCTGCCTGCCAGCACGAAACCGCCACACAGTGACAACGACATCGCTCCGAGCCAAGCGGATCGTTGCCCCACGATACGGCTGCCCCATCCATACGTCAGCAGAATCGTCGCCAGGGCCGCAAACATCGACGGCAATCGTGCGGCGGTCTCGTTGGTGCCGAAAAGCTGAAAAGACAACGCCGTCAACCAATACATCAACGGCGGTTTGTCCAGGTAAGCGTGCCCGTCCAGCGTCGGCGTGACCCAATCGCGAGATTCGTTCATTTCGATCGCGATCTGCGCATATCGGGTTTCATCCGGGTCGATCAACGGGTAGGACAAGTTAGGAACTAACACGAGACAGGCCGTTAAGATCAACGCCGCCCAGGCAACATAACATTGCTGAGGGGACCAAAGCGTAGCGGTGGAGGCGGCACGTTGGGTGGAGGCGGGAAAATGCTCCCGCCATGTTCGCCGCAGTTTTGATTTGTAAGGTAGATACATTAGTTCTCACGCGGGTTGATAAACGAGTCGGCGCATCATTGCGACACTAACGATGATAAAAAGCAGATTTGCAATCCACACACCTTGGGAAATCAATCGTCCGTCTTTGGACAAGTCCAACGTCAAGGCGAAGATGGGGTAATAGACCAGCACCGTCGGAAGAAAGACGACACCAAACGTCGTCATCGTGTCTGAAACTTTCATGCGGATCGCCAGTGGGATGCCGATCATTGACATAGCAAAGCAAGTGAACCCACTGGCCCATCGCCGATGCATTTCAGTTCCAAGTCGGTGTAGTCGCTTGCGACCGTTCTCAACGGCGGACGTGCGAAGGTTCGATTCAGCATTGCTGATCTTTTCGGTTCGTGAAGTCAGGATACAGAATGCGGTGTGAACCGCGATCGCACTCTCGCCGCGACGAATATCATCGCTTTGTTGTCGCGACGCAGTCGGCAAATCTCGCATTGCCATGTGCGACGGATGAGCAACCAACAGATCTGTTTCTGGTTCGATGCCCAGCGGAATCGTATGGACAAAGGTTTCAGGAAAGATAAACGAAGCCGTACTTCCGACGTCCGCTCGACTGTTCGTAATGCTCAATTGCAAACTCTCATCGTCCGCGCGATACTTCAACTGTGCTGTGTCCGCAGCGATCGCGATCGGTCCCGAACCACTACCTTGGATCTTGATTTGTGGCTGAATGAGATCGCGTCCATTGACGCCTTGAACCGAGATGGAGAAACGGTGATGTTGAAAACTATGATCGCGGCGAAGTTTGTTGTAGGCGATCTTTTCAACCGAGGACAACACAACCCTCTGGACTCCGTTGAATCCCCACGTGAAGGCGACGTTGATCAAACCCACCGTGGCGATGCTAATGATCGCTGTCAGAACAATTGCGGGAATCATCGACGGTAATAATGAGATCCCCACGGACTGCATCGCAATGAATTCGTTATCTGCCGACATGCGACCATAAACACAGCAGACGCTAAACAACGCTGTGCCAGGGACCGCGAGCGAAAGCGCGTTGGGAAGCGAGAACGGAATCAGACGCAACACTCCCATCGGTTCGAGTCCCTGGTGGATTGCTTCACGACCCACGCCGATAAACATCACCAACATCGTGATGACAAACAACGAGACACAAAAAATGACGATAATGTCACGAGCGATCCGAAGCTGAATGGTTGTCAACATTCTGAACTTTCCCGCTTTACCGAGTCATCACTCTCTAGGCTCAGACAACGACCAGCACAATCAATGACTGCCTTTCGATTGACTTCACTCCTGGCCTCTAACAAATCAGCCATCTGGAGAACTAATACCAGATCGCACGGGTTGCAACTGTCGCAAGGTCGAAATCTTGGTTGCACAGCGAAGAACAGGCGAACGAACCACATCATCGTGGGAGTCCTGCGGTTTGGTCGTCGGGTACCAATGCGATCCGTGATGGAGCCGAATGATCTGTAGCTTCATAAATCAATGCAGAACCTCGGCGGCCAACTTCAGTAAGACTTGAGGTTTTCGGCAATTGTTCGGCAAGATCACGAGACGAAATGTCATCGTCAACGATCAAGATGGCCATTCCTGCACGAGAAACGAAATCGGCGAGTCCCGACTCGTGTATGTTCACGAAGTTCGGGATATCACTCCGATTCAAATAAAATGGAACCTCGGAAAATTCATGACTGACCGTCGCGATCGGCAAACGAATGTTTTCTGCCAACTGTTCGGTCAATGGCGATGTCTCGCCAAACAACGTTTGCGAACGACTGTAGGCTGGCACCATCTGGTGCATCACCATGACAGCGAACAGGAACGCGACACCGGCCGACGAAGTCCATGCGATTTTGGCTTGATGCCGCTCGGCCATCAGCAACAGCGAAACCATCAACAACATCGCCCAGAACATCGCCCAGCCAAACAACGTGATACTGGATGATTCGGTCCAGACAATCACGAACAGCACGATCGAAACGCCAGCAAAACAGGTCGTTGCGGTGGCCGTGCGTGCCGACCAAAACCGAGCGAAGAAGAATCCGGCGGGATTGTTGGCTTCACGCAGCACTTCATTTAGGTAATGTCCGATCATCAATGCTAGCGCCGGAGCAGCAGGTAACAGGTAAGTGGGCAACTTGCAGGAGGACATGGAAAAAAATGCAAAGCACCAGGCGCTCCACAGCAATAGGTATCCCACCGCAGGCGGACGTTTGACGCGGACGGATTCCGAGCGACCAAACAGGAACGTGGCGTAGGGAATCGTTAGAAACGACCACGGATGGCCCGCGATTAACAACACTGGAACGAAGAACCAGAGCGGCTTTGGGTGAAACTCACCAGCAAACCGAGCAACGTTGTGCTTGTAGAAAAATTCGATCATGAACGTAGGGTCTTGCTGATGAACCAGCACGAACCAGGGCGCGGCAATGATCGCGCCGACGGACACGAGTAGTCCGTACTGCCACCACCGGGGTTTTGCGTACGTTTCCGACAACCAAACCATCGCAAAAACCGGTGGCAGCCAAAGCACAATCGCAATCGGCCCCTTGGTGAGGAACGCCAAGCCGATACAAACCGCCGACGCGATCCACCAACCAAGACGCAGTTCACTAGGTTCATTCGCAGCCGAAGGCGTTAAGAGTTTCAGAGCATCTTCATCGACACCAATAGACTTGACGACTTTCGCTACCGGGCGAATTGCCTCATATGCCATGAACAGAGACAGCGATACGAACAACGACAAAACACCGTCAAGCAACAAGTACCGACTCGTGAATGCGAATCCGACCGACAGAAACAACACGACTCCGGCAATCAGCCCGATTCGTCGCCCAAAGATCCGCGAACCAAAGAACATTGTCGCAGCAAGAGTCATGAGTGCCGCCAAGGCAGGAACGAACCTCGCCGAAGCTTCACTGATCCCAAAAAGTTGAAAGCTGATCGCACACAGCCAATACAACAGTGGAGGTTTGTCGTAGTAAGTTTGAAAGTTAAGTTGAGGCAAAACCCAATTGCCAGTGGCGATCATCTCTCGAGGTATTTCAGCGTATCGTGTTTCGTCGCGATCAATCAGCGGATAGCCGAGGTTGGACAACATGAAGATTGCCGCAATCAACAGCAGACCAATTTGCAGTAGCGGAAGCTGCCAAGACCTCTGTTCAATTTGCAGTAGCGAAAGTTGCCACGACCTTCGCTCAGTGTTCGTGAGATCCGATTCACCGAAACTCCCGACGATTTTCGCCACGGGTTGTGCGGCCAGGTGTGACGGGAACTGAACCACATTCCACCAGTACCGTGCCAACGACATGAGCACCTTCGGGATATGCTGCACCGAGACCGTACTCTCACCCAGCGTTCGCGGACGATGCGACACGCCCACTTCACAAACTCTGCAGCCAAGTTGCCTAGCCTGTACCAGCATTTCTGAATTCACCAAGAAGCCGTTGCCCGTGATCTGCAGCTTCTTGGCCACATCACGATGGAACATCTTCAACGCACAATCCACATCGCGAAGGCCGGTGCCCAGCAAGAGACGAACCAGCATGTTGTAGACTTTTGAATACAGGCAGCGCAGTGGCGTGTCCTTGCGGTCGATGCGGTAACCGCAAACGATGTCGTATCGACTTGACAGTAGCACGAATCGATCCAGCTCTGTTAAATCGAATTGACAATCCGCGTCGGTGAAAACGACCAGGCTCTTTTCCGCCGCAGCAAACCCCGATCGGATCGCGGCACCGTACCCTTGATTAGGTGAATGTTGCACGAGACGCACGCGTTCATTCGCCACCGCCAAGTCACGCACAATGCTTCCGGTATGATCCGTGCTGCCGTCATCGACCACGATGATCTCGTATTCAACAGCGACTTGCGCAAGAGCCAACTCGGCTTCTGCAACCGCTGCAGCAATGACCTCAGCCTCGTTCCAAGCTGGCAGAATCAACGAGATCGATGTCGTGCTTTGTACTTTGTCGTGCATCCATGCACTCCTTAAAAACGATATCTTTAGTAATTCAGTGTAAAAGCAAAAATGGGATAGGCTTCTAGCCTGTCAAAAGCGACATGACAGGCTGGAAGCCTACCCCACTAATCATCTTCGTACAGGAGTTCGTGCATCTGCACGCGGTCCTCGAACAATTCAAAATCGCGAACATGCACATTCACTTGATGCAAAGCGTCTGCTGTCCACGTCGGCCACGGCGACCATTCGCTTCGCTGCGATGCCATTGCGTTGGTTGGCAACCAGACTTGTTGAATGAGTGCCGCACAAAGCAACAAGCCCGCCATCGCCGCCATCGGCCGCCACCGCGATTGTGGTTTCTCACCACCTGCCAATTCAACCAACCGATTACTGCGGCGCAGAAGCGTGCTGGGCTGATTGCCAAACGCCAACGTACCCTTGGGCACCATCGTGCACGACACGCTGCCGCAACGTTCGGCAACCTTGGCCAGCGTTCGCAGATACGCGCCGAATTTACCGACAGTCTTGGCTGCCACTTCGTCGCAAAGATACTCTCGTGTCAATTCAGCCCCGTGAGCAGCCATCCAAACGAGCGGATGAAACCAAAATAGCGTCGAGCAAACACCTTGCAAGAAATGCTGCATCGGGTGATGTGTTCGTAAATGTTCAATTTCGTGCAATAAGACATGCCGAAGCGTCGCTTCATCATCACTCAGCAGATACGTCGGCAACACAATCACCGGACGATGTAGCTGCCAACAGAATGGACCCTGAATCTTGTCAGACGTCGAGATCACGAGGCTCTCATTGGCGAGCGATGCAACGCCGACTCGTTTAAGCAGCGCCCCCGCGTCGACTGATTCACATTCAGTTTTTAGAAACCGCAGCAACCCGATGCAGAGGATGATTCGGCGCAGTATCGACCAGCCAGCACCCCAGGCCCAAAACATGGCTAGGGCGAATGTAATGCGAGTTTGCCAAACAACGACGCTGAGGACACTTTCGCGGGAAAGTTCAATTGGGAAAACCAGCAGTCGTCGATGCGGCAACAGAAGTGCAGCGGCGACGAATCCGATCATACACAAGAAACAGATTGTCCAAAGTCGGCACTGCGCTCGGGCGTCTGTGATCCATCGCTGCAATAACATCGTTGCTCCGATGACGATCGTGATCTGCAAGCACAGCGTGCAGCCGACTTCAAACGCAAACCGCGAATCCATTATGAATCCCCCAGTTTGTCGGCGGCCGCTTTGACCGCCGCAATATCGTCCGCCGATACGGCACCGGATTGCATCAGGCTGAGCACCAACGACCGTGTCGACCCGCGGAACAATTGATCTGCCAACGATTTGATCATGCCTTCGCAAACTTCCTTGCGAGAGACTTTCGCCTTGTACGTGAACGCGCGTCCGATCTTTGGACCACGGTGCACAATCTTCTTGTCTTCAAGAATTTTCATCGTCGTTAGCACCGTGGTGTAAGCTAAATCTCGATCAATCGCTTCCACGACGTCATTCACCGTGACGGTACCTTTATCCCACACGATGTCCATGACTTCGGCTTCACATTTGGTCAGTTCAACGAGTTTGTTTGATCGCCGCATATTGGAAGTCTGAAGGGTGAAGGGTGAAGTTTAAAAAGCGGTGTGCGGTGAACTATTGATTTCGCAAACGTGAACTCTGGTGATAGAGTTGTAAGTCAACCTGTTCGGTGACGAACGAAACATGCCCGTCACCCCACAAAAAATTCGCACCGCCGGGATGGCGACTTGAATAGTCACACTCATCGGCAAGCGGATTGTTGATGCCTTCGAGGGCGGACCCGACCAATCGTGCCGCCGCATCTTCGCCAGCGAGTTCAACACCGAACCATGTCGATGGGACTTGAGCCATGGTGCGCTCACCGACCGTGATTGTATTGGAAAGCCCGCGTGCGAAATCGCGAAGTCGAACCGGTTTGTTTTCAAGGAATGCTCCATCGCCGATGGGAGCGGGAATCGAATCATCAGGTTCGATCGTTCCGAACACCGCTACGTAATTGGCGGTTGGCAATTGAACTAAAGCATCCGACATCGACGAATCGAACGCTTTGGGTGTGGACATCGACGCCAGCAGGTCTTCGTCGTCTTTATACAGCACAAACGTCGGTTCGGTGATATCCGAGGGGCATAACATAATCGACAGTGATGTCGCACGCACTTCGTCATGCATGGTTGCACTCACATCTTGCTGGTCGTCGATGCGGTCGAACAATGCAGACGATTCCAAGTAGGGTAGCAAGGACACAGCCCAGCCGTAGGCAGACATGGAATTGGGATCGAACGTCCATCCAACAGGCAGCGCTCCACTGGATTCATGATGACTGTGCAACGCCAGCCCAATTTCACGAAGATGGCTGGTGCATTGAACTCGACGAGCCGCTTCGCGGGCGGCTCCCAACGCGGGCAGTAGCAACCCAGCGAGCACACCGATGATCGACATCACAATCAACAGTTCTAGTACGGTCAAGCCAGACCGCTGAGACAACTGGGGTGTGCCGAAATATCGAATGGAAGATTGTCTACGCATATTGTTTTGACCACGTCCGTGTGGGTTGAAGGACCGGATAATACGAATCAATTAGTTTTTTGACAAGGCCTGTTTTTTGGACTGTTTTGCAGTCTGGCCTCTTTGGCTTAACGCACGTAGCAGCATCTCTCCGAGACGCTGACTGCTGCGAAACGCTGACTGCTGCGAATCTCGGAGAGACTCGCCTACGTGTTTTGCTCATTCACCTAGCGTCGATGCTTAAAATTCGTTTTTTGGCAGCTATTCAGACTCGACTTGGATACTAGAATGCGCGAGGTCATTACCCATTCTCGCTTCACCTGAGGTTATCGCTACCCGTTTATGGTCTACCTATCTCTGCTGCTTGGTTTGGTGGTTCTTGTTGTCGGAGCGGAGTTGCTTGTTCGAGGAGCGGTGTCGCTGGCAGAGGTGGCTAAGATCTCGCCATTGGTGATCGGGTTGACGGTCGTCGCGTTTGGAACGAGTGCGCCCGAACTGGCGGTATCTGCGGTTTCTAGCCTCAAGGGGGACTCGGCGATC
Source organism: Rhodopirellula sp. (assembly GCA_041740155.1). Lineage (GTDB taxonomy): Bacteria > Planctomycetota > Planctomycetia > Pirellulales > Pirellulaceae > Rhodopirellula. Next base: position 25,071 of record JBGSMN010000065.1, read on the forward strand.
GCCCTGGGCAATGTAGTCGGCAGCAACCTGTTTAATGTGCTATTGATTTTGGGCTTATCGGCGGTGATCGTACCGCTGACCGTTTCATCCCAACTCGTTCGTTTGGATGTTCCGATCATGATCGTGGTCTCCGTCTTAGCGTGGTTGGCCGCGGTTGATGGTGTGATCGAGTTCTGGGAAGGCGCGGCGATGTTGCTGATGTTTATCGGCTACACTGGATGGTTGATCCGCGCCGGACGAAAAGAGACTCGCGACAACACGGATGAACAGGCTCCGACAGTCAAAGCTTCGTTCGGGAAGTTAGCATTGAATTTGGTCTTGCTAGCAACTGGATTGGCGATGCTCGTATGGGGAGCTCAATTACTAGTCGACTCCGCGACGATGATTGCGCGGGCCATGGGAGTCAGCGACATTGTGATTGGTTTGACAATTGTCGCCGCAGGCACGTCGCTGCCCGAACTGGCAACATCGTTGGTCGCCGCCATGAAGGGACAACGCGACATCGCTGTGGGGAACGTTGTCGGCAGTAACATTTTTAACTTGCTGATGGTGTTGGCTACGGCGTCAGTGGTTGCCAAGACCGGCGTTCCTGTTGAGTCGCCAGTGTTATGGTTTGATATGGCCATCATGGTAATGACGGCTGTGTTGTGCTGGCCGATCTTTTTCAGCGGTGCAACGGTAAGTCGTAGCGAGGGCGCTGTGATGATCGGGCTGTACTTGCTTTACACGATCTTATTGATCGCCGAATCACAGCAGTTATCGTGGATTGGCGATGCGAAATCGGGTTTTGCATACATTGTCTTTCCGTTGATTTGCATCGTGTATAGTGTTCTCGCGTGGCGAAGTCATCAATCGACCCAAGACATCGATTCGAAATCGCCTTCAAGTACGAGCACCGAGACATGACCTACGAAGGTTGGCTGACCGTCGGCCTGGTCGCGCTGTTGCTGATCGCATTGCTGAAAAACCTTGCTCCCACGGATGTCTTGTTCGTGGCGGTGACAACGCTGTTTGCTGCAAGTGGCATCATCTCAGCGGACGAGGCCTTCGCTGGATTCAGCAATTCAGGCGTGCTGACCGTCGCGTTCTTGTTTGTCGTCGTGGCGGGACTTCGCGAAACCGGAGTTCTCGATCAGGTCGGCCATCACGTCTTGGGTGCTGCCAAGACACCTGGTAATGCGTTGATGCGTTTGTCGACCGTGGTGATGCCGATGTCGGCATTTCTTAACAACACTCCGATCGTTGCGATGTTCGTTCCGATCGTGATGGATTGGTGCCGTCGCAATCAAGTCTCTCCATCGAAATTGCTGATTCCGCTGTCTTATCTGACGATTTTGGGCGGCACCTGTACCGTGATTGGCACGTCCACCAATTTGGTCGTCGATGGTTTGATGAAGCAGAATGGGTTGCCCGGCATGAGTCTATTGGAACTTGGTCAAGTCGGTGTTCCGTATGCCATTGCTGGCGCGTGCTATCTGTATTTCTTGGGTGGAAAATTATTACCTGATCGTGCCGAGTTGTTGGAGCAGCTCGGTGATGCACGACGCGATTACTTGATCGAAATGAGCGTCGAGCCGAGTTGCCGCTTAGCAGGTAAGACCGTCGAATCGGGTGGGTTGAGGCATTTGCCCGGATTGTTCTTGATCGAGATCGAGCGTGATGGCGAAACGATCACGCCGGTGCGTCCTGAAGATCGCATCGAGGCGGGCGATAACTTGGTGTTTGCCGGTGTGGTCAGCGGCATTCTTGAGTTGGAAAAAATTCAGGGATTGGTTTCGGTTATCGATGCTGACACGGATATAAAAATAACGGCCACTGAGCGACGTGATCGCAGAATGTGCGAAGTCGTCGTATCGCAAACCTCATCACTCAATGGTCGCACCATTCGCGATGCTGAGTTTCGCTCACGATTTGGTGCGGTGGTGCTGGCGGTTCATCGTTTCGGCAAGCGCATCGAAGGCAAACTCGGTGACATCTCGTTGCAACCAGGCGATACGCTCTTGATGCAAACGGGGCCCGATTTTGTGCAAACGCACCGTCATGATCCGGCGTTCTATCTCGTTAGCATGGTGGACCAGTGGCGGCCAGTTCGTCGCGAGCGGGCGTGGATAGCGATCGCCATCTTTTTAGTATTGATCGTGCTCATGACGACAGGTTGGATCCCAATCGCCATCGCCACGGCATTGGCTGCAGTGTTGATGGTCACGTTTCGTTGTCTGTCATCCGATGATGCTCGGCAAAGCATCGAGTGGCAATTGCTAATCACAATCGCGGCATCGTTCGGAGTCGGTTCGGCACTGCAAAACTCTGGAGCCGCGTCAGCGGTAGCGGGCTTGATCGTTGACAACACTCAGTGGCTCGGACCGCTGGCTGCATTAGCGCTGTTGTATGTTTTTGTTTCCATCTTGACCGAAGTGATTACCAATAACGCCGCTGCCGTTCTGATGTTTCCGTTCTGCTTGGAATTGGCCAAAATGTATGAGGTGGACTCGCGACCGTTCTTGATCGCGTTGACATTGGCAGCATCGGCCAGCTTCATGACGCCGATCGGTTACCAGACCAACATGATGGTATATGGTCCCGGCGGTTATCGCTTCACTGATTTCGTCAGGATCGGCGCACCGCTGAATATCTTGCTCGGTATTGTCGCCGTGATCCTGATTCCCATTTTCTGGCCCTTCTGAAAGCCGTCACTTCGCGACGGATTTACTCACGGTTTCCATCACCATGACGTTTGTAATTCTCACTGTATTTGTACTTGGCTATCTTGCTATCGCGTTTGAGCACAAGCTCAACATTAATAAGGCCGCCAGTGCTCTGTTGATCGGATCGCTTTGCTGGGCATTGTATGCCATCAACGTTGATACGCTGCTGCCTACGGAAATGATTCCCGCGTGGTTTGCCGCCGAAGCCCAAACCGAGAACGTGAAGAATGTAGCGTTGCACTACGCAATCGACGGCCAACACCTGGGCCAAACGGGAGAGATTGCAAGCATCTTGTTCTTCTTGATGGGCGCGATGACGATCGTCGAGCTGGTCGACTCACATGAGTCGTTCGCATTGATCACAGATCGAATCCACACAACCAGCAAACGAAAGCTATTTTGGACGATTGGATTGCTGACTTTCTTGTTGTCTGCGGTGCTAGACAATTTGACAACCACCATCGTGATGGTTTCGCTGTTGAAGAAACTCATTCATGATCGAGAAGATCGCTTGAAATTTGTCGGCATGGTCGTCATCGCTGCCAATGCAGGTGGTGCCTGGACTGTGATCGGAGACGTGACAACCACGATGCTTTGGATTAAGCACAAGATTGGTACCACGGAAGTCATGTATGAACTGTTTTTAGGAAGTCTGGTTTGCTTGCTCGTTCCCCTCATTGGACTCTCGTATCACATGCCAGGGAAGTTGAGCGTCGCAGATAAGACGAATCATATTCGCAAGGACATTCGACCTTGGCATCAATGGCTATTTTTAATCCTGGGCTTAGTGGGGCTGCTGGGAGTGCCGGTCTTTAAGACAGTCACGCACTTGCCGCCCTACATGGGAATGATGCTGAGCTTAGCGGTCTTGTGGGTGGTTTCGGAATTAGTCGGGCATACATTGGAGCCAGAAACTCGCTCGACGACGGGCGTGTTACCAGCTCTAAAACGAGTGGACATGTCCAGCATTTTGTTCTTCCTAGGCATCTTGTTGGCCGTCGGATCGCTTGGCGCAATTGGCGTTTTGCAAGGGACTGCTGAATGGCTCGATCGCGTGCTGCCTAACCGAGATATTGTGGCCGTCGTGATCGGGTTGGTGTCATCGGTGGTCGACAACGTACCTCTGGTTGCCGCTGGCATCGAAATGTACGACCTGCCAATAAACAATCGCTTTTGGATGCTGCTGGCATATTGCGCGGGGACAGGCGGAAGTTGCCTGATCATCGGATCGGCAGCCGGTGTTGCCGCGATGGGACTTGAGCATATCGATTTCTTGTGGTACTTGAAGAAGATCGGCCCGTGGGCGTTGGCCGGCTACCTAGCGGGAGTGGTCGTCGTGATGATCACGCTGGCTTTTTGATGCATAGCTGTCCGCTTTGTTCTCAATAGAAAAAACTCAATTCCCCGTTTAAAACTCAATTATATAAATTTTTTGAAGATACGATCGTGGCTGTAGTCGGTCATCGTTTCGTCTAAAAATTCCAATCATGATAAACACAGATCACGATCACGTTCGCTTGGACGAATTGCATTCCACCGAAGCCGACTTTCGTCGCGAACATCCTTGGGTGTGGGGCGGAACTCTGTTTGGGCCGATTGTTCTAACCAGCGTTTTATTGGCGGGATTGTATTACTACGCCGGATGGGCGTTTGCGACGCGTTTGGTGTCCAACACCGCGTTTGCTTTGTGGCTGGTTGGACGGTTCATCATCCTGTCAGGGGCGGAAGGTGGCGTGAACGATTTCGAGGGAGCGTTGTCTTCGTTCCAGTTGTTTTTATTGATGTGCTATTTAGACGTGATGATGGCGTTGATCCTGGCGTTCCACATTGGATTTCTGTTTCGTTTGCCGTTCATCGGACCGCGCGTCGCGGCGCTGGTGACTGATGGTCACTTCATTCTCGACGCACAACCTTGGATGCGGCGAGCAACGTTCATTGGACTGATCGTGTTCGTTGGTTTTCCATTAGCTGCGACCGGCAGCGTCGGTGGCTCGATCTTCGGACGTTTGTTGGGACTCAGTCGCCCGGCGACGTTTCTAGGGATCTGCATCGGCAGCTTGATCGGCAATGGGCTGATGTACTGGTTTGCTGACATCATTGATCCATGGATCGACAAAGATAGCAACCTGATTCGTTTCGGTGGCATCGCTGCCATCTTGTTGATCGTGATCGTATTGGAACGCCGCTATCAAACGCTACGTCGCCGATTCGCGGACTCGAAGGTCGAAGGCCTTGCCGAGGGGACTGGCCAAGATCGCCGGTAAAAGAACGAGTTCCGCGACCGCGCCGCAACTCAAAATCACCAGCATTAACATTCCGAATTGTCGCGTTGGTACGAAGCTGCTGAGCAGAAAGACCGACAATCCCAGACCGTTGATCAGTGCTGCTTGAAGCGTCGGTGTACAACAGCTTACAAACGCCGCTTCGATGGCGTGGTTGCGATCCGGTGCAGTTTCTTGGCAGTGTCGATACCAGTGCAGAAAGTGAATCGTGTCATCAACCGCTACACCCAGTGCGATGCTTGCCGTCATCATGCAGCCGATGTCGACAGGGATTCCTAGCCACCCCATCGAGCCAAACACGGCAATCACGGGCAACAAGTTAGGAAACATCGCGACAACTCCCGATCCAATTCCTCGTGTTACCCACATGACCAGCGGTGTGATCGTCAAGAATGACCACAGTGTGCTCTCGATCAAGCTTTCTAAAAGGGCACGTTGAGCTTTGTAAACTATTGGTATCGCGCCGGTGTGCATCACGGAAATGAATTCGTCCGGTGCGGCGGCCCGCGATGCAACCGTTGAAATCAAATCCGAACGCCGATCGCTAAGCCTGTCATCCAGCAATCTACCGTTGGCGTTGGCGACGATTGGATTGACCGTGTCGCGAATGTCCGTTGCCAAGACACCAAAGTCGACGTCTTTGAACGCTGCGGCACGCAAACTGATGCGCCATATCTCGTCCTTGGTATCGGAATCTACTGCGAGGTAACCGCTCTGAATGAGTGCTGATCGTCCTGATTCCAGTTTGCTATTTAGCAACCGACGATGCAGTACTCCACTAACTCCCCGATTTGCCCGAGGCAGTTCGGGGATGAATGCGATGGCTGACATTGGCGTTGACAACAACTGTCGGCCCGTACTTCCAAATCGAGCGTCGATTTTGCCTCGAACTTCAGCGACAAGTTTCGCGCGGTCCAGAATGGTCAGCTTGCCTGGGATCTTCTTCGATTGTCCGTCATCAAACTTTCGACTGTCGAATCGTACCAGAATTTCCAAAGGCACAAGGTTACCAAGATTTTCTTCTAACCAATGATAGTCAGCTAGAATACGAGTTTGGTCATCGAACAACTTGAGCAGGTCGACGGACGTGCGAGTTTTCGTTAACCCAAAACTCAAGAAAACTAATCCAACCAAACAGGCCGCTGCAATCATACGGTGATGCCGGATCATCGTTCGAACCCAAGCCGTCTTCCAGCGGTGCCCCCACGTCAAATGTATTACATGCTTGGAACGTTTGTTTGACTTTGTACGGGACGCTTGAAGAACCGACTTTCTCCGAAAGCCATCTTTGATTCCAAATTTGTGGAGCGCCGCAGGAAGTAACAGGAATAGCGATACCAGCATCAGTCCCATACCGAGTGCCGAGAAAATGCCGAATCGTCGGATCGGTGTCAGGTCGCTTGCAAACAATGACAGCAATCCAAAAGCAGTCGTCAAGCTGCACAGGGTCGCGGGTTTCATTCCCATTGCCATCGCCTTGGCGGCAGCACTGCGCGTACCTGATTCTTCAACCGCTAGTCGATAGTAGTTGACTAAATGAATCGCACCTGAAATCGTCAGTACATAAATTAATGATGGCATTGCCAACACGATGGCATCGGTATGAAACCCCGTCACCCAAATCGCGGCCGTTGCGCCACAGGTGCTGAGGATGCCGCACAGAAACACGATTAAAGTGAGTCGGATACTCCGCAGCGACCACCACGACAGGATCAAACCCAAACCACCGGCGGCGATTGCGAGTCGCACGAGCGTCCGCTGGCCCTCTTCGTTGATTGCCAAATTGTCGACGGGTGGCCCGCCAAGGTGCGCAGCGGCAAGTGGAATTTCGCATTCCAGCATGCTTCGAAACATCAAGCCTTGCGATTTGTCCGTATTTCCGGTGACTCGATCAATCCAGCGAGGGTTCCAAAATCCAATCGCTTTGCTCAAATCCTCCGTGGGAAACTCATTCAAGAAAACGATCGCACACGCCTGTCCCTGATCTCCAATTACCGATCCCCGAAGCCGCGCTATCGCATCGGCTCGAGACAGATTCATCGGTTCGCTCGTCAACGTCTGCAGCAATGAACGCGACGTGATGACCTTCTTGACGAAGTGCGAGTTCTCATCGGATTCTGCACGCAACAAACTGAAAGCAAAGCGAGCTAAGCGGGGATCGTCGCCGCTCGCGTCCTCTGGTTCGGCAGCGACGTCTATTTGGCATCCATCCCAACTGACCAGCACAAATCGGCCCTCACCAAACCAGCCATCAAACAGCTTCAGATCTCGCGACTCTGGCAAGTTCGCTGGCAGCCAATCGGCAACGTTGTTGGAGTTGGTGCCCACGGCGCGTGCCGCGCAGTACATCAAGCCAGGTGATGCCAGCAGACAGAGCAGTAGTACCCAGCCCGAAAATCGTGACAGCAACCGAACCCCGAGCGAATCAGATTCGCCAGGGTTAACGGTTCGGCGCGTTAGGATGCGTTTTTTGCTTGGCACAATTTTTAGAGCGGAAATCACACGGAGCGTCGGTCTGAGTTGCAGACCGTATCGAGATGTTGAAAGCCTAAGTGATGTTCACAGCTTCAAGACATGGCGTTTACGCGGCTAGCTTCGATGACGCTGTGCGAGGCTTGATCGGAGGAACCGGGCGTGTTTGCTCGACCTCGAAATCAAACTCACCTGGCTCGAACTCAATCGGAATATGGCAATCCGACGGTTCACAACCATTGAGTTTCCAGTCCCAGCGTCGAAAGAACGGCAGCGTCTTTTCCCACTGTTTTATCGCCGCATACAAGCGAACAGCCATCGGATGCTCGCGATCACGAGTTTCAGACAAGACCGACACCGCGCCGCTGGGGAATCCTTTAATTAACAACGCGGTGGCAAAATTACGCTTGCACGCATTGCTGATTTCAGGACGCTCTATCAGCGAACCGGACATCAGCACGAACGAACGGAACACGTCAACGGCTTGATCGACCTGGCCCAATCGCATCAAACACACGCCGAGAGCGTTGCGAACGGGCACCTCGCGTCCCGCCGACATCAGCAGACTGACGGCGGCCGCATAATCATTCTTTTGGATCAGGCTCCATGCTTTTTGTAACGTTGGGTTTTCGGTGGTTTGCCCGCCAACGCCAACTGTTTTGATGGATTGTGGGCGCGTATTTTTCTTGGTGTTTTGAGACATTGGAAAGAACTCTCATAAATAATTGAGAACGGTTGAGATTGAAGATCAAACGAAAACGCCAGGCGTTTTTAGATCTGCAATCGCACGTTCAAATTCACGAGAGTGAGACGGGCGTCGGGTGCGCAGGCGGATGAGGTAAGATCGTCGCGCCAGCTCCTGCTGGGCAGCGTGCTGCGACCAGCGACTTGCAACCCAGAAACGATTGGATTGGTTTCCCAAGCCCGCGAGTCAATGCAACCAACCCGAGCGATCACCGTCGGCGACGCGATATGAGGCTCAATCGCATGTGTGGCCGCCGTCAATTCAGACGCGACGCCGCCGTTCGTGTTCCCGGCATGGTGACTGCCCGAAAATGCCCCGATGCCAAATGGAGCAAACTGGAGCAACGCAACTAAGAGAATGAGTGTCGTTAAGATCATTCGCCCGTGCGATCGACTCTTCATGCCGCTTCCAAAATTGAAACGCCCACCCTTGAGATGTGATCTCAAAAAAGAAGTTCGGCGGGTGAGTTGGCGAGACGCCATTTCGGAATGCTCTACAGGGGCAATTCTGTCTGCTCAATCGTCAGACACTCGTTGCCACAATCGCAAATTATGGAATGCTTTCCCAGATTGGCAATGGCACTGTTGCATGAATATTGAAAAACGAAAGTCTTGACGACTTCCGCTACGTATTTGTAACGGAACTCGTCAGATGAAGAAAAGGTGGTTGAAGAAAAGATGAGCGGATCGTTTCCGATATCTACCGCGTTACCCTTTTTCTTGCATTGAGGGCGAAATGTAGATAGCGGCCACGCCCAACGTAGCCTTCAGCAGCGAATTGGCATGTAGCAGGGTCGACCTATCATCCAGTCACGTGTTTTTGGCGGGCGCGAGAAGAAGGCGAGAAGGCAGGCGAGAAGGCGCGACCAGGCGAGAAGGGGCCACCCAAAAATCATTTCTTAGCTTCAGAAGCAAGGCGGAGTTGATTTCGAACCATCAACGCGGAAGTGCTCTAAGTGGCACTTGCCGCTGCTATGCAGCCCTCTCACTTCATAAGTCGGCTCATTCGCGCAGCTTTCAACACAGAGATTACCTAGAAGGTCGGCTACGAATCGGTTTTTGCTAAACCGTTGACATGCCTAGCGGGTTCTCTCGCGCACACAGCCACTGCTGGCCGCTGCGGATCGCTTCTTGCGCAAGACTCTCTGGAGTTCCTGCCGCGCGCTTGAACATCCGCCCAAACTTCGATACCACGTCACACCAAGCAGTCGCATCAAGACCGATGCGACTCAGGATCGGAGCAAGATGCTTTGGGATCACTCCCACCTTTCCAGCCTGAAGCTGGCGGCCGGTCCAATCCAGCAGTTCTAAGTAACGTGCAAGCGATACGCTCAAGAAACCCTTCACACTCGCTCGGCGGCCTGAACCGTCGGGGCAAGGCCCAATCGGATCATCCTTTTCGCCAATCTCGATCGGACTCATCCAGCCACTGCGACGACGTCGGCGACTTCGCTCCCAGTCATGCGTACTGGCCCGAGTCCGATCTTCACGCTCGGCAAGATCATCGATCCGATCTTTCGCCCCGGTGTATTCGCTGGTTTCCGGTGTTTCAGCAATCGCAGCCCGCACTGGATTCAAATCGACATAAGCAGCACAGGCCAACAAGCTCGCCTCATCCAACAACAGTTGAAGTTTGAATCGTCCTTCCCAAAATCGTCCCGTGCATTCATCTTCGCGATTGGCACGACGAGCGATATTTTCTGCCGTGCAGCGCATCCACCAACTCACATCCGACAACCGCCGACGCCGCTCCGCCAGCACGTCAGGCTGATTGACGATCAAATCGATTTCGGGCTGAGTCGGTGTTTCCGGGGAGCCATCTTGCTTCCGACGATTGGGGAACAAACGCAACCAACGTTGGGCGACTTCGACATCGCTCCAAACAGCGACCACATCGGGCCGACAACGCAAAACAAGATGAAGGTGATTGTGGAGCACCGTGTAGGTCAAGCAATCGATCCCAAAAATCCCTGCGAGAAACTCCAGTCGGTCACGAATCCAGCTCCGTCGATGTTCGAAGGATTGGCCAGTAAAACGATCTTCACCGCATAAGAATGCACGGCGTACGCATCTCTGTACCGCGTGAAAAACCTGCACTTCAGCAGGGTCGGCGACTTCGTGGCGAGGCTTGCGTGGCATGGTTTCTTTCCTATCGGCAGATGAAGTAGACGAAATCCTAGCATCGCTGTCATAAGCAGTCAACAGAAAATGGGTGGCTCCTTCTTGGCTCCGGTGGCTCCTTCTTGGCTCGTTAGCTTCGCAGCCGTTGATGAACTTGCATTGGTTTGCTTGCCTTGCCACGATCCACCTGCTGCCAATCATTACCCGCAAGGTTCGCGGTGGACAGGTGATTGACCACGAGTATCATCTCGACTGGCTCGATCGCCGAGCAGTTCACGCCGCATCGTTTCCATTCATCAGTAACCCGGACGCTTACCGGGATTGAGGCGGCTCGTTCTTTGTGAATCCGTGAGACATTCCCAGATTCGCGGTATACCCATTCCTCAACAAGCGGAAGTCGGCACTCCCGCAGCTCGAAGAGAGCGAAACGAGATCCTATGTTTGGAATCAATCAGCGAGAGTTGGCGACGAAGCAGCGGTGCGGAGTCGTCGCCAAGCTAGTTTTCGGCTTCTGGATGGCCACGGCCGTCTGGCTGGTTGTGATAACCTGCCAAGCGGCAATGGGCAGCGAGGCGGCGGCGCTTAAGGGGCTCGAAGTCCGAGTGCCCGTGGAGGGGCGGTTTCTCGGACTGACCGGTCCGGACCCGGTCAGCCTGATCCTGCAGGTACGAAATGCTTCCGACCGCGAACAAAAGGCCGTTGTGTCCGCCAATTTGCTTCTGCCCACGGGCCGTGAAGTGGGCGTCCACGCCGACGTGACAGTGGGTGTCGGCCAAATACAGAAGGTTGAACTACCACTGCCGGAGCGTCCGCCGTATGGACTATTGGTCACGCATTTTCGGCTGGAGTCCGACGGCGACGTTTCAGAATGGGGAAGCGACGTGGTGGCGCTGTACCCGCGCAACCAGCCCGCGAGACGAGGGGAAAGTGTCTTTCCCGTCGGATTCGCCACGGGAGCGCCGCGATGCACGCCGCACTTACTGGAAGTGGCCGCATCGGTTGGATTCGAGTTCCATCGCTTCGAACCGAACTGGGGCAGCATTCAGCCACGCGAGGGCCAGTGGCAGTGGCAAGGCGTGGACGATTACGTCGCGCAATTGGAACGCGTTGGGTTGCGTCCGCAGCCGTTGATGCACGGTTCAGCTCGCTGGGCAGCCAAAAGCCACACCAGCCCGCCACGGCTCGATGCCTGGCGGAAGTTCTGCGCTGCCATGGCCGAGCGGTACCGTGGACGCATCGAGTTCTGGGAAATCTGGAACGAGCCGGATATCGGTTTCTTTGAAGGAACAGTGGAGGAATACATCGCGATGCAACGCGCCGCTTATGAGGCGATCAAGTCGGTCGCGCCGAACGAAGTCGTCACCTCCGGCGGTTTTGCCAGCCTGGATCATGGGCGGGTGAAGCCGGAGATTTACGAGTCAACGTTGCGGGAGTATCCGCGCGCTTATGACTGGTTTGCTTATCATCAACACGGGGCGTTTCCAGAGTTTTACAACGCGGTGGCAATCCAGCTTCCTGGGTTGCAACGGCAGGCGGGGGTGACCAAAGTGCCTCTGGTATTTACCGAGACGGGTATGGACACGCGGTTTGGCCAGCGTTTCCAGGCGCTGACCTTGATGAAGAAAATGGCGTTTGCGGCAGCCATCGGGGCCAAAGGGTATGGGTTGTATAATCTGATGGACCGTGCCGGCGACACCGAGAGCACCAAGCCGGGATTGACCTACGGGCTGTTGAGCAATCCCACTGGCACGGGACGGTTTAGCGAAGTGGATGATGCCGTGCGCCCCAAGGAATCCTTCGTGGCTGTGGCCACTGCGATCCGCGAACTGCGACACCGACCGCCTTTGGCTACCTGGATGCAGGATGGGAAAACGTTTGCGTTTTTGTACGGGCTGCCGGGCGACTACTTGGTGGCCGGCTGGCACGAGGACGTCCGAACTCCGGACCCAGTCCTCGCGGTGACCTGCGGGGACGACCCGCAATTGCGACTCACTCGTATCGATATCTTTGGCAACGAAACCGAATGGACACATCACCAAGGAATAACGTTCCTGCCTCTGAGCGAGCCGGTTTACTATCGGATCCGCGGTGTGTCCAAACCGCCTGTATTGATCGGCCCGGCGGTGAAGTGGCCGGAGCTGGTGACGCCAGCGACGGGAGGCGAGGTGGCCATGAACGTCGACCTGTACAATCCTACTGTGGCGGACATCAGAGGCCGGGTGTGTATTGCCTCACCGTCCGCCGTCGCCCAACCTCCAATCAACCGGAGCGTCGGCAGCCACCAATGGAAGGCGTTTCCTCTTCGCTTTACGGTGGGTGAACGTCGCTTTGGCGAGGTGGTGCCAGTGGAGGTATCGGCCCAATGGGGCGGCTACCCCGAACTGCGTCTGCGGGTGCCAGTGGTCTTCAACACGATGGATGCCACCAAGGACCAGCGATTGACGCTCCGCGAGATGACCCACGTCACCAATAAGAACGAGCACGACCCGCACACGCTGCATTTGCTATGGCGCGGCGCGACCGACCTGTCCGTCCAAGCGGTACTTGTGGTTGACGCCACCGAGCGGACATTGCGTTTGCAAATGGAAGTAACTGACGACACACATCATCCGTTGATAGGTGAGGGCAAGTTGACGGAGGGCGACGCCGTCGAATTTGCCTGGCAGACGGCGACTGGCGATCGAGCGCGGGTGGAGATTGCCGGGGTGCCCGGCCAAACGCCACAGGTGGCAGGCAGCTTGGACAAAGCCGTGCGCCGTGCGGTCATCACTCGGACTAACCAGAGGACGACATGCGAGATCACCTTGAGCCTCGACGCGATGGGACTGGGGCCACAGGACTTTGAGAAAGGAATCTCCTTTAATTTTGCCGTGCATGACAATGACGGGAAGGGGCCGAAGAGTTGGATCTCCCCCGCACCGGGTCTAGGCGGCACCGACGATTTCAATCCCAATGACTTTTTCCGACTGCTCTTGCCCTGAACGAAACATCCAAGAAGCCAAGCAGTAAACAGACGAGCGACTTGCACTGCGCTAACGATGAAGGCAATTCCGCAGTTGTAGGAGACATTTTCCACAACCCTTGTTTGCTCAGCACTTCGCCTACTCTTTTCGATCGTATTTGAGAACGTTTCAACAACTGGTTTGCGAGACTTTTGGCAGTTTGAAAAGGAGCTCCCCGAGACGACGCCCAACGCAACTTTTTCCGTCGGCATGCGTGTACGGCTAATTCGCAAAATGCGGGGCGAAATCGGATTTACTCGCTTGGAGGTGTTCGATTGCGATCGCGACGCAACTGCTCTAGCTCACGCTTGAGTGGACTCCAATAGGTCTGATCGACTTCTTTCTCGCGGGCCTGCTCTTTCTCGAGTTCTTGGCGAATTGCGGTTTTGCTAGCCGCCATCGCCTCGGCCAAAAGCGGCCTGCGCTTAGCCTCTTCGCGGATGATATCGTAATGATCGGCGCCCATGCGTATGAGTACTTCCGGCGTGCGCGACTCTCGCAACCAGAATCGAACTCGATCTTCGTTCGGCTCGGATTGAAATTCTTCGTAATGGGCGTCGACGAGCCTACGGATCATTGGCCAGTCTTTGTCACGCTGAGTCTTCTTGGCCCGAATCAAATCTTCGATCCCGAGAAGCTGAAATACGGTTCCGTCAGCATCTTCAAGAGTCGTTCGTCTTTCCCAGAGATCTTCAAACCCATCACAACCTCGCATCTTTGTCATCACATCCAACCGAATATCGAACGCATCGGAATGTTTGCAACGAAAATGGATGGCGTGACCACGCTCAAGAAAACTCCAATCCATCGGAGGAACCGCGATACAGACGGCCTGCAGTTCCTCGAGAGCGGCGACGAGGCGATCGAAATTGGATGTTTCCGCCAGCATGACGATGTCGCAGTCGCGACTAAACTCTGCCGCGCCGTAGAACACGCATGCTTGACCGCCCATAAGCAGGTGCTTTACCTCGTGGGAGGAAAGCGTTGAAAGGACTTTGTGGATCGGGTTCGGGATCAAGCGAGCCACCTACCTGCATATAGAATTGCCAGAGTTTCGTCGACTCATGCCAGCGTTCCAGCGGTGTCAACCGGTACCATTCCCGCCACGAGTCTTCATCGTCGCGAGGGTCGGTAAATCGATTGATCGTGACTTCTGTGGGCATGCCCTAAATTATAGCCGAAGTTGTAAGTTAGAGAACGTCAAATTGCCAAACCGCCGAACTGGGCAGCGGCACGGCGAGCGTCCCACAATTCTGTGGTATCAAGAAGGCCTTCAACGCAACTCACAAAAAGTGCAGAATGCCTTCACAAAGTCATGAATAACGCAGGCAAAACTTGCGGTTGACCTAAAAATCTCCTCGACCCGAACGCTCTCTGCAATGAGTCTCTGGTTAAAAAAAGGGAAGGTTAAAAAAAGGAAGGGGGTAGATATTGACAACAACCCCGCTCCCCTTTTTCTTGCCCGCTCCCCTTTTTCTTGCCCCTTGCCGGTCGATGAAACTTATCGTTCGTTGCAACGGCTCGCCCGGCATCGACGCAACTTAATCAAGCAGCGAGCGCGGTTGCAGATTCAAATCCGATCACTGATGCACCAAGCCATGCCTGGGTGCGCCGAGCTATGGGAAGACGACTTGCTTTTCAACAAATCGATTGCCATGGTAATCGCAAAGCAATTCTCGTCCGCCCACACCATTGCCCAGGCCGGGCCAACCGGCATGGCCAAGTATCTTTGTCAAGAGAAGATTCGCTTTCAAGAACGAACGCTTGATAAGATTCACGCTTGGAGTCTGCTCGCGGCCGATCCTGATCCGCTGATTGAGTTGCTCACCAGCCAGTGGAAGCAGCTCTTGGCGCTGCGAGAATTGATGTCTGGGCAGATCAATGACACGGAGCGAGAAATGGCTCGTTTTCTCGTCAAAACGCCCTATTGTCTGCTGCTTTCGGTCACCGGCATCAATGTCGTTTCGGCTGGCGAGCTCGCGGGCGAGCAGTGCCGATCGAGCACTACGCATCGGCGACAGCGATCAACGGTCGAGCAGGCCTCTATCCTTCGCGTTATCAAAGCGACGAATTTGATCGCAGCGGGAGCGTCGCGAAAAGTTGCAATCGACGTCTTCGTGCCGCGTGCATCCTGGTTGCCAAGAATCTGATCAAGTGCCATCCGTACTACCGCGGTTTAGCGGCGGTTTGGAAACGGCAAGGCGTGGTCACTGTTGACGCGCAGTGCCGGATGGCCAACCGCGTCAATCGCATGGTGTTTCAAATGGTCAGCGGACGTCAGGTGTGGCGAGGCAAATCGATCGATTGCCCCCGAGGGCAGGCGTGGTTGCGAGAGCAACCGTAGTCAACAAGCCCGTGGAAAAAGCGTGATGCTCTGTCAGCGGTTCCAACGCCGGATAAGACAGTGTGCGGCTCCTGAGCTTCGGATATCTACCAAGGTGGCGAGACTGAACCACAACAAGCTGACGGAGAAGTGCCCGTAGCATCGACAAGCCATTGGACTTTCAGAATCAAAAAAGCTACCCTGTGGGTAGTGCCGCTAGACGTCCGCGCCTACTTCGGCAAAGCAGTCAAAATCACGTTCGACCATGACAGTGCTTTTCTTTCCCGTAGAAGGCGTGGAATTGCGGATGCTGCCCTACCAACGCCTGCCACTGAGTGCTTTTGTTCTTCCGAAAACCGCTCCAGGCAAACGCCCGACTTCTCGCTCTAATCGCGCGATCGCGATTATCCGAATCTTGGCGAACGATCGTGAAATCGATTCGCCAGCGAATCGGGACTTGATCATGGGTGAAAGAAATTGAGCCAGATTCGATCTAAGCAGTTTTATTTTGCCCACTGATTGTAGCGCTGAACTAGGGTGCAACGGGTGACGACTTCACGGCGATTTTGCGGTAGCTTGCTTTCGTCGTTTCGTCGTGCCCTTGAACGATGATGGTGCCTGGTTCCAGGCGGGTGCCGTTTCGCGGATTTTTATCGGCGGGGCGGTCGTCGTACACGTCCGTGACTTGCAGACCGTTGACCCAGGTCGCAAAGTGCGGTCCGTCAGCCTGCAGCACGATCGAATTCCAACGACCTGGTTCGCCCGCCACGATCCGAGCATCTTGACGACGAAAGATGCCGCCAGGACCACAGTCGGCAGGTTGCAAAGGATTGCCATCGACGACCGCGTTGTTGACTTGGCATTCATACCCCATCATCACCTCACCGGGGATAGCGCGGAAGAACAATCCCGAATTCGATTCGGCATCATCCATCTTGTAGTCTGCCAACATCGTGAAGTCGCCAAAGCTGTCTTTTGATTCGAGTTGTTGTTTGCCACCATCAACAATCAGCTCTGCATCTTCGCCGACAGTGAATTCACCAGGCATGTCTTCGTACTGTGTCCATCGCGATAGTTTTTCATCGAGCAGGTTTTCAAGTGCCAACGGACGCAGGCGGATGTTGCGAAAGCGAACCGCTCCACTGCGAAACTGCAAACCGATATGCCCACTGCGCGGCGATTCTGCTTCGTCGCTTTCGCTGATCACTTCGTCGTTGATCTTGACGATCAGAGATGCTCCATCGCAAACCATGTTCATGGTATGCCACGTGCCTGGATCGCCCGTAAACGACTCACCTTTTTTGCGTTCGACGATACTTCCGGTGGGAAATGGATTGTCGGCGGGAGCGATGTTGATTTCAAAACAGTCTGTGGCGGGATCGCTGGGGTCGATACCAGTGCGAAGAAAAACGCCTGAGTTCGTTTCCGCATCGGCATTGAATTCGACTTCGAGTTCGAAGTCCGCCCATCGAGTCGACGTGGTCAAGAAACACGGCTGACCACGATCGACCACCAAGGTTTTGTCTTCGATTCGCCAATTCGCTTCGCCCGCGATCATCCAACCGAACATCGTGTGACCATCGAACAACCGTATCCAACCTTCGCTGGTTTGTTCAATCGGCAAACGTTGAGCCAACAAATCTTCGGGACTCGCTTCGTAAACTTCTGCTTCAAATACGAACGGTTCTTGCGGCTCATCCGCAGTGCTGATCTTCTGACTGGCATCAGCGTCGGGAGCTGCGTTCTTGGCAGTGTCTGTGGAGACCGGTTGTTTACTGCAGCCAGCGCAGGCAACGAGCATGGCCAAGGCCATGAAATAACGAATACGATCAAGATGTATAGAAAAGTTCATGTTTGCAAAGACAGAGGAGGAAACGAATGGATGGAGACTGTTTGAGGAGTTTGCTGAGGTTCAGTATCCGTACCGTTTGAAATACTCGCCCCAGCGTTCTTGGAGTCGGTCTTCTTGGGCTATTGAAAGTTGGTGTGCGTTCGTCTGGTAGGCTTGATGTTCATTGTCGGTCCAAGCTTGGATGTCGGCACGAACGGTTTCAAAGTCAGCCAGTCGCAATGAGTTGTAGATTTTTTCGAGCGTCGAGATGGGATCAGCGATCAAGTCCTCATAGCGGATATCAATCAATCGATTCTGATCGATTTGATCGCGTTGTTGATGAAACGATTGATACATTTTTGCGAGACAATCCAGCACATATTCTTCGATGCCGTCATCTTTGCTGTCCGCCTGAGGAGCCTGCAAGGCTTGCACTTCGTCAAGGCTGCGCCACAATCGACAGGTACTTGGGAACAGCGCACGCGGATCGCGAGTGATGTGAATGAATCGGGCGTTGGGAAAGGCGGCGGCCAAGAGCGCGACGCGACCGGTATGCGTCGGGCTTTTGATCACGAGCGGACGCGTGGTCGAGATACTGACGCGGTGCAGGAACGCTTGCAAGGTTTCGATCCAGCGCTGGCGTGCGGTTTCATCAACGCCTTCAAAGTCGAGGTACTCCATGTCGACAGGGCCGCTGCGAGGAAACGCGATGCGGCGATACGGTGATGGCATGCCCAAGTTCACAAGCGCAAACTCATCTTCTTGCGGGCGATCCCAACCGGTATCCATGTTGTCCATCGGACGTTTGCCGGGCAGCAACCACCGGGCGAAACGCCGAAAGAACCACTCCGTAAGCAGGAAGTGTGAGGGAGCAAAGCACTGATACGTCGACGGACTGCTCCACCGCTCGTCCCGGACCAACAACTCGTGCAGCAGCGTCGTGCCACTTCGCCAATGACCGATGATGAAGACGGGCGGCCCGTGCAGTTCGGCTTCACGAATCCGGCGGCGATACAACAGGTTTTGTAGCCCCATCAGCGCGGTGTTGAACGGTGTCGCGATTGAAACGGAAACAGCTAACCCCAACCGCGAGGGGCTGATCGCAAATTCACCGTCCCGCAATAGTCGCCACCATACCGCCGGCCGCATCCCATGCCAAAACCGTGGGCTGTAAAACGGATAGCGATTCAGGGACGACTCGGGCATGGACTCAGGAGATTTCTGGGCTGAAAGGCGAGTGGTGGCGGCAGGAATTTGGGCAAATCAGAGGGGTAGCGAGTTGAAATGAGATGAACAAAACAGTGACCAAATACGTCTGGCAGGTGCCCGGGTGGTAGAAAACGGTCACCCAGGTTGGAGGCTGGTGATGGAGGATCGCTTGTGTGCCATCTCCCCGACCCGTCGTCCCACGCTAGACTAGCCGGAAATCTGTCGTTGGGTTAGCCGGTTGAAAGCAAACTCGTGCAGGATAAAGTCTGTTCTGACGGATGCCCATCAGACCGTCCGATTGGCTACTGCGATTTTAACGGGATTTCCTGCACGAATGGGTGATGGTTCCTTGCTAAACGACAGCCTTGTCAAACTAAGTCTTTTTTTACGTCTTTTACGTTGCTCATGACCAAGCCTATCTCTCCTAGCGATCTTTCCATCGAAGATCTGCAACAGCATATCCATCGGATGTATTACGAGAAGGACGTGGCGCGCGGCGTGGATGGGACGTTCATGTGGTTAATAGAAGAAGTGGGGGAGTTGGCGTCCGCCCTCCGAGGCCAAGATCGTGAGAACTTGGCGGAAGAATTTGCTGATGTGATCGCGTGGTTGTTCACGATCGCGAACGTCGCCGACATCAATCTCGCCCAAGCCTTATCCGCAAAATATGGTCAAGGTTGCCCAGGCTGCGGCCGCTTGGCATGCGAATGCAGTCTGGATGAAAAACCATGAACAGACGTTTGTCTTTCTCGCAGTTGTGCTGCTTGTTCGTCGCCGTGTTGGTAATCCTTGCGACTGCCCAGACGGCAAGTGCGGAGGCCGCCAGCAAGTCATCGCTATCATCCGCAGCGTCGGCCACTGGTGAATCATTCGGTATCGCGGGGCATTATCGGTCAGGGCAGTGGACGGCGGTACGATTACCAGCATCGGTGAAGGCGAACGTTCAAATCGAGACCACCGATGGCGATGGCATCTCAGTTGTCTATCAACAAAACTTCATAAAACGGGCAGCCACAGACGAGCAATCGCCGAGCCAACATGCTGCGTTCGGCTACTGCATCCCTGGAACCGAAGCCGCCCCGTTGATCATCCGCAGCGGTGACGCGTCGCCTACCATCGACGTCCAGTCACGATTTCCTGAATCAGGCGTGCCAGCGGACGGACCGTCGATGATTCCGCTGACGATGCCCTGGATCGTCTCCATCGGTGATCCGCTCGGGATCGAGACCATCGGTGTCAACGAATTACTCAAACGAAACGCTTCGATTGCGGTTTCTCGTATCGAGCGAGCTGAAACGGTTCCCGATCATGTGTTGGGGTTTTCCGGCGTTGATATGATCATCATCACCGCCAGCGGAACGGATGTGCTCGAAAACCTATCCGCGATGCAAGGTGCTGCGATCGGTGATTGGGTTCGCGGTGGTGGCCGCTTGTTCGTGACGTTGGGAGCGAACGCGAAAAAAATGTTAGACGCCAGCGAATGGCTCGCAGCATTGCTGCCTGAAGAGGTCATCGCTTCCTCCGTCGTCCGCATGGAGCCATCTGGTTTTGAATCGTTCACGAATAGTCAATCGCGATTGAGCAACTTTGATGGCTGGCAACTTCCGAAGATGATTGGTGCAGGCGGTACCACCTTATCGAGTGTCGGCGAAGTGATGATAGCTGGTCGAACCACTCGTAAAATCGGTTTGCCACTGGTGATTCGCTACACCGCTGGGATGGGCAAGATCACGCTAGTCGCAGCCGACCTCGATGAGGCTCCGTTTGTAGAGTGGGACGAACGAATCGACCTCGTGACGAAACTCTGTGGCGAGCTGTTGGTCGAAGATCGCAGCGAAACGGGCAGTAGTTTTCGCTTGAGTGGTTACTCCGACCTCTCCGGCCAAGTCCGACGAAGTTTGGATCGATTTCCGATCAAGCGTTCGTTTAGTTTCTCAATCATCGCATTGATCATCGCAGCCTTGATCGCCATCGTGGCACCACTGGATTACTTTCTTGTGCGACGCGTGCTCGGCAATCCGTTGTTGGGCTGGCTGACGTTTCCGATCGTGGCTGTCTTATTGTCGGTGGCACTCGTGCTTGCTGCGGCACCAAGTTCCAATAAGTCGTCGACGGCTCTGTTGAAACCCAGTCAAGCAACACTCCAGCAGCCCGTTGCTGCGAGCGACAACCTTTTGCGCGCCAATGCGATCGAACTTCTCGACATTGATTCGGCTACTCAGACAGGCCGGTTGTTCCGTTGGTCATATTTGTATTCGCACCCTGCGCAGATTGTCCAAGTCGCGTCCCGCCAGAGCGACGCTCTCGGAGCCATCGTCGACAAGATCGAATATCAAATGTTGCATCCGTTTGGAACGCCAGGCCAATTGATGGGCGGGATTCAGATCGACGGTTGGAGTGCCCCGATCGAAGTCCCCGTCTCACGGCCCGAAATGCCTACCGACGAGGCGACTACCGACGTGGCTACTGCGGACGACGGCCTGCGATTGCTCAGCAGGATCGAGTCGTTGGAGCTGGCACCACGTAGCAGTAAGTCGTTGGCATTGCAGATGCAGTTTCAAACGTCATTGCAAGGGTCCACCGTCCAGCGACGCAAAGGTTCGGAGTTGTTGCAAGGGCAGCTTGTCAATCCGTTCGAAGTGGATTTGCTCGACGCGATGTTGATCTATCAAAACTGGGCCTACTTCTTACCAACTCGCTTTCCAGCGCGTGCCACCGTGAAAGAATTGGATCGGTTGCGCCAGAAAAACTTTCGCTGGCAGTTATCGCGGCAACGAGCATTAGAAAGCTCTTCGCAAACCGAAGCCTGGGACGTTACTCAAGCCAACCAGCCAGAACGGTTGGCCGAGATGCTGATGTTTCATGGTGTCGTGGGCGGCGTGCGTTACACGGGTCTGCAAAACCAGATTCTCGGTCATCTTGACATGACCAGTTTGTTGACCGCAGACCGTTGTATTTTGGTCGGTCGTTGTCGCGATCCATGGATCCCGTTGGAGGTGACATCGAGTATTCGAGCCGGTGACACTGCCGCGACGCTTCCGCCGGGCGACACTCACTCTTGGGTTCGAATCGTGTTACCCGTCGAAGAAGTGCGACGTTGATTTTCGATCTCGTTACACACCAATCGCTTATTCCATTTCAATTGTCTTCTTGCCTTTGTAAACGTCGTGATCAAAACCGTTGACTTGACCAAAAAATATGGCGATGCGTTCGCCATCCGATCGATCGACTTGGACCTCGACGCAGGCGATCTATTCGGTTTCATCGGTCCCAACGGGGCTGGCAAAACCACGACCATGCGAATCATCGCAACTTTGCTCGAACCGAGCTGGGGCGAAGCTTACGTGTGTGGCCATAGCGTTCACACGCAACCCAAAGAAATCCGCCGGCTTGTCGGCTACATGCCCGACTTCTTCGGCGTCTACGATGACATGACCGTCGTCGAATATTTGGAGTTTTTTGCTGCCGCGTATCGGATCAATGGTGTCGACCGACGTAAACGCGTCAATGAAATGCTCGACGTTGTTGACTTGGATTTCAAACGCGACGCCTTCGCCAACACACTCTCGCGAGGCCAAACTCAGCGCCTCGGTCTGGCCCGCACGCTGTTGCATGATCCGCAGGTGCTCTTACTCGATGAACCACTTTCAGGACTCGATCCTCGTGCTCGAATCGAGATGCGCAACTTGCTGCGACGACTCGGCGAGATGGGCAAAACGGTGATCGTTAGCAGCCACATCCTGCCTGAACTGGCCGATGTTTGTAACAAAGTCGGTATCATCGACCGCGGTGAGTTGAAACAGAACGCTAAGGTGACGGAAATCATTCGGATGGTACGACAGCACACTGTGTTGATCATTCAGCCCGGCAAGCGAGATCAGATGCAACAGGTCGCAGATTTGTTCAATGGACATCCGCTGGTGCAGTCCACACAGCCCGGCGACGACGCCGTGCGAGTGATCCTCCACAGCGACACGGAAGACTACAGCGAACTGCCCAAGCTATTGATCGAAAACGGTATCGGCTTGAAACGATTCGCCGAAGAAGAACTGGATCTCGAATCCGCGTTCATGGCACTGACGCAAGGAACAAGCACGCGGATGTAAACGACGTGGGATAGGCTACAATGGATCCAAAGCGTTTTGGTGACGTTTCCGCCGAACAAACCATTGTGAGCCTGTCATGCCGTCTCCTTTCCCTGGAATGAACCCGTATCTTGAACAACAAGATGTTCATTTCGTTGAAATCGACCTGCTTCGAGGTGGATCGAGAATGCCAGTCGAGGGATTAAGCGATTGCAACTACTGCGTGATGGTCAGCCGATCATATCATCGTCCCAAAGTCGAGCTGTGGCCGCTGTCGTTGCGAGAGCCTCTTCCAATCATCCCGATCCCGCTGAAACAAGAACACGCCGACGCGGTTCTTAATTTGCAACCGCTGTTTCATCAGCAATACGATGCAGCCGGTTACGGAGACTATATTTACCGTGGCACACCTCGTCCGCTGTTGTCACGGGACGACGATGAATGGGCAAAGGGATTGCTTAGTTCGGTCTGATTAAGCAAGTCTGGTGAAGAACTTCGGTTTATTGGCCGTTTTGGCGATAGCGGGCTGTTGATATAGTCGTTTAGCAGTTAGCTGCAGGCGTACTTTCCGATGTAAGAGTACGCCTTTGGCTGACTGTTCAACAAACGAGAATCTTTCGGAACGACCGCTCAACTAATCGCAGCGAGTGCTCGCACTTCCCAGCCTTCACGGTATTGCTTGCTGATCAAAGCGTTGGCGGCTTCGTTATCCGTGACTCGCAGGTTCTTCGCGTCCCACGAGATCGGACCGCCACTGCGAAACGCGACATTGCCCAACAGCACCGATTCTGTCAGTGGCCCGGCGTAATCAAATTGGCATGTTGTCGGCTCGCCCGTTTTGCAGGCGGCGATCCATTCCGCATGATGACCGATCGACGTTGGAATCGATTTCGGTGGCGGTGTGAAGGAAGCAAATTTTTCTTCGGGATAAAGTCGGTAGCTACCATAGTCCGCAAACATCTTGCCTTCACTACCCACGAACATCACGCCAGAACCCGGCACGGTGAGATCACTGACCGTTTTCGGTGTGAGGTTACCGTCATACCATGTCAACTTGATTGGCCCGCGTCCTTCGATCGCCGGGAAGTCATAGTCGACTTGCAACCCCAATGGACAGGCTTCCGTGTCCACTCGCGGACCTGTTGCTGCAACACGCGTCGGTGCTGTCAGCCCCAATGCCCAAAACGGCAGATCCATATAGTGACACCCCATGTCGCCGAGCGTGCCTTGACCAAACGCCCACCAACGACGCCACTGCGCGGGATGGTAGTGATCTTTCAGGAACGGTCGCTTGGCTGCGGGGCCGAGCCACAGATCCCAATCCAGATAATCTGGCGTGGCGTCACTGCCTGCTGGCAAACTTTCCGCGCCCCAGCCTTTACCGACCCATACGTGGACTTCCGTGACATCGCCAATCGCGCCACTGCGGATGACTTCGACGACTCGGCGATAATTATCTGTGGCATGAATTTGTGTTCCCATTTGCGTGGCCACGCCAGCGGCGCGGGCCGCCTCGGTGACAACGCGAGCCTCTTCAACGCTATGCGTCAACGGTTTCTCGCAGTACACGTGCATTTGTTTTTCAATCGCACGAATTGTCGCTGGCGCGTGATGATGATCCGTCACCCCGATCACGACTGCGTCAACGTAGCCAGCGTTAGCCTCGAACATCTCGCGATAATCTGAGTACGTTTTCGCCGAAGGGAATCGTTTGGCTTGAACTTCTAAAAACCGGCTATCAACATCACACAAAGCGACAATCGACTGACTCGTGACGCCATCGATATCAGCGAGGGCACGATTGGCAGTCCCGATACAAGCGATGTTGAGTTTCTCGTTGGCAGACGTCGACTGGGCGACTCCGCGACTCGACCAAACACCGCTGGCGAGCAGGCCCGCCGTGGCAGCGGATGAGTGTTGCAGGAAACGACGGCGGGATAAATTGGTAGGGGCAGGCATAGTGGTTATTCCTGGGTGGGGAGGTGGGAGCACGTATCTTAACCCAAATCAACGCGATTGGTGGGCATTGGAAGTGGCTGGCCCCGCAATTCTACCCTCATCCGACCTGTCGTAGCTGCATCGCATCAATTACTTTGCCGTGGGCGAGCACGTTCGTGATCACGACCAACGTACTGCCAGGGGCGACCCAATTGGATTTTCGCAAGCACTCGATAGCGTTAGCGATCGTCTGCTCTGGATCGTCCGAGAAATCCATCAAGAACGGTTCAACGCCCCACGGCAAACAAAGTTGATTGAACGTGGTTTTCACGTCCGTGAACGCGTATATTGGCAGCCCACGAGGTCTCAACGCGGCCAGCATGTAGCCGAGAAATCCGCTACGTGTGAATACAATGATTCCGGACTCCCCGAGTTCCTGGCCGAGCACCGCAGCCGAACGCAACATCTTGGATTTTGGCTCCGTCAGGGTCAGTCGCGAATTCAAAGATCGACTGACAGTCGGTTCGATCGTTTTGACGATGTTCTTCATCACTTCAACCGATTCAAAGGGATAGGCCCCTGTTGTTGTTTCACCCGATAGCATCACCGCATCGGCTTGCTCGCGAACAGCGTTACTGACATCAGAAACCTCGGCCCGTGTCGGCATCGGTGATTCGATCATCGACTCCAACAAATGAGTTGCGATGATCACGGGTTTGCCTTCGATTTTGCAAGCCGCAATTAACTCAGTTTGAATCAACGGTAGTTTGAAATAGTCGATCTCGATACCGAGGTCACCACGCGCGATCATCAACGCATCGGCCTCGCGAATAATCTCTTCCATGTTGCGAACACCAGCTTGATCTTCAATCTTGGCAATGATCCGGGCGTCTGATTTCATGCCTTTGAGAATCCCGCGCAACGTCTGCACATCATCCGCTGAGCGTACAAACGAAAGCGCTACAAAGTCGATCCCGGCTTCAACGCCAAACTTTAAATCTGCGATGTCTTTGTCCGTCACCGCTGGCAAGTTCACCGTCACGCCGGGAAGATTGATGTGTCGGCGTGACGACAGGACGCCCGGTGTGAGCACTTCGCAGAGCACGCTTTCGTCGTCTGTTGAAAGGATTTTCAATCGAATCAGTCCACTGTCGATCAGGATTGTCGCGCCGACTTTGACATCGCGAGCAAGGTCGGGATAGTTGACGGTGACGCTCGGTACCATTGACGCAACCTGGGCGTCAGGTGTCATCAGAAATCGCAGTTGACCGCCCACTGAAAGTCCGATTGGACTGTCAACAACCCCAGTTCGAATCTCAGGCCCTTTGACGTCCATCATGATCGCGACCTGTCGTCCGACTTGATCGGAAACCTGACGCACACGAGCGATCAATTCCGCCGCCCATTCGCCACTGCCGTGCGCCATGTTGAGCCGAAACACGTCAACGCCTTGGTTGATTAAACGGGCGATCCCTTCGTCGGATTGTGTCGCCGGTCCGATCGTGGCGATGATTTTCGTGTGTCGGTAATCCGCGTGACGATACTGAGGTGAGTTCGATACGATCATAGGAGCTGTCCTCGACTGAAATGGACGATGAGATCACGTCCTTCAAACTTACAGACTCCTGCCACACATCGCTCTACGGATAGAGCAGAAAACGATTAACGTTTTCTCTGGTTACGCTATTGCGGTTTTACGGACACCCCTCATGACACTGATCCGTATGGGACTTCCCCTGGGAGGAACAGTTACTGCTCAACCACGTGATGTTGATTGCACTCGACATTTTCGATGACCTGCGTTGTACCATTGGGCCAATCGACGCTGACGCGGAAACTTCCTTGGTGGTCGCCTAAGCCAAACACGAGAGATTGCTCGTGAGTAGAGAGATAGGTGCCGCCACCGACGAGTTCTTGCGTGTAAGTTTTATCACCCGTCACTACCCTGACACGGCATCCCGATCCAGAGCGTGGTGAGCTGCTGCCGATGAAACTTAGTTTTAACCAAGCCCCACGCTTTGAATCGTTCCGTAACAACGCAGCGGGTGCGTTCTGATGAACAACGACGAGATCCATGTCACCATCATCGTCGAAGTCAAATCTGGCGACTCCGCGACCAATGTATTTTGATTGGAAGAACTCTCCGACGCGAAGACTTGTCTCGTGCCAGCGGCGTCCGTCGAATTAAAAGAATTGGGGTGGCATTTTGGGGATCGGGTTATCTGCGTAGTTTTCCACATGCCCATTGGTGATAAAAAAATCTTCTTGGCCGTCGCAGTCACCATCATGGCAGGCGAGATTGTTTGCAATGCGGGTCGGCGTGAGATCAATGCTCAACCGGTTTTTATCGATAACGGCGACAACCACTGGGGCATCGGTGAATGTGTGGATTGCCGATGTACACCGGGATCAATACGATTCGGCCGCCTAACAGCGAGAGCTGCCAGTCGCATGACAACGATGGTCGCGAGGGCACTCATACCGCAGGCAGCCGACATCAAGGCGGATGCCACGTACTGATGGGTGACGGTGCGGTCCGGTTCATTACAGACTCGATCGAGGCTGGTAACCAAGCCGTGGGTATCACGGCTGCTGGAATGGAAAGCCCGTACGGATTATGGGGAGCTCTTGGCACCTCAGAGAGCGCTGAAACCAAGCAGCTTGATTAAGTTTCGCTTGGCTACGTTTTCTAACGCGAAGCGGTCTCGGCAACTCGAAATTGCCGAGATCGCTTTTTTCATGTACCAATTAGGCTGCTCGCCTCTTTTGCCACTCAGATCAGTTTTCCGTGAGTTGAAATCCGCGATTTTGCAGTTGTCGGGGTGAATCGGCGAGCCGAAGAGTGACCTTCCAGGGAGGAGGCTACGCGGTAATGGCTATACATTGTGGGGCCAGTGATTATTTTGTCGGTGACGACTCTGTTTCTCACAATTGCTCGGTTTTGAATTGTCCACTC
The DNA here is from genome assembly GCA_041740155.1 of Rhodopirellula sp. Classification (GTDB taxonomy): domain Bacteria; phylum Planctomycetota; class Planctomycetia; order Pirellulales; family Pirellulaceae; genus Rhodopirellula. The sequence continues at coordinate 52,739 of JBGSMN010000065.1, forward strand.
CCTCCCCAAAGTTTCCTTCCCGGCGAATGCGGGTGATTCTCAGCCTGCTGATTTTGGCTCATTTGTCGGCCGTTTTCGCCCCACCGATGGCTTTTCAGAGTCGTGGGCCGCGGGGCTTGTCGCCATCCGTGTCGAAACTGCTGACCCCGTTGGCGGCCTACGGGCAGACGTTGTACCTCGATCGCGGCTACGCGTTCTTCGCCCCCGACCCTGGCCCGCCACACTTAATGCGGGTGGAAATCGCCGGTGCGACAAAAAATACCGCTAGTGACATTCGTTGGTATCCCCATTTGAACGACCAACGGCCAAGACTTTTGTATCACCGGCATTTCATGTTGGCGGAATTTCTCAACGATTCTTATCAACCGAAATTGCCTACCGAAGCGGCTAAGTTGGTCGGCCCCGAATTACCGCTTGAAGAACTGCAAGTCTGGCGGAGCGGACGCCAGCGGTACGAGATGATCGTCGAGTCGATGAATCAGCATTTGGCAGCGAAATTTCCCGACCGCGATGTGAAGCTCGATCGCGTCGAGCATTTGCTTCCAGACTTTGTTGTCTATGCCGCCAACCCCATGCCACTGAACGATCCGCCGACCTACGTCGTGTTGGAGGATATACCGATCACGATGGAAACCTTGCTCGGAGCCAGACCAACGGCGCTTCCCGAACCGGCTAGGCGAGAAACTGTCCCGGCCCCTTCGGGTGAACCAGTGACCGATAGCGACGAGTCCCAATCGGAGGACGATTCGCAAGTGGATGATCTGCAAATGGAGCATACGTCACACAACGAATCTGAAACAAACTCAACAACCGATCCGTCACCAGTCACTGCTGACGAGGTGGCCCCGTGAAGTTCAATAAACTTTTCACCAACGCACGGCCATGGATCAAACAATCTTCGCTCGATTTCCTCGACGCTTGGGATCATTTTTGGTTCACGGCCCGGCATATCGAAACGCTCGCCTGTTTGCGGATCATCACTGGCGCGATGTTGTTGTACTCGCACCTCGTCCTGGCCACTGACCTGAGTTCGTTTCTTGGAACCGAAGCATGGATCAATAACGAAACCGCTGAGGCGCTGCACGACGGTCGCTTTGGCGAATCAACAGCCGCTTGGTCCTACCTTTGGAAGATGGACAGCCCCGGTGTGATCGCGGTGCATCACTTCATCGTGATCTTGGTTAGCGCAGCGTTCATGGTTGGTTTTCTAACAAGAATCACTGGCCCGTTGGCTTGGTTTTTTCAATTGATGATTGTCCACCGGCTGATGGGCAGCCTATTCGGGCTCGATCAAATCGTGACCTATAGCGCTATGTACTTGGCGTTCACTCCGTGTGGCGCAGTGTTCTCGGTCGATGCGTGGTTACGGCGGCGATTGGCGGGTGAAACGGAGGCTCCGGCATCGAAACGGTTGGCGTGGTTGTTTCCCGATGATGGTCCGAGTGTTTCAGCGAACGTCGGCACTCGCTTGTTTCAATTGCATTTGTGCGTGATTTATTTGTTTGGCGGATTGGCCAAAGCTCGCGGTCAAATGTGGTGGGACGGGACGGCATTGTGGTACGCAGTGGGGAACTACGAATACCAATCTTGGGACGCGACTTTCTTGGCCGCGTACCCGAGTGTCTTCACAGCGCTGACGCACATCACGTTGTTGTGGGAAGTGTTTTACTGCGCGCTGGTGTGGCCACGTTGGTCGCGACCGATCACGCTGGCCCTCGCGGTGGCTGTTCATGGAGGCATCGCGATCGTGATGGGGATGGCAACATTTGGGATCATGATGATTGCTGCCAACGGGATCTTCATTGGTCCCGCATTGATCCGTCGTTTACGAGGCCGCAACGTTCTCGAGTCAATCGCCGCTGAGCAACCAGCGGAGGCTCAGGTGCGGTCGACCACGCCCACACCTGCCGCACCGGTGTCTGCCGAGGAGATAGCGGAAATCGCGGCGTTGAAAGCCGAGATGGAGAAGCGAGCGGCGGAGTTAGAGAAAGGCGAAGAGGCGTTCCGCAAACGTTACAAGAGACTCAAAGCGCGCGAAGCGAAGGTAGAAGAACGCAACGAGCGGATCAAAGTGACCAAAGCCAAGCTTCGACAACGGCTCGAAGACGGCACGCTGGTGCTCGGTGACAGAGTCCTTGATTCTGAATCAGGGCTGTCGAGTATCGGACTATCGGGTATTGGCTTGAACGAGAGCCACGAGGATGTGTCTGATGAGATGGACGATGAACTCTCAGGCCACGACCTGCTCAACCCATACGAAGAATAGTTGATTTGGCAGGTAGAAAAAAGAAAGTGGAAGTGCTGGGACTCGAACCCAGGACCATTCGATTAAAAGTCGAATGCTCTGACCAACTGAGCTACACTTCCGGGTTGAACGCGAGAAAACAAAAACAGCACCGTTGAGTGACGGTGCTGCGTTGAAAACCAGCGATCGCTTGTCTGAACAGCAACTGTTGGGATAAGAAAACTTGTTTACCAACAAAAGTGAATTTCAACGGAGCGGACAGGATTCGAACCTGCGGTACGGTTTGACCCGTACGCCGATTTAGCAAACCGGTGCTTTCGACCACTCAGCCACCGCTCCAGGTGGTTTCTTGCGTCAGAGCGGGATTGTGCTTGATTCTCGCCAACTTCGCAACCCATCTTAAGCAGCGTTTTTTGCCGACTTTGGCTACGACGCTTTGCTTGGTTTTACGGTTGCACGCTACACTGCTTGTTTTGACCCGAACTCCTTGGGTTACGTTCACGCAAAACCCCGTGCAAGTGCGAGTTTTTGCTGAAATCTCCGGCCCCATTCGTCCCTATCCCACTTTGCGGAACCCGCGTTTGATGTCCATCCAGCCTTGGGATCTTGATCCTAAATTTGATTTTTGTGGCGAACACCGCCTCAAACCTGGCGAAAAAATTTCGCTGGAGAAAATTCCGACTGAATTCGACGGACCGTTTCGCGGGAAAGAACACGGGCGGGCGTACACCGAAAAAGTTGTTGAGGAAATTCGGGATTTGCAGTACCGGATGTTTACCGAAGGAAAGCAATCGTTGCTGATCGTGTTGCAGGCCCCCGATGCGGCGGGCAAGGACGGTTTGATCCGTAAGGTGTTAGGGCAAATGAACCCCCAAGGTTGCCGTACGTACCCGTTCAAGGTGCCATCGGAAGTCGAGCTTTCGCATGATTTCCTGTGGCGAGTTCACCAGGCCGCTCCGGCGGTTGGAATGGTTTCGATTTTCAATCGATCCCATTACGAAGACGTGTTGGTGGTGCGGGTGGAAGATATCGTGCCCAAGAGTGTGTGGAAGCAACGTTATGAACTGATCAACAATTTTGAAAAAATGCTGGCCCATCGCGGCACGCGAATTCTGAAATTTTATTTGCACATCAGCCCCGCCGAACAGCTCGATCGTTTTGGAGAACGACTGGACGATCCGACCAAACATTGGAAACTCAATCCAGGTGACTACACGGCGCGAGATAAATGGGCGGCGTACCGTGAAGCCTATAAGGATGTGTTTGAAAAATGCAACTCGGATGACTCTCCCTGGTACGTCATTCCGGCGGACAAAAAGTGGTACCGAGACGCTTCCGTCGCTGCGATCGTGCAGAGTACTTTGCAAGACATGAACCCGCAACTTCCACACGTCGATGTCGACATCGAGGAAATCCGCCGTCTTTTTGAAGCCGCTAAGGCTTCTCAGGGCGGCTGAATGTCTATTTCCTCAAACAGTCAGTAGCGGAAGTCGTCAAGACTTTCGTCGATCAACGGAACATCGAAACTCTTGACGACTTCCGCTACTCTAAAATTAAAAGTTGACGAATCACTAAGTATCAAAAAGCGAAACTCATCCTATGTCGATTACACGAAACCCTACTCGGCCTGTGACGATCGGTTCCATCATCATTGGTGCGGGCCACCCGATTGCCGTGCAAAGCATGACAGCGACCAAGACGCAAAATGTTGCGGCAACAGCGGCGCAGGCTGAAGCGTTGCGGCAGCGTGGTGCGGGCGTGGTCCGAATCGCTGTCGATAGCAAACAAGATGCAGCGGCTCTGGCGGAAATTCGCAAGCTCACGACCGCGAACTTGGCCGTCGATCTGCAAGAGAACTTTCGCCTCGCCGAACTCGTTGCTCCGCATGTCGACAAGATTCGCTATAACCCTGGTCATCTTTACCACCACGCTCGCGAGCTAACGTGGCAAGACAAAGTTCGCTACCTGATTGATCTGGCGGGTGAACACGGTTGTGCCGTTCGCATCGGTGTGAACTGCGGTAGCGTCGATCCGGCCAAAAAAGAAAAGTATACCGCTGACGATTCCATCACCCCGATGCTGGAGTCTGCACTGGAGCACTGTGAACTGGTCGACTCGTTGGGCTTCCATAATTTTGTCGTGTCGCTCAAAGACAGCGATCCATCGAAGGTTGTCGAGGTCAATCGCAAGTTCGCTGAACAGCGTCCTGATGTGCCGTTGCATCTCGGTGTGACAGAGGCGGGGATGCCGCCCGAAGGGATCATTAAAACTCGCATCGCGTTTGAACAACTCATCGGCAAAGGCATTGGCGACACCGTGCGAGTTTCGCTGACGTTGCCCAATCCACGCAAACCCGAAGAGATCGATGCGGGTTTGGAAATCGTCAGTGATATCTACGCAGGCCGCGTGCGGAGCGTGGTCCGGTTTGACGATACGAAACTGAATATCATCAGTTGCCCAAGTTGTTCGCGAGTCGAGAACGAAGCGTTCGTGGATTTGGCCGCGAGCGTGAAAGCGATGACAGCGTACGCCAAAGATTACGCGATCACGATTGCGGTGATGGGTTGTCGAGTGAACGGTCCCGGCGAAACCGACGATGCGGATTTGGGATTATGGTGCGGTCCAGCAAAGGTGAATTTGAAGAAAGGTGAAGTGGCCCTCGGTGCGTTCGGGTACGACGAAATTTTGCCAAAGCTTCAAGCGGAATTGGATGCGTTGATCGCAGCGAAGACCGGATCGGCAGCACGCGTTTGAACCGGCGGCGGGTGCTGTTGATGGCCACGTCGATGCGGCGTGGCGGTAGCGAGCATCAGGTCGCGTTGTTGGCGCGATACCTGCCGCGTGAATTGTTCGACGTGCATTTGTATTTGAGTGATCGCGAAGGCGAGTTGCTCGCCGATTTGCCAGCGGACGTGTGCATTCACAGTCCTTCGCGGCGCTGCGAAACAACATCGCTGTGGGATCGTTTGCCAGGAACGATTTTGCGTCGCCAAGCTTGCGAGTTTGCCGGGATCGTGCGTCGCGAACAGATTGATGTGATTTATGATCGTGCTTTTCATAACACGATGATCGCGGGGCATCCGTCCATCCAGGCAACGCTCCGGAATCACGGAGTCCGGCGAGTATCGACGATCGTCAGCCCGCCCCACGAGGCCCTGCCGATGGTGGAAAAACGATTCGTGTGGGCAAAGCGACGATTGCTCGCTGGAGCGTACCGGCGGAGCGATCAAGTCATCGCGGTCAGTCGCGCGGCAGCGGATTCGGCAGCGAGCTATTACGGCTTGCCACGCGAACAGATTGAGGTGATTTACAATCCCGTCGAAACCATTGCGGAGATTAAGTCGGAGCACCGGTTTGCCAACCATGATCCGTTGCGAATCGTCTGTGTCGGTCGCATGACGCCCGAGAAAGGGCAAGCGGATTTGATCGCTGCGATTGGTTGCTTACGTGGGAAATGGCCCGCAAATTTGCCAAGGTTGCAGTTGCGGTTGATCGGTGATGGCCCCGATCGGGCGGCGTTGGAGCAGCAGTGGTCGAGGCTCGCGGGCGAGGACGGCGACGTCGATGGCCACTTGGTTGAGTTCGTCGGCGTGGTTTCCCCCGCGATTCCTGAAATCGCAGCAGCCGATGCGTTGGTATTGCCATCACGTTTTGAAGGCATGCCCAACGTCGTGTTGGAGGCGTTTGCTGTAAGCACACCAGTGCTCGCCACCCGCAGTGGGGGCACAGTGGAACTACAAGCCGTTGCTCATGAACCCACCTGTTTTTGGGTACCTACCAATGACCCTGATGCTCTGGCCACCGGGCTGCGAGAGTTAGCATCTAGCCCTGAAACTCGTCGCCTGCATGTGCAAACGGCCCACGCGTTGATTCGATCGCGGCACTCTGTGGCGGCGACCGTGGAAAAAATGTCCGCAATTCTGTGTGCATAATCGTGTCAACCGTTATACTCACCGATGCGTAAGGAGGTGCATGTTCAGAGCAGCAGAAAAGCGGCAAATTTGTTGACACGTGTTTTTCGTGCCAATTATAATTCTCTCTGGTAAGCTGCTCACTCAACTCTATTCAAACGTCCCTTCTGGAACCTTTTTCCCATGAATCTACTCGGGAAATCCTTCTCGGTTTTGATCTTGCTGCTCAGCGTGGTGTTCATGGTTTTGGCACTCGCTGTCAATGCTTCGCACCGCAACTGGCGAGATGTCGTTTTGGCCGACGATGGTCTGAAGGCCCAAATCGAGACATACGAACGCACCAACGACCAACTCAGCCAAGCTCGCGCTCAAACCCAGGCCGAATTGGATCGCGAAAAAGCTGCCCGGCGAACCGCCTTGGGTGCACTGCAAACTCAACTCGATGTTATCGAGAGGCAGTTGCAGGCCAGTCAAGCGACGGTCACGAGCCTCGAATCCCAAAACACTGACCTGACGCAACTCGACCTCAGTCGCGCGACTGAACTGGCAAAACTGATCGCGGAAACTACCTTGCTGCGATCACAGATTCGCACAGAGCAACAAGATCGCGACAATCTATTTGCGGAAACCCTGGAACTCACCGACGAAATGAACAGTTTGCGTGGGATTGTGCAGTTGCAGCAAGATCGCAATGACCAATTGCTGACCCAAGTCACGCGTTACAAAGAAGTTGTGGATGCCGCCGGATTGCAGATGGACGATCCGCTCGATGGTGCACCGCCGGAACGAAACGGTAACGTGCTCGTGATTAACCGGCCACGCAAGCTCGTGGAAGTTTCGATCGGTTACGACGACGGCCTGCGACAAGGACATTTGCTCGAAGTCACTCGTGGAGGACGGTACGTCACCCGTCTACGAGTGCGTGATACCGAACCCGATCGCGCCGTCGCTGAGATTCTCAACGACTACAGCGAGGGAACGATCCAGGAGGGCGACCGTGTCGCCACAACTCTCGAATAACCCAATGGGCAGATCTGGAAAACGGCCCGCTAATATTTACAGTGTGATGCTGTTACTGGCGATGTTGCTCATGATCATCGCCGTAGTCGCAATGTACATTGAACTGAATCGATGGTATCCGGATTACTACAAAACGAACACTGCCAATCCGGTGGTGATGGTTCAGCCCGTGAACGAGTATCGGTTGGCCTAGTGGCCTGGTCCACTACTGACGGAGAATACCGTCGCGTTTAGACTTGTGAACAAATTGCCAGTAGCTGGTTATGTAGGTGTAAATCAGCTAACGGTTGTCCGATTTCTGCTTAAAGATCCTTCTGCGCCCGTCCGATACTAGTGGTACCATGGATTGGGAGGGCGGAACGATCGGTGCCATCGTTCCAGCATAGACAGGGCCATGGTGAGGCAGGGAGGGCTTCACCATGGCCCTTCCCTTTTCGTAGCGGAACTTCATCGAGAGCTTCGACTTTCCGTAGCGGAACTCGTCAAGAGTATTCGATTCACTCCGGCAACCACAACCGGCTCTCTAACGCTGGGGCTTCAAACGCAGTGACAACCCCCGTTCGCCGGGCTTTGATCCGGACATAAGGCGGAATCACGCTCGCCCGATCCGCAAACGTATCCCGCTCGGCCTCATGGTCAGCGTGTAACGGTTCGATCAAGTCTTCGATCACGAACCCTGCCCGGCACAGTCCCCCTATCATCTGTTCCCAGCGATGCAGGAACTCCACCGCACCACCCTCACGCAATCGCTGTGAAACTGGCGTGACCGGTGTCGGCGGTGGTACCGGATCGTTTCGATAGTAGTCGTGCAGCAAGGCATAATGCCCATCACGACGCTGCATCGACGATTGCAAACTGGTCGGTGATTTGTGCTGACTGATGTACAGCCCACCTGGACGGACAACCGCCGCCACTTGGCCGTAGACCGCCGCGATGTTGGGCAAGTAGCAAGTGCTGACAGGATGCACGACGAGATCGAACGAAGCGCGCGGCAGCATCGACAGGTCATCCATCGAGCCTTCCAGCAAACGCACTGAGAACTTGCGGCGTGACGCCGCTTGGCGATCCAGTTCCAGCATCGCGGGACTGAGATCGACAACCGTCACCTCGGCCCCTGCAGCCGCATACAAACAGCTCTGTCGACCACCGCCACCAGCCAAGCACAGCACCCGCCAACCACGGATATCCCCTCCCAACCAACCGACGCGATCGACCGTGCTCAGCGGATCGAGTAGTTCGTCATCGGACACGATCCGGCACAACGGTGAGTCCGCCGCCGTCATGCGTTGATAGCATTGCCGGTTAGCGCGGAGAACGGAATCGCGAGGAATTGTCAATGGTAAAGAAAGAGTCAGAGTAAAAACTGAAAACTTTTTAAGCTTCTGTAATTGGTAGTGGGATGACTTCACTGATATGTTTTGCACCACTGATCAGCATTTGCAAGCGATCCACACCGACCGCCACACCACTGCATTTTGGCAAACCTTGACGCATTGCAGCGACGAGCGTCGTTTCCACTGGCAGTGGCCCCCGACCGCACCGACGACGAATCTGATTGTTGATTTCGTAGCGACGAACCAACTCATCTGCATCTTGTAGTTCGTCGTAACCGTTGGCAAGTTCAAGACCATGATAGAACAATTCAAAACGATGAGCGAAACGCGGATCGTCTTCGCAAGGACGCGCCAACGCCGCTTGGGTTGTGGGATAACGCGTTAAGATGGTGGGCAAGGCATTGCCCAAATGCGGTTCAATAAAATGCGACAGCAACACGTCCAATAACCCATCGCGATCCTCACCGATCGAAATCGCTAGCTCCGCATCCAGTTCAGCAACTCGTTGCGACAAACACTCGATCGGTGTCTCCATCGGATCGAGTCCGAGCTGCTCCACAAATGCCGCTTGATAACTGATCGTTTCAAAACGTTCTGCTGCGAATACCCGAGTGGCAAGATTTCCCAACAGCGAGATTGCTGACGCCGCATCTCCACCGACTTCGTACCACTCCAACATCGTGAACTCGACGTTGTGTCGCATTCCCGATTCACCTTGCCGAAATACCGGCGAGATTGCGAAAATCGACGGAGCACCGCGAGCCAATAGCCGTTTCATCGCCGATTCGGCAGACGTTTGCAGATAGTAGTGTGAGTTGGAACCAGCGGCACTTGCCTCGGCAACGCCCAGTTCCTGGCTCGCGATCCGCAGCGGGTCTAAGTAGGCGTCGATCACGCAATCTCGGCTCAGACAAGGTGGCTGGACTTCGAGAAAGCCTTGACTGTGGAAATACTCGCGGAGCTGCCTCAATAGGCGATCGCGAAACCCCAATTGGCCAACAAAATCAACAAAATCAACAAAATCAACAAAATCAACAAAATCAACCAGTGAATCGTCTGGACACGACTGTCCTGATTCGACAGAGCTAATGCCGGGATTACGAGCGTTATCGACGGTTGACGGCGGTTTGACCGGTGTTTTCATCAGTGCGTGCTAAACCTAGGTGCATTCCGAGTAGACGGCGTGAAGAACAATTACAAAGCCGTTACATGTCAGTGTTCAGAGTGTGACATGTTCAGTGCGAGGTGCCTGTATTCTAACAACTTCAACCATTTACCCCATCGCAAGAGATCAGGATCGTTCTCAACATGTCGACTGTTTCTGAACCTACCCGCTCCCGCAGCGGAAAAAATAATCATCACCCCATTTCCGATGTCGATGGTGTCGAGACGCTCGACCCGCTCGATGCGGAAATCTGGAACCGTCCCGGCTTGGAAGAAGCAGTAGTCGTCGATGCGATGCACGCACCGGCTGCGGAAGATGCCGACGGTCTGTCTTCATTGGTCGCGCAAAAGGCTGCCAAGAAGTTGGACATGGCCCGGCCAACTAAAGAGGAACGCGTTCGCCTGAATAATCTGAGCTACTGGGCCATTGGTTGGCTAGTGGTCGCTCACGCCGTGTGCCTCGCCGCCCCATTCTACGTCTATTGGCAATCCCTCGTTGTGGCCCTTGTGTTGCACTGGGTCGCCGGCAGCCTGGGCATCTGTTTGGGCTATCACCGTATGCTCACGCACACCGGCATGAAAACTTACAATTGGGTCCGCTACCTGTTCGCAGGCATTGGCTGTTTTGCTGGCGAAGGTTCGCCGTTGGACTGGGTCGCGGACCATCGCAAACACCACGCTCACAGCGATCAAGAAGGTGACCCACACTCGCCACATGACGGCAGCATTTGGAGCCACATGTTTTGGTTGGCGTTTCACACGCACAATGGCGACCGCAAAGCCTATTTAGAGCGTTGGGTTCCGGACTTGTATCGCGATCCGATGATGCGTTCGTTCGACCTCTTGTTCTTGCCGATTCACATCTTCGTTTCGTTGGCTTTGTTCGGTGGCGGCTACTACTTCGGTGGTTTTGACATGGGCATGTCGATGCTGCTGTGGGGCATGTTCGTGCGTCTGGTGCTAGTCTTGCACGCGACGTGGATGGTCAACAGTGCTTCACACATGTTTGGATACAAAAACTACGAAACGACCGACGACAGCCGCAACAATTGGTTGGTCGCGATCGTGGCCTACGGCGAAGGCTGGCACAACAATCATCACGCCTACCCACGGATGGCCAAGCACGGTCACAAGTGGTGGGAGTTTGACATCACTTGGCAAGCGATTCGATTGCTCCGCGCCGTCGGCTTGGTGTGGGATGTTGTTGACTATCGCACCGCTGCCGAAAAACGAGCAACCGCAACAGGCAAGAAAGAACTCACGGCGAAATAGCCTGAGTTCTGCGTACATCAGCCGCAACGCGCTAGCGAGCGGTTTTCGCCCCATTTCGTGGTGGTAACCGCGTGCTAGCGCACTGCGGCTGAATTTGGTAAAGCGAACGGCACACGGGAGTGTGCCTGCTACTTTGTTACTCGGTCGCTTCGATCAGCTCAATGTTGGCGGAAAGCGAGTCCGAAGCGTGATTGCTGAGCGAGACCCATCCATCGGCATCGGGCTTCGCAGTACGGATCGCGTCGAGCATGGCCACGTTGACTTCTGGATAACGCTGAGAAAACGCCTCAGTTTCAACTGCATCAGCACTTTCTTCTTGCAGGCTGGTGGCTGGTGTTGGAAGCTGCATTTGCGCACATTCGGAGTCAATGAAACATGGCTGCACCGTGCATGAATCGCCACCATGGCAGGCACCGCAACAACCACACCCGCAACTCGCTCGCACTTTCACGCGACATGCAGGGCAACAATGCACAGCACTCCAGTCATACGTGCAGATGGTTTCTTTGCTTTTTTCGCTGCCGAGCACTTTGACTTGGCGAACCTTGCCACATTTTTTCAGCGGTCCACACTCCCAGGGAAAACGCAGTGGCGGAACGCAGATCGTTTCACATTTGCACGTAAACTCCGGCACATCAACCTCTTCTTTGTCAACCTTGACTTGGCAACGTCCCTCTTTGCAGAAACAGCAACAGGGGCCAAACGCACTAGCAGTGGTGCTGATGGCAAGCATCGTGACAGCGGCCAGTAATCCATATGGCATAAAACGGTTCATTGGAAATCCTTCTTGTGATCTGATTAATATGCGGGGTGGCCGCGGTCTCAGTAGCCGCGGCATTTGATGGGAATGAAAGGCGTGGCTTAGAAGTCAACCATGAAGCGTGCGCCGTAGACGTCATAGCTACCCGTGACAGGAGCGCCAGCACGATTACCAACAGTGCTGTCAGAAATCTCGCCTGTGATGTAGTTAAACTGCATGCGAGCATTGGCGTTCCAGTGCCAGTTCATCGCCATGGTCCAGGCACTACCCACCCCACCAAAGATATTTTCGTCGGTGAAGTCAGCGTATGAGTAGCGAGCGGCGACCTGCCAAGCTCCCCAACCAGCCGCCCGACCACCATTGGCAGTATTAACAAGCCAGAAGTTTTCAAACGGGACAACGCGATCGAGTGTGCCCGACTCACGTTCCCAAGGAAGGTGTTCGCCGGTCAGGAAGTAACTTGCATAAACATATCCACCATGGAAGTGCAGGTCTTCGGCTCCGCTGCGTTCGACCCAATTGTTTTGATACTCACCGACGAACTGTAGCGAACCTAGGTTCAAGACACTTTCAAGACCGATCAAATTGTAATAGTCGGCGTTCACCATCGCCCCCGTGTCGAGCCATCGCGTGCTGTCGGTACGCGCCTCAGGGCGAGTGCGGAAGCGACCTTCGGTACCGCCGGTTGGGTTGTTCCCGTCGCGTACGGCATTAGGCGAAACGTCAGCGTGTGAACCCGATATGGCCCAGTGAGCATAGCCTCGACCGTTGCTGGTTTCGTCGTACCAGATCGTGTTAGCCAAACGACCGGCCAATTGCAATTGCAAGTGATCACCGACGTAATTGCCTTCGTCCTGAACGTTGCGTCCGTTGAAGACACCATATCGCCAGTTCCAAGCTAAGTCGTCGGAAATGCCGTAGGACTGCAAGCCTAAGCGACGAGCATCTTCATTGAAGGCTTCGATCACAAACGGGCGCTCGATGAACACATTGTAACGCGAACTGTTGAGGTGATCCAATCCGTAGGGGCGTTTCTGATTGCCTAGCAACACTTCTTGTAAGAACGGCAAATCCGTCCAACCCATGAACGCGTCACGGAACTCTACGTCGTTGCCACCGGCGAATTCCATTTCGATCTTGTAGATCATGTTGTCTTTGATCTTGCCTGCCACACCAAATCGTAAGCGGCGAAATCCAAGACGGTTTTGTGGGTCAGTGCCGCCGTTGAATTGATTGATCGCAGGATCTTCATCTGTATCAAATCCCCAGCCGTCAAGGTGAATCCGCCCGCTGATCTTCATCGTCGACTTACTGCTACCACTGACGACGATGCTTTTATTACCGGCGAGTTCTTCAACTTTTTCTAGAGACTCTTCAAATTTCTCCTGCTCCTTCTCCAGAGCAGCGATCTTCTCAGACAGTTTGGTGATGTCTGTGTCTTCATCTTTTTCTTTACCATCCTCGTCTTTGTCTTTGTTACCCTTATCTTCATCCTTCGCTTGCTCCTCGCTCGCGTCGGAATTGATTTCACTGGAGCTTGCTTGCTCAGCCTTGGCATCGTTAGCGCTAGGTTCGGCGGTCGCTCCGTTGACGCCAGAATCCTGAGTATCCATTGGCTTGGCAATGGTGTTGCCGGCACCCTCCGCAACATCGCCAACATCGAACGTGTTTGCGGAGTTCAAAAAGGATAGAAAGTCGTCCTCGGCCTCGACCGCTGAACTAATCAAGAGGATCGCAGACGTGCAAACGAATGCGAGCAGTATCCGTCTCCGTGCGGATTGAAGTAGTGAGTGCAATTGCGTGCCGCCCATGGCTGGTGTACTAAGAATGCGAGAAGAAATCCATTTCTTCCCCCTTCATCATTCATTTCGGCGAACGCTACCCGATTTGATTCCAAGCAAGCCGATCACTTTCGCGTATCTTCATCATACCGTGCCGTTTGATCCAAATAATCGGTACAACCCGATTCGGCACGGCTAGCACAAGCCGAAAGATTATTAAGATTGCGATTTATTTTCGCAAAAATCCACGACATCACTGCATTCAAGAGCCAGCAAACATCGTTGCCAAAGCGTCATTGAATTGGCCCCGCGTCAACACGGTCGGAATCCCTTGCAGCCGTGCATCGCGAAGCCGCTGGATCTGAACATGCGGGGCATATGCGATTACCTCAGCATTGGGGAACCGAGTTTCACAAGCCTCTATCAAACCGTCGATGGCTTTGGACCGTGTCGATAGATCCACAATGATATGGCTGGCGTTAAGGTGCAGATCATCCGGCAGATTTCCTGCTAAACGGAATTCTAATCCAGCCTCCGTCGCGGCCGATCGCACGCGCGAAGCAAAAATTAAATCACCAGACAGAAAAATAACAACATTCGCGCCGTCAGGAGTGGTGATTGAAGACATAGGCTCGACTTGATTGTGGGAGAAGACGTCAGAGGTGATAGGCGAGGGCGTTCCGTTTATACCGATTGAGTAGGGCTACCGGGGTGGAAGATCGCTCCCGAGGGTAAATGTCGGTGAATAGTTTGCCTTTGCCCAGCCCTTCAAGTAACTTGGGCAGTTTAGTTAATGCGTCCTCCTCACCGCAACGCGTTCTCCTCGCTCCTACTCCCTTGAGCAACCTCATCGTGAATTGGAACTCACCCCCCGCTCCGTCTTCCGAATTGGCATCGCAGGTTGACTTCGTTATGAGGTCGGTGCGGGCGAGTGATTCCGTAGCGTCGATTGCCGAGAACGAGAGTCGTGCAATCCAAGGATCCGATTCTGTCGAGGATGAAATCGAGTCGTCCGACGACTCATCCGGCGATCCGCATCTGGACGCTACATCGTCGCGGGCGATCGCCATTCGGAAAGCTATCTTGGCGTGGAGCGTGAGTTTATCGGGGGCCGCCAGTATGTCGGTGATCTTGAGTATCTTGCTGGTTACGTTGGCGAACATCGTTTCCGCTTTCTTATCGCTACGTTTTACCAGCCCCCTGTTGATACTTGCGATCGCATGGATGCTGTTCATGTCGTTATCTATGATCTTAATCGTGCCGCGAGGATTACGGTGCTTTGGGCTGCACATGCGGCGTGTTGCTATACCCGAGTTCCTGCAGAAACGAACGCGGATGGACAGTATTGCTGATCATCTCCGTCAACTACGAACCGCGCTGGTCGTCGCAGCGGCAATGCCGGTGGTCATCATGATGTTGCATTCTGCGGTATCTCGGATCACTCGTTTCGAGTTGTCGACCTTTTCATCATTTCCGATGATCGCGATTTCCTTGATGTTCTTGGCAATTGGGGCAGGCGTTTGGTTCGTCACTCTTCCACTGTATTGTCAATCACATCAACGTCGCTTGCGAAATAGCTTGCGTTTTTATCACCGCGGTGTGGCGTTGCGAAGTTTCATCTCGGCTTGGGACAACCCCTCGCGAAAGATCTATCTTTCTTGCCGGTTGAGCGCTCGATTGGCCAAGGTGCATCGGATCTCAATGTTCGCTGTGCTGTGCAGTTTTTCGGCAGCAGCCAGTTGTGCTGCGCTCGTCCAGTCGGAATTCTTCCTTGGAGAGATCATGTGTGTGTTGTCGTTGGTGGCGATCATTTCGCTGTGGCCAACGTCGCATCGACTCGTGCGTTGGTCCAGTAAAGTCCTCGATCCACTGTGCGGTGAGTCGGAAGAATACATCATCACATGAGTCACGTTAAGCGATCGGTAACGGCGTTAGGGCTTTGGCGAGTTCGTCATGCCATTGCCTGATCGCGATCGCTTCCTTGCACGCTTTGGCATCACCAAGCGTGTTAACAAATCGGCAAGATGAAAAGTCCTGTGCAGCCCGCTCGTAACGTCGTACCCATTTGATCCGATCAGGCATCCGCTCCTCTGAAACCGGCCACACGCCAGGTCGTGGTCGCATGTGATCGCTAATCCCGACTCGCCACGGCTTCGGTGAAACGCGCGCGCGAAAACAATTCTGATTGAAACACATCCGCACATAAATCGGATCGCAGCCGATCGCGGTAAAGAACGTTCGCACTGCTTCACCGCGCGGATCAAATGTTGCATGCGTGACGAGCACGCGCCAACCATTAGGTGTTTCGTACAGTCGCATGCCCCAGCCAGGATGCTTGGCGGCGAATTTCTCGATTCGATTCCGCGCCGCTTGTTTGGGCGGCACCGTGATGCGGATCAATAGCCAATGCCAAGCGCTGCCGATCCCTGTGATGGCCACGATTCCGCCCAGCAAAAACAACCACAATGAACGCGCGTCGGGGAACTCCCATGCCAACGCCACGTACATCGCGACGTACACCCCAAACGAGTAAAGGTACACCCAACAACCATCGCGAAGCGGCGTGGCATCGACATCCGCAAACAACACATCAGGCGTATTCAAACAACACGCGCCGTAAGCGTTTCGCGTTAACACCGCATCATCGCGACGAGCAATGATTTCTTCGCGAATCGGCAGACCATCGGCCCCGTTGTAGGCCACTTTGGGTTCCCGAATCAGCTCGTCTGCACCGGCCGTGATCTCCGTGACAGCCGCAGCCAAACGTTCATCGGCGTGCTGCTGGGCGTGAGTTTGGCTTTCGTCGGACCAACCGAAACGTCGGATTGTCATCCGCCGCTTGTCAGGCTTAATCTGACGTTTGGCTTCGGCCCAATAACTCGGAACGATCACTTCAGGTTATCTCGTCGATCGCAGCGGCTGCCAAATCGTAGCCTTGCGAAGCGACAATCTCACACTGCCGAATTTGTCCCACCTCGACTGGCGATTCCTCGCTGACCTGGGACACGTACACCAGCCCATCGACGTCGGGAGCTTCGCAGCGCGTCCGGCCGATGAACACGCCCTCTTGCTCGGGCAATACTGCGTCGATCAAAACGTCTTCTACTCCACCGACGCGGGCTCCGTTGAACTCAAACGCAATCTCTTGTTGCAATGCCATCAACTCTTCACGGCGGCGGATCGCAACCTCAGGATCAACACGGTTGGGTAACTTCGCCGCTGGCGTATCTTCTTCGATCGAGTACGTGAACACGCCAAGATTTTCAAAGCGTGATTCTGCGACGAAGTCCAGCAACTCTTTGAAATCGTCATCCGTCTCACCAGGGAAACCTGTGATCATCGTGGTCCGCATGACAAGGTTGTCGATGCGTTGTCGCAGTCGCTGGACGATGTCGGTTTGCAGTTTCCGAGTGGTCTTGCGTGACATCCGTTTGAGCATCGAGTCGCTAGCGTGTTGCAGCGGCATGTCAATGTACGGCACGATTCGTTTAGCGGAGGCGATCGTATCAATCAAAGCGTCGTCGATATACATCGGATAAAAATACATTAACCGAATCCAATCGACCGAATCCACTGCGTCGAGCTGTTGTAACAAATCGGTGAGCCGGGGTTTTCCGTAGCGGTCCATGCCATAGTAGGTCGTGTCTTGGGCGACGACGACGATCTCACGAACGCCGCTACGACCAAGCCGCTGGGCTTCGTCGATGATCTGTTCGATCGGTTTGCTGAAGTGTTTACCACGCATCTTTGGGATCGCGCAGAACGTACACAACCGATCACAACCTTCGCTGATTTTCAAATAGGCAAAATGACGAGGCGTGACGGCCGCGCGAACCGCGTCGCTGAGCGGATTGACAGCCGCCGGTTTGAACACCGTGCGTTGTTCTTCAATGCCCGAATACAGGTCATCGACGACGCTGACGATATCGTTTCGACCGAACACGCCGACGAGGGCGTCGATGTCGGGGCGATCTTCGAGCAGTTTGCCTTGTTGTCGTTCGGCCAAGCATCCCGTGACGACGACATTGCGAAGTTTGCCTTCGCGTTTCAACGCGAGCATCTCGTCGATCGCCTCCATCGACTCTGCCCGCGCCGAGTCGATGAATGCGCAAGTATTGACGACGACGAAATCTGCCCCCTCGACCGAATCGACCATCCGGTACCCGTCTGCATCGAGCCGCCCGAGCATCTGCTCGGTATCGACGAGATTTTTGGGGCAACCCAGTGAAATGACAGCATATTTCCCGCGTGGGCGGGTGGCGGTGGCGACCGAGGACGCGTCGGGGGACTCAACCGTAGGTGGGGCGACGACGTTAATTTCGGGTTTTTGGTAGATCGGTAGCTGCATCAAACCGGCAGTGGATGAGTTGAAGGATGGCGTTTTTCGTAGCGGAACTCGTCAAGAGTTTCGCCATTCGCCAAACGTTTGGCGAAAACCGAAATTCTTGACGAATTCCGCTACCCCTGTGATTGCCCGCGTTTGGGGCAGGGAGGGAGGTGCATTAAACCAGAAATGCCCAGACTTACAATTTGAAATTCCGAAATGGTGGGAGGGGCAATCGTCAGCGGACACCTACCGAACCAGGCACAAGTTTGCCACAATTTGGGCTGATTCGGAATTTTACAACTCAACGAGGACCGCAAATTTGCGGGCATGTGGCAGGTAGCAACCATGCGATGGAAAGGTAGACAACAGAGCGAAAACGTCGAGGATCGGCGGAGAATGGGTGCCCCAGTCGCTGCCGCAGGCGGCGTCGGCGTGATCCTGATCGCGATCGTGATTGGTTTGCTCGGCGGCAATCCTCAGCAATTCTTGCAACAAGCTCGTCAGAACCAAGGCGCAGCGGGCGGCGGTGGCGGTCAGCCAGTGGAGCTGACGGCGGCAGAAGTAGAAGCTGGCGAATTTGTATCGACGGTCTTCAAGGACACCGAAGACGTGTGGACGGAATTGTTCGCTCAGAACAATCGGGTTTATGAGAAGCCGAAGTTGGTTTTGTTCAAAGACCAGGTGAGCAGCGGGTGCGGGATGGCCAGCAGCGGCACGGGACCATTCTATTGCCCCGCCGACCAAAAGGTGTATCTCGACACCTCATTCTTTAGCCAATTATCCCGGCAGCTCGGTGCTCCGGGCGATTTCGCGCAGGCCTACGTGGTCGCGCATGAAGTTGGCCATCATGTTCAAAAGTTGTTGGGTTACACCGATCAAGTCGACGCGATTCGTCAAAAGGTGCCGGAAGTCGAATACAACAAGTATTCCGTGAAATTAGAATTGCAAGCGGATTTCTTCGCGGGCGTGATGCTGCACCATGCCAATCGCATGCACAACATCATTGAAGCGGGTGACATCGAAGAAGCGATGACGGCAGCTCAAGCGATCGGCGACGATACGTTACAGAAACGCAGCAAAGGTTACGTGCAACCGGAAACCTTCAACCATGGAACCAGTCAACAACGCGTGACGTGGTTCACACGCGGACTGAAGACCGGCGACCTGAGTCAAGGCGACACGTTCGGTGCTGAGGATTTGTAAGCATCGCAGGAACAATGACTGGTGTAGCGGAACTCGTCAAGAGTTTCGGTCTTGACGACTTCCGCTACGTTTTGCGGCGAAGCTGCCTCAAGACATTATAGGTTAACGACTCATTCCCCATAACGCATTTTGAATCCCGCTAGCAATCAAGAAACACCTATCGCGGCTACCACGGACGACAGTGAGGCTGCGCAGGATGCAATCCGCGCCGATGTGATTGCTCGGACGAAATGCGTGGTCGTGAAAGTCGGCACGCGAGTGCTGACGACCAGCGAAGGGAAACTCGACCTGGACCGCGTCGACGTACTTGCCGCTCAGCTCGCACGCATCGCCGATTCAGGGCGGCACGTGATCATGGTCAGCAGTGGTGCGGTCGGTGCGGGCGTGGCCAAGCTCGGCTTGCCGACCCGGCCAACTGGGATTGCGAAACTGCAAGCCGTCGCAGCGATCGGGCAAGCGGATTTGATCAAAGCCTACGAGAATTCACTATTGCGTCACGGCTACCAAGCCGCACAGGTGTTGTTGACGAAAAGTGATTTGCGGCGACGCAGCGCGTACTTGCACGTTCGCAACGCACTCAACGGCATCCACGAGTTCGGTGCAATTGCAGTCATCAACGAAAACGATTCCGTCGCGGTGGCAGAATTAAAAACAACGTTCGGCGATAATGATCGATTGGCCGCGCACGTCGCTGGTCTATTCAATGACGCGCTGTTGATTTTGTTGACCGACGTGACAGGTTTGTACGATGGGCATCCTGAAGATGCGGGCAGCAAAAAAATTGAAGTCGTTCGTGAACTCGATAGCGACGTGATGTCGATGGCAAACGATAAAGCCTCATCGGTCAGCAAAGGCGGCATGGAAGGCAAACTGCGGGCATCGCGGTTAGCTAACTCACATGGGCATCCAACGATCATCGGCCCAGGCCGACAAGCTGATGTGCTGGACCAAATTTTCGCTGGCGGACGAGTCGGCACGTTGTTTATTCCACCCAAACGAGCGCTGCGTGGTCGTCATCGTTGGATCGGCAGCGCTGCAGTGGTGCAGGGTACATTGCATTTGGACGCGGGAGCGGCGCGGGCGATCACAAATCAAGGCCGCAGTCTGCTGGCGGTGGGAATTGTCCGTGTCGAAGGCACTTTCTCACACGGCGACGTGGTCAGTTTGTGCGATCCGAACGAACAAGAGATCGCTCGCGGTTTGGTGAACTACCGTAGTCACGAGTTGTCGTTGATCGCGGGCAGATCCAATGCCGAGATTGAGACGATTCTCGGTCACCGTCCGTATGAAAACGTGATTCACCGTAACAATTTGGTGCTGCAAGGTCTGTCGGAGTAGCCGCCTGCCGGAACCATGACCAGTGTAGCGGAACTCGTCAAGAGTTTCGGTTTCTTACGGGAGCGAAAGTCTTGACGACTTCCGCTACATCCAAAACCCGGTGGCTGAGCGTGTTAACATGTGGCGCGTCATTCCCCACTACCAACGCAATACTTGCATCCATGACCACTCTTCACACTTACGACCTCGTCCCTTACCCCGATTTCGTTCACCCTCGAACGAATCCCGATAACATCGCCGCGATGGTGCGACTGTTTGGTTTTAACGCCGTGAGTTTGTACGACGAAACTTCACGCGTGCTCGAACTTGGGTGTGGCCAAGCAGGAAATTTGATTTCGTTGGCTTCGCTGTATCCCGAATCACAATTCACCGGCATCGACATGAGTCGCGGGCACATTGCGGCGGGCCAAGCCATCATTGATCAGCTCGGTCTCGATAACATCACGCTCCTCGTCGGCGATCTCAGTGAATTTTCGCGTTCGCTTAATTCCTCTGAAGAAGAGAACGTGTTCGATTTCATACTCGTTCACGGTGTGTACTCGTGGGTTCCCGATGACGTGCGTCGGCACGTGCTGCGGATTTGTCATGACTGTTTGTCGCCGCGAGGTGTCACGTTCATCAGCTACAACACGTTGCCTGGCTGGCACGCCAAAGGCCTGGTCCGCGAGGTGCTTCGGCACCACGTGCTGACGACGCTGAAGTCGCCCATGGAACCGATGGCGATGATCGGCGAAGCGAAACGATTCTTGGCCGACGTGGCTGAATCGGTGCCCGAATCCAGCGGCTACGGTAAGCTGTTGCGAGAAGAGTTTCGATCGCTCAATGCGTCCAATGAAGCCTATCTGTTTCACGAGCAATTTGAAGCAATCAATGAAGCCAGGTATTTTCATCAGTTCATTGACGAGACAACAGCCGCAGGCTTACAGTACGTTTGTGAAGCGAGCATGTCGTACGTTCCGTCGCAGAGCACCGCGATGCAGCAACGAATGAGGAGTCTGCCACGACTCGCCCGTGAGCAGTATTTGGACTATCTGTGCAATCGCACGTTTCGTCAATCGTTGCTATGCCGCACCGACGCGGTCGATCTCATCAGCGACTCACCCGGCGCAGCGGCGATGGAGCCATTGTGGTTGTCAACGGAAGTGACCTGCAATGAAACCGATCATGAACTGCAGATCGTCAACCCCGATGGCGCCAGTGCGACGCTGGCCAGTACAGTCACGAAAGCCGCCGTGCAGCGACTGGCGACGATTCAATATGCGGCGGAATCGTTTCGCGATCTATGTGGCGAAGTGATCGACAAATCACAATCACTTGAGCAACAGATGATTGATCGGGATTTGTTGCGTGCTGAACTGATTCAACTCGCCCATTTCGGCATGGTGCGATTCAACACGGGCCCGCTGCCACTAACTCGCAAAGTCCGCAAGAAACCGAAGTGCAGTGCGCTGGCCCGATTGCAAGCCACGACGAGCGAGTTTGCCACAAGCCAACGACATGTTGCGGTGCGTTTGGATGAGGCGACGCGACATATCATTACATTGTGCGATGGACAAACCGATCACGCGGGCATCACCGAGGGCATGATGAGTTTCGTTACTCGTGAAGGCGTGACGTTGCAGCACGAAGGCGCGTCGATTACCGACCCCGAAGTATTGCGAAAGGTCGTGGCTGAGAAGATTCTGCCGAACTTGCAGAACCTGGCAACGATGGGATTCTTAATGCGTTAAAGAACATCTCTGAAATCACTTTGATTGTTGCTGCGCGCAAAAGCCCCCCAAGCCGACGAACTATCTGGAATTGGTCTGTATTGGTTTTTAGTCCCGGAGGGACGGCAGCACTTTGCCGGTGGCGATTAGCCACCAGTTAAAGAACGCCGCAGACCGCCCATCGTCCTAACGAAACGACAAGTATCCGCTGTCGTCGCTAACGGGACTAACCAACATGTTCTTACCCTAAACGTGCGATGTTTTCGAGCGGCTTGATGTGTTGCCAACGGTCACCGAAACGTTGCAGGTCTTGCTCGCTCCATTTCAGACGATCCAACAACTCGGGGCAGAGACGCTCGATGTTCAAAAATATTTTTTTAGATTTTTCTTGACACCTCATGACGGCCGCAATCTACTAGTCCGTTTCGTTCACTATTAATGCGGTTTGCAAATGTTCATTCGATTCAAACGTCAAACGTCAAACGTCAAACGTCGCTTACTAGTCGAGAACCTTACTCAGCGATTACTCTTGGCAAGTGATCTTGCAGGATCGGGAATCGTTGATGACCCTGATAATCAAGCAAGAATAGCCGCAGATGTTAACCTTGATGGAGATGTAACTGCCGTCGATGGTTTAATTATTATCAACGCGTTGCACGAGGACGTGGCATTCGGGCTTCAAACTCGGCTGGACGTTAACGCGGACGGAGCGGTGACCGTCGAAGATTTGGCGTTTGTCCACCAGGTAGTGGACAGTGCCGTTGCCAACACGACTGCAATGTCAGTCGCCTCTTCTCAGATTCCCTGCGGCCTCTGGGATCCCATATACCCATTTCCGCAGGAAAACATCGACACGTGTCTCGAGAGTGCAGGCAGCACCGGTTTGACAGGCAGCACTGGTTCAGCAGAAAGTTCCAGCTCGATAGGTGGCACTGGCTCAGCGGGTAGCACTGACTCGACGGGTAGCACTGGCTCGACGGGCAGCACTGGCTCGACGGGCAGCAGTGGCTCGACGGGCAGCTCAAGCTCGATGAGTAGCATAGGCTCATCGGACAGCATTGGCTCATCGGACAGCATTGGTTCGGCAAGCAGCACTGGTTCATCGGGCAGCAGTGGTTCATCGGGCAGTACTGGTTCATCGGGCAGTACTGGTTCGACAGGCAGCACTGGTTTGACAGGCAGCACTGGACCGGTCGGCCCGACTTTTTATTCCGTGACTGATTACCGCTTTGGCGATTCGAGCCCGACGGCGGTTGGGCCTCCTAACACGGTTTTTGAAGGGCAAATGCTCCGGATTTCCGGGCACTTCGATGGGCCGCAACTGAACGGTGTTTACGTATCACCTCCCGATCTAGTTATTCGTGTCGACAAGAATTTTGATGATCTATTCACCGGGCCTGGTGAAACACACAACTTCCAGCTTGGGAGCTTTGTTTACGGAAATTACTTTGAACATTCGTTCCTAATTGAAGATGATGGACCGTGGCCAGGCAATGATACGATTTCAGATAACATTAAAGTCCAGTTTCAAATGGGGAGCTATCTCCAGAACGTGACCGCAGTCGCCAGAAACGTCGATCCGCGATTGCGTGACGAACCCGAACTCAGCCTCGAACTCAATGATGATTTTGATCTCGATGTAACACTCAACGAAATGTCGATTGCGGACGTCGGTGTGCATGACAGTCACAGTTACGAGGTCTCTTGGGGAGATGGAACAATTGGATCGGGCACAATCGATTCGAGTCTGACACGAACTTTTCCGTTGTCCATTGGATCGCCCCGACCCATCATTTACCCGATTGATGTTGTGATTAAAGATGACGATCGGGGCGAGGCCAAATTTCGCTTTGAAGAACTCATCGTCAGACTTAACGAGGATGACGACGATCTCGATACCATCCCCGATCGAAATACCGCCGTGAGCAGTACGGATGAAGACGATCTCGTGCAACTTGATCTGTCCAACATTTTGGCGAATCGGGACGCGTCCACAGTAGGAGATGTGTACTTGCAATTCGGCTACGACTCACACCATCTTGACTATAATTTGCTTTCGACTCTGAGGCTATGGCTTGATCCTTCGCGGAGTTCGCCATTGGCGACGTCGGACCAATCTTCTATTTATCTCGGTTGGAAACTACCTGAGGGAGTCACATCGGTGTGGGTGGAAGGCACGCTCGCTGGCCAAGACACGATCCACGTACAATTCTCTCCTGAAAACACGACTGTATCCGACGCCATTCCGCTCGGATCTGTGTTAGTTACGGTGAGGGAACTCGCCGCGTGCCATGTCGGTTACCTTGGCAGCAATCGGGCACCGGTGGGTAATGATGAGTCGTTTACTGCCGTTCACGGGACACCTATCTCAGGAAATCTGATCGCCAACGACTTTGATCCCAACTGGGACTCAATCCAAGTCAGGATCAAGACTTCACCGTCGCACGGCTCGATCCATTCGCAAGGCAGCATCGCCTTCGGATGTGATGAGGGGCGTTTCACGTACGTCCCAGAACCGTTGTACGCCGACCCAGAGGGCGATCAATTCACCTACACCTTGTGGGATGGCGAGAAAGAGAGCGAGACAATCACAGCAACCTTCCACATGACAAATGACCCGCCCGACGCAGTCGATGACGACTTCTTCACGACGTACGAAAGCAGCGGGCCGTTCTACGCCAATTCGCCTTTCCCACCAGTCACCGGAAACGTGCTGATTAACGATAGCGATCCCAACGGTGACTTGCTCCGCGCCGAATTGATAGCTGGTCACGGGCCAGCCAATGGGACGGTGGAACTGCAGCCCAACGGCTACTTCGTGTACGTCCCCAATGTCAACTTCTCTGGGGAAGACGAGTTTGAATACACGGCCAGCGACGGGATCACGTCGACAACGGCCACGGTCACTGTGCAGGTCATCGACACCCGGCCGCTGGACCTCGATGCACGCACGTTGCCAAACAACTGGTACTCCGAGAGCGACGAGCAGATTTACGGTGTCGCCCTGAACACGTACACGGCAGCATCAGTGTTGGCTCGCGACATCAACGTGCCCGGTCTCACGATTGTCGAGCGATATCTCCAATGGAATCCGACCTATGTTCGGATTGGTCAAAATACGTTCGGATACCTTGACTTGCCCGATGAACCGGGCGACCTGACTGTCGACGGAATTTACGGTCTCACCGACGATTATCTATCGACAACTCTCCTGTACCATGCCACCGCATCCAACGGAGATTACTTCGTCGCGGAGATCAAATTCGTACCGATGACGATCAAGCTCAAGCAGATTGACTTCACCAGTGACCATGGGGTCCTGTTGGACGAGAAACAGGATATTAACAAAAGCGGAAAACGTTACGATTCGACCGAGGTTGAGTTTGAAAAGAACCGTTCGGTACCGTTCTCACACACCTTCGATTCAGATGTCACGGCGAGTATCACGTACGAAGCCCATGGTTTGGCACCTGGGCAAATCATTCGCATCCGCAGTGGTCGTCAACTCGACAATGATCCACTGGACGGCAGCCTACTGGAGTTCGATACCGGTGAGCTGATTGGTCAGAACGGCACGCATACGATTAGTGATGTCATTTCCATTGGAAACCTGCCGTCAGGAAAATCTTTGCCTAAGCAAGTCACGCGAATGACCGGAGGAATCAACTGGTACTACTCGATCGTCGGTGAAGCGCATGGTCAGGTCACTACGAATCATGAGATTTTCTTGACGATGGGAATACCAGAGAGGTATACACCTCAGCCAGTTACTGATCCAAGTTATGCCAGGATGGCGATTGCCGTTGATGCGATGAGTGTGGCGATCGTCAATAGCACGCCGAGAGTTGAGAACGATAATTTCCCAAGTTATCAGCAGATCATGCATCGGTTGGTCAATCAACCAACATTTGATATCTCCAAATCGGTTTTGGATATCGACTACGTAAACCATATCTACACAAGCACCAGCACCTATACCAGCCTTTGGGACGTCCCACGGGTTGGTTCAGACTGTTTGTCGATAGCAACCTGGGCGGTTGCATCTGCGATGCTCGTCGGAATTCCGATCCCAGTCAGAGCCGTTCCCTACTACGTGCAGTCATTGGACAACTGGGAAGTTGCTGCTCCAGCCACATCGATTGTCTATCGTCAATTTCAGTTGCAGGGACGCATATGGGACGAAGAACTGATTCTTGTTGATCGAAATGGAGAGCGTAATTGGTGGGAGGGAGTCGTCGTTGTTCCCCAGGCGGACTACACCAAACCTGAGAAGTACGATGTCGCCAAATGGGAAGCAAGAGAGTCTGTGTACTATATTTGCGCGGGAACCTTCGATGAGTGGGTCTTCGAGGAGAAGGACCACGTACTTCGTGTTTTTAGTCACCCCGCTTGGCATGAGACACCGACGATCATGTTGATTGACATCAACGGAGATCCGCTCAAGTTTGGTGAGCCAGCACAAGTCGCTATTGATTCAGGTCAACTCTAGAATGAAAACTATATTCGCTTTCAGCCTAGCGTTGTTGCTTCTTACCACTGCATATACTACGGGTGCGTCGGGCGGTGAACCGCGTCAACCAGGGCTTATTGCTACCGATCCGTCGAACGACTGGGTGATTTGGTTCAGAGATGACTTGGTTTTTAGTTTCACCATTGGCCCACCAACCGCCACCGCGCAGTACATGATCGAATTTGACAATCGCGAATCAGGGCGAACGAAGCTTTTCGCTAATATTGGGGTCACCGTTGGTGGTACGCTTAGCGATCTAGATGGTAATGGTACAGTTGACGCGTCAAATGACGCTTTTGAGAATAATGATGATCCGATCTGTTTCCTTTGGCTTCCCCATCGCATGATTCGCGGCGGAGGGCGACACGGCTGCGGCAACAATCAATTCAGCTTTGAACCACGAGAAGTTGGCCCAGACGGAATCAAATACGAGTTCTTCGATCATCAATGGTTTTGGTCGCCACGAGGGTTATCGCTTGGAGAGAATATCGTTGCTCCCTCAGATGTGCCTGAGAAACCGGAGAAATATCGACGAGTATCTTCGGGAGAGCATGTGTATCCAACTGAAAGACCGATCGCGATGGAAGTCCCACCTGATCAATCTTCTGAAGACACTGTGTGGTTGCTAAATATACCATCCTGGATCAATCGTGAGACTCCAGTGCAATGGTTTGACATTATTCGGCAGCGAAGTTTTTTAAGTCTAAGAACTGGAAGTGGCAAGTTCGTAGAAATCTCAATGAGCGATGACAGAACCAATGTTGAAGTTATTTTTGCTGGGCAAGTGTCATTCAAAACTTGGAACTATGAGATTGCAAACACAGGTGTCT
The DNA here is from genome assembly GCA_041740155.1 of Rhodopirellula sp. Classification (GTDB taxonomy): domain Bacteria; phylum Planctomycetota; class Planctomycetia; order Pirellulales; family Pirellulaceae; genus Rhodopirellula. The sequence continues at coordinate 80,143 of JBGSMN010000065.1, forward strand.
CAAATAAATTTAATGCACCCAGACGCCATCGCATACGCCTGATGAACAACGTTTATCACGACATCAATGGCGATGGGGCGTTGGATGGCTACCACAAATACGGCGAAACTGATGCAGTGATTCGTGTCGGATTGGATTTGATTCAAGTCGCAGCATGCGATTGGGAACAAAGAACGGCAGAGTCGAAGGATAAACCTACCAAACGCTTTTCATTTGAGAGTGGCCGTTGGAGCGAAGTGATAAAGGAAGACCGCGATTGAAACCGCTAGTCAAGGTTGCGATTTTTGGAACGTATGATTCGGGGGCGGCGGAGTTCGCTGGTATCTTGCATTGCCTCGGGGTCGACATGGGGGCTCCCTTTTTTGCGGATCGTTTCGAATCCGAACAACTCGCCGCGATGCTGCGTCGATGGTGGACCGAACCGAAAATCGTTGCCTCAGCATCACCTCAGACGCGGCGTGCTGGTCTCGCGAGTTGGCTGGATACGCGAACTGCGCACGCGTCTTTCGTAGGCGCGTCGCATCCATTGCTATCACTCTGTGGCAGTGATGTCTTGGCCGCTTGGGGGCAAGACACTAAGTTCGTGTGGTGCGAAAGACCGCTAAATGATGCAATTGAATCGCTGCACTCCCGAGGTTGGTGGGCAAATTCGGCGGAAATTCAGGACCGATTACACACCGCCAATGTGGAGTTTTTTTCGCATGTTGAGTGTCTTAGGCTGTCTTCGTCGGACATGCTGATTGAGCCAGCAGCATGCGTTCGGCGGCTGGCTCACTACGTGGGCATCAATCCAACGGTGGACCAAGTGGACACCGTCGTCCGGTGGTGCCTCAGAGATAACTTACGCGACGTTGCGCCGCCCAATGAAGTGATGAACGCACCGATTGAAAGTATAACTGCAAAAGATTTTTCGCGTCCGAACAAAATCGTGGCAACGATCTTGTGTGGTAATAACGAAGGTATCGTTGAAGAGGCGGTACGTTCCGTTGTCGATTGGGTCGATGAAGTCTGCTTGATTGACACAGGCATTCACGATTTGAGTGCGAAACGGGTAAGCGCCATCGCGCGGGAAAAGTACGCGCAAGCTACTTTTGCATGGTGTGACGACTTTGCAGCGGCTAGGAATAACGCCTTGGAGCTTGCCGATCAGCGCGGAGCGACTTGGGCGTTGACGCTCGACACAGACGAACGCATGGTCTTCCAAGGATGCAAAGATCAGACGCAACTTCGGCAAATACTCGACAGCGACAGCGACGTCCGTGCTTGGCTTGTGCCCTGTCAGGACGGTCGCTACAGCAAAGAACGTTTCATCAAGATTCCGGCAAGCGTACGATGGACGGGGGCGACGCATGAAGCGTTGAACTGCGAACATCCATCGAATCGACGGATTTTGCCAGACTGCTATTTCTGGGAACTTGCGAAAGACGAACAGGCCTTCGAGCAGAAACTGACGCGTGACCTGGAAATCCTGAAGCAGACAACACAAAACAATCCGCTCGACCCAAGATGGTGGTACTATCTCGGACAAACCTACGAGGGATTGAGACAGTGGCGCAGTGCAGTGCGAGCGCTGACGCGGTGCATCCGCTTGGATGGATGGCCCGATGAATCAGCGTGGGCCTGTTATCTCGCGGCAAGCTGCCTGTGCCATCTGAAGGAGTATCGCGAAGCCGAGGAGTATTGCGCGTTGGGAATGAGCAGAAAACCGAATGCGGTTGAGTTGCCTTGGCTCGCATCCTGGTGTTGTTTAGAACGTGGCAACTACGAACAAGCGATCCACTGGGCTGGGATCGCCATCGGGATCAATCGTGAACGATGCTCGCCTCGGGGAGATGACAGTGTCGCAGGGTTTCGTCATTTGCCGGCATGGTTCGAAGCACCTTACGATGTACTTCGATTCGCTTACCGTCACACCAATCAAATTAAAAAAGCGGAACACGCCGAACGCATGTATCAATCAGAGCTTCTTAAACGGCAGAACATGTTTTGTCAGCACCTCGCAGGAGAGAACGAATTATCGCCGAAAAGCGTGGGTGCGAACTTGGGAAGCTGGTGAACTACCCTCATCGTCGAGTTCTTTTTTTGTCGCAGGGAGAGTCAAAAGTTCCGCGAAAAGCGTTTTGACGCGACAGGACTGTTCCTGCTATAGCTAATTGGCTTGCGCCAAGATCAAAAGTTTAACTGTCCAGCGCAAGCCGACGATACCGCCACCGACGATGCAGGTTTCAAACAAGAACCGAACTACAGTTTTGGAACCGGTCGTTTAGGAGCACGCTGAAGCATGCGTTTTTGGTCGTCTTGAGGTACGTTGTTATTATTGTTGCCTCCGGCACCTTCTTTTCGGGGCGTCAGGTCGGTGAAGGATTCTGTCCACTGCCATCCGATCGGCACTTCGAGTTCCCGTTTGGCCAGCAACGCCCAAGGCGTACCGGGGTGTTGATCGATGACGCCTTGGAGGAACTCGCGGGCTTTATCCGCTTCACGTTGCCATTTGCTGCCGACGCTGATCTCATCGTCGGGTTCCAAAATCCAGGTGTTGTTTTTCGGATCTTTGAACGGCATGCCCTGTTTGGCTTGCGCGAGGACGGCGTTGTAAGTTTCGGTGCGGACTTTTTGAGCCAGGACACGACCATAGGCCAGGTCAAACCCAGCGAGCCAACGCGGGCTGCGTTCATCTTCACGACCTGCCAGCCCCGGTTCCAATTTTGCCGCCAATTGGATCAGCGTCGGTTCCAGTGGAGCGACGTCTTGCTGGGCCACGGTCAAGTCACCGGCCAATTGGGCTTCGCTAGTTTTGACGAATCTCAGCTTCGGTCGTTGCACGCCGTTGACATTGGGCACCGTTGCGGCTTGTACTAATGCCATTCGCAGGGGGCTGCGTTTAACAGCGGCGACGTAATCTTCTTGCGAAAGGTAATCAGGACTGTAACGAACCATCGCGGTAGGATCGAAGAAGAAACTCATGTCGGCTGAAAACGCTTCAATCTCGTTTCTTCGTACTTCACGTGACGTGTTGCGACTAGGGTGGACCGTGAAATAAGTACCGCCGGTCTCGTAACACAAACGGGTTAAACCGTACGGACCGAAACCGCTATCAATGACCGGTTCGTTTTCAAAATTGCCGCTAAAACTTAGTTGAATTCGCTCGGGCAAAAACGTTTCGGGGCCTTGGTCGACCTGTGCCCACTGCGGGGCTTGATCGAATTTCGGATCGGGGTCGACGTATTTGACCAACGTGTGTTCGCGACCGAAGGGCGCGGGCACACCGATCACGTACACGGGGATACCGAGTTTGCGACAGGAACCAATCGAGGTTTCGAGTTTGTTATAATCATCGCCCCGTTCATCCGTAACAACGACAAACAACACGTTACGCTTGGGACCGAGCGGACCATTGCGGCGAAGGTTTTTGTATTCACTCGCGGCGGCTTCGATGGCCGTGAAGACGCGTTCAACGCCCGAGCTATCAACGGGGAATTTATCGACAATCTGTTTGATCGTTTGCAAATCAGCGGTCGGCTCCTCAGTATACAGTTCGACTTTTTCGCCAAAACCGATGATTGAGGTGAGGATCCGTTCGTCCTGAGGTTTCGTTTTGACTTTGTCGCCTGTTTTCTTCAAAATCCCAAGTTCATCGTAGATGCGGTCGAAGCGGTCGCGGATGTCGCTGCGTTGACGGGTCAGAGAACCGCTCTGGTCGAACAACCACACCACGAGCGTTGGTCGCTCTTCGGCAGCGAGAATGATCTCGGCGGTGATTTGGTCAACGGCTCCTTGTGCTCCGGCCACGCCCACGCCTTTGCTGCCTTTGACCGTGTCGATTCGTTTTTGCGGTGCAACGGGTTGGCTGAAGATTTTGTTGACCATGATTTGGCCCAAATCGGTCGGCTGCAAATCGATTGGATTGGGGATATCCGCGATCTCCGCATACACCTCGGCAGAGGCTGCGGCCATGTCGAGTTCGGCCAACGCGTCCGCACCGACTTCGGTTTGAGGCATATTGCTGACGACGAACTCTTCAATCTCTTGCAGTTTTTCTTCGTATTCGGGTGGCGACGAAATCATCACGACGGCATCGTCATCGAATGGCTTTTGCAGTTGGACGAGTGCCAAGGCCAGGAAAATAATGATGTGAACCTGCATGCTGCCGAGCATCGCGATCGTCTCGTCGCTATCCCAAACCGCTTCGTTGGTGGGGTTGCCATCGGCATCAACCGAGGTTCCCGTTCGCTGCGACCACCACCGCATCGGTGCCTGCCACCACGACGCAGCGGGTGCTGAATCGTCACCGCCAGCCTGCGAGACAGGAGCTTCGGGAATATTGGAATCGTCAACCAGTGGTGAGGACATATGCACAAGTGGGTAGGTTGAGGGTGAAAAGAGATCACTGCATCATAGTGTCAAAACGCCCAAGATCGTAGCGTCAAAAGGCCGCGAGTTGAACGTGGATTGCACGTCGCTATCCAAAACAAACGTTTTCTGCGACGATTTGTACTCCGCTGATTATAGCCGAATTGGTCAAAGGCTGGCGGATTTGACGGCATGAACCGTTTTGATATCGAAAAAATAGGGAGAACTGAGATTTGGACGGACGACTGATCGCGATTGGCGATATCCACGGCTACAACGTGCCGCTGCAGACGCTTTTGCAGGCGATCGAGCCGACCGCCGACGACGTCGTGGTGTGTTTGGGCGATTACGTGGATCGCGGGCCAGATTCCAAGGGCGTGATCGATACACTGATCCAATGGGGACGGGTGACGCAATTGGTGCCGCTGTTGGGCAATCACGAGGAAATGATGCTCAACGTCGTCCGCGGCGTCGAACCGCATCATGGCTGGCTGCGATATGGGGGGATGGAGACGCTTGATAGTTACGATTTTGATGGAGATTTAGCGTTTTTGCCGCCGGAGCATGTGGAATTTTTCGAGTCCCTTGGGGATTATTTTGTGATGGAAAATTTCTTTTTCACTCACGCCGCATACGATCCCAACTTGGAATTGGATGTCCAACCGCCCGAATTGCTTCGTTGGCATTCGCTGCGAGCGGGGATTCCCGAACCGCATTTCAGCGGTCGTGTCGCGGTCGTTGGCCATACAGCCCATCCCGCAGCAGAGATTATCGATGTCGGCCACTTGATTTGCTTGGATACGAATTGCTACGGCGGCGGGTTGTTGACGGCGATGGAGTTGCCGTCCAAGCGGGTTTGGCAATCAACGCCCGAAGGGTTGCTCATCTAGCCGAACCACAAACGGAGTCTCCACGTAGCGAATCCCTGCTTTAATTCTGTCATTTTGGATTCGTCTCACCATTTACTCGGATATTTTCCGCATGAAGACTTTGATCGCTTGCCTGTGCCTCGCTGCTGTTGGAGTGGCAGTCGGTTTCGGTATCAATCAACGCCGTTATGGTCATTATCAACCCGCATTGGGGCCGATCAGTTATCGCGGCGATATCACGGCTGAGAATGCGATGGCTTCGCTGGAAAAGGATTGGTCCAAGACCTTTCCCAAAGTGGAAATTCCCGATGGCAACACCCACGATTTCGGGGTGATGGCGCCGGAGGAAGAGGGTGAGCATGTTTTCCGCATTAAAAATGTTGGCGACGCACCTCTGACGCTGGTGATTGGTGCCTCGACTTGCAAATGCACGATTGGAGAACTGGGTGATGAATCGCTGCAACCCGGTGAAGAAACAGAAGTCAAAATGAGCTGGACTGTCCAAACGAATGAGTCCAGCTTCGGACAGTCCGCCGAGTTAAGAACGAACGACCCCACGAATGTCGCGATTCGATTTGAGATCACCGGCCGAGTCGTCCGTCAGGTGCAATTGGTACCCGAGGAGGTTACCTTTGGCGAAGTCGCCGCAGGCGAGGATATTGAATTCGAAGTCAAAGTATTCAATTACAAAGATCAATTGGTGAAGCCCGGCGATGTCAAATTCAATGACGCGGCCATTGATGAATTGGCGTCGATTGAAGTCACACCTTTTGAGCCAAGTGCCGACGACGGTGTGAACGAAGCCGCCAAACAAGGTTTTCTCGTGAAAGCCAAAATCAAACCGGGATTGAAACAAGGACCAGTGAACCAAAACTTGATGCTAAGTCTGCTGCCCGTTGATGGTCAAGTAGCGAGCGACGACTACACGGCGGACAAACCTGCCGACGACAGTCAAGCTGCCGACTCCAATCAGAGTTTTGCCTACATCCCGGTCACTGGGCGGATCGTGGGTGTGTTGAGTTTGTTACCAAATACACGCATGACAGGCATTTCCGGTGGGGGGTACATCTACAATTATGGTATCCTCAAAGACGACGACGATTTGACGGCTAAGATATTTGTTTCGCTCAAAGGGTCCGAGCATGCCACGACCAAACTGTCGATCGGAGAGATTGAACCAGCGGAGAATGTCGAAGCCACCCTCGGCGATCGGATCGAAAAGGAAAAAATGACCCTTTACCGGTTACAACTCCGACTCAAGCCTGGTGCGAAAAGTGTCGACCGATTAGGAATGAATAAAGGGGATTACGGATTTTTGATGATTGAATCGGATAATCCAAAAGTACCTGCTTTAAAATTGATACTGAAATTTTCGCTGCCCGCGCGGTAGACTGGTGCGTAACGCACCGCCGTCGACCGAGGAACCTCATGCACTCAGCTCTTTTTGCACACGTCCGACACCTCGCCTCCACTCGTGCAATGCTGACTGTGGGAGGCCGATGGTGCCTGTTGGCCGGCTGCTTTTTCGTATCTACGGGCTGCTCGCCTGTCGATCCCACAGCCCAGTACCCCCGCGATGCGGTCGAGCAGAGTGTAATCGTTTCGCAGTACAGCGATCCCGACGCAATCGAAGCCCAAATCCGCAACGCGTACCTGTTCGTCAACACTCCTGATCAAACTACTTGCAATCAACCTCACACCGGTTTGCCTGCGCGTGAAACGATGCTGATCGCGATGCAAGCAGGTGACGACGATCCGGCAGACGAAACCGCCGAAGAGAAAGAAGCAGACCCAGCTCCCAAAGCAGCTGACGCTGAAAAAGCCAAAGAAAAACCGGCGAAAAAACCAGGCAACTTTGACGGTGAATTTGATTCCTCCGAAATCGACTCCAGCGAAGATGCGGAGGTCAAACCTTCTGCCTCGGATTGGCGAAATGCCGAGGTCGTCCCGACTCCCATGGCACAACCGGAAATCGCAGCTGAAGTCGTGCCCACGCCGCTGGGAATTCCTGAAAAGGCGCGTGTCGTTCGCAAGCCACCAGTGACGCCTCGTTCGCGAGCTGACGTTACGGAAGTGGCTTCGCCCGCAGGGACACCGCTCGTCGAGACTGCGAAAACTCCTGAAAAAGTCGCAGCGGGTGCTGTCGGCAATCCGCTACGCGACGCGCCAAGAATCGCGGCATCACCCAAAGAGGCTGTGCGTCCTGACTCGGGCGGTCGCAATCCAGCCGCACCCAGTACGACAGGCGATGCGGCGGAGATGCTCGATCAAGCCGCCATCAATGCCGTGCCGATACCGGAGGATGGCATGGTAGGACCAGTTGATTTCAAGAAGTGGCCGATTCCCGATGTGACAGTTTTTGTTACTGGTCAACAACACGGCTATATCGAACCTTGCGGTTGCACGGGATTGGAAAACCAAAAGGGTGGCGTTGCTCGACGGATGACCTTTGCCTCCGATCTGCGGGAACTCGGCTGGGAACTGCTGCCCGTCGACGCTGGGAATTTGGTTCGCCGGTTCGGTCGCCAAGCTGAAATTAAATATCACCGCTCACTCGAAGCACTTCGGGCGATGGGCTACGTCGCCGTTGGCTTTGGTCCCGATGATGTCCGCATCTCAGCGGGCGACTTGATCCAAGAAGCTGCTACTGAAAAACCCGAAGACGCGATTTATACATCTGCCAATGTTGTGGTTTATGATTCGTCCTTGATGCCGCCTGCTTTCAAGATCGAACAGCGTGGAGGAATCAAAGTCGCTGTCACGAGCATCCTCGATCCTGCCTCGCTCGAAACACAGCTCAGCGACGAAATCATTCTGAACGACCCAGTCGATTCGGCCAAAAAGGTGTTGGAGCAAATCACCACCGAAGCACCTGACTATGTCGTGATGACGTTCTACGGCAAAGAGGATGCGGCTGCGAAACTCGTTCGCGAAGTACCCGGTATCGACTTGATCGTCGTGGCAGGCGGTTACGGCGAACCCACTTATCAACCACAATCGATCAATGATTCCGAAACGAAGATGATTTTGACCGGCAATAAAGGCATGTATGTTGGTCTCGTCGGACTCTACAAAGACGCTGAGATGCGGTACGCCCGCGTGCCCCTGGACGATTCGTTTAGCGATGCACCGGAGATGCGACAATTGATGGCCGACTATCAATTCCAACTCCGCGATCTCGGTTTAGAAAACCTCGGCCTCAAACCCGTGCAACACCCGACAGGTGTAAAATTCGTCGGCTCAGCGACGTGCGGCGACTGCCACACCACTGCCTACGAAATTTGGGAAAACTCACCCCACTTTAATGCCACCGAGAGCCTCGTGCATCCCGGTGAGCGTGGCGACGTGCCAAGGCACTTTGATCCCGAGTGCATCTCGTGTCATGTGACGGGTTGGAACCCGCAGAACTACTACCCTTATGTTTCAGGTTACTTGAATCTCGAGGCTGATAAACATCTGCATGGCAACGGTTGCGAGAACTGCCACGGACCTGGTGCATCACACGCAGCCGCTGAGAACGGCGAGGTAGACATCACCGATGAACAACGCCAACAACTACGCGACGCGATGAAGTTGCCGTTGGACAAAGCCCGTGAGAAGTGCATGGAATGTCACGACCTCGACAACAGCCCCGACTTCCACAAAGAAGGTGCCTTCGAAGATTACTGGGCCGAAGTCGAACACTATGGTGTTGACTAGGCGGTTGCGAACAACCGCCCTGATTGTCGGGCCGATTGCGGCGGTGCCGCAGATGGATCCGTGAAACCGCGAGCGGGTTCCAATTCGATTTCACGCAGCGTTCGTTGAAACGCTTCGCGGGCCTCAGCGGAACAATTCGCGATCAATTCACGAACTTCATCGGGATGCGTGACCTCGGTGATCGGTGTGATTCCACTGGCCGTTTGGCTGAGCACGAGAATCCGACGGCCACACTTGACCAACAGCAGTTTCGTGCGAGGGTCGAGCATGATGTGGCCCAGTGGTGTTAGTGCCGATGCGGGCAACGGTTTCGAGGCTGCCGAACGTCCACCAAACTTGCGACCAACCCATACCAACGCACAAAATAACGCTAACACAATCGCGAGACTCGAACCGACCGTGACTAGCGGAGCAATCATCTTGGATCGTGACGTTTCGGACGTCCCATCGAGCGGTACGTCGGTGCTGAGTTCGTTCGCAGCAAGTTCACTGGCACCTGGGTCAGCAACGCGATAGGTCGGTTCTTCGATCGCATGATTGCGACGTTGCGAGCGAGTGTCGAGCGAACGCGGTTCCAAGGCCGGGAATCCACTGCCCCGCGCGATCACTGCGGGACGCTGTTCATGATTGCCGTAATCATCGGCGGAGGTGACACCGGACAACAAGAGTGTTACAAACACGGCGAGCGCCTGTAAGTGAAGCCAAACGTTCATCGTTAGATCCCCACCAATTCGGTCACGCGAACACAAAAGTTATCGTTCATGACGAGCACTTCACCGCGTGCAATCAAGCGTCCGTTGGCGAAGATATCGACTGGGTCGCCAGCGAGTTTTTCCAACGCGACGACGCTGCCTTTGCGTAATCGCAAGACTTCTTCGAGCCGCATCTTGGTGCGTCCCAATTCGACGCGCAGATCCATTTCGACTTCGTCGAGCAAGTCAACATCGTGTGAGATCTGCTCCAAATCGGACGGCGACAAATCGCCCAGTGCGAACGGGCGAGCAACATCGCGTTGTTTGCTGGCATCATCGCCTGTCGCGGCTGACAACGATTGGGAGGCTTCGTTGAGCAACGCTTCGATATCATCGGTGTTGAGCTGTTCCTTGGCACCGCTCGGGCTGTCCGTCTTGCTCATTTCCCATCCTTAAGTTTTGTGCGAGTGGTCCGTCGACATCTCGTGCTCGCGTAGCGGAACTCGTCAAGAGTTTCGGTCAGGACGAAGCCAACGAACGTCATAGCGATTTCGGCTACCCCTCGAACCTGTCTTTTGGAGTTCGACGGACCACTTTTTTTATTCCTCGATCAATTGGTAGTCGTTAAACCCGACGCCCAAGAGCATATCTTCATCCAATAAGTGGTTGCATATCGTCAATATTCGCCGTTCGAGCAAGCCCAATTGGTTGTCTTGAAGTTCAGAAAGCTCACTATTGCGGATTTTTCTGCGGATTTCATGGCGTAAACGTCCCGTCTTGGCTTCAAACTCTTTCTTCATTTTTTCCTGGTCTTTGGCCCGAATGAGACCATAAAGTCGCATTTCGACTCGGAACGACCGATCCGTGTCGGTGGGACTGAAAACCTCGCCGAACTCACCGAGCTGGAACTCTTCGACCTTGTTATCGTCAGACGCTTCCTGTTCCGCTTCTTTGGCACCTTCCTGCACCGATTCAATCAGTTGCTGTTCCGCTAGTGCACTGACTTGCTCGGCACTGGGAACAAGAAAGAAGAACATCGCGGTTTCGATGACCACCATCAGTCCGACAAAACCGATCACCATCGGCATATTGTTTCGTGGACGCGGAGTGATCTCATCATCGAGATGCGATTCGACAGTAGTGGTTTCAGCCATGTGATTTTCCTCGGATGCGTGTTTTTAACGTACTCACGTTTAGCGGGCGGTTCCTGTTTTTCCTGTATCGGCGATGCCTCGTGGGTCCTCAATTCGTTCATCGAGCAAGAAGACTTCGACGCGTGAGTCGTTGCCGAACTTGCCGCCAGCTGCGTTTCGGGTGATTGGTTCAGTCGCTTCGGCTGAGGACATGCGGAATCGCTCGGACGAAATGCCCTCGGTTTCAACAAGGTATCGCCGGACCGCTGCGGCGCGACGAATTCCTAGCAGCATCGCTTGATCTGTTCCCATGGTGCGGGCGGCGAACTCAGCCGACACGTGACCTCGAATTTCGATGCGCTGTGGTTTACCGCGAAGTTGTTCTGCAGTCTGTTTCAATACGTTCAGGCTGCTCGCGTCGAGCCGATCACTGCCGACTTCAAAAAACACGACGCTCCCGACGGCCGTCATTTGACCGGGACGAATGATCCGCACATGCTGTTCTTCACCGACGGGTGCTTTCTCGGGTACGCCACCTTTGGCGGTGTCTTTCTTTTTCGCACGACCTGTCGTCGACAACACCGCAAACTCCGATTCACGGGGTTTCGATTTGCCCGGCGTCATCGCATCGATCGTTTTTGCATAACCGAATTGCTGTTGCATCGAGTCAACGAGTGCTTGGTACGTCTCCTCTTCTTTGATCTCGCTGAGTGAAACCAACATAATGAAGAACGTGAGCAGCAGACTCATCATGTCTCCGAACGTGACAACCCACTCGGGGATAGCAATGACATCTGCTTCGTCGTTCATTTCGCTAACTCACGTTGTTTCGCAGGAAGATAAGTTTGTAGTTTCTGATCAATCGCTCGTGGGCTTTCACCGGACTGGATCGCCATCACACCGCGGATCGCAATTTCCATACTGAGTTGCTCGTTGCGGCTCATCAGCCCGAGCTTCTCCGCGAATGGACTGAAGAACACGTTGGCCACGATCGCTCCGTAAAGCGTCGTGATCAACGCAACAGCCATACCGGCACCGATCCCCGATGGGTCGGACATGTCTTGCAACATCATGATCAAACCCATCAGGGTCCCGATCATACCGTAGGCAGGCGCGAAACGTCCGAGCTGATCCATGATGCTCTTGCCTTCGCGGTGACGCATGGCCATTCCCATCACTTCCGTCCGCAGCACCTCTTCGACGATTTCAGGAGACGTGCCGTCAACAGCCATTTGCAATCCGGTGCGAACGAGCGGATGTTCGATATTCGCGATCTTGGCTTCGAGAGCGAGCAACCCGTCTTTGCGAGCAACTTCGGCAAGTTCGACGATCGATTTGATCAACGCCAATCGATCTTCGCTCTTGTTCAAAATCACTTTGAGTGCCACGAACGGACTCTTCAACATGCTGCCCATTGGGAAACAGATGAACGCCGCTGCAAACGCACCACCGATCACGACGAGTACCGAGGGAATGTCGATAAACGCCGAAAACGGAGCGGCTCCGATCATGATCGAAACGAGGATCAAACCCATGGCAAGGATCAATCCGATAATACTGGCGATGTCCATAGTGAATGATTCCTAGTTGGCTGGGCTATGCGTGTTGAACTGCGTTGCTGGCGACGACACAGCTACTGCTGTCGGACGCGGTGGTGGCGGCAGAAAATGTTTTTGTTGTTGGTAGGCGAGCGAGCGATCGACGACTTCGTCCAACGATTCACGCACGACAATCCGTTCGCCTGAATTGAGCGTGACGAAAGTGTCGCCGCGGTGATCGACGTATCGAATCAACTCGGCATTGAGAATGAACGCTTCACCGTCCAGGCGTGTTAGTTTGATCATCGCCAGTGGCCCCCCGGCAACTGTGTGGGTGATAACGAAAGGTTTGACGTGCAAGATTAGGACACAAACTTTGACCATGTCGCCAAGAAAAGTTCACCGCGTTCTTGCGAACATGTGCTGCCAATTCGCTAACCGTTACAATCGCAGCAATCGCTAACCTTGTGCCTACCCCGTAGCGGAAGTAGTCAAGACTTTCGTTCCGCAACCAAACCCATCGAATATCAAATAACGAAACACTTGACGAGTTCCGCTACGACTCCAGAGAATTCCTGCCGCCTCTCTGCGCTCTTTACGCTAGCACGCACGTCACAATGCTGCCCACCGCGCGGACGTTCGGTCATATCGGTGACATTCCGCTGATCCATGAAAACGTCGATCCTTGTTTGGCTCATGCGATCTTGCCTCCTGCAATATCGCTCCGATTCGTCATCACGAGTCGCAGCAAGGCTGCGATCGATGGCCCACGACCAGCCGTGAACTCGTGGTGACTGTTCAGTTGCTTGCCGCAATGCGGGCAGTAGACGAGAGTTGCCAATCGGACCGCCTTTGATATAGCGAGCCAAGTACGTCGCTACGCTGGCCCCGTCACGATAGGCGTCGTACACCTTGACGTTCCACGCTCCGCTGGTGAGTTGTCGCAACAAGTCCTCAAAATCTTCGACACTCATCGCTCTGGGCAGCTTGAGTTTCCGCGCATACAGCTTCTCTCGCAGCATCGCTTTGAACTTGCCGCGAAATTTGATCATCAAGACTTTGCGCGGCAGCAAGCAGGGCTTGCACGGCTTGCGCCACGTCCCGTCTCCGGCGGTGACGATCGTGTGCAAGTGAATGTGTTCTTGCAGTTCTTGGTTCCATGTGTGCAAGGCTGCCAGGATGCCCACGCGTCCGCCCAAGAACTTGGCATCGCCGAGCAATTCGCTGAGCGTCTGCGAAGCAGCCGCAAAGAGTGTGTCAGCGAAAGCGGCTTTGTTGTGTCTCCAGATCTCGTTGAGTTCATGCGGCAGCGTGAAGATCACGTGATGGTGTGGGCAGGGCAACAGTCGCTTCCGCCAACCATCGAGCCACTGCGTTTTGGGCAACCACCCGCACTGCGGGCAACAGCGATGTCGACAGGAGTTGTAGGCAATCTGATGATAGTGACCATCAGGACAACTGTTGACATGCCCCCCGAGTTCCCGTGTGCGACAGTGGATAATCGACCAAGCCGCACGATGCATGTCACCGGACAGGCGACGTCCAGCGGCAAAGCGAGTGAAATGTTGCTGGAAAATCGATTGAAGTGTGATGGCCATCAGGCCCTCATGTTTCAATGGAAGTCAAAAGGCCAGCCCCGTAAGGCCAGTGCAACGGTGGGCATCACGCGGGCGGCGCGTGTGACACTGATT
>JBGSMN010000069.1:0-5269 GCA_041740155.1 Rhodopirellula sp.
GGTCGAGTACACCAACAGCATCGGCATGAAACTCTGCCTGATCCCGCCGGGTGAGTTCACAATGGGAGGCACGGCGGAGGAGGATGAGGGTCGGGGAGACGACGAGGCGCAGGTGAGTGTGACGTTAACGCGAGCGTTCCAGATGAGTCGGGCGGAGGTCACACAGGGGCAGTGGCGAGCGGTGATGGGAACGGAGCCTTGGAAGGGGCAGAGCGAGGTGCAGGAGGGGAACGATTATGCGGCGACGTTTGTGAGTTGGGAAGATGCGGTGTCGTTTTGCAAGAAGTTGTCGGCGAATGAGGGGAAGGGGTATCGGTTACCAACGGCAGCGGATTGGGAATGGGCATGCCGGGCGGGGAGTCAGACGGACTACAGCTTTGGCGGGAGTGAGGGGGACCTAGATCGCTACGCGTGGTTCCGAGGGAACGCGTCGGACATCGGCGAGAAGTATGCGCACCGGGTGGGCCAAAAGTCGCCGAACGGGTTTGGGTTATCTGACATGCACGGGAACGTATGGGAGTGGTGTGGGGACCGGTATGACGGGATCAATCCGGTGGGTGCCTCATCGGGCCCGCACCACCGGGTATTTCGGGGCGGCTGCTGGAGCGACACCGCCGGGAATTGCCGGTCCGCGATCCGTTACGGGTACTTCCGGTTGCACCGGGGCAACTACCTGGGCTTCCGCCTGGCCCTGAGTCCGTCCGATGCGGTGAAAACGGCGCTGGTGGAGGGTATCCCGCCCGTGACAAGCTCGAACACAAGTAAAGCAGGATGGAACGGTTGGCCGGCGGACGCCCCGGCTCCGGCGATTGCGCCATTCAATGCCGAGCAAGCCAAACAGCACCAAGAGGCTTGGGCCGCACATTTTAAGTTGCCGGTCGAGTACACCAACAGCATCGGCATGAAGTTCCGCCTCATCCCGCCTGGCGAGTTCACGATGTGCAGCACGCCTGAGGAGATTGCAGCGACTCACAATGATGTCTCCCCAGATGACAGGGTGATCCTGACACGCCCGACCTATCTGGGTGTCAATGAAGTCACGCAGGCCGAATACGAAAAAGTGATGGGCGCGAATCCCTCGCATTTCGCGCCGATCGGCATGGGCAAAGAAGCGGTCGCCGGGTTGAATACGACTGAGCACCCGGTGGAAATGGTGAGCTGGTATGACGCCGCCGAATTCTCCGCCAAGTTGAGCAAACAAGAAAACTTGAAGCCATTCTACTTCCGGGAGGGTGACACGGTCGCGCCGCTGGACGGGACCGGTTACCGGCTCCCCAGCGAGGCAGAATGGGAATTCGCGTGCCGAGCCGGGACACCGACAATGTACTGGATCGGCGACAGGGATGAAGACCTAGTGCGGGGCGGCTGGTTCAGAGAGAACTCCGGGGGGCGGACGCACTCGGTGGGCGAGTTAAAGGCGAATCCGTTCGGGCTGGCCGACATTCACGGGAATGTGTGGGAATGGGTGCAGGACGGTTGGGATGCGAAATTTGATGGACAATTCCAAGACGAACCCGCGATCAACCCAAATGTCCCCTTTTACGCTTGCGCCCAGCGCGTGCTCCGGGGCGGCCATTGGCTTGACTCCGCTTTCAACTGCCGATCGTCGAATCGCCTCGCCAACCCCCCGACGAACCTTAACCTCAACCTAGGCTTTCGGGTGTCGTTGGATGTAGATGCTGTCAAAGCTTCCTCCTTGAAATGAGAATCAAGACCGGCCACCTCCACCGGCTGGCAGGGCTGGCCCGGCGCTGGTCGTGACATGTCAGTAATCGTGTGAAGTGACCATGTCCCGAATGCTCGATATTTCCAGTGAAGTCAACTTCATTGGGTTTGTACTAGGGTAGGCGTTCGGCGGGGGGATGGTTAGGAGTGGGGGTAGGCTTGGGGGATTGTTTCCCTTACGCCTACGGAGCCACGCTATGTCTCGTTTACCCGATCCTGCTCGCGCTGAACTTTGGAAGCAGCGGTTTGATCGACTCAGTCAGTCCGATTTGACCATCGAACAGTTCTGCAAGCAAGAAGCCATCAATGTCTCCAGCTTCTATCAGTGGAAAAAGAAACTCGCCGCACCTGGGCATGTAAATATTTTTGTGCCACGGTTGTGGATGTTGGTTAGTCGAGGCTTTTTGGCATTCGACCTTCGACTAGGATTGCAAAGTGATTGAGAGCCTCTTTCCATTTCGGAATGGGCAGCACTGCTGTCGACTCGACGCATCGCAGGTACCAAAGATGGAAGATTAGGAGGGCTTAGTTTATTCAAGCCAATTGTGGATTGCATGGAAGACTTTGTCACGATCTTGTTCCATGTGTAATGAATGTCGGAGTCCCGCAAACGTCTGGGTCGTGCAATAGTCTCCTTCACTCTCGCAGAATGCTCTACTGGTTTCCGCGTCGCAAATATCGTCGTCGCCACCAATCAAAAACAATAGCTGCGAATTCAATTTATCTGCATCCTCGACAATCGAATGTCCGCTCGACATCAGCTCGCCTCCAATCCCTATCGAGAGCTTTTCATGCATTAGCGTATCCGCAGAGAGTTGTGCTAGCATCTCTGTGTCTTGTGTTAGCTGGGTTGGTTCGATGTCCGAAGATACACGCACTCGCGGGATAATCTTTGCCGTTAGCGATGCAGCAAACGATTGAGCCTTCGTTGGAGGATTTTTCGGCAAGATCATAGGATTTGTGACAATAGCACGAGCGATTCTCGGTCGTTCAGCGTCCAATAATAAACGCAAGGCGATGTGCGCTCCCATGCTGTGACCTAACAAGACGATATCGCTGTGCTGTGCGACATTGGCGATATGCTGACAGACATGTTGCACATCATCAATTAATCGATCCAGCGACGGCGCATGTCCACGAACGCCGGGGCTCTTTCCATGGCCATGTTGATCGTATGCGTAAGTCGTGATGTTCCTTCCCACGAAGAACATACCTAGTTCGTCATAGCAACCACTATGCTCGCCGAGTCCGTGTACGACGATAATCGCCGACTCGTTGTTCTCCGCTCCCCAACGTCTCAAGTGTAAGCCACGTCCGTCGGGCGTATCGACCGTTCCCTGAAATTGATCTGAGTCGGTCGTTGCTGACATTGTCGCTGTTTCTCTTGGTTTCATCGCTTCCGAATAACTACGGCCGCAGCAATCAATGTGCCTAAAGCGCCAGCGAAGAACGGGAACATTATTTTTCGTCACCTTTTTGTAAATGAACCTTCGGGCAGTGCGATGGTGAAACTATCCCAATAAGCAACAAAAACACTGCCTCGATGCCTACTGAGGTTGTAATGCATGGCAGTAGCTGTGGGGGAATCCAAGGCGGCCAATGCTTCAACGTCGCACCAATCATCCACGGTTCTACCAAGCAAAATGCGATCTATTTCCGCTCGATCTTCTGAGGTTGCGGTCTGCAACAGGCAAATGTCGTAGTCAACTCCCTCACGTCAACGTTGATAGTCGATCGCCATACTCTACCGAAATCGATCGACGGCATCAGATCCAAAGGCGGAATGTGTTGGTTGCTCAATATCGAATCGAAAACGGTCTGTGTCCGCCTGCATTCGCGATCACTCGGGTACTTCGTTTCCATTAGGATCTATGAGAAAGGTTCTGCCGTCGACAGTTACTCGAGCAGTGCCCCGGTCAAACGGTCTGGCGTACTCGTACTTCAGAGAGATAACTGTTTTGGCGTGCTCATCGACAAATCCGAAGCGCTCGTCCTTGTAGATTCGGATTCTTTTGACCTCTGGATCGTAGTAGCCAACATTGTCGAAAATCAGATCAGTAATCTGCTTTCCATCGAGATCCACAAAACCGCTCTTATACTTTCCGTCCACTTTATTGATCACTTGCCAGCACCATTCACTTTGCGGGCTGACCTGATCGTAGTTCAGCTCAGCAACGGTACTCCCATCCGTTCCAATGATCCGATGCTTGCCGTCCGACATGACCAATGCGCGATTCTGATGAAACGATTCAGCAAACTCGAAATCGGCGTCGAAGGCCTTCTGGTAATTCGCGTTGATATAGAACCACGAGTCGTTGACGCAGACCTTCGCCAATCCGCATTGATGGGGCTCCGCGTACTGAAAACCATTAACATTTTCGAGATCGTCTTGAGAATAGGAGCCACCATCCAGAGGCACGAATAAAAACTTGCGTTCGAATTGAATCAATGCGAGTTTCCCTGTGATGTCGTTTACGAGCAGGCGAGAGCTAAGCGGCACAATTGCTTCGCCGTTCGCATCAACAATCCCCTCGTAATAAACGTCGTCTTTGCGAGTGGAAATTTTTGCGAATCCGTACTCGCTGCGTGGTTCCATTTTCACAGCTGAAGGCTCGAGGGGGTTCACGTTGGATTTGCTTATTCGTGAGCCCACAGTCAACTGGACATCTTCTCGTTGGTTGCTATCGGCTGACGATTGATACTATCTCTTGCCACTACATCCGAGCAACCAAGCAATCACCATCATTATTGCTGCGAAAGTGGTTCTGTGACCCATGATGTACTTCTCGGATGAACGGCGATTGGTTTCCAAAATTGTAATTGCAGGGTATGAGAGTAAGTAGCCCTCGCGTTTACTGGAATTCCCTTTCGAATCGGTATAACGGATCGAGCGTTCGTACTCGAGCGGTTCTAATTCTGCGTCGAGTGATTCAAGCATGAGCAATAGCAAGTGTGAATCGGTGAGCCAGTCCGAAAATGGGTCAGACGGTAAATCGCGTTCCGAAAGCGCACCATCAAGCAGTGATAGTTCGGTGAGCAGTTCCAGCAGCGATTGGCCGAGTTATAACGAGAGCTTTTCCGATTCATCGTCGACCAGTCATTTGTACAGCTTTCCGGAAGCTCGGGACCGAAAATCTCTGACTCTCTTGTCTCTCTGACCTCCGGCTTATGTGATTTTCCCGCGCCGAGAGACTCTCCAGAGAGCGCCCCAAAAAGGCCGTGTTGGCCTGCAAAAATTCATTTTTTGGGACGTCGTCGAGCCAAATTGCATAGTTATTCCTGAGGAGCGGTTTGGTCCGGTTCGGTAGGTTGAATGTGCTTAAACATGCCTCAGGAGGTTATATGCGTGAGATGGTCTCGCCGGCGGAGCAGGTAACGCGGGTGGCAACACTTTTGGGACGAGCGGTGCTGCGATGGAAACGCGAAAAAGAACAATCGTCAGAAATCTCGGAAATCGTCTCAGACTCTCTACCCGAACGGCTTGAGTTTAGTCCGGTTTCCTCGCTCTCTGTGACTGGTCAAAACGACGAGGCGACGGGCCTCG
>JBGSMN010000127.1:0-38291 GCA_041740155.1 Rhodopirellula sp.
CGGTGGCTTTTTCAAACAATGCAGCGTACGTCGCTCGTTGAAACGGTGGTGTGAAGTCAATCGTTTGACCATTGAACTCACGCACGTAACCACCACCGATTTTGTCAATCGCATCACAAATGATCCGCTCGGTGAGTTCCATCATCGAATCGTAATCGCCATACGCTTGGTAGATCTCGATCATCGTGAACTCAGGATTGTGTCGTGGCGATAACCCCTCGTTGCGATAGACACGCCCCATTTCGTAGACCCGCTCCATCCCGCCGACCATCAAACGTTTGAGGTGCAGTTCGAGCGCGATTCGCATCGTCAATTTCATGTCGAGCGCGTTGTGATGCGTTTCAAACGGACGCGCCGCCGCACCACCAGGGATCGTATGCAGCGTCGGCCCTTCGACTTCACAGAACCCACGATCATCGAGCGTCGAGCGGATACTCTTGATGATCTTGGTACGATCCAAGAACGTTTGCATCACCCCATCGTTGAACGCGAGATCGGCATACCGCATCCGCTGCCGCAGTTCCATGTTGGTCATCCCTGCGTGCTTTTCTGGCGGGACTTCGAGCATTTTCGTGAGCACAAACAGTTTTTCAGCGAACACGGTCAGCTCGCCCGTGTTGGTTCGCCCCAATCGTCCTTCGACGCCGACGAGGTCCCCCAAGTCGAAGAGTTTTGCCAACTCAAAATTTTCTTCACCGACTTGATTCTTGCCGATGAAGATTTGAATATCGCCAGTCCAATCTCGCAGATTCAGAAAGATCAGCTTGCCCGTTGGGCGGGCCAGCATGATGCGGCCAGCCACGCGGACGGTCGGTCCGGTTTCTTCACCCGGTCCGTGATCGGTTTTCCACTGGCGATAATCAACTTCAGGGTTTTCGACGTCAGGCAATTCCAAACAATCGCCGGCCTCCGTTTCAAAGTGAATATCACGAGTTCGGTCTCGGCATTCGCCCACGAGCTGGCGATCATCGAAGCGTTGACCGTAAGGGTCGATTCCCCGACGGATCAATTCATTCAGTTTATGCCGCCGAGCCGCATGTGGATCAGTCAAATCAGGAGTGTCAGTGGGGGTCGGTGAGGAGTCAGCCACAGCGGATCGAATCGTTCAAAAAGGAAAGTTCACAGAAATAACGCGGCTGTGATTGTGGATTTCCAAGCGAAACAACGCAAGCCGACAAGCAGCCGCCCTAGCGGTTACCGCCCATTTTGGTCAAACTACTCGTAGTGCAAGCGCCCGTGGCACAATTGGATAGCGCGTCGGCCTCCGAAGCCGAAGGTTGTGGGTTCGAATCCCGCCGGGCGTATTGAAGCAAAACATCGTAATTTACAGGCTGGATCGCTGCGAAGCGGTACCGTCAATCAGACGTGCGGCCCCGTTAAAACTCGAATCTGTACCGAAAAACTGTCCTAGCGACATGGTACACCTTCGCCACGGGAAACCCTCACGAATGCCACGTCCTAGATCCAAAGCACCCGCCCGCCGTTACCGCTGGCCGGCGTGTCGAGTATCGACAGCGTTTCGTCAATTTGATTTTTACAAATACATTAATGACGCAGCAAAGAAAGCACTGGCGGAGTGTGAAAAACGCGTCGAACTCACCGGATTAGCGAACGTGGTTTTGAGTTTCGTTTCTGTTCATCGTGAGTTTTTAGATTGGATGCAGACAGAATCGCCCAGTGATGCGTTCTATCGGTGGAAAGATGAGCACCGAAAGCTGGAATGTCTGCTGTTGACTCACAAACTGTTATCCGATGATCACCAAAAAAATGAATGGGATCGTTGGCGGGATTCTCTCACGACCGCAGAACGCCGCGAGATATTGGACGTTTTTTGGTTGGCAGGAAATCCGTTGAGCAACGAGCAGTTGCTTGCCAGACTCAGCAACGGCAAGACGATCAAAGTCGTGGCGGAAATGATCAAGAACGTGAACAAGGCTGCGCAGGATTGCAACCCGCCAGTTAAGTGGATGATCACCTGGAACCCATCCACAAAGACACGTTCTAAAAGGTGGACTGGTAAGAAAATCGACTAGCACAAATTTGTGTTGCTGACTTTCCGTAATTCAAGCGGATGATCCTAGGCGTTGCATCAATCGCACTCGCACTAGGATTTTTTTATGTCCGCACTCAAAACCGAATCCGTCGTCAGTCGTGTATTGACTGAGGACGTGTTGACACTTGCAGAAGCTCGCACCGAGCTATTCCGTGCCACTGGACGCCGACCGGACAAGGCCACGATGACGCGTTGGATTCATCGCGGGGCGGGTGGTGTCAAACTCGATGCTATTCGCATCGGATGCCAATTGCTGACGAGCAAGCAAGCATTGACAAGGTTCATCGAAGCCAGGACCGCCAATTCGATCGGTGCCTAAACGCTAAACGCCCCCGAGCAACCGGGAGCGTTTGCGTTTTCAAATCGTTTTCACATCGCCAGTCTTACCAGGACACCAAGGCGACATCACATCACACATCACAGGGATGAATCCACATGATAGACGATAAAACGACACAGACAAGCAAGAACAATTCCGAAAAATACCAAGAGCACCCGATCGCAGCAATCTTTCCAATGATCGAAGGTGAAGCGTTTGAGCAATTCAAAGCTGACATCAAAGAGCACGGCATTAAAGAACTTGGCTTGCTGTACGAAGGAAAGATTCTTGACGGTCGCAACCGTTACAAGGCGGCTTGTGAGCTTGGGATTGAAATGTCATGGATGGAAGTTGAGCTTGGCGAACCTGATGAGCCAACAGCTGCACCGGAGCCGACCGCACGACCGGCAATTCGCATGCCGGTCAGCCGTGCTCAACAGGCCGACGAGAAAGTTAAGCATGGTCGAAGTGAAGCGTTTGCCCTGAGCGTGGCCGATGCGAATCGGCCCCCAACGCTTCGCATCGTCGAGATGATTTTCCTGAGCCGTGAACCTCACCATGGCTTCATCTCGATAGGTTGGCATCCAGACAGGAGATTCCGGATTTCGATTGGCGACGATCGATCTCCACTGTCGACTCGGAAATAGCGGCCCACTCAATACTGCCCCCTGCACCGGGTCTTCGAAAATGGTCAACAAGTCCGCCGAGGCTTCGCTACCGAGCGACCCGAGACTCAGTCCGAAGAGATACAACTTCGGCCGTGTATTTTTAGGCAGCGTCTTCCAGTGGTCGTAAACGGACATGAACAGAGCGCGAGCGGAGCGGATCGATCGATCGATTGGGATCGACCAAAATCGTGATCCAACTCGGTAAGTAAGAATACTGCGTGCATACAATCGCCGTATCACCTCCGTGCATGTATTCGATTGTGTCGACGGCTCCTTCGTCTAACCATCCCGTTCCTGTCGGAGTCGCGATGACCATCACCTTGCGATTGAATGCGCCGACGCGTTTGAGTTCTTCCAACGCCAATGTGGCTCGATCCTCTTCGTCCTCCGCCGTTCGCAGTCCGACATAAACACGAATCGGCTGTGTCGCTTCCTCGCTTTTGAACTCGGAGATCGTTTCAAAGGTCGGTCCGCCGACAATGAAATCCTTCCCGCACCGACCGATCGTTTCCCAGTCAATCAGCGAATCCGGGCTACCGCATGCAAACGCATTGACGGGTTGCTCCATGCCCTCGTCAATGAACTCATCGGCGCGTAGAAAAAACTGGTCGGCCAAGTTCAATAAGCCTTTTGCAACGAGCCCGTTGGCAATGAAAATCACCCCTGAGGACACCACGACGGCGCTTGATGCGATCGCAATTCGTCGCGGCAAGTACCGATTGAGAGAACGCGACAGCCTGGCCCCGGCGGCGAGAATCAAACGCCCCATCCCTACCAGCAGGCACCCGAGCACGATCGCCATTAGAAAGAACCGCATCGGGTACGCGGAATCGATACGTGGCAACTCCATGACCTCGCGAATTGAATTTTGCCACTGAGTCATTCGCCACACGCAAACGATGACGATCGTCGTCACGATGACCATGGTCACGCGTTTGGACCAGCGTTCGAGTTTCGGTCCAGGACGTTGTAGCTCGAGAAATTGCCAACTCCAGACTGACGCGACGCCAACCGCGTAGCCAATCGCCAGCGAAACGCCTGACAAGATGCCTTGAACAAAGTAAGGCCGTGGCAGCAACGATGGGGTGACGGACCCCGCAAAAAACAAGGTCGCAACGACTAAGCCGACGAACGAGAACGATTTCCCGTAATCCTGCAACTGCTTCTTCACAACGGATTCCCTAGCTTCTCGTGCGGGATCATGCGAGAACCTGTCGGTTCGCCGCGAAGCCAGTAAGCTAATACGCGAGTCTCAGGTCCGCCAGCACGCTTGCCTCGTTATGACCTGCTCCCCGGTGAACTGCTTATCGACACCGCTTACAGTGGCGATGCGGAACATTCAAAGCAAACAGCCACCGTGTCGCGAAGTTAAGGGCAAAGGCTCGCGATGTTTTTGTCAGCTTTAAGTTTTGCTGGAACACGCGGTTGAAGGACTCGAGTTTAGGTTTAGGTTTAAGTTTGTGCTTTACGGAGATGCGGTGCTCTATGCTGGCACTGCTTGGTCACCATGCATCGGCAAGATTGCCAAATCGTCATGCAGGGACTGGAACGTTCGACTGCGACGAGTCGTCGACTTCGCTGGCACGATCGTCATCCGCAGCGCTGACCATTGGTCCATCGTCAGTTCCATTTCGCTCTGCACGAACCAGCCCACCGCTGGGCTGAACGATTCCTGCCGGAGCACAATCGGTCGCTCTAGGATCGCTTGAATTTGAATCTCTTCGCAGAACGGACGGACGTTCAGCGTCAAGCCCATCGCTTTCGTCGGGGCGGAGCAGCGATGCACGATCACCAATCTTTGATGATCCGTTGAACCGTCGATGATCGACAGGATGTTCTCGTTGGTGGTCACGATATTTGGTAACTCGCGAGTCAGGTTGTTTGCTAAGAACCAGTTATTTGGTGAGAATCAATTTGCCTTGGCGAGTTTTTCGCAGGCGGTACAATTGGCCTTCGTTTTCGATCCATATTTCGTCGCCGCAACAGGCCAGGTTTTCAAACCGCACAACTTTCAAAGTGTGCGAAGCGTTATTGGGATGCTGCTTGCCGGACGTCGATCCCATCACCCGCGTCTCAATCTCGGCGGTTTCTGGCATCTCAAGTTGTGGCACCTCAGTTTCTGTCATGGTGGCCGCTGAATCGGTGTGCGGGGCGGTTGAGGTCGGCGGCGTCGAATCCATCGAAAAGTCGCTGATCAAGGGTGATTTCGTGCGAGCGGACAGGCTCGCCAGGGCCATTTCCAATCTAATTTAAGCACCGAACCATCGGCCGACAAGGCTTATTGCGAATCATTTGCAATAAAGTTTTTGAGGAATTCTTCTAAGAAAAACGTTCGCCACGAGTCTTCTCTTCAGAGAGGATACAAGGTCGTGATTTCCGATCGCCCCCACCAGCGAACCATTTCGATGCTTCAACCGACTCCCGGAGTCAAACCGCCGAGTGCCCAGGTAGTGAGCCAGCTCACCCTGCCAGAGTTGTTTGATGTCGAGGAGACGCCGCTGCTGCGGTACGCGTTTTCGCTTACGGGTCGCCGAGCGATTGCTGAAGAGATCGTCCAAGAAGTTTTTCTGTTGCTGCATGCACACTGGGGCGAAGTCGACGCACCGCGAGCGTGGCTGTTCCGGACTGTTCGCAACAAAGCCTTCACGCACCGCCGCGATCATCAGCGAGAAGTGTTAAGCGGCGACGAGCAAGACGCGCTGCCCGATAGGGGTGCGGATGAGCCGCCTGAGCAGTTGATGTTACGGATGGAAGCCACCGGTGCGCTGCGTCAGCTCATCGCCGAACTCCCTGTGATGGATCGCCGATTGGTGACCCTGAAATATTTCGACAACCTGAAGTACCGCGAGATCAGCGAGCAGACTGGCGTCAGCATCAGCAACGTTGGTTACCGCTTGCATCACATTTTGAAAGAGCTAGCCGACAAACTTCGCCCGTTCGGAGTCGATAACGAGTCATGAATTTCTCAACCAACACACCACCGATAGATCCCGATTTGGAAGTTCGCATCGTCGCCCTCGTGCTGGGCGAAGCGTCCGAGTTTGAACGCGGTCAATTGATGCAGATCATTGCCGAACGCCCCGAAGTTGCTTCGCTGCACGCCCGTTTTGAAATGGTGCATGGGTTGCTGGATGAGGCCGGCAAAGGGGAAGCGTTAGATCAAGATGATGCTTGGAAACTGCCATCGCGCAATCGTGAGCAGCTCTTAGCAGTGTTGCTAGGCGAGAAGCCAGCGAGTTCGTTATCGCTCGCTTCTCCTGAAACAGAAAAGCCAAACGTCACGACGTCCTCTTCCACGAAGAAGCGAAATTATCGGCGGATCACGAAAATTGCGATTGCCGCGAGCGCGGCATTCATCGTGATTGGTTTGGGTTCGACGCTGCTATTGTCGAGTCGTAAAGAGCAATACGCTGCTAGCATGCTTGACGAGGTCATGTACGATCAGGCGAGAATGGATGTTGCCCAAAGCCCGAGTTCTATTCGCAGCCGTGCAAGCGTTGAATTTGCGGCAGACCCGGAAGGCGCGGCGACGTTTGAACGAGATTTCGAGAACGATATGCAATACGCCGGTGGCGAAGTAACTGGCGGTACGAATCGTTTTTTTCTACAGCGACAATCCCAAGCTGTTGATGGCATTGAATCACAAGTAGCGATGGTTCCCAGCTTTGCTCAGCCTCAATCCGCTGTCGATGCCAAGTCGGCGTTACCTGAGCTTCGCAAAAGTGTGGACATGCCAGTGCCTGCCGCAGCGTCTGCGACACCGTTCTATCGAGTTGCCCCACAAGATTTTGCGAAAAGTTCGGATTCATCAGGTCCACAATTGGAAGCTGAAGTCGAGGAGTTTTCCATCGGCCAACTCAACGAACAAGCAGCTCGGTCTTCGGGAGCGGACAGGTATGCTGACCAACCAATGCCGCTGGGTTCCACACCAGACAACTTCGGTGGCGAGAAAGGCAATAAAATCGCTCGCGACATGCCATCCAAGCCACAGTCATCGAGTGGATCAAGCGATCCTATCGTAATGGGAGGTGCATTGGGAGTTGGCGGCATGGGTGGCGGCGTGGGCAGCGGCGCAACACCGTTGAGCGGCGAGTCCGACCAGGCTGAGGGCTTGTCATTAAACATGCCAAGTCCGCCTGTTGCCGAACCGTCTGCAAACGGCTTTGCCTTCAGTGATCCGCAACGATGGAATAGTTTGTCTAGACGTCGCTTTGGCCGGAACGCAGGTGCGAGCGGCGTTGATCCCGACGCCATCGTCGCCGGTCGTGAAGCAGCCACTTGGTCCGAACTCGCACCCACGGACCGCTTTGGCAACGCCCAAGCTGCACAGCCATACCAACCTAATCAGCCGCAAGGTTGGGGAGGTCGTTTAGGCGATACGGATCTCGATTCAGTGTCCGCTCTTCAGGAGGAGGAGATGGCTCAATCTGAATTTCTAGGCGAAGATCAAAGATTGCTTGAAAAACAGGGTCGGGTGGACGAACTTAAACTAGCGGACAAAAGTGACTGGATCGATTCTTCTACTCTCCAGCAAAACCGCCGACGTCTCGAACGCAGCAAACTGTTGGAAACAGACGTGCGCGCAGAGCAGACTGCCGATTTGTTTGCCATCCCAGAGCAACATCGGGAATTTGAAATTGCTGAAAGTAAAGCTGACTTTGATTCTCGGGTAGCCGGTGTTCCGGCGGATGCTGGCGTGGCAGATCTGTTTGAATTCGAAACACTTAAACGAGAGTCGGAGTCTCCCGTCAGCCCAGCCGGTCCTGTTGTGAAGGCTAAGGAAGAGGTCGGCAAAGACGCTGTTAGTAAGAAACTCGCCGAGCCAGAATCCAAACCCGAATCGGAAGTCGAGCTGAGACAAAAGTTGGATCGGAGGAGTGTGAGACAGCAAGCGTTGATCGAAACCGATGCCGCTGCAGAGCCGTTTTCCACCTTCTCGCTGCACGTCAGCGACGTCTCTTTCAAACTCGCCCAAGCCGCGTTGGCAGGCGGGAACTATCCAGAACCCGATAAGGTTCGGATCGAAGAATTCGTTAACGCGTTTGACTACGGCGATCCATTGCCCAGCCAAAGTGAAGCGGTGGCCTGCCGAGCTGAACAGTGCGTGCATCCGTTCATGCAGCAACGCAATCTGCTCCGCGTGTCCATGCGAACAGCCGCTGCAGGTCGCAGCAGCAGCACGCCGCTGCGACTGACGTTTCTCCTGGATAATTCTGGTTCGATGGAACGATTTGATCGTCAACAAACCGTTCGCCGGGCGTTCGCGATGTTGGCCGCCCAACTCCGGCCCGACGATGTGGTTTCACTGATCAGCTTCGCTCGCACGCCTCGCTTGTTGGCCGACCGGGTCAACGGAACATCGGCAGCCGAACTCGTCCAACTCGTCGACAATTTGCCCAGCGAAGGCGGCACGAACATCGAAGCTGGCTTGCAACTCGCCTTTGAAAAAGCTCGTGAACAACGACTCGTCGGTGCTCAAAACCGCATTATCTTGTTAACCGACGGAGCCGTCAATTTAGGCGACGCCAATCCGGAATCGTTGGCTGAGATGATCGTCACGATGCGAGATGCCGGAATCGCGTTCGATGCCGCTGGTATCGGTGCGGATGGTTTGAACGACGAAGTCTTGGAAGCGCTCACGCGAAAAGGGGACGGACGATATTACTTGCTCGATTCCGAGGCCGCTGCTGACGACGGGTTTGCCAAACAGATTGCCGGTGCGTTGCGACCGGCGGCCAAGAACGTGAAGGTCCAAGTCGAATTCAACCCGAATCGAGTCCGGCGCTACAAACTACTCGGTTTTGAAAAGCACCTGCTCAATCAAGAGGACTTCCGCAACGACGCTGTCGATGCAGCCGAAATGGCGGCTGCGGAAGCCGGGGTGGCGGTATACCAATTTGAAGCGATGCCCGATGGAACCGGCGATGTCGGCTCGGTCTCGGTTAGATTCCGCGATCTTTCCACCGGACAGATGGTCGAAAACCGTTGGCCGATCCCATATCGCAGCAACGCACCACGCATCGAAGAGGCTTCGCCCTCGATGCAAGTCGCAGCCACCGCAGCGATGTTCGCAGCCAAATTGAAAGGTGACCCTTTGGGTGAGAACGTGCGACTGAAAACGCTCGCGGAAGTGATCGCGGGCATTTCGCAATCCGGTACCGAATCTCAAACACGCATCAGTCAATTGCAACAAATGATCCAACAAGCCCGCCAAATCGGCGGCGAATAGATAACCTCCCCCAAACGCAGTCTTTTGTTTAACAGTCAGCCAGAGGCGTACTTTTCGTTGGTAAGTACGCCTGCGGCTAACTGTTAAACGAATGCATCAACACCCGCGGCTAGCGCCGTCGGCTCACTTCCACTCCCTGGACGCTCATCATGCCCCGTCACCTCACCGTCTTGCTGCTACTGCTTTTCGCTACTAATGCGCAGGCGCAAGTGCAGCCCGACAAAGCATCCATCAACAGTTCCATCGGTGCCGATGGCACGGGCCGGATCGTTATTGAGGCACACGGAACGCTACCCGCAGCTCCGGTCATCTACACTGCTTCGGCGATCGCGAACGTCACAGTCGGCAGTGAGCGCATCGAGCAAACCATTGACGTGACGGTGAATATCATCCAAGGCAAACCGACGACGCTCAGTCTCGGTATCCACGGCGATGATGAAATCACAAACGTCACCGGTTCCAACGAGACCTTGAAATCTTGGTCCGTTCGCCGCGAGGGCGAGAATCGTTTTCTCGACCTGCAGATCAACGAGAACCCCGAGCAAGTCGAAGTGAAAATCACGACTCGCTCATCCGAGCTCAAACTCCCCGTCGAAACCAACCTCACGCATCTCCTCCCCGGTGCATCGATTGGTTTTAATTCGATCATCAACGTTGAGTACGCCAGCGGCGTGCAAGGCAAAATCACCGAGGCCAGCGGATTCGCGCCCCTGCATACCAGCGATCAAGCCAAGCGTTTTCAAACCATCACTGGCGGTTCGCTAAAAATCTCTCTCAATCGCAGCGGTGCCACAGCCGATCCGGTGGAGTTGATCGACATCTCGTTGACCGGCACGCTGCACGAGAATCAGCGTTCGATGAGCTTTCAACTTCGCGGCACCGCGAACGTCAACGAGGCTGGCGCGGAGATCATCGTGCTGTCGGGCCGCGCCGCCCTCAGCAATCTTCCCGAAAATGAAAACTATCAAATCCGACTCAGCACTGAGAACAACCAACCGGTTTACAAACTCGTGTTTGCAAAGCCCGGCACGTTCCCAATCACGCTGGACTTTGTCGCCGTTTCAACGGACCCTGAATCAGCGGGAAAAGGCATGGATTTCACGATCGCAGGCGGCGCTGTCGTGCCACTCGTGCTCGAAGGCCTCGGCCCTGAGATTGAGTTCTCGCGCAGCCAAGAATACGTCGTCCCGCAGCATCGCGAAGCCTCCTGGCTCGGTTTCCTACCCGCCACTGGCCGCGCACGCCTGCAATGGAAACCCGCCCGGCAAGCCGCCGAAGGCAAATTGTTTTTCACAACGACCGCCCAAATCGAAACCACCGTTGGTGCCGGTTTGCTACGTCAGAACCATTTCATCAACTACCGAGTGCTGCAAGGCGAATTGACATCATTTCAACTTCGATTGCATGGCCCCGGTGAAATTCTCGGCGTCGAAGGCACCAACATCGTCGCTTGGAAAGTCAGTGGGGAAGGTGAAGAGCGGACGCTCGAGGTCACCTTCAGCCAAGCGATCACGGGCGAAAGCCAACTCAACGTGCGAAGTCAAACGGCGCTTGCTGCATTCCCGGTTCGCGTCGAGGGTTTGCGGCTCGACCCAGTTGGCGCGATCCGCCATTCCGGTTTCCTGCGCATCGCCAATTCCGGTTCGGTGCGGTTGGAACCGACGGGACTGAAAGGTTTGACTCAGCTTTCGCCGGACCAATACCCGGGTGACGCGTTGGAAGCCCGACAGGTTTTCGTGTACCGGTTTCCCGCCGCCGAGCATGCTTTCACGATCGCTGCGGATCGGATTGAACCGGAAGTCAACGTCTCGCAATTAATCGTTTACGAGTTGGCGGAAACGGACCGCGTCATTCACGCTGACATGGAACTTGATATCCGCGAAGCCCCGATTCGCGAATGGGATTTCACGATCCCCACCGACTACAGCGTCGTGTCGGTAACCGGAGCGAGTGTCGCGGATTACATCACGGCCTCGGAGGTTGTCGACGGAGGACGCAACTTGCGAGTAATGTTTGGTGCCGATGTTAGCGGTCGACAACTCGTATCGTTGCATCTTGAAAAAAGTGAGACCGCTGCTGCCGGTGAGTGGACGTTGCCGACGATCGGGTTGCCAGGAGCCAAGACGGTTCGCGGTGATATCGGCATCATGGCTGCGGCAGGTTTTCGTGTCTCGGTGGCTGAGTCGGAGTTGCTCGTTGAAAAACCACTGAGCTATTTTCCCACTCAACAACAATCAGCCAAACTGCAACAAGCCTTTCGCATTCGCCAGCCGGGTTGGACGGCGACGATGAACGTCGAGATGCTCGACCGAAGCGTGCAATCGGATGTGTTTCATCTGTACTCGCTCAGTGAAGAGACGATCTACGGCAGCGCGTTGATTAATTATTTCGTGACGGGATCACCGGTATCGGAATGGCGGATTACCGTGCCCGAATCGCTGGGCAACGTGATGGTCGATGGTCAAGACGTGCGAACATGGCGTCGCGAAGGTGACACGTTGATCGTGTCGTTGCATCAAGGCGTGATGGGGGCGTGTACCTTGTTGGTGACGTTTGAAGAAAAGACCGATAACAGCCAAGGTTCGTTCCGAGCCGGCTTGGTATCGCCGGTCGGTGTGCAAAGCGAGCGCGGCTACATTCAAATCGTCAGCCCGGTGCAAGTCGAAACGACAACGGTGTCGATGTCCGATGAAATGCTAAAACTCGATCCCTTGGAATTGCCAGCGGAGTTACGATTGCTCTCGACCGCGCCTTCACTGGGCACGTGGCAATATACTGAGCGACCGTTTGTTTTGAATTTGAAAGTCAACTGGTTTCGCCCAGGCACAATGGTCGGCCAAGTCGTGGAATTTGCCGAAGCGAACAGTCGTGTCTCCCGCGATGGCGAACTCGTCACCGACGTCACTTACTTTGTCAAATCACGCGGCGGGCGATCGCTGCGTTTGAAACTACCTGGCGATCCGGTGCGTTTATGGGAGGTGTCGGTCGATGGCAATCCAGTCACGGCGCGGCAAGACGGCGATACCACGTTGATTCCGTTGCCAGCCGGATCAGACCCGAACGTCCCCGTACAAATCAGCGTGCGGTTGGGCAAACCAGCCGTGTCTGAATCGCGTCCCGATCTAGCACTGCCGATCGTCGATGCTCCCGTATTGAAGACGCAATGGAGCATCACGGGCGATGACAAACACGTGCTATCACCAGGCTCAGGTACCGTCACGCCACCGCAACCTGTTCTGCCCCGCAATGGCTTTCACTGGGTAGTCACGCACGGCCTCGTGCCGCTGTTGGTGATTGGACTGCTTTCGATCTTCGGCTATTGGGCACGCAATCAATCGACGTTCTTGCAGCTCACTGCATTGGCTTGTTTTCTGATCGCGATTGGTGTTTCGCTTTCGACCGCAGCCGTGGCGATTTCGCAGCGTCGACCGCCGTTGCCGCTGACGCTCAGCTTGCCGATCCTGTCGGCGGGCGAACCGATCGCACTGCAAGTTTACAACACACCGCTATGGCGAGTGAACTTGTCATGGTACGGACTGACGACGATCGCGATCGGATTGGCTGTGATGGTCTGGTCATACTTCAAAGAGGAACTGCGAACGTTGACGCTCAGTGCTGGCATGTTCTTGTTGGCGCTCGGCATTCTCTGGCAAGGCGATGGGGCGAGTTGGTTCTATGGGTTGCTGACTATGGCGATTTTCATTTTCCTATTCATGGACCAAGCTGTGAAATGGGGCAAACGTGTGTCCTTGTCATGGCAGGAGTACCGCCAACGAAAACCGAGCGTTCCTGACAACGACGCTGACAGCGCGCCAACCGGCGTGGTGACCTCCATCATCGTGGCGTTGGCGTTCATGATCTCATCGGCAGGTTCGGGGTTTGCCGGCGTACCGGATGGTTTCCTCGCTGCGGATTCGATCTCGCAAGAATGGGAGGTGACGCATGAGGACTCACGGCTGAGCGTCAGTGGCGTGATGAAAGTCTCTGGAGTTCCCGGCGATCGTTTTGTGTTGCTGCGTGCCCCCGCAGTGTTAACGCGGTTTGAAGGCGAAGGTTTGCGTTTAACAAAAAGTGAAATCCCCGGTGTGGGACTCAGCTATATCGTCAACATTCCTCTCGTGAACAATGAGGACGCGAACGAGCAGGAGGCTGTGGATGAAGTTAAAAATCAAACGGAGTATACCGCCGAATTTGAGTATCAACTCGAGTCCGTTCAACCAACCAGCGGAATGCCGGTGATGACCGGTGATGCAGCGGTCGCTGAAATTCGTTTTCACTATGATGAAACCGGTTGGGATGTGATCAGTAACAACGCGGTGCGAATCGAGACTGCGGACGCCGATGATTCCACGCAAGCGATTGTGTTGCTTGGGCCAGGCGACTCGACGTTGAGCTTGACACCGCGCGTCCGTGATGTGACCAAAGAAGAGACACAGTTCTTTGTCGAAGCCTCGCAGCTCTATTTGCCAGGGCCAGGTGTTGTTGATGGACGACATCGATTGCATGTGCGGACGTCGCAAGGCCAAGTCCGTTCGTTACGCGTGATCGTCCCCAAGGGGTTGACCGTTAGCGCTGTCAACGGACCCGTCGGTTCGTGGCAGTTCGATGCTGACACGGGTGATTTAAAACTAGAGATTGAACCGCCTCAATCCTCCGCATTCAACGTTGATATTGATACGCAACGTGGACTCGATCCGCTGCCCGCTGATGTCACTCTGGCACCACTGCGTGTGGCGGACGCCGACGGCGAAGTTGGTCTAGTCGGGATCGCCTTCGGCCCCGATGCCCAACCGGAGAAGATGACGCCCAACGGCATGTCGGTCGTCAATTTGGGTGATTTCGACATGGGCATGATGACGAATGTCGCTGCGGTGTTGCACCGGGTCGTGCGATATGGAGCGGATGATGGCGAGATCGTCGTGCGTGTGGCACCCGTTGCACCGGAGGTGCGTGTGCTCAGCAAACAGGTGCTCTCACTCGGCGACGAACGAGTCGTGCTCGGAGTGAATTTTGTCGTCGAGATCACACGGGCTGGTTTGTTTCAACTCAGTTTCGCATTGCCGGAGGGACTCGAGGTCGAATCGCTAACGGGTGCCGCGCTGCATCATTGGTCGGAACTCAACGAAGATGGCCAGCGGCAAGTCGTGATGCACTTGGCCGGTAAAACGATCGGGACACAATCGTTCGCGTTATCGCTGTCGGGTATCACGCCCGCCGACGCCCGTGATTGGGAGATCCCACGTTTTGAAATCAGCGAAGCAACCCGGCAAAGTGGCGACCTCGTTGTGCGACCGACCACTGGTATCCGGTTGCGAACGGTTACTCGTCAGAACGTTTCCGAACTTGACCCGCGTAGCATGGGTGGCGAAGCCCAAGGTGCGTTGGCGTTTCGATTGTTGCAGCGTGATTGGAATCTTGTTCTCGGCATCGAAAAACTGGATCCTTGGGTGACTGGTCAAGTGTTGCACGAGGTCACGTTGCGCGAAGGCCAAACACGCACCACGCTGATGGCTCATTTTGATGTACAGAACGCGTCGATTCGTTCGCTGAAAGTGGTCTTGCCGATCACCGATGCGGATGAGATCAAAACGTTACGAGCAAGCGGTGGCACGGTCAGCGATCTGGTTCGCACCGCGCCAGACTCTAGCACGTGGGAAGTCCAATTCAAACGCCGCGTCGTCGGCAAGATTGACTTCCGCATCGAATATGAACGACGGGGCGAGCGCACCAATGATACCGAAACACTGACACCGGTCGCGTTTCCACAGACGCGTCAACTCGCGTACTACTACGCCATTCGCGCGGGCGGTCGTTTGGAGCTAGAGCATGAATCGCTGCCTGATGGATGGCAACGAATCGACTGGAACACGGTACCTCCACCGCTGCGTGAAGCCGAGAACCGCGCAGCACCGATGTTCGCGTTCCGCAGCATTGCGGCCACGGGCATCTTGACCGTTTCGGCCAAACGTCATTCACTCGCCGATGCCTTGAAACTCCGCGTGGCCGCCGGCACACTCACCACGATTTTGTCTCCGCAAGGCGATCAGTTGACCGCAGTGGAGTTGACGATCGAAGTCATCCAACGCAGCAGTCTGAGCGTGGGGCTGCCGCGCGGCGGAGAATTGTTCAGCATTTTTGTCAACGGCGAGAGCGTCAATTCGATTCGCCAGGAAGGTGAAAAGAACGCATGGCAGTTCACGATTCTGCCGGGCATCGATGACCGTACCGCCAACGTGCGATTTGTTTACAGTGCCGCTGGCAATCGGATCAGCAGCTTGCAACTGACTAGCCCCGAGTTGAACGTGCCGTTAGAAAACATCACCTGGAACGTGATCGCGCCGAAGGGTTATGAATTGACGGACCACGATGGCAATCTCGAATTGACCAGCCAGAGCAACCAGGAGCAGTACGATCGGAGTTCGTACTTGTCGATCGTCAGTGGCAAGCGACAAGCCCAAGCCGCTCAGGCGGCGCAGTTGTTAGAGCAAGCCAATGAGTTATTGCAGGCTGGTGAGCAATCCAAGGCGACTTGGGCGTTCAACAGTGTGGCCAATCAATACGGGCTCGACGCAGCGTCCAATGAAGATGCACGGGTGCAATTGGAAAACTTGCAAACGCAACAAGCGATCGTAGGTTTGAACAGTCGTCGCCAGCGGCTGTATCTCGACAACACGCCTGCCGATACGGCCCAGAATGAGAATCAACAACTGCGTGACGCGGCGGCGAACAACATGATCTTGCAACAGGATCAAATGAATTTTCGCCCTGAGCAGCTCAGCGAGTTATTGCGCGGCAATACGACCGGTGACAACGCCGTTTTGCAGCGCATCGCTGGCCGACTCGTGCATCATCAGCGGACAACCGAACCGGCCCCGCAAGCGATCTTGATCAGTTTGCCAGAGGAAGGTGTCGTCTACACGTTCGCCCGGACCGTGCAGGTTGCTGAAGATTCACCGTTGGAACTTGACCTCGATTTCGCATGGCAATATCGGACCCCGTTCTGGCGATCACTCGGCTTGATTGTTCTGTTGGCGAGTATCGCAATCGGATTCGCGTGGTTGTCAATGCGTCGCGAGCGACAGTAAGAGTTAAGTGGGATAGGCTTCCAGCCTGTCAGATTTGTATCGACAGGCTGGAAGCCTATCCCACTCTTTTTTGCTATCATGACGGGTCCGCGTTGATGGTTTCTGCTTTCGCTCAACAAAATACCTTTCGCATTACCGGACTCGACATGAAGAACATTTTATTTACCGTGACACTGTTTTGCGGTGTCAGCGTCTCGTCGGTCGCGTTCTGCGATTATACGAACTGGCCGCAGTGGCGCGGACCAGCCGGCAGTGGCATTACGTCCTCAACCGATGCGATTTCACTGTGGGGACCAGAGCAAAATGTGAAGTGGCGGATCGGACTCCCCGAAGCAGGAAACTCGACGCCGATCGTTTGGGAAGATCGTGTGTTCTTCACTCAACCGCTTTCGGAATCCAAACAACGCAGCCTGTTTTGTGTGGATCGTCAATCAGGCCGTGAATTGTGGCGGCAAGGTGTCGTCTACGAGGATCCCGAGCCATCGCATCAAACCAATCCGTATTGTTCTGCCTCGCCGGTAACGGATGGGCAGCGCGTGATCGCATGGTTCGGTTCCGCCGGTCTGGTTTGTTACGATCTCGACGGCAACGAACTGTGGAGGCGTGATCTCGGTACGCAAGATCATATGTGGGGTTATGGAACATCGCCGATCTTGCACGAAGATTTATGCATCTTGTTGTTTGGTCCAGGCAAGAATGAATTTTTGATCGCTGTTGATAAGAAAACAGGCGAGACGCGTTGGCAAATCGACGCCCTCGATGACGAAGCCGAACGTCAACTCAGTGGCCCCGAGAACGATGGCAACGCCAATGATTTCACAAGCGACAAAGATCGTCGAGAGCGACTACGTGGTGCGTGGAACACGCCAATCATCGTCAAGGCTGATGATCACTGGGAACTCGTGGCCGTGTTGCCACGACACGTCGCCGCATTTGATCCGGCGACAGGCGAGCGATTGTGGACGTGTGGTGGTGCCGCACCATTGGCGTATGCGTCGCCGATGCACGACGATGGCATGGTCGTCGCCTTGGGTGGTTACGGCGGTGCGTCGCTGGGCGTGCGAACCGGCGGTCGTGGCGACGTGACGCAAACACATCGAGTCTGGCACAAACCTCGTGATGTCGGTTGGCTCGGAACTGGTGTGATGGATAACGGTATGATTTATATCTGCAACATTGGCGGTGTGCTGAGTTGTCTGGATGCGAAAACCGGCGACGAAGTTTGGAAATCACGCGCACCAGGCGGCGGTACGTGGTCCAATATCACGCAAACCGGTGACGGTCGCATGTTCTTGCTTACCAAATCCGGCACAACAACGGTCTTTCAACCTGATGCAGAAAAATTCAAACCGATCGCCGAGAACGTATTGAATGAACCCAGCAACGCGTCTGTGGTCGTCGCAGGCGACGATGTGCTGATCCGCACCGACCGATCACTGTGGTGCTTTGGCGAGAAGCCAGTCGCGGCGACAGAGCCGAATGATCCAGCAACAAACCAATGAGCGTTCGTTGGGGTTTGATTGGTGTCGGCGACATCGCGAATAAACGCGTCGCTGCGGCGATCCAGCAAGATCCGAATTCAGAATTGGTAGCCGTGTGTCGACGGAGTGAAAGGGAACTGCATACGTTTGCGGATCAGTTCGCAGTCCCTCATCGGTTCACTGACGCAAATGAATTGATCATGTCCCCGGAACTGGATGCGGTTTATATTGCCACGCCAGTTGACTGTCATTGTCCGCAAACGATCGCTGCGGCGGCGGCGGGCAAGCACGTGCTCGTGGAAAAACCGATGGCATTGAACTCGCAACAATGCGAGCAAATGATCAAGGCTTGTGAGCGTCATGGCGTCACGCTCGGTGTCGCCTACTATCGCCGTTTCTATCCCGTCGTTGCACGGATAGAGCATTTGATCAGCTCCGGTCAATTGGGACGAATCTTGTCAGTTGCCTGTGTGACTGGAAACCCGAATCGTTTTCCAGCGGACGATTGGCGGGTGATCCGTTCGCGTAGTGGCGGTGGACCGCTGATGGATATTGGCAGTCATCGTTTGGATTTGTTTTTGCATTTGATGAGCGAGGCGAAGTCGGTGCAGGCGAGCATGATGAGTTCGCCTGACTACGAAGCCGAACAGATGGCAACGTTGCTGCTGCAATTCGGCAACTCCGCCCACGGTGTCTTGCAATGCTACTTCGGTACCGTCAACACGCCTGATCGTCTGGAAATCATCGGCACCGAGGGCCGAGTCACAACGGAAGATCTTAACCAAGGCGACTTGACGCTGTTTACGGCTGCGGGAATGACACGTGAATCGCACCCCCCCGCAAGCAACTTACACGGCCCGCTCGTCGAAGATTTTTCGCGAGCGATCATAGAAGGCAGATCGCCAGTGGTGAGTGGCATGATTGGCAAACAGACCAATGATGTGATCGAGTTGGCTTATGCGTGAGCGTCGGACGTCTGCTTCAACCGGGAGCGTGAGGCTCCCGCCGAACATCTGCTCGACTCAGCAGGAGCTTCGTGCTCCCCATCGATCGCATCTGGGCATATGCTTTTATCTGTCCCTCGGCTAACAAAGTAATTGCTACTGATGATGCCGCGTGGCCTTGATGCGGTGTTTTCGCATTTTTCCGTAGAGCGTTGTCGGTTTTAGCCCGAGGGTTTCCGCTGCTCCTTCGGCTCCGTAAATCTTTCCACCGCTGAGTGTCAACGCATCAAGAATCGCGGTGCGTTCGATCTCGGCCAGCGTGACAGGATTTCGTTGGACTGAATCAGACAGTTGACTGGCCATCGCACTGGGGCTGGCGGGTTTTCCTGACAGCCATGTCGACTCAATCGACAGCGTGTCACCGCGACTGATGATCATCGACCGTTCGATGATGTTTTCCAGTTCGCGGACATTGCCGGGCCAATCATACTGCATCAACACTTCCATCGTGCCGCGATCAACACGCGTGATCGGTTTGTTCATTCGCACCGAAAAACGGCTGATGAAATGATTCAACAATGCAGGGATATCTTCGCGTCGTTGTCGCAAAGGCGGCACGTGAATCGGAAACACGTTTAACCGATAGTATAAATCCTCGCGAAATTTGCCTGCCTCGGCTGCTGTCTTTAAGTCCCGGTTGCTGGCGGCGATCACGCGCGTATCAATCTCGATTGGTGTGCTTCCGCCGACACGTTCGAGCACGCGTTCTTGCAAAACACGCAACAACATGACTTGCGTTTCCGCTGGCACTTCGGAAATTTCGTCCAAGAAAATGCTGCCGTGATCCGAGAGTTCAAACCGTCCTCGACGCCGCTCGTTCGCGCCGGTGAACGCACCCGCTTCATGGCCGAACAATTCGCTCGCGATCAGCGAAGGCGCCAACGATGCGCAGTTGACTTTCACTAACAAGTTCTCGCGGCGTGAACTGCCTTCGTGAATCGCCCGCGCGATCAGTTCTTTACCTGTACCGGTTTCACCGAGAATCAACACCGTCGAATCGGTTAAGGACACTTGCTCGACCGCCACGCGCACTTGCCGCATCGCCGATGAGTCGCCGATGATGTTTCCAAAATCATGATCGGTGCGAATTTCGTCGCGCAGATAAACATTCTGTTGCTGCAATTCACTCTTGAGCCGATCAATCTCGGAGTAAGCCGAGGCGTTGTCGAGGGCGATCGAAAGCTGATCGCAAATCTCGCGCAGCAGTTCGAGATCCCAGACATCTGGTTGCTGTTCACGACGCGAGACGATTCCCAACACGCCGACACTTTGATCGCGCGAGAGCAACGGCAAGTAAGCTTTCGAGCCATACCCCAATTCGAACAAACGCCGATCCTCTGGGAACGCTTGAGCTTGTTTGAGAGAACGCACAATTTGAGGCACCCGATGCTGCATCACCCAATCGAACGCGGACCCCGGTAGGGCTTGCGTGGGGATCTCCGCCCAATGGTTTCGTTCGCCTACAAACTCTAACGCGAACCCATGGCGCGACGTCGCACGGGCGGACGACAACAACAGACTGACACGATCGCAACCGAGTTGTTTATGGATTTGCACGGCGGCATGACGGAACACTTCACGCATATCGAGACTGGAGTTGACGACGCTGCCC
Organism: Rhodopirellula sp.; assembly: GCA_041740155.1. Taxonomy (GTDB): domain Bacteria; phylum Planctomycetota; class Planctomycetia; order Pirellulales; family Pirellulaceae; genus Rhodopirellula. The sequence goes on from JBGSMN010000127.1 coordinate 20,452, forward strand.
ATCTCAACGAGCAAGCGGTAGCGACTCTCGGAACGACGCAATTGCTCGGTCTGTTTGTCGACTTCCTGTTTGAGCGTTTCGAGGAAATCGTCTTTGGCGGAGTTAGCGTCAGCAAGTTCTTGATTGGTCTGTTGCAGTTGACCGATCAGCCGTGTCTTTTCAACACCGATCGCGATCGGGCTGGCCAAGCGGGCGAGTAGCTCGGCGTGGGCTTCGGTGTAGATCGCCGACTCGCGGCTGGAGAAAAAGATCACGCCGATCGGTTTGCCATCGGCCAGCAACGGCAGCGTCAGGCTGGACCGCATGCCTTCGCGAACGATCAACGCCGTTGATCCCGAGTTTGGCTTGTCGCGAAGGTAATCGGCCAGGTCTGGGATGATTCGCGGCTTGCCGGTTTCCAACAGCGGAGCGAGCGTGGAACCTTCGACCCGGGCGGCGTAGCCAATTTTTAGGTTCACGTCGCCATCGCTCCTACAGGAAACCAAACGCAGCACATGGGCGGGTTCTTCGAGCAACGCGACCGCGATGCGATTGTACGGCACGACTCCGGACAACTGGTCGAAAACCGATGCCAGCAACTCATCGAGACCATGTCCCATGTTAAGCTGCCGAAGCATCTGTTCGACGAGTCGTTCGTAAGTGGGTGTGGTGGTTGGCATCAGAAGGCATCTCAAAATGAAACGATCGAGCTAGCGGGGACTGCTAAAAAGTTGGGCTTGTGGCGCTTCACGACTGCGCAAGTTTTAATCTCCAATATCCCGGCTCGCCCCGCTTCGGGGAGAGGGGAGACTGAATCATTCAAGGGAACAAATCCAGCATGGCTCATTTGCACTGCAACCCCAAATTTTTAGCAGGCCAGGGCGAGCGGTAGGTTGCAGGCGGAACCTGAACTGTCAATGCTCTCGCCTCAACAATCGTAATATAACTGAATGACCATATTTCGACAAACGGTACGGTTATAGCGTTTATGCTTATTTTCACGCGAAAATCTCACGAGAAATGCCTCGGCTCACGGGACCGCAGTGACCAAATATGGCTGATCGCAAATTCGTCAGTTTTTTTATTCATGCTTTAAGTGACTTTCATAAAAAGACTTGCGTCTCCGCCTTGCCAGATGCCTCGATGATTGGCACACCGCGTGCAGCGAGCTATTGATTGAGACCATCAAGTGTTGGTCACGATATTTAGCGTCAACGCTCGTCAGCCGTTAGTGCAGACACCCCCGACTTGTCACCACCAAAAATTCATTTCACCATGGCCCACGTTGTTGCTGAACCGTGTTCCGATTGCAAACACACCGATTGTGTGGTGGTTTGTCCGGTGGAGTGTTTCCACGTCGGCCAGCGGATGCTGTACATCCATCCGGAAGAGTGCATCGACTGCGAAGCCTGTGTGCCGGAGTGTCCTGAAGAAGCGATCTTTCACGAAGATCGGTTACCAGCGGATTGGGCACCGTACCGAGACCTTAATGCCACCATGGCGAGGCAAACGCCACCTGTCTCCGCCGCCCTGCCGTTGGAACCTCGCCGCGGTGGTGCCCCGTAAAGACGAGTGAGCGTCGTCGTTTTCATGCGATGACTTCACCTTCACGAGCCTGCGGGCTACGTTACCGACGCAAGCTTCCCAACGAACCATAATCTTAGCAAACAACTCGAGCGATGAACCGTCGCGAATCCATACCGGAGAAGAAAGATATGTCGACTGAAAACGCGATGCTCGAAGAGTACGCACAGCGCGAATACGAACACGGTTTCATCACGGACATCGAAGCCGACGCGATCCCAGCGGGCTTGAGCGAAGACGTCGTGCGTTTGATCTCAAGCAAGAAAAATGAACCCGAGTGGTTGCTGGAGTGGCGACTGAAAGCCTACCGACATTGGTTGACCCTCGAAGAACCGAACTGGCACAACGTCAAATTCCCGCCGATCGACTACCAAGCGTCGGTCTACTATTCGGCACCGAAACAGAAGCCGAAGCTAAACAGTCTCGACGAAGTCGATCCGATTCTACTGGAGACTTACGAGAAACTCGGCATCCCGCTCGAAGAACAAAAGATGCTTGCCAATGTCGCCGTTGACGCGGTGTTTGATAGCGTGTCGATCGTGACGACGTTCCGTGAGACGTTGGAAAAGCATGGCGTGATTTTCTGCCCGTTCTCCGAAGCCGTGCATCGATTCCCCGAACTCGTGAAAAAATATCTCGGTAGTGTCGTCCCTTATTCAGATAACTTTTACGCGTCTTTGAACTCGGCGGTCTTCAGTGACGGGTCGTTCTGTTACATCCCCAAGGGTGTCCGGTGCCCAATGGAACTTTCGACGTACTTCCGCATCAACGCCCAAAACACGGGCCAGTTTGAACGCACCCTGATCATCGCCGAAGAAGGCAGCTACGTCAGCTATCTCGAAGGCTGCACGGCACCGAAGCGGGATGAGAATCAATTACACGCCGCAGTCGTCGAACTGGTCGCGATGGACGATGCCCAGATTAAGTACTCGACCGTGCAAAACTGGTATCCCGGCGATAGCGAAGGCAAAGGCGGCATCTATAACTTCGTCACCAAACGAGGTGCCTGCCGTGGTGTGAACTCGAAAATTTCCTGGACGCAAGTCGAGACGGGATCAGCGATCACGTGGAAATACCCCAGCGTGATTTTGCAAGGTGACAACTCGGTCGGCGAGTTTTACAGTGTCGCGGTGACGGCGAACCATCAACAAGCCGACACGGGCACCAAGATGATTCACATCGGCAAGAACACCAAGAGCACGATCATCTCCAAAGGAATCTCGGCGGGCGTTGGCCAGAACAGCTATCGCGGTGAAGTGAAAATCATGAAAGGTGCGACGAACGCACGCAACTTCTCGCAGTGTGATTCGTTACTGATCGGTGATCGCTGTGGGGCGCACACGTTCCCTTACATCGAAGTCCGCAACACGACCGGCAAAGTCGAACACGAAGCGTCAACGTCGAAGGTTGGCGAAGATCAGATTTACTACTTGCGTCAACGCGGTCTGCCCACCGAAGACGCGGTCAACATGATCGTCAACGGCTTCTGCAAAGAAGTCTACGATGTGTTGCCAATGGAGTTTGCGGTCGAAGCTCGTAAACTGCTCAACGTCAGCCTCGAAGGTAGCGTTGGTTAAACAACAACGCGACGGCATCAACACAAATCTCCTCCCAACATCTCACTCTCTCTTTCAACTCATGTTAGAAATCAAAAACTTACACGCTCGTAGCGAAGACTCCGAAATCCTGCGCGGCATCAACCTGAGTGTCGCCGCTGGCGAAGTCCACGCAATCATGGGCCCTAATGGCTCAGGCAAGAGCACACTCGCTCACGTGTTGGCCGGTCGCGAAGATTATGAGATCACCGAAGGTGAAGTCCTCTATGAGGGTCGTGATCTACTCGACATGGAAATTGAAGAACGAGCTGCCGAGGGTCTTTTCTTGGCGTATCAGTATCCCGTCGAAATTTCCGGCGTCAGCAATAAGTATTTCCTCAAAGCGGCGATGAATTCGATTCGCAAGCATCACGGACAACCCGTAATTAGTCGCGGCGATTTCGTCGCGCTGCTGAAAGAAAAACTGGCCATGCTCGGCATGGACAAGTCGATGATGGACCGCAGTGTCAACGAAGGTTTCTCGGGCGGTGAAAAGAAACGCAATGAGATTCTGCAAATGGCGATGCTCCAGCCAAAACTTGCGATCCTCGATGAAACAGATTCGGGTTTGGACATCGACGCTTTGAAAGTGGTCGCTGATGGTGTCAACGCGCTCCGCAGCCCTGAGCGAGCAATCATCGTGGTCACGCACTACCAGCGTTTGCTCGATTACATCGTGCCTGACAAAGTCCACGTGTTGGCGGGCGGCAAGATCGTGCGCAGTGGCGACAAATCGCTTGCTCTCGAACTCGAAGACAAAGGCTACAGTTTTCTTAATGAAGAAGCTGTGAGCGTTTAGGGTTAGGCAGTAGCGGAAGTCGTCAAGACTTTCGATCCACGCCTCAACTCCGTCATAGGCGAAACTCTTGACGAGTTCCGCTACGCCATAATGGTGCAATCCTGCGAATTCCAATTTTTCGTTTCCTGTTAATTTTCCTCGGCTAGTAGTTAAAAGCTAATCGCTAATCGCAAAAAACTCCTTCGCTTTCTCATCAACAAACCATGCTTGCCACCGACACCCGCGCTTACCAAGAATCCTTCAAAGCTTTTCAGGCAGAGCAATCCTCGACCGCACCTGCTTGGTTGAGTGAGCTCCGTCAGGCTGGGATGGATCGGTTTCTTGACATTGGGATTCCAACCCGACGCGATGAAGATTGGCGGTTCAACAACGTTGGTCCGTTGGCGGCACGTCCCTATCGCAACGTGCTGTCACTCTCGCTGACGACCGAGTCGATCGAGCAGCTTTTGCAGAAGGCGAAACTTGACGACGAATTTCACCGGCTCGTGTTCGTTAATGGGCATTTTGTTGAGCAAGGCTCATCAAATCATGCATTACCCACTGGCGTGGTGATCGAGAGCTTGGCCAATGCGATTCACGAAGGCCGAGACGATGTCGTCGGTTTGCTGGGCAATCCCGTCAGCAGCGATGAGGCTGCGTTTGTTGATTTGAATACCGCCTTCCTCGACGACGGTGCTTTCATCGATATCCCAGACGGCGTGGCGCTCGAACGCCCGATTCACTTGGTGTTTCTCACCGTCGAATCAGGCCAAACCGTTTGCCATCCACGCAACCTGATCCGATTAGGCAAAGGCAGTCGGGCGACGGTGATCGAGAGTTATCATGGTCGCGAGGGCGAGGGATATTTCACGAACGCAGTGACGCAAGTGGAACTCGATGAGCAAGCCGATTTGGATCATCACAAATTGCAGCATGAACACATCGACGCATTGCACATCGCATCGACACGTGTCGATCAGAAAGACAACAGCCGATTCCGATCGCATTATTTCTCGTTTGGTTCGTCGGTGGCGAGAAACGAAATCAACTGCATGCTCGACGGTGAACACATCAATTCCACGCTCAACGGCTTGTACATGCCCACGGGTGAGCAATTGATGGATTGCCGAACTCGCATCGACCACGCCAAACCGAATTGTAACACTTACGAACTTTACAAAGGCATCCTCGACGATCGTGCCCGAGGCGTGTTCAACGGCAAGATCTTTGTGCATCAAGACGCACAAAAGACAGATGCGAAACAGAGCAATCAAGCGTTGTTATTGTCAGACGATGCGATCATGAACACGAAGCCGCAACTTGAGATCTACGCGGACGACGTGAAATGCACGCACGGTGCGACGATCGGCGAACTCGACGAGCAATCGTTGTACTACCTGCGTTCCCGCGGCATTCCCGCCGCGCTGGCTCGCAAGATGCTGATCTTTGCCTTCGCCAATGACGTCGTGCAAGGTGTCGAGGTCCCCGCCGTAGTGGCACACCTCGAAGCGATCCTACTGTCCAGCCACGGGCTGCCAGACGTTTAGGGAACGGCTCTTTAAACTTTGGAGTGCGATGACTGGTCATCGCTTTCTTTTTCAGAAACCTCAAACCTTGATAAGGTGACTGAAGGCGAGATACACGACGGGACAGATTTTGAGAAACTACTAAATTTCGGTGAGTGCCTTCCTCGATATTTGGATTGGTGCATCTCCACAAACGTTCGTTGTGAATGAAGTAGCGTCCGTCGGGGGGGTGGGGTATTTCAACGATCAGTCGCTCAGATTTGAACCAGCGCCTTACCGAGATTGGTGCCTTTGAATAATCCGATGAAAGCGTCAGGGGCGTTTTCAAGACCCTCGGTGACGGTTTCTTCCCAAACGATCTTGCCATCTCGAATGAGCGAAGCCATCTCAGCGACGAACTCATCTTTAGCGTCCATGTGATCGCGAACAATGAAGCCCTGCATACGGATGCGTTTAGCGACGACTTTGAACAAGTTTCGCGGTGCCGATGGCGGTTCAGTCGCGTTGTACGTGGAGATCATGCCGCATTCAACACAGATGCCAAAGTCGTTCATGACTTCGATAGCCGCTTCCAAATGATTACCACCGACGTTGTCGAAATACAAGTCGATGCCATCCGGTGCGAGTGATGCGAGCTTGCCGGCCAAGTCGTCGACTTCTTTGTAGTTGATGCATTCGTCGATTCCCGCTTCGCTTTCGAGCCACTGAATTTTTTCGGGCTTGCCGGCACTGCCGATGACGCGGCAGTCTTTCGCTTTGGCCAGTTGACAAACGATCGAGCCAACCGCGCCGGATGCGGCCGATACGAACACTGTACTATTCGCTTTGAGCTGAGCAATTTTGTTTAGCCCGACCCAAGCCGTCATGCCTGTCATGCCAAGCACACCCAGGTACGCCTGTAACGGAGCGAGATTCGAATCGACGATTTGCACCCCGTCGCCTTCGGACTTCCAGAATTGCCGCCACCCCAACTGGCCGAGCACGAATTGGCCTTCGCTAAAATCTGGATGTCGTGATTGAACAACCTCACCCACGCAACCGCCCTCAAGGGGCTCGTCAATCTCGAAAGGTTCCACGTAACTGTCGCCAGCTTTCATTCGGCCTCGCATGTAAGGATCCACCGACATCCAATGGTTCCTAACCAGAAACTCGCCTTCCTCGATCGGCGGAATCTCGACCTTCCGCGATCGAAAGTTTGACGCATCCGGTATCCCCTCGGGTCGAGATGCGAGTTCGATTTGAAGTGACTTCGTTGCGTTATCAGTTGACGTTGTCATGGCTGTCTCTTTTATTATTTGAAGGTTTACGCTTGAACGACCGAGCAAATACTGTTCCATGCGTGATCAATCCAGTGGCCCATTGCATGCAACATCTGCTCGATTTTTTAAGCAGCGATAGATTTTTTTTTCTGACGAAACGGAACGCCAACTGGCTAGCAACTGTCAAAGTATTGAATTGCGAGCAGGACCGTGTGGGACAGGGAGTGAATATGCGAAAGCCGAATCGAAATCATTCATTTCCGGCTGCCGCCATCGGCATCCTCGTGCTTTGCTTTGGCTGCGTGGTGACCTGCGGCAAGGCCCAAGCGGATTTGTACACAACAAATGCGGCTTCGCTTGAATGGAAAGTCGATTCGGCTGACGAAGTGTTTCTCGCTGAACTCATCAGGGATGCCGACGCCAATTTCGGTTCGCGTTTCAAAATCCTCGAAACGCTGAAGGCGAATCACGAGTTAAGCACATTCCCGGGCGAGACCGTTCATCGCTGTCAATACTCGATGGAGATGAAAGATCAGGCTGATAACGCCTATCTAGCTGCCAAAGGCGGAACGATCTTCGGAGCGGGAACATGGACTGTCCACGGGGGCTTTTTGAACTTGAGAAAGAATCGGCGAGTCGAAGGAAGATGGCACCGCGGTCGAAGCTGGATGCGGCATGGCGAGGATGACTTACCACTCGGCCGGATCGTCAGCGAATCCGATACGGAATTTCAGCTCGCTGACGGGACCAAATTTGTTCGTCACAACGAGCCAGTCACGGCTTACGATCATCCCCATGACCACCCCTGGTACCTCATTTCCAAAGACTGGGGACTGCACCGTGTTTGGACCACGGTTCAAGTAACATTTGCGGAGCCAGGTCAACCAGAACCAAAAGCTTTGAACGATTGGGTACTTATGTGGCGCCAGCGAGGCAGTCCGCCCATTCAAGGCCCACATCGACCGAACATGCCTCGCAACGTACGCACCCTTCTTGGCGATCAAGGCTTTGAACCGAGGATCACCGTTCTTCGTGCCGGCGACACGTTTGAAATTGAAGCGACGGGAGCACGACCGATCGGCGACCACAACATCAACTTGGCGTGGTTCAACAACGGCCAACGAGGTTTTACACCGCGTCTTGAACCTCCATTGATTTATCAAGAGACAGTGGCTCGTGGCGAGCCCACGTTAATGCACATCGAATGCAACATCCATGATGAGGAGCACGGTTATCTGGCAATCACCGAACATGAGAACGTTGCGATGACGAACAAGGATGGTTTTGCGAACCTGTCTGATTGGCCGATCGGCAAACAACGGCTTACACTGATTCATCCCGACTATGACTTTCGCGACGCTGAGGTTTGGGCTGTTGACGATTGCTGAAGAGCTGGCGGAAATACTCAACTGATGTCGCGTCAAGAATGCTTTGCTAGTTGGTAGCGATTCGCGAGTTGTGATAAGCTGATTCGTTCAATGCCTCGACTATGAGCGGGCGACCGGATGTCCTCACCGAGTTTGTACAACACGTCTTCTCAGCACCTTTTCCATGATCCCTACGCGAGACTTGACTGACGTTGAACGCGAAGTTTATCAGTGGCAGATGTGGGTCAGCGATTTTGGCGAAGAGGGCCAGCGAAGACTCAAAAATGCCTCGGTACTGATCTCGCGTGTGGGCGGGGTTGGCGGCATCGTGGCCTATGAATTAGCCGCCGCAGGGATCGGCAAGCTCGTGCTAGCGCATGCGGGCAATGTCAAACCAAGCGATCTGAATCGGCAACTGTTGATGACCCATGATTGGATCGGCAAACCGCGAATCGATTCCATTCGGCGGAGGTTGCTGGAGCTGAACCCCCGGCTCGAGATCGTTGGTGTTAATGAGAACATCAACGACGCCAATGCAAGCGAGTTGGTCCAGCAGTGCGATTTGATCGTCGACTGCGCTCCTCTTTTCCCAGAACGTTTTGCGATGAATGAACAAGCCGTTCGACAAGGCAAACCAATGGTGGAGTGTGCCATGTATGACCTAGAGGCCTACATCACAACGATCATTCCCCGACAAACTCCCTGTCTTCAATGTCTTGTTCCGGAAAGTCCGCCGAACTGGAAGCGGCAGTTTCCTGTTTTTGGTGCGGTTTCGGGCACCGTCGCCTGCATGGCGGCCATGGAAGCGATTAAACTGATTGCAGGAATCGGCGAACCGCTCGCTGGACGCATGATACGAATGGAATTGCGCGATATGGATTTTCGCACATTCAAAGTCACCCGCCGAGAAGATTGTCCGATTTGCGGTACGAACAGTCCTCCCACCGAATCGAAAGAAAGCTAGAGCTTTATGTGCCGAGTCCTGATCCCTTCTGCGCTTCGATCTCATGCCCAAGGACATCGCGTGATTGAGATCCGTGAAGACAACGTTGGCGAGCTATTGAATCGCTTGGTCGAGATGCACTGCGGACTCAAAGCCCATCTGTTTTCGCAAAATGGGCAATTAGCTTCGCACGTCAATGTTTTCGTTAACGACGAGAACATTCGTGATCGGGAGGGGTTGGGAACGCTGGTTAAGGACAGTGACGAGATCGTTTTAGTACCGGCGATGGCCGGAGGATGATGATGACGGAGAACACGCGGTCGACCAAGGATATTCAGCGTTCTGCCCGCCATCTTGTGTTGCCCGAAATTGGAAAGTCTGGCCAATTGAAACTGATGGCTTCCTCGGTGTTTAAAAATTGATTCACTGCAAACTGAGACGGCGGAGCGCCCAAGCAGTCCAAATGATGCGAAACCACGGATTTGAGCGGGTGTTCAACCTGCACGGCGGCATCGCGGCTTGGTCTGAACAAATTGACCCCAATGTGCCCGAGTACTGAGTGCTCGGCTATACTGAGTGCCCCAACCAAGACTCGTTTCGACGCTATCGACCCGCCATCGCACTGTAGGATCTTCCATGACCCATCGACTCTCGAGCTTGCTCTCGCTCATTTTTCTAGTGGTCAGCGGGCTGGTCACGTCACCAGCCTCCGCTGATTCCAAGTCCGAAGCGGCCCACATTCTTGCCCAAGCAGGAGTCTCAGGCGGCTTCATTGTTCATCTGGGTGCGACCGACAGTGAACTGACCGTAGCGCTGCGGCAAAACGATGCAACCCAAGTCCAAGGATTGTTGATCGACGCCAAACAAGTGGCGGCAGCCCGAGAACGAGTCCAGGAGTTGGCCGCTTATGGTGAGGTGGCCGTGGATTCATATACCGGTTTCGATCTACCGTACATTGACAATTTGGTCAATCTGCTTGTCGCTGAAGACCTTGGCGGCGTATCAATGGATGAAGTGCTTCGAGTTCTGGTCCCCAATGGTGTGGCCATGGTGAAGGTCGACGGCCAATGGAAAAAAACTGTCAAACCTCGTCCAGAGAATATCGACGAGTGGACACATTACCTTCATGACGCCACAGGGAACTCGGTAGCGGATGATGACGTAGTCGCGCCACCTCAACACTTGCAATGGGTGGGCACTCCTCGTTGGTCGCGACACCACGATCGCATGGCCAGCATGAGCGCCTTGGTCTCATCGGGCGGACGACTTTTCTACATCATGGACGAAGGCAGCCGGATCTCGATTCAATTGCCTCCGAAGTGGAAACTGATTGCGCGAGACGCGTTCAACGGCACGGTCTTGTGGAAGAAGGACATCGAAAACTGGCAAACGCATCTTTGGCCGCTCAAAAGCGGTCCCACTCAATTGTCCCGACGACTGGTCAGCAACGACAATCGCGTTTATGTCACGCTCGGAGTTGACGCACCTTTGACGGAACTGGATGCAGCCAGCGGTGAGATCCTTCGTACTTATCCAGGGAGTGATGCGACCGAAGAAATCATCAACACCAACGATTTGCTTTTTGTCGTCGTTCGCAAAACCAAAGCGGAACTGGAAGACTATGTGCCAGTCAACGGACGGGTCGGCGACCAGGCTGCGGTGAGGAGCGTGTTTTGGGATGAAGAACCTCGGGTGCTGATGGCCTACGATGGACAATCGGGCAAGCAGCTATGGGCCAAGAAAACGGCCATCTCGCCATTGACGTTGTCCGCCAAAGACTCCCAGATTTTTTTCCATGACGGCGAGAAAGTTGTCAGCTTGGATCAAACGACGGGCGACACCGTTTGGGAATCGGAAACGGTGACTCGTCGGCAAGCATTTACATTCAATTTCGGCCCTCGGCTCGTCGTCCACGATGACGTCGTGCTTTACGCAGGCGGTGATGGCAACATCAAGAGTTTGGACGTCAAGAGCGGTGACGAACTTTGGAAGGCATCCTTTCCCAACAGCGGTTATCAATCACCTCAAGATTTGATGGTAATGAATAATCTCGTCTGGTTGGCACCGCTGACCGCGGGAAAAGATTCCGGGGTTTATACGGGACGTGACCCACGAACCGGTGCGATCATGAAAGAGTTCGCCCCCAACGTCGACACGTATTGGTTCCACCACCGATGTTACATCGCCAAAGGCACGAAAAACTTTTTGATCCCATCTCGAACGGGAATCGAATTCGTGAATCCTGATGAAGAGAACTGGGACATTCATCACTGGGTGCGCGGCGGGTGTCTATACGGAATCATGCCTTGCAATGGCTTAACGTACGCACCACCGCATAATTGTGCTTGTTATCCCGAAGCGAAGTTGTTCGGATTCAATGCATTGGCACCCAAGGCTCCGACTCGTCCGATTCCTGCCGAGGTTCCGGAAGGCGGACGCTTGGAGAAAGGATCTGCGTTTTCCGAAGCTCTTGCCCCTGAGCCAACTGACGCGAAAACCCTTCAAGATTGGCCGACGTATCGCCACGACTCGGCGCGCAGCGGTGCTCTACCGACACCTATCGATGCGAAACTCAAACCGATATGGAACGTGAAGCTTGGCGGACGATTGACGCCACCGGTAATCTCCGGCAACACGGTCTATGTGTCTCAAATTGACGCACATACTCTGCATGCTCTGGATGAAACCAACGGCCAAACCAAGTGGACTCATACCGTAGGGGCTCGCATTGATTCACCTCCGACGATTCATCGAGGACGAGTCGTGTTCGGTTCGACCGATGGTTGGGTCTACTGTTTAACGACGGAGGGTAAACTCGCCTGGCGCTATCGCGCCGCACCAATGGATCGGCGAACGATGGCCTACGAACAACTGGAATCGCTGTGGCCGGTTCACGGTAGCGTGTTGATTCACAATGACATGGTGTATTGCGTTGCTGGCCGATCGATTTTCCTTGATGGTGGCCTGCGATTGGTTCGGCTCGATTTAAAGACCGGTGAAAAACTATCCGAAACGCTGATGGATGAAACCAACCCTGAAACGGGAAACAACATCCAAGAAAAAGTCCAAATCTTGCAAATGCCCGTAGGCTTGCCCGACATTCTCTCCTGCGACGGACGGCACATCTTCATGAAGTCACAGAAGTTCGATTTGGAAGGAAATCGATTGGAAATTGGTCCCAATTCAGGTGACTTTGCCCAGCAAGCGTCGAAGCAACGTGGGGAAGACGCTCACATTTTTGCGCCGATGGGATTCCTGGACGAGACTTGGTTCCATCGTTCTTACTGGGTATTGGGCCAGAGCTTTGCCGGTGGACACGGTGGCTACTTCCAAGCCGGACGATTCGCTCCATCGGGGCGCATCATGGTCAATGGCAACGGCTACGCGTTCGGCTATGGTCGCAAACCGGAGTACTTGCGTTGGACCACAACGCTCGAGCATCAATTATTTGCTGCCGAGCCGAACCCTCCGGAGATTACAAAGAACAGCCCCAAAGCCGCGGCACCTGCGCTGAACGGCTCGTACGTTGAATTTCCGAAAACACCAAGTCTCAATCCAACTGGCAAAGCGTTGACGATCGAGGCTTGGGTGACCACGACGAAACCCCAGGGCGTCATCATCTCGCGCGGTGGTCCAGCCGAAGGCTTTGCGTTGGTGCTTGATAACGGAAAACCGTCACTGTTGATTCGTAGCGGCAGTCAACTGTCTTCAGTGACTGGCGATCGGCGAATCGTCGGTGGCTGGCATCATGTCGCTGGCGTGCTGGATACGGATAAGTCCATGAAGCTTTATGTCGACGGAGAACTAGCGGCCGAAGGCATGGCAAGTGATCTGATCACCAAAGATCCAGCGCAAGCAATGGAAATTGGCGTTGACGGTCAATCAGCTGTCGGCGAATACAATACCCCCAACGCCTTCACGGGTATTATCGATGAGGTCCGTTTGTATTTCAGCGCCGCGACCGCCGAACAAATCGCTAAGCGATTTGCGGATGGCTCTGAGATATCCAGTGATGCCGTTCTGGCGATCAGTTTTGATGATGGCACTGCTCGAGACCATGGGCTTCATCGGAACAATGGGACACTCAACGGAGGAAAACTGGTTGATGGCAAACTTGGAATGGCCATTCAGTTTTCCGCTGGCAAAACGGGGCCGAAGGGAAGAGCAGCCAAGAATGATCAGAACAAGCCGGGCAACAGTTTTGTCGAGCCAAAGTGGACGCAAGACATTCCGATCTACGTTCGATCCATGGCGTTGACCGGTTCCACTCTATTCATTGCTGGACCTCCCGATATCATCGATGAAGAAAAAACGTTCCAACAGCTATCCGAGAAAGACCCCGAAGTTCAAGAATTGTTGGCTGCTCAAGACGCCGCGCTAGAGAGCGACCAAGGCCGTTTGCTGTCAGTCAACATGCACACCGGTGTAGTCGAACACGAAATTCTGCTCGGCACTGTTCCGGCTTGGGATGCAATGGCCGCTGCCCACGGAAAGTTATTCTTGTCCAACTTGGATGGCACGGTTCACTGCTATGGGAATTAACACGGTGCGTCCAACCCGGCTGCATGCCTTGAAATGGATGAGCGCGCTGGCTTTGCTACTTTTGACAACGTCGGCGTTTGCATGCAATGTGCCGGTCTTTCGTTATGCACTGGAACGCTGGAAGAGCGATCCATACGAATTGGTGATTATCAACAGTCACGAAGTGTCGCCCGCAGATCGCCAAGTCATCGATTCGCTGTCAGCAAACCTAAAGGTCTCTTTCGAAAAACAAGGTAAGGGCGAATCGGCTCATGTTCAATTGCGCACGAGGTTTGGCGATCGCCATTTGATGGCCTGGCAAGGCTCCCTCGATGAACTCGCCACCGCACCTTTGCTCCAGTCGCCTGTCCGAACCGAACTTGCAGGTCGGCTACTTGCAGGCGATTCGGTCGTCTGGTTGCTCGTTCGATCCAATGATGACGATCGAACGGACGCCATACGAAAATTGCTGACCGGCAGTTTCGCGACACTCGCGCAAAGAGTTTCGCTACCCGATGGAATCGGTGTCCCTGGTAGCGAACTGTACAGCGAGATTCCGCTGTTGATGAAATTCAGTTTGATTGAGATTGATCCGGCGGATGAGCAAGAAGTCGTCTTGTTTCAGTTGTTGACCTCGATCCAATCTGAATCCTATTCCGCTGGTGAGCCTTTGTTGGTGCCCGTGTTTGGACGTGGTCGCGCTTTGGAAGTGATCCCCGGGAAGATCATGACCGAAAGTCTGATCGAAGATTTAACGTTGTTCCTGAGCGGCGCTTGCTCGTGCCAAGTCAAAGAACGGAATCCAGGATTCGATTTGCCAATGTCGGTCAATTGGGAATCAGAGTTGTTTGGCGAGGACGGAGAATCGCCCCCCGAAAGCTCTTCAACGGAGCCATCTGGCACACCTCGTACGTTGACCATTCCGCCAGGCCGCAAGACGTCAACTCGGTAAGATGAATCCAAGAATTTTTCTTTTGTTCCTCGGCTTGATCCTCATGGTGCCAGGGTTGATCTATCTTATGCCCGCGCCGGATTTGAAATCTTCGGTTGACCAAAGCGTGTCAATCCACATACATTGTGCGGCAGCCAATCAAGCCGTAATCGAAAAGATTGTTCAAGACTACCAACAGGAATACAAGCGTAAGGTTGAGCTCAGCTACGGTTTGTCTCAGTCGCTGCTTTCGCAAATAGAAGTTAGTCAAACCGGTGACCTTTATTTACCTGCGGACGATAGCTACCTAACCATCGCACGTGGGAAGGACTTGGTTGACGAGGTAATCAACGTCGCCACGATGAACGCGGTCATCGCCGTCCAGCGCGGCAATCCGAAATCGATTCAAACGCTCGATGATCTACTGCGTGCGGATGTGCGATTTGTCCAAGCGAATCCCGACAGCGCGGCCATTGGGAAGATCTCGCGAGAGGCTTTGACAAAATCGGGTTCATGGGAGTCAATCCACGACGCGACAACCGCCTATCGTGGAACCATTACGGAAGTTGCCAACGATATCGCTCTCGGAGCAGCGGATGCAGGATTCGTTTACGACGCAGTCCTGCACTCGTATCCGAACTTGGAATACGTTGAGATTCCGGAATTAAAGAACGCGACTTCTCAGGTCGCCGCTGGCGTCATCCGTCACACCAAGAACCCGCAAGCCACGCTGCATTTTGCACGATACCTCAGTGCCTCCGACCGTGGACTCAAGCGTTTCTCCGAACATGGCTTTCAAGTCGAAGGCGGCGATGTGTGGAGCGATGTTCCGGAGCTAAAACTGTTCGCCGGATCGATGCTTCGGCCAGCGATTGAGGATTCGATCGTGGATTTTGAAAGACGTGAGGGAGTGAAAGTCGATCGTGTCTACAACGGTTGTGGAATTTTGGTAGCACAAATGCAAGCTGGTCAGCATCCCGATGCTTACTTCGCCTGCGATACCGAGTTCATGTCTCAAGTATCCGAACGATTCCCCGATCCCGTCCAAGTTTCAAAGAATGAATTGGTCATCCTGGTTAAGAAGGGAAATCCTCATGAAATCACCTCGTTGCAAGACCTGGGGCGAACTGGCATCCGTGTGGGAATTGGCCACGAAAAGCAATGCGCGATGGGCTGGATCACGCAAAACACGCTGCGTGACGGTCGTGTGCAGAAAGAGGTCATGGCAAACGTCACCGTACAATCACCCACGGGTGATATGCTTGTGAACCAACTCAAAGCAGGTTCTCTAGACGCCGCAGTGGCTTATTTGAGTAACGCTGCTGGTTCAGCCGATTACTTAGATGCCATTCCGATCACGGGAATCGAGTGCAGCACGGCAACGCAACCTTGGGCGATTGCCAACGACTCACGATATCCCAAAACAGCAGCGAGATTGTTTGAGCGGCTCACTTCTGTGAAATCGCAAGAGATCTTTGCTGCAGAAGGTTTTCAGTGGAGCCTTGATAGCCCACGATGACGACAAATGAGAGTAACGTTGGCGAACCCTCGCCGTCATCGGGCATTCCCAGTTGGACGGTCTCGTCAAGTTTGCAAATCCGCCGCCGCAGTGACGTCCCGTTCTTTCTTGTCATGGGCGGACTGTCGTCATGTTTCATTGTCTTGATCGTGCTCTTGATTTCCGCCGACTTGGCATTCACTTCGTTGAGCGATTTTCGAGTAGCCTTATCCAAACCCGAGATTCGAGCTGCTTTTCGCTTGACAATGTTGACTTGCACTGTGGCGGCCATTCTGTCCGTGTTGGCCGCAACTCCCTTAGGCTATTTACTTTCGCGTTATCGTTTTCCCGGTCGTTTCATCATCGACACATTGGTAGACATTCCAATCGTGTTGCCACCGTTGGTGCTTGGGCTAAGCCTGTTGATTCTGTTTCACCTGCCGATCGGCCGGAGCGGATGGGAACTGGAAACTTGGTTACGTGATACCGTTGGTTTTCCGGTAACCTATCGTTGGCCGGCTGTGGTCCTGGCCCAGTTTTCGGTCGCATGTGCGTTCGCAGTGCGAACCATGGTGGTGACCTTTGATCAAATCAATCCCCGCGCTGAAGATGTTGCCCGAACACTCGGTTGCACCCGAGCACAAGCTTTTTTGAAAATCGCCCTACCGCAAGCGGTACGAGGAATGATCGTCGCCTTGACCATTTCATGGGCGAGAGCGTTGGGCGAGTTTGGACCAATCTTGGTTTTCGCTGGAGCCACGCGCATGCGAACCGAGGTCTTGTCGACCACCGTTTTTCTTGAGTTGAGCGTTGGTCAACTCAATGCCGCCGTGGCGGTCTCACTGTTGATGGTCATGATGGCCTTTGTCGTGTTGTTGATTCTCCGTTCGCTGGGCGCAGGACTTACCTCGTGATCGGCTTGCACCAAGTGACGATTTGCGCCGGTGGTTTTTGTTTGTCGAACTTATCGATGCAGATCCAGTCCGGACAATATGCGGTCTTGATGGGGAAGACTGGCTGTGGAAAAACGACGCTGCTGGAATCCATCTGTGGCCTGCGATCGATTCCATCGGGAAAAATCTACATCGGTGACATCGATATCACGCACTTTCCACCTGGTGATCGCCAGATCGGGTACGTGCCGCAAGATTTAGCGTTGTTTCCTACTTTAAACGTTCAGGAGCATCTGGCCTTTGCCTTGCGATTGCGCAAGACTTCGGCGAACCAAATCGCCGAGCGGACACAGCAGATGGCAGAGGTCTTGGGAATCACACACTTGCTCAGCCGCCGCATTCAAGGTCTCAGTGGTGGCGAATCTCAACGAGTCGCACTTGGTCGCGCTTTGGTAGCTCAACCGAAAATCCTTCTGCTCGATGAACCACTCAGCGCTCTCGATGAATCCACTCGGGACGAAATGCAAGTGCTGTTACAAAGACTCAAGCAGACGACCGGAGTGACCACACTACATATTACACACAACTCGGCCGAAGCAGCAGCCCTCGCCGACATTCGTTATCGGCTTGAGGATGGTATTCTTCACTTAGTTTCGTGAGCCTAGTTCCCGCTCTGTTTCGCTAGCGGTAGCATTTTTGAAATTTCGATCAGTTGACTCGCGCATCAGCCATGAGTTGTTGCCCTCTGGAAAAAATACGGTGTCCGCCACTGTTCATCCTCATGTTTGCCCCTGAGAATGCGATCGCGTTCTTCGCCTGGCAGGCACCACGATCGACACTCGCACGTATGATGACGGAGGGCGGATGCTGACCAGCAGCTACAATAACGGCGTGAGCGAAACGCGGGCTTACAACAATGACAACACGCTGGCGAGCATCAGCTTCAGTGGCGCAAGCGTCGGTGAT
>JBGSMN010000179.1:0-55385 GCA_041740155.1 Rhodopirellula sp.
TATCAACTCCCACAACACGAGTCCAAATAGGTTTCATCATTATGTCCCTTCCTAGTGAATACGATCTAGCCAACTCAGGATTTGCCAGCGGGCCGATCAGGCGACGGTTCGGGTTCAAAACAAACAGCGACGCGATCCGGCCCCGGGTCGATGTCAAGCATCTGAGGGCGATCGATCTACGTCGCTGTGCCATTCGCCAAGCTGCAGACCAGACGACTAGCATCAACACCGAAAAGCATCCAAAATGAACGCCTTGATGTCGACCCGAGAGATACTAGGGCGACACACATTTTGCGAACATGTGCCGCCCTCCGGGCTCCAATTTCATTTCATTTATTTTCCGGGGACTTACGTCCCCGGCAATTCATCTGTCGCCCCCCGGGCTATCTCACACTTGTTGAGCTTAACTCACCGCTGATAGATCGGCAGGTAGTGGTAACGAACGCCGAGGCTGAGAATCGCCAGTGTGGTGGCGTAGACGATGCCGACGTTGCGCTCTTCGCCATCGCTGCTCAGCCAATGACCGCCACTGGTTTGCAATCGCAACAGTAACTCACTGGTTAATCGCGCAGCGGTCTCTGCCGCTTCACCGCCGACTTGATACATCCCTTGGGCGTAATAATACATCCCGTAGAAAAAGAAGCGGTCGTTGTTGCGCGGTGGATGTTCGAGCAGCCATTTTGCAGCACCAGCGACCAAAGGAGAATCGTAGCGTCCGCAGGTTTGCATCGCCAGTAAACCGGCCGCTGTCATCGTGAACGTGGGATGATGTGTGCCGGGCGTGTAGGCGAACCCACTAACCGGATCGCGTGGGATGCCGTCGTCATTGAGCGGCGAGGCATACGAGTTTTCCAAATAGGTGACTGCTTGGTCGATCGCTTCGATAGGCACATCCAAGCCATCGTTCTTGGCCGATCGCAACGCCATGACTTGCCACACCGACACGGACAAATCGGAATCACGCGCGTCGGGAGTATAGCGCCAACCGCCTTCCAAGTTCTTTGGTTTATTCACCGCTTGCGATTCAACAATCAGCTTGATCGCCGCATCGAGTGCCTTGTGGATCAACTCGTTTTGTTCGATCGTGGACCCCATACCCAAAATTTCGGTGAGCATCAACGTTGTGATCCCGTGACCGTACATCCGCGACCCGTCTTGCTGGCCGAAGTAGCCACCATTTTGATTGCGTGGGATCAACACGTACTCGATTGCCCGGTTGAGCGCTCGGCCGCGCGGTGAATCATCACCAGCGACGACGCCGACAGAACTCAATGCCATGATGGCGAGCGAAGTCATCGCGGTCGCATGACTGCGGTCGGCGATCGAACCATCATCCTTCTGTTGACGCAACAACGCTTCAATCCCGCGATCCACCGCTTGATCAATCGCATCCGGAACATACAAATTTTGCAGCTCGTCGCCGCGCACGTTCGCTCCGATCAGCGGTGGTAAACAAATCGCCGCACCGCCCGCACTTAGCAACGACAAGAATCGTCGACGAGAAAAATCGCAAGGCATCATTGATTGCCTCCATTGTTATCGCTGCGTGATTTTGCCGCTTCGGCCGCGATCGCTTGGAAGTAGGCTTCGATCGCGGGTCGATACGATAAGGGCACGCGAGTTTTGCGATCTTGGATCATGTCCTCGTTCTTCTCTTCGCGAAGATTTCCCCAATCGCCATCTGCTCGCAACGTGTCGTCGATCGCCAGCGAGCCACCGTCAGGCATCTGCAACGAATCGCCGGATTGGGAACCGGGAGTTCCAGGTTGATTCGATGGTTCTGTGCCTGGTTCACCGGGTGGTGATTGCGAGGGATCACCGGTGCCTTGTTGAGGTTGTCCGGCAGCGGCGATTTGGCTGAGCTGTTGTTGGCGGGCAGCGGCCAGATTGCGAGCCGCTTGCTCGGCTGCCGCAGCGAGTGTCGGTGAGGCTTGGCCAGCGGTAGGCGCGGGTTGCCCGCCCGCTTGCTGCGGCTGACCGTTCTGCTCGCCGGGTTGGCCTGATTGAGGTTGACCGGATTCGGCTTGGCCCGATGGCGTTTGCCCGGACTCGGCTTGTTGAGCTTCACCCGCAGCGGTTTCAGCAGCAGCGGTTTCAGCGGCCATGAGCGGCGTGCTGTTCAGTGCGCGATCGAGTTCATCGAGCGTACGCGCGAGTTTTTCTGAGCGACTGGTTTCGGCCAATGTCCCGGTGCTGGGCGGTGTATTCTCCGCTGCATTTTGCGAGGCATTTTGCTTGGCGTTATTCGCGGCATTTTGGGCGGCATAGCTCGTTGCATCAGCTTCGGCTGCTTTCAACGATTCCGCCAACCCTGACAAACTCTCGGCTTGTTGAGCCAATTGCTCGGCTGCTTGGCCGAGTTGATCGCCTGTTTCGGCAGCCGGTGGTGGCGGTGATTCGGTGCTCTTGTCGCCAGCTTGTTTAAGACTCTCTTGCGCCGGTTGCATGGGTGATTGCAACGTGTTTTCGAGTTGCTGCGCGGCGTCGGTCAATTGCTCGGCGGCGTCAGAGTTACCCAAGCGATCTTCGTGGCGGGCGGCGCGCTGCAGATCTTCGGCGGCCTGCTGGACGGCTTCGCGAGTCCGGTCTTGTTGAATTGCCAATGACTCTGCAGCGGCGCGTGGAGGTGCCGGTGCTTCAGCAGCTTGCGCTTGTTCGGCTAGCTGTTTCAGTCCTTCGGACAACCGCTGCATTTCATCGCTGGACTTCTGCGTGGAGCGAGCGAGCAGTTCCGCCGTCGGATTTTTGGCTTCGAGTTTATCAACAGATTGTTTCTTCTCCGCTTCGGTTTTCTGGGTAGCTTGTTGTTCGGCTTGCTCAGCGGCATCGCGCGTTTTTTGGGCGGCGTCGGCAGCGCGCTGCGCGTCGTCAATGTTGCGCCGACGTTCTTGCACGTTGTGCTGTGCCCACATTTCATTGGGATGCTTTTCGAGTTGCTTTTCTGCTTCCTTGAGTTGATTTTCAGCTTCGCGTTTTTGCTTCTCGGCCGCTTGAACGCGTCGTCCCGCTTCCTCGCGACGTTGCCGCCATTGTGGGATTTGGTTAGCGAGTTGTTTGACCCATTCGTTTTGTACTCGTCGTTGCTCCGATTCCAATTGATCGGCACGCTCGCGACGGGAACGATCATCCTGGTGAGCTTCCTCTTGCGACGCTTGTTCCGCATCACGCTTGAGTTCTTCGGACTTCTCGGTTGCCTGTTGGAGTTGTTGTTGAAGCTGCTGAGAGGCGGCTTGGATTTCCGATAGAAGTGCTTCGTCATTCTGCACCTGATCGGCTTGGCCGCTCGCCTCGCGGAGTTCCTCGCGCATCTCGCGGAGTGACTCTTGAGCTTTTTGGTTTTCGGCTCGACTGCTGGCGTTCTCAGCAGTGGCCAGCCATTGATCCGTGACGGCGCGGGTTTGATCCGTGAGCGCGCGAAGTTGATCGCGGAGTGCACGTTTTTGTTCCTGCAACTTTGGATCGGCTTTCTCAAGTTCGCGTTGCAAACGTTCTTCTTGTTTCGCTGCTTCACGCACCGTTTGCTCGGCATTCGCCACGGTTTGGCTGGAGATATCAGCGAGCTTTTCCTGCATTGGCGGATCTTTCTTGAGTTGATTCTCAAGCCGCTTCAGCAACTCTTGAGGACTGGCTTGCGCCAATTCATTGGTTGCCGCTGCATTCTCACGAGCGGCAGCAACTTGGTCCGCTTGCGAGGATGGTGGTGGAGCGTCTTGTGCGTCGGGTGACATTTCCGACGCGTCGCTCTCACGCAATGCTTCGCGTGTTGCCGAGACATCTTCGCCCGCGTCTGCGGCTTCAAAGTGTTCGGCAGTGGTTTCCAATGTTTCGGCGAGTTCGTCGAGTCTCTCACTCGCTTCGGGATCAGCAGAAACTTGAGCCTCGGGAGTCGTCTGTGCGGCCGATTTGGCAGCTTCACGAATCGGTGCAGCGACAGCCTCCATTTGCTTTTGAATCTTGTCGAGTGCTGCGTCTGCGTCTCGAGCAAGTTCACGTTCCTCGGCGTTGTTCAAGTCGGCTGTGTTGGCACGATCAACCAGATCTTCAGCGAGACGATCCACTTTTTCTTGCAGTGCGTCGAGTTTCTGTTCCGCCGTCTGTGGCTCAGTTTCTTGTTGTGCGTCCGGTTGTGCGTCCTGTTGTGTATCCGCTTCGTCTGCACTCGCGCTTTCGTCTTTCTCTTCCGCGTCGTCGCTGGACGGTTTCTCATCTTTGGGCTGAGACTCTGATTCAGATTCCGATTCTGGATCCAAATCTTCAGCTTGGCTCTTGGCTTCTTTCGCAGCGGCCTTGGCCAGTTCACTGGTCGTTGGCAAGAATGCACGCAAAGTCGCACGCGCTTCGTCCATGGCTTGCTCGATGATCGGAGTGGCGGTGTTCAGTCGGGTAACTAGAGACTGCACTGGAGCTGCCGCAGAGCGGTGCGGTGCGGAGTCCCAGCGGCGGCGAGTGGTCGCGTCGCGGGCCTGTGTGTAATCTTCGTCCCAGCGTGAAGCTTGCAGATTATCCGTGATCTGATTGTTGAACTCGGCAGCACGGAGTTGTTGAGTGGGCGTTTCCGCGATGACTTGGTAATGCTCGACTCGCATCCCTTGCCGGATGGCGCGGTCAGCGATGTTTTTTCCGAAACGCTCACGATCAGCAATGTCTTGCAGTTGTTTCGCGAAGCGTTGGATCTGACCGCCCGACTCCAATACCTTGGCGGCTTTATCGATGATGTTAAAGACCTCGTCAGGAGACTGTTCGCCGATCTTGACGAAACCGGTCTGCGTGATCTCTTCAACAACACGTCGCACCAGTTTCAGATCGCTGGCGGTTGAAATTTGCATGTCCGCTCGAACTTGTTCGCGGGCTTCGCTGCGATCATATCGAGTGATCAACTCGTCTCGATGCTGCGAAAAAGCGACTTGATGCAATTTCTCTTCGGCATCCGCGTCACTGATTTTTGCGGTGTCTTGCTGTTCACGAGCACGCGTCAATTGCTCGGTGGCGGATCGTAATTCTCGACCGGCACGTGCCAGCGATTCGATGGCGGCGCGGTTTTGTTGATGGTCGCGGCTGAGGTCACGAACGGTACCAAGAACGCGATTGAATGTGTTTCCATGGATGAGCGAACCGGCGTGATGATTTTCCATGTCACGACGCAATCCAGCGATCGATTCGCGGAAATTTCGTTCAACGTCAGGGTTGGGTTCGTTTTGCAAACGCTCGACGACTTTATCGACCCTGGCGACAGATTCATTGGTGAAGCGTAAGAAGTTATTGAGATGTCGCGTCGTCTCGTCATGTAGATCGGGCTGCAGTGTGTTGACTAACGCCTCGACCTGCTGAAGCTGTTGAGAGATCAGCGCGGCTTGACCCGGGAGTCGGTCAATCGGCACGGCAGAGTCTTCGCTGGCTAACAATTCAGCCGCATCGCGAATGGAGTGCATGTCGCTGAGCAATCCTGCGGCCATCTCGATGGCCAGGACCGCGCTGGGCAGTTCGCTGGCTTGCTTGGTGAGTTGCGAGAGTTGTTGAACGAGCTCAAACACTTCGTTGGTCGCTCGTTGACGTTGGCGTTGTGAAAGATTGTCGCTAAGATCAGCGGCGAGTTGCCAGCGTTCGATCGCGTGCGGAAGCTTGTTCATCGTCGCTGTGGCATACCGATCGAGCAGCGACCAGTGATCCATCGTGACGGAGTCGTTGCTACGGAACATGATCTCATCGAGATTCAGTGCTTGCGAATCACCAGCCGGTTCATCTTGACGAGCGTTTTGTAAGGCAGCCTTTCGTAACGCTTCGGCGTCCATCGTTCCGGCGAGTTTCTGCCAGCGTTCTTTCAAACTGACGAGTTCTTTCGTGAACAATTCTGCGGGGGCGAAATCATCCGCCTCCGATTTGTCTTTTGCTTGTAGGCTCGCTGTCTTCAATCGTTCTAGCAGATCGCCACAGTCAACAAACCACGCGTTCAAACGCGCGACCTGTTTTTGCAACGTCAGCAACGACTCATGACGATCAGCATCAAAAGCGTCACCGCCGATATACAGATACTTCCATGGCGATTCGCCACGATGGCCTGCACGGTCGATCGCGACCAAGCGGACTTGCAGGAGTGACCCAGGAGGCAAGGCTTCGGACTTCGTTCCGCTGTCCGAGAGATCCATCAGATCCCATGGCCGATTAATCGGGAATTGGGCGAGCGGGGTAATGAGCGGCACGACACGTTCGCGTACCGCAGCACCATCGAGGATGAATTCAGTGATGTATCGATCCATCGGCAAATCGTCTTCGAGGTTTCCCTGGAGTTTTAAGACTGAGGCCGAAGAAACAATTTGACGCTCGGGCATGTCCACTGGCCATGCAGCGGTCGGCGAACGATCAAACACCGGGTCAATCACGCAACGGGGCAAGAACGGGTTGTTTAGATCGCTGTCCAAACTGACGGCGTCGATGCGATAGCTACCGGGTGTTTTGATGGCGACATGAAACCGCATTTTTGTTGGATCATCGTCGACTGGTTGCATCGGCACACCAGCTTCATGCAAACTGTCGCCAAAGTAGACTTGGGCATCGCGGACGGGTTGGTCAAACGTGACGGTGACTTCGGCACGAGTGCCGACCAAAGCTTCGAGATCGCCAAAATCTTCGATAGCCACCGCATCAGGGAGTTTCGCATAGCTGGGGAATGAGTAACGTTTGGCAAACTCCACGACTCGAGGACGAGGCATCGGTGCGAGCGTGTGCCAGCGAGTTTCAGCATCACCCGCAAGGATGCGGTAATGCACCGCTTGCATGTCGACTTGCAAATTGACGGCGAAGGATTCGCGGCTCGTACGGGATTCGCTGCGTGAGTCGCTCGCTGCGGATGTTGTCTCGCTGTCATTGATCAATGGTGTCAGTGCCCGTGGCGACATGGTCAAATAACCTTCACGTCCGTCGTCACTTTGCCACTGCAATTCAACCTCGTCACCACGCAGTTTTTCTACCGACACGATGACGGCAACCAAGTCACCTTCGGCCACTGATTTCGAAGCGGGCGAGGGTGCCGTGATTTCAATTTGCGTGATCGATGCGCGTTCAATCGGCACGATGGGAGCAAACACTCGCGCGAGTCGTCGGGGCATCTGTAGTGCTGGAACGAAGCTCAACAGCACGACGGCGGTGATGATTACGAATGCTGCGGCCAACGAACGACCAACCAATTTCCAGGGTAACATACTGCGAATATCGACCGCCGAAAGATCGCCCGCGACACCGCTCTGCAACGAGCTACGAAAATCACGTGAACCGTTTGCGTGACGCGGGTCTTCCAGTTCCACGGCTGACAGCAACCGTTCTCGCAGTGGTGGCGTGGCTGATTCCATGCTGCGCGCGATCGCAGACCAATCTCGCTGGCGGGATTGTTGCAAACCAGACTTCCACGCCATTGCGATCGTCGAAACATACACCGCACAAGTGGCAAGAATGCGGAGCGGAGTGGCGAGCGAGATGAAGTGATCCAAGATCACCAGCCCGATCATGCCGACGATCAGCGTGACGATGCCGATCGCGATCCCACGGCAAATCTGCAGCCATGCACGTCGACTCGCAAACCGCTCGATCGCCGAACGCGTCTGCGGCAGCATCTCGCTCTTGACGGGCGGTTGCTTGACGCTCGAAGAATCGAAATCGTGGCCGCTGCCAGGTGGCGTTGACAACAACAGGCTGCCAGCGTCATTGGAAAACGCATCTGATGAACTCATATCAATCCCACCTTTTTACGAAACCACCATTCCAACGCGAGCAGCGCGATGATGATGGCGAACACCCACCAAGTTTGCCACAGTAGCGTATCGGATTCAACAATTCGGCCACCCGAAAGGGCACCGAGCGATGTCAGTATTTCATTTGCCGAAGATTCATGCACCGCGACTCCACCACCTGCGCTAGCGATTCGATCAAGCGCGGCTTGATCGACCGACACACGATCCAGCTCGCTGCCTCGCGGCGGCACCACCCAAATTGGCGTTGACGCTTTCAGGGCAGCGGCATCGAAGCCGCTCGCACGCACCCGCACACGGTACTCACCGGCTGGCAAGCCATCGGTTTGTCCCACGTAGGTACGTCGCTGTGCGTCTTCCAATCGCATCGGCAAAGTTGCAATCGGTTGGTCGTCTTTCAACAACACCGCATCAACCGTGGTCGCCATTTCTGCGGCGGCGTCATTGCGATCGGTGTTCAATAAACGCACGCGGATCGTTGCAGCTTGGCCAACTCGGTAATCAATTTTATCAGTACCGATCGCCACAAATTCGTCACGCACGGCGTAGGGCGGCTGCATTGCAGCGGTCATCAATTGATTCCAAAACCGGCTGTGCAATCGGCTCTCAACTTTGTAACGCCAACGCCACGTTTGGTCTGTTGCCAAGTAGAAAACACGTCCAGCTCCGAACAATCGCGTCACTAACCAGGGGCTGCGTTTTCCGCCATCACCCATCGCATCGGCCCAGACCTCGGCATCGGGTTGGGCGGTGACTGTGTTGATGGAAGTCGGCGCGGGTAACAGTTTCCAAACTTCGTTGGCACCACTTGTTGACGCAGCACTACTCCGATCACCAACATCCAATAGCATCACCGGATTCGTGCTTCCCGCATCGGTGGGTTCAATCGCCTCGATCGATTGCAATGCGGAAGCTCCGCCGTCGAATCGGATCGGAATCAAACCAGCCATGATCGTCGACACGGATGATTCACTCGCAGGCTGAGTCGCGGTTGCCGATACCATTTCCGCGATCCGTCCGTACTGGCCATCGACGATAATCAATCCACCACCACCGGCGACGAAATCCGAGAGTCGAGCGGCGTCTTGTGGTGTCCATTGATCAGGCGGGATTTCGCCCAGAATCACAGCGTCGTATCGCGACCACGCTCGTGAGGAATCTGGCAACTCACCCGGTTCTTCACCTCGCGGAACGTTACGATGGTCTGTGCCACGTCCAAACAAAACCGTGTCGACTGCCCACGCGGGATCTCGTGAAAATTGGTTTCTCAGGTAACGCATTTCCCATCGCGACGATCCATCGAGAATCAGCAGGTGACGATCACGGCTAGCCGCAGCCACGCGGAAATCGATTGAATCATTCGCCGATCTCGTGTCGTTTGTGACCTGTGTTGTCGCGGCGTTTTCACCGCCTGCTGCACTCGCCCCGACGACCGAGACGTCCGCGCTCAACGACAACGCGACACTGTCTCGATTCACGCCACGCACGTCTCGCTCAGCAGCCTGGCGCATCAAGGGTTCGACAGGGAAATCAAAATCGACAGGCGTTTTTCCATCACCTGAAACAGGGATCGTTTCGGACCAAATCACCGATTCGCCATTGCGGATGTTCACGCGAACGGTTTGGCCAGTGCTGCCGAAATGCTTGACCCACACGCGTCCGGCTAAGCGACCATCATCGGCAACACGTTCGGGCACATCGACATCGACAACTCCTACATCGGCGGCTTCCTCGACGCTGCCCATGGCGATCGCATGAACCTTCCAACCGGCATCGGCGAGACGCGTGGCGACCTCGCCCGCATCCGCTCGGCCCGCCGAATCTCGCCCGTCAGTGAACAACACGACCGCTCGTGACGACACAGTTTCGGTGGTCGCAGCCAGTGCCTCGTCCGCGTCAGTCTCGTTGCCACTTGCCTTGTCACTGTCGGCGACGGCACGCAGCGGAGAACTCAAATCGGTCAACACACCGCCCGCCGTTTCCAGCAATGTCCGTGATTCCGTATCAAGCTGCGCGGCGGGATCATCTCCGAGGTTGCTGGGGGCTTGATTGCCAGCCAACTCCGGTGCATCATCTTGCCCTGACGAACTCCATGCCAATTCAGTCGTTTCATCGAAGGTGACCACATCCATTAAATGCGTGTCACGGAGTTCTTCAATCCAACCTTCGTTGTTTTCTTGACCGAACAATAGATCTGTCGCCCGGCGCAAACGGGTCGACGAAGTGGAGGTTTGCGAATCCCGCTCGCCCATACTCTGCGAGCGGTCGATTGCCCAGACGATCCGCGCGGGACTGCCGATGATCTGGCGATGATGCCAGACTGGCCCCGCTAACAGCAAACACGCCAGCACGACGGCGGTACCGCGCATGGCAGGCAAAATCCACGACCAGGGTGCATCGAGTTTGGACGTTTCACGCAGGTACAACGCCATCACTAGCACGCCGACCACGAGGGCTGCCGACCACACCAACCACGTGGGCCAGTCGGTCGAGAACCGCAGGTCCGCGAGCAAGCGAGAATCGCTTAGCGAATAGATTTCAGCGAACATGCTCATGCTGCCACCTCCGCTTTCGCTTGAGGTTTCGGTTGCGGTTTCGAGCCAGCAAAACGGCTTGCCGCACGCGTGACGCCGATCTGTTGCCAGAGTATTTCTGTGATCATGAACGCCAATAACAACCACAGCAGCGGACGCCAGATTTCCATTCCAAAACGATCCCGTTGGGCTGCCGCGACGAGTCCGCTGGAGTCAGCGTACGACGTCGCTCCGAGTCGCTCGCTGCACTCGGCCAGCAACTCCGGTGCAACGGCTCGCAAATCTGATTCAGCAGCGGGCACGTCAACCACACGAACGACGACGGGTTCATCCGATGGAGTTTCTGTTGGCTGAGTTTCCGTTTCCGCTGCCACTTTGCTGTGAAAACGATACGCACCGACTTCGCTTGTCTGGTTGTAAACCAATGGCGAATGGATCGACGTCGGCAACGATTGTGTTCTGTCAGTGGGCGTGGTGACTTGCCAAGTCGCGTCGGCATCGGTTGGTTCACCCGGCACGCGATTTGGTTGAATAACGAGCGTGGTCCCTGGCAAGACACTGCCCCCGCGATCCGAACCCACCATGTCGAGCACCAATTGCTGGATCATTGGCAAATAAACGGGTCGCAGCGGTAGGTTGGACCAAGCGGTGTCGCAGGGGATGGCAAACTGCACGACACGTCCGATCGGAGCGGTAACCGACGGCGCATCTTGTTCGGCATCTTGCTCGACAGCAGCATCTGTTGTGATCGCTTTTGAAATCGCCAATAACGCTCCCGATTCAGTTCTCAACAACACTGTGGCCGAAGCGTTTTCGGAAATCTGGCCGAGCTGTCGCTGTTTGGTGATCTCAACAGAATCAAACAGGGAATCTTCCGAGCTGCCGAGTGACTGCCAGGCTGCCAAGCGTGCTCCAGGTGGTTCGATGCGATACGGCGTCGATTCACTGGCGATGATTTCACCAGGTGCTACCGGCAACCATGCACACTGCGTCCAAGCCTCCACGTCGATTTGATCACCGTCAAAAAACAACACACGTCCGCCGTTGGCGAGATACGCGGCGATCGGATCCTCAGTGTCGGGATTCTGCTGCGCGCGACGACTCGTGCCAGGTGGACGCGAAACGTTCGCCAGCACGATTAAATCGGGAGTCTCGATCGGATTGGATTTTTTGTTCGCGTTCTTTTCGGCATTCAACTCAGCGAGTTGTTTGAGCAACGTGCTTTCCGAGATGACTTGCGTCGAAACCACATCGCGCCGACTATCCGAATGCTTTCCGTTGCCCGCGCGGTTGTCCGCACGTTGATCGCGATCGGTCACACGAAATGCAAACGGACTGAGTGCGACTTTGAGGAAATCGGTTTCGCTTTGCAGCGGTTCGGTCGAAGGCTGGCCATCGACCAACCAGACCCGAATCGGACGCAAGACTTCGAGTGCGGACTCACGCCGGTTGTCAGCAGCGATCGCGTCGGCATGTTCGATAAACAAGCCAATACTGACGCCACCGGTTCGTTCAAATGTCGTTTGCCAATTCAATCTCGCCGTGCCTTGTGGTTCAAGTGACATGGTTTCCGTTTCAAGCACACGGCCATCGACCATCCAGCTTGCCAGAAGATTCGTTACCGGCAACTCTGAGTCGTTGCGAATCGTCGC
This sequence comes from Rhodopirellula sp., assembly GCA_041740155.1. Lineage (GTDB taxonomy): Bacteria > Planctomycetota > Planctomycetia > Pirellulales > Pirellulaceae > Rhodopirellula. The sequence goes on from JBGSMN010000179.1 coordinate 11,926, forward strand.
GGTCACTGGAACAGACCGGTCGACCAGGATTGCGGGCGCGTCGACACCGATGGATTCCACCAATACGTTGGCGAGCGCCGCCTCATCGCTTGACATATTTGCAACGTCGAGGAAATCGAGTTGCGGGCGAGGTTTGAATTGATCCAAACGCTCGCTGATCGAATCGACCGAACCGAGTAACGAGGTTGCACTGCCATCGGTGCCGGCTTGCAACGTGTTCTCTTGGAAATCGGAAACGATCACGATCCGGCGATACGGGTTGGAGGCTTCGCGACACGCCGCCGTGGCCGCCTGCAAAGTCGCCTGCATACTCATCGGTGCTCCGTCAAATCGAATCGTACGTAGCTCTTCCCTGGCGTCGGCGGGCGAACCGATTGTCACCGGAGCCGCCACGCGGCTGGTCGGAATCAGAATCACTTCATCGCGACGAGACATCGAATCGAGCAGCTCGGTGGCACCATCAATCGCAACGGTCGAGCGATTGGCCGCTGACATCGAGCGGCTGTCGTCGATCAACAAAATCAACGATACCGGCGCCGAACCCGTCATCGATTGCATCCATGAAATCGCTGGTCGAGCCATCGCGAGCGCGAGCAAGATCGGGATGGCACACCGCAGTGCCAACAGAATCCATTGGTGCCACTGCATCCGCCGACGATTTGCGTTGACGACGTCTTGTAGTAAGAACATCGCGCCCCAATCGAGCGTCCGATAGCGACTACGAAACAACAAATGGATCGCGAGCGGGACGACAAACGCCGCTGCACCAAACGCCATTATCGCATTGGCAAAACTCATTGTCCGACCTCCGCAATGTGTCTCCGGTTCATCGCGTCGCTAGCGGTACCGGAGACTGGCCCGGCTTGTCGCATGGCAATGAAGCGAGCCAAACAGTCGACCAGCGGCAGATCCGTGGTGATCATCAAATGGTCGACATGATTGCGACGACAGGCCGCTGCGATCATGGCGTTGTGACGTTGCAATGATTCGAGATAACGACTGCGAATTTGTCGGGCGTCGATGATCTCGCTTTTGTTCTCAACTTCGAGATCGCGAAACTCAATGCGTTCGTTAAAGGGAAAATCGACTTCGTCGGGATCGAGGACTTGCAAAAAAATCACGTCTTGCCGGCCCGCACGAAGGAGCGTCAATGAGCGACCGAGCGTTTCCATATCACCGAAGCCGTCTGAGATGAGCACGACCAAACCACGGCGAGGCAATTTCACAGCGGCTTGTCGCAGCACGGTACCCAAATCGGTCTCGCCACCGCGACGATCTTGGGCGAGCGTGTTCAGGACGAGTTGCAAGTGCGATGGCAACATGCGTGGCGGCACATAGTCGCGGACTTTGGTATCGAATGTCATCAGGCCCACCGAGTCTTGGCTGGACAGCATCAAGTATGCCAGAGCCGCAGCCAATCCGGTGGCGTATTCTTGCTTGGTACCTTCCCACCACGAGGGCGGCGGTGAGGCGGATGCGGAAGTCGACGCTTTTTGAGCTTCGCGGGTCAGCGAGCGTGCGCGGGTGCCGCCGTAGGCCATGCTGCCGCTGTGATCGACCAGCAACATGCACCGCAAGTTGGTTTCTTCTTCAAATTCGCGGATATACAACCGATCGCTTTTACCGAACGCTTTCCAGTCGATATTACGCAGTTCATCGCCTGGCACGTACGGACGGTGCTCTTTGAACTCAACACTGGAGCCTTTGTGTGGCGAGCGATGTCGACCTGCCGCCATGCCCTCGACAGCTTGCCGAGCGATCAAACGCAGGGATTCGATACGAGAAGCGTCGCGGGCGCGAAATAAATCGGCAAGTCGCATCGGTGTGGAATCCCAGGATTCGTTGGCGTGACCGAGAGTTTAGCGGACGAAGTCACTGGGACCGGCGACCTGCAAACACTACGGCGTGATAATGGCGGGAAGCACAGTCTAACGAAAATGCGACCGGGTGTCACGCTTTTGCTGGCACGAATCTTAGTAGCGAGAACAAACGTTCGGCGGGAGCTTCAGGCTCGTTTAGGATCGTGTGAAAAAACAGTGGGATTCTCTTCCAGCCTGTCAAAAGTGCGTTGACCGGCTGGATGCCTATCCCACTTTGAAACTGCACGATCTTTAGGAGCCGACGCTCATGCTGTCATTGATCGCACGGGCCGAGATGAGATTCTGAAAGACGCAACCACACTCAAACATTTTGTCTGCGGCCTGCACCCATTTCACCGTCACGCTGCCGCTCACACCTGGGTCGGTGGTGATCAGCAGCCGCTCGCCGATCGTCAACTCTCGATCAACACAAACTCGCAATCCGGTGGTAGAGAAGTCGTGTAGAAATGCTTGAGTGATCACGGGCGTACCGTGGGCACGCCGGATTTGCACCGGTATTCCTGCGGTAATGCGTGTTTCGTGGCGTCGTGTGACCAAGCCCGCAGCCACCATGCTTTCGATCACTTCAGGGGCCATTGGCCGACGAAAACGGAATCCGAAGGTATTGCTCGCCACGGCAGTTTGTTGATTCCAACACAGCCGCCCGGCGACTTCTAAGTCGATCGAGCCGCCAACATCGGAAATCCGCAGCACGGCCACGGAAACTTCGTCGGGCGGCGGCAAATTGACTCGCACAGCACAACCCCCAACGCTGATGTCTGCCATTTGGCAATCGTATCGAACAACTTCATCATCGCGCAGCACGAGAAGTTCTGCGGTCAGGTTGGCCGTATTCCGAGCATGAAAACGGTCGCATTGTCGACTTTGAGTCGATTTGATGACGTTGGCAGTCTGCGCAGGACTGGGCGTTGAAACAGAGCTGGGCGTCGCAGTCATAAGAAATAAGTAACTTCGGGGGGCCAGTATACAGACATCTCCACAAGTCTAGGACACAATCGAAACATGGCCCTGTGAAAAATGGCAGGATCAGGGTGTTAACATGTAACGATTTTTCGGGTTGTGCGACATGTAATGAACGTTCGCACGCATCAATCGTAAGAATCAGCATAATCCCGCCTGGTTGGTGGTCGATGACACCTGAGACCTGCGTCAACCGTCGATGCTCGCGCCGTCATTTGAGAGACACGTTCATGAATCACACATGCCAAAATGCCACTCGACGTCGCTTCGCCGAATCACTCGCGATCGCTTCGGGATTATGGGCGGTGGCGAGTGTCATTGTTAGTAGTCCGGTGGTTTCGGCGCAACAAGTCAATCCGTTTGCAGTCGAGCAATCATTGGCTTCGTCTTGGCAAAGCCAACGTTCCAGCAGTCTGCCCATCGCTCAGGCCCGCTTGCAGATGCCCCAGGTCGGCCAATCCGCGAGATCGTCTGTTTCGATGCCGCTAGCAACCGCCTCAGCCGAAGTCCACCCGCCGACCAGCAGTGTTAGCTATCCATCGGACGTCCACATCGGCCCGCCTCCTTCCGCTTTCGCGCCCCAGTCATTCGGTGCATCGCGGCAGCCCACCCTCGCGCCCACAGCAGCCGCAGTTCGCCCGTCACGATTGCCCGTCGCCAGTAGCGACGACAACTTCGTCGACGCTCGGTCCGACAAGCCCAGTGAAGCACCGCCAAGTTTTTCGCATTCCAACACACGCCTGGCCAGTGCCGCCCGTCAGCGATCGAATTTCATCGCCAGCACGCCGCCAGCACCACCTTCCGCAACCGCAGTCTATTTGGCTTCGCAAACCGCTCAATCGCAAATCGACGCCGCCGCGACGTTGTTGCGTCAAGCCGGATTGGAATACGAGTGTGCGGCATACGCATCGGCGGAAACGTCAGCCTGGGACGCTTTAGAAAAAGCCGCGACGGCAATCGACTTGGCGCGCTCCCCACGAGGCCCCGGTTCGCGGGCCACGGGCGAGGCCAATCAAGCGGGCGACGCACTGCGTCAGTTTTATCAGGGCAAACGAGCGTTGATCGAGGCTCAAGATTTCGTTGGCCCGTTCGCGCAAGGCGATCCGCAAGCGATCGCGCGACTAGCACGTGCTCACCAGACCAGCGTGGTCCGCGAGACGTTGCCGCCGATGATGGGGAGTTATTCGGCAGAGGCCCGCGTTCGGTTGGGTCAACAACGGGGGCAACAAAACTCAAACGCTGAACTGCCAACGGCGAGCGAAGCGATTGACCGGTATCTCGATTTCGCACGATCGCAATTCAGTGGCATTGCTGCCGACAGCATGCTCGCCGCGCAAACCATGGACCTGCTCGCCGCAATCCGTTTGGGACGCAACGAGCCAACTCAACTCCCTGGCCCCACTGCGATTTGCTTGCGTCGTGCCGCTGTGCAGGGACAAAGCTCCAATGCGGATCTGGTCGCGAAACTCGGCCACCAACTCGCTGATGTCGGGTTGATTGATGAAGCTCGCTGGGCGCTAGGGCATTCGCTAACTCTGCAACACAACCCCGCTAACGCCGCCCGGTTGGCCAGCCTCAACGCGACCGCACAACAGACTGCGAGGTCGCCATACGGTTCATCAATCTTGGCAGCCACACGCGTGCCTGAGATGCAAGCAGACCAACCAACGCGTGTACCGGAGATCACGACATTATCCCCTGATCAATTCGCCGCGATTTCAACAAGCGTGATCCCTGGATCACCACAATCGCAAGCAGATCTTCGCTCCAATCAAATGACACCGGTGCATCAGCAATTCGTAAGCACCGCGATGCAACAACCGGCGACGTCGGAGGATCCAGCGGCACCCTCATCGCAGAATTTCTTCCAAGCGATGACGGCTTCGTTTCGAACACAGTCACCACCTGCTGAAAACCAACCAGCGTTGTTGCCCGAGTATCAATCTCCTACGGCTGAATCATCAAACCATCAACCACTTAACAATGCGGGTCGTGTCAGCTCCCGCTTCTTACCTGCGATGAAGAAATGGTGGTAACGATCGAACTGCGATCCGACCACCCACTCCCAAAAACAACTTCCTCGTTGAATTGATCATGAATACGATTTCTCATCGTCTACTCTATCAACTGGTCTCGCTTTGTTTCATCGCGTGGATCCCGCCGTGTTTTGCTCAGCAGTATATGGGACAGCCATTCGCGGCATCGCCACAGATGCACAGTGGATGTATGACGTGTGGCACCGCGATGGTGGCAGGGCCGCAAGGTTACGGATGCCCTAAGTGCATGCTGGGTGTGGACTGTGCCACCGCGTGCGGTAGCGAAGCCCGTTGGCAAGATATGCGACCGATGCGTTTTGATGCGTACGGTCCCGGTGGTTACGCGGGGCCATCGCGACTACAGCATCTGGCCAAGTACCACATCCGCCCCGGTGATCAAATTCAAATTGTGTACTTGGTCACGCGCCGACAAGACAACGGACAATACCGTTTGATGCCGGGTGATGAAGTTTCGATTGAGTCGATCGCAGATGAGGATCTCGATCGTGGGACGCTTGAAAATGGTTTGTTGGTACAGCCTGACGGAACGATCACGGTCCGGTTGCTCGGCCAAGTTCAAGCGGCGGGCTTGACGGTGCAAGGTTTGCGAGAGTTGCTCGAGCGTGAATACGAAGCTTTCTATGACGACCCAGCCATTGATGTCACGCCTGTTCGCACCAACACCTTGGCCGAAGATATACGTGCCGCCGTCGGTGGCCTCGGCGGTTTCACCGCGCAAGCGATCACCGTCACAGTGATGCCAGATGGGCATATTCGTTTGCCAGGCATCGGCGGCATTAGTGTGCATGGTTTCACACTCGAACAACTCAAACGCGAAATCAATTTGCGTTACGCGGAGGTGGTCGTCGGTTTAGAAGTTGAGCCGATCCTGACCCAACAGGCACCGCATTTCGTATACGTGCTCGGCCAAGTCAATCAGCCAGGTCGTCAGGAGTTAACCGCACCGACAACGGTACTCGGAGCGATCGCTTCGGCGGGCGGCCATTTGCCAGGCGGCAATTTGCGGCAAGTCGTAGTGTTTCGCCGCGCCGAAGATTGGCGGATGATTTCAACGATGCTCGATCTCAACGGTGCGATTCGCGGCAAACGCCCCACGCCCGCTGACGAGATTTGGCTGCGCGATGCCGACGTGGTGATCGTGCCCGATCGCCCAATTCAAGTCTTCAACAATTTTGTTAGCCAAGTCTTCACGGACGGCATTTACGGGATCATTCCGTTCGGCGGGCTTACGATTAATCGCACTGGGTTGTAGCCCCGTGTACCGTGCCGGCAGAGCGGGCTAATCTGTCGCCATGCCGACACATTGCCTGATCAGTTTTGGTTCCAACTTAGGCGATCGAGATACGGTTGTCGCTCGCGCGGCGCAGTTGATTGATCGCTCGGGAATCGTCGCGCCTGCAGAGAATTGTCCGACCTCGCCACCAGGCGGTGGATTGCGGACCAGCCGATTGTTTGAAACACCACCGATCGGCGGGCCGGGTGGCCAATCACCATTTCTCAACGCCGTGGCCGCCTTCGCAACGCACTGCTCGGCTGCCGAAGTTTTAGACGTGCTGCAACAAACCGAGCATGAACTTGGTCGCAAACGCGAGAACCGTTGGGGTGCCCGCTCGATTGACTTGGACGTTGTCTTGCACGGTCGGCTATGTGGCGAGGCCCCGGCGGGTCGACGCGGATTGATCGGCGGACGCGGGCCAGTCGGTGCCTCTAATGCGCTCGTCGTGCCGCATCCACGTTATACAGCTAGAAAGTTTGTGGTGCTGCCGGCCTGTGATGTGGCCGCTGATTTCTGCGACCCACGGTTCGGTTGGACGCTCGCCGATCTGGCCGCGCACCTTGACGCCGCGCCGCCTTCGATGGCTCTGACGGGTGGCGATGAACGGTTGCGGCAAACCATTTGCAACCGCTTGCACCAAGAACACGGGATTCAGATTGTGGCCGCTGACGTTGGTTCGCACGATGCGGCATCGCAACAGGAGTCTTTCGATCCAAAAAAACCTTGGGTGTCCGCCAACGTCCCACCAAATCTGGGTGAACACCTTGTCGAAAATTTTGAGCACGAAAACTTTTCGCCGGTGAGATTGCCACGTCTGATTGCCCGTATCGAACGGACTACCGAAGACACACGGTGGCCAGCCCCGCACCGTATCTGGTCCTCGGGTTGGCGTTGGCCAGAGTACCGACTCGAAGTCGATGATCTCGATTGGGCCGTCGGTGAGATGGCGTCGGCGCTCGATTCGATGCGCTGTGAAGCTCGGCCCGTGACCACTGACGGAAATTGGTGGTAAGTTCAAGTGGGATAGGCTTCCAGCCTGTCATTGTGAGCTGACAGGCTGGAAGCCTATCCCACTTTCCCTCAATAGAAATTCCAATATGTTTGATCTCGTTCTCGGAACAAATAACGCCAAGAAGCTCATCGAACTGCAAATGATGTTGCCCACCGACCTTGCTCGGTTGTCTACACTCGCTGAAATCGCTGGCGCGATCGACGTGGTCGAAGACGGTGAAACGTTCGCAGCGAACGCTGCCAAGAAAGCTACCGAACAAGCCCAACATCTCGGTCGCTGGGTACTCGCCGAAGACAGCGGGTTATCAGTCGACGCGTTGCAAGGCCAGCCTGGCGTGTATTCAGCCCGGTACGCAGGAGAGCATGGCGACGACGCCGCCAACAACATCAAGTTGCTTGAGGAAATGCGGGGTCTACCGCCCGAGCGACGCGACGCGCAGTTCAATTGTCATCTTTGTTTGTCGGATCCCGAAGGCAACGTCCGGCTCACCGCATCAGGAATTTGTCGCGGACGCATCGCGACGTCACTCTCCGGTTCGGCTGGTTTTGGATATGACCCGCTGTTCATCATTCGCGAATACCACCGCACGTTCGGTGAACTCGACCTGAGCGTGAAACGTGCGATCAGCCATCGATCCCGCGCACTGCGAGCATTCATTCCATCGCTGGCGTCATTGATCGCGCAGCAACCATGAGCAAACAATCGAACATTTCTAAAAAACTTCCATGGAATCTCAATGCTTGTTCGTTTAACAGCCAGCCGCAGGCGTACTCCCGTGACGAATAATACGCCTGCGGCTGATTGTTAAACCGATCACGAATCGGTCACACGGCTAGGAAATTCGATTCTTGCCCACTTTGCGTCCATGGCTGTGGCGAATGATATCGCCACTGACCAAATACACTGTTTCTTCGGCCACGTGTGTCGCCATGTCCGCGATCCGTTCGAGATGACGTGACGCGCTGAAGCAATGAACTCCAGCCTCGATCAGCTCGGGATCTTCACGCATGATATCGTGCAGTTCGGCAATCAGTTGCACATTGAGTTCATCGACTTCGTCATCACGTAAAATGACTTGTCGAGCAACCTTGGTATCGCGTTCTAGGAACGAGTCCAACGCCAATCGCACCATTTCGATCACGATACTCACCATTCTTGTCATGTTGTCGGGGACATGAAAAAGTGGAAAGAAATCTAACGATTGGCTGCGCTCCGCGATATTGCAGGCCAAGTCGGCCATGCGTTCGAGGTCGCCATTGATCTTGACCGCTGTGATGATCCACCGCAAATCTTCAGAAACCGGTTGGTGCAACGCCAGCAGTTTCAAACACTCCTCTTCGATTTCGATGTCGCGGGCATCGACTTGATCGTCCGTATCGAGCACCGTCTGAGCGAAATCAGGACGACGTTCTACCAAAGCCCGGACGGACAATCCGATCATCTGCTCAACGACGCTGAATTGTTCGACGAGATCACTGCGCAGACTTGTGATTGCTCGGTCGATGTGTTTGGTCATAGCAGACTTTGAAAGAGGTTAAATTGTTTGTTAACCGAATCGTCCACGCACATAATCATCAGTGCGTTTTTGTTGCGGTTTGGTGAAGACATCGTCGGTCAGTCCCGATTCTATCAACCGTCCCTCAAAGAAAAAAGCAGTACGGTCACTACAACGGCTTGCTTGCTGCATATTGTGGGTGACCATCACGATGGTGTACTGCTGGCGAAGTTCGTAGATGAGTTCTTCAATCGCCAATGTACTGGCCGGATCGAGTGCACTGCAAGGCTCGTCCATCAGCAAGACTTCCGGCCCCACCGCGATCGCCCGTGCGATGCACAGTCTTTGTTGTTGTCCACCGGACAGGCCCAGAGCTGGCGCATGCAAACGATCCTTCACCTCATCCCAAACAGCGGCTTTTTGCAGCGACCACTGGACCAATTCATCGAGTTCGTTCCGCCGCAATTTCATATGCAGGCGAGGGCCGAAGGCCACGTTCTCATAAATCGTTTTGGGGAACGGATTGGGCTTTTGAAACACCATGCCAACCCGGCGACGCAACTGTACGACATCTGTTGATGGTGACAACACATCGAGTTCGTCTAACTGCAGAGTACCTTTGCCGTGAGCACTCGGTACGATGTCGTTCATGCGGTTGATCCACCGCAACAACGTGCTCTTGCCGCAACCACTCGGGCCGATGAATGCGGTGACCTGATTTCGGGGAATGCTCAGCGAGAGATCATGGATCGCTTGAAAACTTCCGTACCAAGCATTGAAATTAGCGATCGTCAAACAAATTTGATCGCTCACGTCACCGGTATTTGCGGAGGAGTTTGACTCGTTCTTGGTCACACTGGGCGATTGCGTCATGGGAGTCGGCATTTTGATAGGCCGCGGGATTTCGGAAATGGTAGCCGCATCGGAGTTGTCGGACGACATTGTATTGTCATTGCGTGGGCGGATCATTCGAGTCTCAGTTTTTGACGAAAATAAATCGCGATTGAGTTCATCAGCAGCAAGACAACTAGCAAAACGATAATCGCCGCTGCGGCGAGTTCTTGATAGGTCGCCTGTTGCAGTCCCGCCCAGTGAAAAATCAGAACGGGCATCGTGACCACATTGTCCATTAAGTTTTGAGGACCTGTATTTTTGGCCACCGAGGCCCCCAGGACCACCAAAATGGGCGCGGCCTCGCCGATCGCCCGGCCCATCGCAAGAATCGAGCCGGTCATGATGCCGGGCAATGCCGCTGGAAGACTAACATTTCGTACGGTTTGCCACTTGGTCGCCCCCAAACCAAAGGAGGCTTCGCGCAACGAAGGCGAGACGCTACGGAGCGATTCCTGTGTCGCGATAATCACGATCGGCAGGGTCACCAGCGTTAAAGTTAACCCGGCTGCCAGAAAACTTTGTCCGAACGGGATTCGAAAGTAATACCACGACGTCTTCGCATACGCCCCACCGACTTGATTGAGTCGCACGGTGCGTTGTCGCGCGGCAGGGTCGGTCGGTTTGGGCTCGCCTGATTTGGGGTCCCAAACGGAGATTTCGATCGAGTTGCCCTCACGATCGACGGCTTGAATCGGCGCAGTAATCTGAAGCGTCGGTTGCGAACTGTCGGTTTGCGGAACCAAAATCGTATGCCCTCCGCCGCCCAAGGTCAGGACTTGGTAAAACCGCTCCACGCCCATGATCTCCGTGCCGCTGGACTCGTTGACCTGAATTTGACCAAAGATGTGAAACATGAACACGAACAAACTCAATCCGAGCAACCCGTAAACGATCGACGGCACGCCTGCAAGATTCGAGATATTCAGGTTGATGAATCCGTGGATATATTGCAGGTATCGATTGGCGGGCTTGAACTCTTCCAAGAAAATTGCTGTACCGATCCCTAACGGCAAGGCCGCGATCGCGCAAACCACGCAGATCCAGATCGAACCAATGATCGCCGGATACATCCCCGATGTTTCAGGAGCCAGAGCACTGTGTGATCCCGTAAGTAATGTCGGCGTCAAACGCGAGTGGCCTTGGTATACGATCGACACCAGCAAAACGACCAACACCAAAACGCTTAGAAACGAAATGGTGAGACACAGCAAATAAAATAGCTTACTGGTCCGCCTTCGTCGGTTCGCGTTGTCCGTCGATTCCTTGGTTGCCGAGGGCCCCAAGCGGATCGATTCCGGAACCGCCATCGATGGATTAGTCGTGGGGACGGTCATGCTCATGCATAAGCCTCCTGATAGCGGCGGCGAACGAGTTGGCCAATCAAGGTCATGCCGAAGGTGATGGCAAACAACGTGATCGCGACACCGTAAAGGCTGAAGTACTGCACTGTTCCGTACTCATTGTCACTTTTAATCATCTCCACGATGAACCCCGTCATCGTTTGAGACTGCGCCCGAGGGTCGAAGGTGAACGTCGCCCGGGTTCCCGCCGCGAGTGCCACGATCATCGTTTCGCCGATCGCACGACTAAATGCCAACAAAAACGCGGACACGATTCCCGACAAAGCGGCCGGAACGACCACCTTGACGCTCGTTTCAAAAGGCGTGCAACCAAGACCGTAGGCCCCCTCGCGTAACGCCCGTGGCACAGCGTGAAGAGCATCTTCGGAAAGACTCGAAACCATCGGCAAACACATCACGCCAACGGCAATCCCCGCGCTGGTCGCGTTGAACGTGTCAAAAGCCCCGCCAGTTATCCACTGCAAGCTTGGGCTGATAACGAGAATCGCGAAATATCCCAACACGACCGTGGGAATCCCGGCGATGACTTCTAGCGTAGGTTTGAGCACAGTGCGAACTCGCTTGGAGGCAAACTCACTCAGATAAATTGCCGTCATCAAACCGCAGGGAAGTGCGATGATCATCGCAATAAATGTCACGCGCAGCGTACCTGCCAACAAGGGCCAAATCCCAAACTCCGCGTTCTCCAGTTCCTTGCTCTGCAACGCAGTCCACTGCGTCCCGGAGAAAAATTCACTGACACTGACATGCTCAGAGCTGAAAAAATTCCAGCTCTGTCCGATCAACATCACCACAATTCCCGCCGTGATCCCCACCGTTGCCATCGCACAGATCGCCAGCAAGGCAACCATGAGTTTTTCTTGCAGTTCACCCAGACGGGTAGACCTGAACTGGCGATTGTCATGAGCAGTAGGGCGATTCATTGAACCGATCTCGAGAAACGGAATAAATGCTACTTCAATGACTTGACTAGGTTTTCATCGACGAACAATTCCGTGAGCGCACCGCTACGAGTCTCACCGGATTTGTCTGTGAAGTATGTTCCCGTCTCGATGGCGTCGAGGTTTTGTTGACACTTGGTGATGATCTCGTCTGGCAAACGAACGTAACCGACTTTCTCAGCGGCATTCGATGCGTTCTGAAGATAATACTCAACGAACGTTTGCACCTCGGCTCGATTGAGCGATTCAGTGTTCACATAAATCAGTAGAGGGCGACTAAACGGAGCGTACTTGCCGCTCGCAATGTTTTCGACCGTCGGAGGGTATGCGGTCTCGTCATTCGGATTGACGATCGGAACAGCGCGAAGCTTGCTCTTGTTCTCGGTGTAATAAGCGACGCCAAAAAATCCGATCGAGTATTTATTGCCAGCAACGCCCTGGACCAAAATGTTATCGTCTTCATTCAAATTCATGTCGCCACGAAGTGCTTTTTTATCGCCTTTGGCGAGGACTTCGTGAGTGTAATCGTAGGTGCCGCTGCCGGTGCCCGGTGAGAAAATATTGATCTGCTCGTTGGGCCAACTCTTATCAACGTCGCTCCATTTCTTAGCGGGATTGTCTTCGACAAAAATTTGTTTGAGTTGCGCCACCGTCAACTCTTTGACCCAATCATTCTCGGGATTCACGACAAATGAAAGGCCATCGTAAGCGACGGGAAGTTCGACGAAATTCACGCCGTTTTCTTCACACTTTTGAAACTCGCCCGCCGTAATTGGTCGCGATGCGTCCGAGATGTCCGCACCCTTCTCATAAAAACTCTTGAACCCGTTGCCAGTCCCGTTGCCGTTGACCGTGATGGCGACTTGCGGGTGTAGCTCGATGAAGGTTTCGCGGACTGCATCACTAAGCGGCTGCACCGTGCTACTTCCGTCGATCTTGATGGCACCGACGAGGTTGGAGTCACTCGCGGGTAGAGCGTCTGCGGACATATCCGCGTTTGGGGTGCCCGGGGCAGTCGCGGTGGTCGGCTTGGGGCTGCTGTCGCATCCGGCGAACAAAACGGCTGCCAGACAGGCAACCCAGAGTTGGTTTTTCATCGAAAAACACCTGATTTTTTGGGGAAAGTTGTATGGTTGGGGAAATTTCTAAGTTGAATTGAGTGGCGATTTGGTGTCGCCCTGGATGTTGCCATTGTAGAGGGTCGAGGGCCAGCGAAGAAAGGACCGCGAATGGTCCCCAAGCCTGGATGTTCAGTGACCTCGACGCGTCGTTTTGCAGCGGATTTTGCGACTTAAAACTCGCTGCCTGATCAAAATGCCAGCAAATCGCTACGTAAAGAATATGTGAAGAAAGCAATTTCCAACTGCGGGTTTTGCGGCGTGGGTTGACTGGTTGTCTGCACATCTAGACGCACCAGGTCGAAGCAAACAGCTAGAACCTGATTCAATTATGCTTTCCGATCCCTACGTAATCGAAACCCAAACCACCGACGCTCCGATTCATTGTATCCTAGCTGCCTCTCCCCAATCTCCCCACCCTAGTTGACCGCTACCATGACCCACCGTTGGAAAAACTGCTATCTGTATTTAACGGCTTTGCTGCTCGCTTGGCAGCTCACGCCCGCGAGCGCCGACGTGACGCTACCGAGCGTCTTTAGTGACCACATGGTGCTGCAACAGCTACAACCTGTCCGCGTTTGGGGCTGGGCCGATGCTGGCCAGAGCGTGGAAGTTCGTTTGGGTGAAAACTCTGCCACCTCGACGCCCGATGCGACGGGACGCTGGCAGGTCGAGCTGCCGCCGATGGTCGCCAACTCCCAGCCACAATCGCTCGTCGTACGCGGCGGCAACACGATCGAGATCCAAGACGTGCTGATCGGCGAAGTCTGGTTGTGCTCGGGACAATCCAACATGGAATGGACCGTCGGCCGCTCCGCCAACGCAGCCAAAGAAATCGCCTCTGCAAAATATCCCTTGATTCGGCAGATCGCGATCCCGAAAACGTCGGCGTTTTTACCGCAGAAAGATGTCACTGCCAATTGGCAAGTCTGTTCACCTGAGACGGTCGCGAGTTTTACCGCGTGTGGTTATTTCATGGCCCAGCACCTGCACCAGGAACTCGATGTCCCTATCGGGTTGATCAATTCTTCGTGGGGTGGGACTCGTGTCGAACCTTGGACACCACCAGTTGGTTTTCAACAAGTCGACGCGTTGCAGAGCATCTACGATTCCGTGATGACGCGAAGTCCTGGCACGCCAGCCTACGAGAAACGATTGGACGCTCACATCGCAGCCACCCAGGCTTGGATCGAAACCGCCAAACAAGCTCAAGCCAACGATACCTTGCTCGCACCCAATCCAGGCTTCCCCGCCGAACTAATTCCGTTCACAACCCATCAAGATCCGACCATGCTCTACAACGGCATGATCCACCCCGTGCTCGGTTTTCCAATTCGTGGTGCGATCTGGTATCAAGGCGAATCCAATCACAATGAAGGCATGCTGTATTTTGAAAAGAAGAAAGCGTTGATTGGCGGTTGGCGTGAACTTTGGCAGCAAGGCGACTTTCCGTTTTACTACGTCCAAATTGCTCCGTTTCAATATGGCAACGAAGACCCCACGATCCTCGCAACATTTTGGGAAGCTCAAGCCGCCGCGCAGCAGATTCCTAACACGGGCATGGTGGTCATCAATGACATCGCCACGCTCAACGACATCCACCCGCCTGGCAAACAAGAGGTCGGTCGCCGGTTGGCATTGTTAGCGCTCAAGAACGACTACGGCCGCGAGGACGTGATCGCGAACAGTCCTGAAATGGAATCATTGGACGTGCTCGGCGATCATTTGAAAGTGACATTCAAAAACACGGGCGGCGGTTTGAAAACGCGTGATGGTCAGCCGCCATCACATTTCGAGATCGTTGGTTCTGCGTCGGCAGGGTTTCAAGTCGCTACGGCTGAAATTGACGGCGATAGCGTAATTTTGCAGTCAGATTTGGTGAAGAATCCGGTCGCGTTTCGCTTCGCGTGGCACAAGTTGGCAGAACCGAATCTGATGGGCGGTACTGGGTTGCCAGTCGGTGCGGTCCGTGGCGGTGAGGTACCCGATTTTGTCAGCATGTTACCGATCGGTAGTGATTACAAACTCGTCTATGACCTCGATCTCTCGAAGCTCGGGCAAAAGATTTCCTATGACGTCGACAACAGCAACCAGATTGGATCGTTTGATCGCATTGCCTACTTGGTCGAGTTAGCAACGGGCAGTGATAACGAACAAAACATGTTTGTATCGATGGACGCGTTCACCGACGATATACAAAAAATTGGTATTCCGACGGTGCAGTCAGGTGCCCATTTCGCATGCGGAGTTAAGTCGCTTGACGTTTACAGCGACGTTGCGGGGATCACGACGGGCACTTCACTGGCGACGGGAAACATCGAGTTCTGGCCGAGTAACTATGGACCTCAAAATGAGGCGGGTGTTAAAGGTGCCAACAATCAAATTTACGATTGTGGTGATGCACCGGTTGAACCTGTTGCCGGCTATGGCAGCATGCAAGTCCACAACTTCGCTGCCGGACAAACGCTGTTCGCGATCAACAAATGGTCCAGCGGTGCGAAGGCCGATTTGGGAATCGGCAACAGCAGTGGCGAGACAAAAGATTGGACGTTTACTTCCAATGCGGATACGTACGCGAGCAAACGTTTGCGGGTGTACGTTCGCACGAAGTGAACTTTTGCTTTGGAGTGCGGCAACTCGTTGCCGTTTTTTTTTGCAACGCTTTGAAAAGCGATCAGTTTGTTTGATTGCTCTGGGGTTGTGAGGTTATTGAAAAAGAATGCTCCGACGAGTCGGAGCAGTCCAAACGACCGACCAGGTTGCTGTTAGGCGCGTGAGAGGAAATCGCCGGTGCGGGTGTCGAGTTTGATTCGCTCGCCTTCCTTGATGTACTCAGGAACTTGGGCGACCAATCCCGTTTCTAAAGTCGCAGGTTTATTCCGCGAGGTTGCTGAGTTGCCTTTCACGCTGGGATCGCACTGCGTGATCGTTAACTCTACAGCGGCTGGCAATTCCACGCCGACGCAACCGTCGTTGTAAATCATCGCACGAATGCCTTCCAAGCCTTCGGTCATGTAGGGAAGTTCGTCCTCGACGTCTTCGAGCAAGATTTCGTATTGTTGAAAATCCTCTTTGTCCATCAAAAACAAATGCGTCGGATCGGTGTACAGCATCTGAACATCGCGACGAGCAAAGTCGGCTTCGTCCATCACATCGGTGCCTTTGAGCGTGATGTCGACTTTGTATTTGGTGAGCAAGTTCTTGGCTCGGAACTTGTACAACGTGGCCGCACCACGGGCCGATGGCGAACTGACGTGGATACCTTTGATCACACAGGGACTGCCTTCATGAACCACGATGGCACCGGTCTTGACTTCTTTGGCGAGCATTTTGTCTTATTGTGAATAGTTGTGAAAGGGAAAAAGTGTCTGTTCGCAGCGAAAGTCGTCAAGACTTTCGTTTTTTCGTAGCGGAAGTCGTCAAGACTTTCGTTTACTCAAATCATCGAAACTCTTGACGAGTTCCGCTACTTCACCGTTCAAAGTGGACGCACCACCGACGTGCTACGGTAATAATCCATCAGCGTCTCGGGCGATAGGACTCCTCCGCCCATTCCGCTTTTGTTGACCCCGCCGTACGGGACGCCTTGCGCGAACACATTGTGGGCGTTGATCCAGCTATTGCCCGCGACCATCCCTTCGGCCACCCGCGCAGCACGCGCGGAATCCTTCGTCCAAACACTGTTGGCAAGCCCGTAGTCGGTGTCGTTGGCCATCGCGATGGCTTGCGTTTCGTTGTCAAATTTAGCAATGAAAGCGACCGGGCCAAAGATCTCTTCGCGCGCGGCAACGTTATCGAGATCGCCAGCCAAGAGCGCCGGTGCGATGTAGTTGCCTGAGTAACCATCGACGGTGGCTGGCCCTCCACCGCATACACAATCCGCACCACCCGCTCGACCTTGATCGAGATAACCGAGCACGCGGGAGCGTTGTTTGGCATTGACGACCGGTCCCATTTCACTGTCCGGATCGAGCGGGTGACCAACGCGAATCGATTCCATCTTTGTTTTACAAGCCGCGACGAAGGCGTCGTAGATTTTGCTGTGGACGAGCCAACGGGTGGCGTCACAACAGACTTGGCCGGAGTGGAATGTGATTGCACCGACGAGTTTCGTCGCCGTATCTTCGACGTCGACGTCATCAAAAATGACCGCCGCCCCTTTGCCGCCGAGTTCGAGTTTAACAGGAACGAGATTGCGACCGCAGGCTTCCCCGACCATCCGCCCGACTTCGGGCGAACCGGTGAAGGACATGCGTTTGATGTTCGCGTTGGCCGAGAGGGCTGCACCGGCGGTCGCGCCGCGCCCCGTGACCACGTTGATCACGCCGTCCGGCACACCGACTTGTTTCGCCAAGCGAGCTAAATAGATGGCCGACAACGAAGTGTCTTCGGCTGGTTTGATGACGACCGTGTTGCCAGCGGCGAGAGCGGGCGAGATCCCCCAACCGATGAGCAAGAACGGAAAATTCCAGGGGAAGATGAACGCGCAGACTCCCCACGGTTGCCGGTACTTCCAGGCTTCGTAACCAGGCACATTCAGTGGCTCACGCGCGGGCACTTTGCCAGCGAGTTTGACGAAGTACCGCAATGTATCGACAAAGTTCTGCACATCACCTTGGGCTTGGGCTTGAATCTTGCCTGCATCGAGGGCTTCGATCTGAGCAATGATTGGTTTGTGTTCTTCAACGGCGTCGGCCAGCCGCAGCAGAATCGCGAATCGCTCCGAGGACGGCAACGCGGCCCAGGCGGGAGCTGCATCGGCGGCAATTGCGATGGCCCGATCAATCTCCGCAGGACTGAGATCGTGGATCTCGGCAATCGTTTCGCCTGAACCTGGATCGATTGTGGGAATCAAATCGCCAGCGGCAGCGGGAAAATCTTGACCGCCGACGAAACTCGCCAGCGGACTGGCGCTCAGGAACGCTTCAACTTCAGGCAGCAATTGGGTGGGGGCGGCGATGGTCATGATCAAGACTCGCGATGGGAGTGGGGAGTTAGGGGATCGTGTCTTGCTAAGTATACCGTTTTCGTCAGGTGTTGTGCTCAGCTTGCCGCAGCAATCGCGGCGGCGCGACCCGTACTGAACGCGGCCTGAAAGTTGTAACCGCCGATCCAGCCGTCGACATCGAGGACCTCTCCAGCGATGTATAAATCGGCCGCGCAGCGCGAGAGCATCGTCTGCGGGTTGACTTCCGAAAGTAAAACGCCACCCGCCGTGACTTCTGCTTTGGCGAAACCGCGTGTGTCGTGGACAGGCAATTGCCAGCGCTTCAAACGGTCCACCAATTGATTAACGGAGGCTGCCGAAAATTCCGCTAGCGTTTTGTCGCTATTGAAATCACTGCCGCTTGTTTTCGCACCGCAGGCCATGGCGACATCGTTGGCCAATCGAGACGGGAGCCACTGGGCGATCACCGAGGAGACGGTTTGCCCGCCCGCCTGTCCGCTACGTTGTGAAAAGATCGCTCGCAGTTCAGTTTCGTTGACGTCGGGAGTCAGATCGAGTTGCAAACGCGTGTCGCGAAAACTCTCCGCTGCAGTGATCGCACCGCTGACGTCCATCGCCGCCGGTCCCGAAAAACCGAAATGCGTGAACAACCATGAGGCCCGGCGGCGAACGAGCGGACGTTTGGAAGAACCGCTCGCAGCATCATGTACTTCCGCAACCACATCATCCAGCGTTAAACCTGACAACGCGCGTGTGGCCTCGGTGCCTCCGACCAAGGGTACCAGTGCGGGGCGGGTGCGGACGATCGTGTGCCCAAGATCAGCGAGCCACTGATAAGCATCACCCGTCGTCCCACACCCTGGCCAACTGCGACCACCGGCGGTCACGATCACGCGATCAGCCGTGAGTTCATGTTGTCCAGCGGGCGCGAGAATCGTGACGATCCAGCCGCCGCCTGCTGCGGGCCGGATGGATTGCACGGGGGATTGCATTTCCAAGCGTACACCGGCGTTGAGCATGTCGCGGTGCAGGGCATCGCGAACATCGAGAGCGCGATTGCTCTCGGGAAAAATCTTGCCTGTCTCTTCGCGTTTCGTGACAACGCCCAGTGAATGGAAGTGCGCGATGACGTCGGTCGGTGTGAACTTGCCGACACTGGGTTGCAGAAACCGACCACCACGACCGAAGGTGGCAGTGATCCCGCGCGCATCAGTGTCGTGTGTCAGGTTGCAACGGGTACCACCGGACATCAAAATTTTAACACCGGTTTTGCGATTCTTTTCCAACAACACAACTTCGCATCCACGACGGGCGGCCACAGCAGCCGCCATCATGCCAGCAGCGCCAGCTCCGATGACGATGATGCGAGGTGAAGAGTGCATTGGGGATACAAAAAAGGTGAGGCTGACTTCGATAGCTATGAAAGCTATCTCACACCCGAGAATCGTTATGACCGAAATTTTCTGCAGATGGTTGGGTGATACCCGGCTAACAGTTTGACAGGCCCGTGGTCTCTTGGGCAGGCGTGACTTAGGTATTTAATGAATCGCTCCGTATCGACTCGGACCGCGTTTTCGTTCTTATTGCCAATCTTCGCCCGATCGTATTTTTGACCGTGAATCTTGTTCGCCGCCTCGCTCTGAACGCTCGCTATGCGATAACTCATCGTTATCGCCAGCGGCGGATGCGCGAACTTTGCGCCCAGAATCGAGCGCCCATCTCCGTGCTGTTTTATCACCGGGTTGCCGAATGTTGCCCGAATGAATGGACGATTACAACGAACCAGTTCTTACAGCACATCGAATACGTCCGTCAAAACTTTGAGATCATTGGGCTTGAGGAAGTCCAACGGCGGGTTATCCAACGTGATTCACCACGTCCTGCCGTAGCAATCACCTTTGACGACGGATACGCGGACAACATGACTTTCGCGCTGCCATATTTGATTCGCGAGCAGATTCCGTGTACTTATTTCGTAACCACTGAACATGTCCGCTACGGGCGTCCTTTCACTCACGATCAACAATACGGTCACCCGTTGGCCCCCAATTCGATTGAGGATTTGCGACGCTTGCAAGCGTCGGGCGTTGAGATTGGATTGCACACGGCGAATCATATCGATTTCAATCTCGTCACGAATCGCGGCATCCTCGAAGCAGAGATCGTCGAAGCGAAACTGGACCTCGAAATGATGCTGGGCGAGCAAGTCAACTACTTGGCCGTACCCTTTGGATTGCCCGAACAAATGCGTCCGGCCGTGATCGAGACGGCCCAGATGTGCGGGTTGAAGGGAATCTGCAGCGCGTACGGGGCCTACAACACTATGGATGGGGACGCCTTTCACATCCGCCGCATTCATGGCGATCCCGATTTCGCCCGACTGCGGAACTGGTTGAGCTTTGACGAACGAAAACTCCGTCAAGAACCTGCGTTGCTGACGCATGACGTGTTGATCGAAACCGAGTGGGAAACCGCGCCGGTGAGCGATGAACAAAGTCTGGTTTGCTAAGACATTCGATTGAATCCAATATCCATTCGCCGCCGCAATCACCAATGACCATCTCGCAAAAACCACTCACTTGTTGTTTCATCATCACGTCGATGCCTGTCGGCGGTGCGGAGGTGTTGCTCGTCAATTTAATGCGACGGCTCGATCCGCGTTTTATTCGTCCCGAAGTCATCTGTTTGAAAGAACCTGGGCCGCTCGGCGACGAGATCGCGACAGAGTTTCCCGTTCATTCCAATTTGATCGGGGGCAAGTACGACTTGGCCGTCGTGCCGCGTTTGGTTCGCTTGCTACGTCGCCGTGGTGCCGACGCGGTGATCACGGTTGGGGCCGGTGACAAAATGTTCTGGGGACGGCTGGCGGCACGCTTGGCGGGTGTGCCTGTGATTGCCTCGGCATTGCATTCGACCGGTTGGCCCGATGGTGTCGGACGTTTGAATCGGTTGCTGACGCCGATCACCGACGCTTTCATCGGCGTGGCAGATTCGCATGGGAGTTTTTTGCGAGAATTCGAGAAATTTCCCGCTAGCAAAGTCAACGTGATTCGAAATGGCGTTGATTGTGATCGCTTTCGACCCGACGCGACGGCCCGACACGACGTGCGAAACGAATTGGCGCTCCCCGCACACGCTCAACTGATCGGCTTAGTCGCGGCGCTGCGGCCCGAGAAAAACCACACGATGCTGGTTCATGCTGCGGCACGATTAGCCACGCGACATCCTGATTTGCACACATTGATTATCGGCGATGGCCCCGAGCGAGCCACCATCGAGCCGCTCATCGCCGAACTGGGATTGAGCGATCGTGTTCACCTGCTGGGCAACCGCAGTGACACGCCGCGATTGTTGGCGGCGATGGATCTGTTCACGTTATGTTCGCTTAACGAAGCCTCACCGGTCTCAATCCTCGAAGCACTCGCGGCAGGCACGGCGGTCGTATCCACAGACGTTGGCTCGATTCGCGAAACAGTCATCCCCGAACAAACCGGATTATTGGTCCAAAGTGAAGACATCGAGGCATTCGCCAACGCTATCAGTCGCTTGCTCGACGATGAGTCCACTCGCAAAACGATGGGCCAGACCGGTCGTGAATTAGTGATGCGAACCGGGTCGCTGACATCAATGGTCGAAGGGTATCAGATGCTGGTCGAGCGGATCTATCGCAGCAAGCGAAAACCGATGCGTGCGCGCGTCCTGTGGCGTGCTCCGATCGTGGTTCGTTGATCGCTATTAAAACCTGAGGCGGTTTCATCGTAGAGGAACTCGTCAAGAGTTTCGTTTTGTAAGACGGGCGTGGTCCGAAAGTCTTGACGACATCCGCTACATCTCTGTGAGCGGATAATCCAGCAGACTGATCGGTTCTTCGGAGGCGGCGATCTCCCACAATCGGAGGTACGCGAGTGTGACGCGGCCGGTGTATTGGGCAACGAATTCCGGCTCCATCGTACGTTTATCGAATGCGTCTTCGACGACCACGGTTGGAAACCGTTCGTCAGCAATGTACTGCGAGAGCGTGGGATTACAGCGCAGATGCCGCTCAAGTGTGAGGTGCAGTTTTTCGGCATCGAGTTGCCCCAGCACGTATCGCAAATACAAATCACTTTCGACGATCGACGTCACTTCCTCGCCGCAGACTTCGCATAAATAGCCTTGATCGCATTTCGCCATGATGTTCCTGTTGAGATCGATGAGTTGTATTGCCGTTTTTTTCAGACTCCAGCTTCCCGTAAACGCTACAACCCGTACAGTCGGGGCTTTTCGCTGACCTTCACTGTCGGACTGATCGTTCTTTTTTGACTCGCCTGATTCCTGACGTAGTTTTCTGTAGTGAGAGAGCGAGTCCCCTGGGTGGGTCTTGCTGCCGGAGCGATCCTTTGTTCGGTGTGTTGCCGATTTTGGGGGTGACCTCCGGTCAGCCGAAGTTCCCTGACAAAGGCAAACCGTTCGAGAGGGCGGGGCGCAAAACCACGGGTCCGTGGGTCGGTCTGGTAGCAATTCGTTGCGATCGGGCTTGGCTCCAGGATAGCCGGGTTGCCTGGAAAATGGCGGTCGCTGTGTATTCAGCGTCGTTGAACCGAGGCTTGTCAGACGAGTGTTTCGTATTGATTGAGGCTGCTTTACGAACGAGTCGACTCACTTCGAGTCGGCTTTCCTTTATCGCCGGGTGGTCCGCTATTGAAGCGGCGTGCCCACGAATCGTCTGGAGATAGACATGAAGAAGTTCGCAGAAAACGTTGTTGCATTCCTGAAAGAAGAAGACGGACCTACAGCGGTTGAATACGCCGTGATGTTGGCTCTGATCATCGTGACTTGCTTGGCTGCTGTTCAAGGCTTGGCCACGAACGCATCGGCTAAGTTTGACCAAACTGCTGCCATCCTTGGCTAGTCGTTAGACACAATCGGCGGCCGCGCCGCGAGCATGATTTCGATCATGACTCGCGGGTGGCTCCTGCCGATGATGTTCATACTTACGACGTGTGCGCTGCCGAGGATGTCTGTGACAGAAGACTCTGCGATTTCAGAGTATTTTCTCACAGGCGTTGCTCGGTCGTGCTACGTCCGCTCCCTGCAACCTTCATCACACATCCGAGTTCCAACATGAACTATCCGCTGCTTCCCGCCGATACCGTCGCCTCTGCTTGGCAACTGGCCTGCTGCGGCTTCACGCTCATCTTCGCCATGATGAGTTTCGTGATTGGCCCTCGCTAAACGCACCTTCACCAACCACACACACTTCCACTGCCGAGCCCGCGCCGGCGGACTCACACGGGGATTCTTGCCATGTCTGCTCTACTGCAATCCATCACGGAAAACTGGACCATCTGGTTCGTCACAGTCGTCTTGATCGTCGCTGCGGTGATCGACGGGATGATCCTCAAAGTTCCGAACTGGTTGACGTTTCCTTTCATCATCTGCGGTTGGATCCACTGCACATTTCAAGGCGGTGCAGCCGGTTTGGGATGGAGCCTGTTGGCCACTTTCGCTGGCATGATGATGCTGTTGCCACTTCGCAACGTCGGCGGCATGGGCGCCGGTGACGTGAAACTGCTCGCAGGCATCGGTGCTTGGTGCGGTTTAATGGTTACTCTCAAAGCCTTCGCGGCCACCACCATCGTGGGCGGCATCATGGCAGCCTTCATGATCTGGAAGAGTGGCGACTGGATCAAGCATTACGCACAAGCTCTGACGATCCTCAACGAATGGAAAACCATTCGCAAACCCGAAAAACTCGCCGCGATCGCTCGCGAACGAAAGCCGACGATGTACTTGCTGCCTTACGGTATCCCCATGGCCATCGGCACCATCCTGTACTTCGGTGCCGCCGGCATGATGTTTTAATCAGCCAAATCTACCGTAGCGGAACTCGTCAATAGTTTCGTTTACCCCACCCGTAGCGGAACTCGTCGAGAGTTTCGTTTGATTTCGAAAGTCTTGACGACTTCCGCTACGTAAACGACCCAAAGTTCACACTAGGCAATTTGCGGCATCTGTTTCAGGTGCCCGTCGTCTGTTTGAGTCGACCGCAACGATTCTCCGATGTTAGTCAGAGACGTGCGGTCATCGGTCCACGCTTGTGGACGCAATCTCCCGTCCGATTAGGCCATCCACAGTTAGTTTTGTCATGAGAAATAAAACCGTTCCCCTGCTGATCGCCTGCGTTTGCGGCACGATTGCTGCTATCGGGTTGAGCCAATGGATGCAGGCTCAGTCGACCAGCGACCCAGGTGTTGGGACTGTCGAGATCTTCGTTACCGCGAAAACGATCGACATTGCGGAGAAGATCACACCCGACAAAATTCGTTTAGAACAATGGCCAGCCGACCGCGTTCCCAAGGGTGCCAGCGGCAAGTTGGAAGACCTCGAAAATAAGTTCGCACGCCAACGCTTCTACGAAGGCGAACCGATCATGCCCGTCAAACTGATGGATGATTCCAACGGTTCATCGCAAACGATTCCCATGGGTTACAGCGTCGTTTCGATGCGCGCCGACGCCGAGAGCAGCGTGGCAACACTCGTTCGGCCCGGTGACCGTGTGGACGTCGTCGCGTACTTCACCAAGAGTGAATTGATTCCTGAGTCGATGGCTAAAACCGTGTTGACTGGCGTGCGAGTTTTCGCAGTCGATGGTCGCACCGAACGTGATAACACCGACGCTGAAGAAGACGCCAAACCGGCTCGTTCGATCTCGTTGTTAATTAATAAGAAAGACACACCTGCGTGGACGTACGCCAGCGAACTGGGCAAGATCCGTTTGACCCTCGGCAACCCCACAGACATTAACGACGCCACGAATGAAGACGAAGGAACTGACTCCGGTCAACAGTTCTTGACATGGCTGTCGGACTACCAAACCGCTCAAGCGGCCCGGGAAGACGCCGCCAAGCGACCAGCGACCACGGTCTCACGGCAGGCTCCTGCCCCACAGCCCGTCAAAGAAAAAACGAAGGGTTTCAAGATGCTCAAAATGTCTAATGGCGTCTTGACTGAATACTGGATCGAAGAGGGCAAACAAGTGCCGGTGATCCTGAATCAGTCAGGTGTAGACAGCATCCAAGAAACCGAAGAAACGACAACGACTGTACGCCCTGGTGCTGACCAACCATCAGGATCAGGCTCAGGTTCAGGCGACTATAGCTACCTCAACGGATCCCAGAGTCCTTTCTATCAAGGACCTCCAGGCCAACGAGTTGGCGAATCTAGCGAAACTGAATAAGAAGCCTATCAGGCAGCAGCGTTACTGCCGATGAACACATTAACATTCCTTTGTCGTGTGTACGCGACAAAGGGACATGAATCTACTCGACCCGACCGGCAAGGATGCCAACGATGCGAGCGCGTCACTCGAATTATTCTGTCCGTACCATCATCGCTGCGTTGGCATTGATGGCCTGCGGAACTCTTAACACGCCTACCGTGCCATCGGCGTACGCGCAGTCCGCAGCCAAACTGGCTCCTGTGACCGGAGATCATAAGATTGCCAACACGGTGGAGCGGATGGAGTTGATCGTCAAGACCAGTCGTGTGCTCTCGCTCGGTGATCGCATCCCGCGATTTCAAGTCCACAACGAAGAAGTCTTGGGGGCCACCCCGGTTAGCGAAAATCAGATTCAGATTTTTGCCAAAAACCCTGGCACGACCCAGGTCAATCTGTGGGATACCGAAGACAAACTATACACGATTGACGTGACCATCGTCGCGGATGCTCGCGAAGTCGAAGGCATTCTCAACTCGCAGTTACCGCTCGCGTCGCTAAGGGTGACTCCGATCAATGAGAGTGCCATCGTCTCTGGTTATGTAACCAGTGTCGACGATGTCGATCGGGCCGTAGCGATCATCGAACAGTTCTACAAGGTCGTGATCAACAACATCGAGGTGGTCGGCGTTCAGCAAGTGCTGTTGCACACCAAGATCATGGAAGTTAGCCGTACCAAGCTGCGTCAGCTCGGGATCGACTGGTCGCTCGCCAACGACAACTTCACATTCTTGAACGGTCCCGGTGAGATTCTCAATGTCCCTGCAGGAAGTGTGAGTGGAATTGCTCCCTTCGGTGGTGCGAGCAACCAACGCCTGAATATCAACGGTACATTCAATACGTTTGTCGAGGCCCTGGAAGAACAGAAATTGATCAAGTTACTGGCCGAGCCAACGGTGGTTGCCACCCATGGTCGACCCGCTCGTTTTACCGTCGGTGGACGTGTGCCTAACATTATTCCTGGTGCCAACGGTCAGACTCAAGTCGAGTACGAAGACTACGGAACAAGCATTGACTTCCTGCCGTTCGTGATTGGTCCAGGACGGATTCGTCTCGAAGTTCGTCCTGAGGTCAGTGAATTTGATCCAAGTCGTGCCGTTACCGTGAATAATCTGAACGTGCAGGCCTTTACCAGTCGCTACGTAGAAACGGCCGTAGAAATGCAAGCTGGGCAGACCTTTGCGATTGCAGGTCTATTGCAATCACGTGTGGAGAGCGTTGTCAAACGCACTCCCGTGCTCGGCAACTTGCCACTTGTTGGTGCGCTCTTTCGGAATGTTAGAGACCAACGCAACGAGATCGAATTGTTGATCATGGTCACGCCTGAACTCGTCGATGCCATGAACCCCTGCGAGGTGCCACGTGGCGGTCCAGGTCTGAACTCCGACGTGCCTGACGACTACGAGTTCTTCTTCAACGGACACATCGAAGTGCCAAACCTGAAGACGGACCAGTGTTATGAAGACGGCGGTGCTCGCGTGCCAGGCGATGGCATGCACCACGGCAGTGAAGCGATGTACCAGGGTGGTCAAGAACATCCAGGTGCCGAAGGGATCTACCAAGACGGATTCTCGGTCAATCAACCCAAGGCCGAGACCACGCCGACGGCACCACCGCAACAATCTTACGCTCGTGGCCCCATGCCTCAGCGCGTCGCTCCGTCAACGAACGGTTTCCAAGGGCCGCAGTTGATTGAACCGACCGAGACGCGAGTGGCGACGGCTAAACGTGGCAGCATATTCAACCGCACATCGTACAACAGTCGTTCAGAATCTGGAGCTCTCCTGCCCGCCGGTGCTGTGGTCCCTTCAGAGAAGCCACAAACCGTCGGTGAGGGCGTGCAAGTCTTCTTCCCCACGACGCGATGATTTGCCCACCGTTTTTGGAACCGTTTGGTTCCCAAGGTGCGGCATTGTTGTAATTTTCAATCTCCTTTGTTCAAAATGATCCTCAGATGAGTAATGTCCTCCGATTGGCCCTGGTCGATCCCAACGACTCTTCTCGCGAACAGCTCAAAGCGGTGCTCTTGGGCATGGATAAGATTTGGCTCGAAGCGGATTGCTCACGCTACGAGTTCTTCCCTGACATTGTCGAACAAACGACGCCCGATGTCGGTGTCGTTTCGCTAGACAACAATCCTACCAATGCTATTAACCTGATTGTCCGACTGACCGCTGAATGTCCCGGCACCGCGTTGCTAGCGGCCAGTGAAAGTAGTGATGGCCAACAAATCCTCAAAGCGATCCGGGCCGGTGCGCGAGAATTTCTAACACTGCCGCTGAACAATCAAGAGCTGACCGAGGCGCTCGATCGCATCAGCATGGCCAAGTTCGGAGGCAACGATGCGCGCAACAAGTCATGCGAAGTTATCGCCATCGCGGGTGCTACTGGGGGCGTCGGTTCAACGAGCACGGCTGTGAACCTGGGCTGTGTGCTCGCTGAGGAGCCACGCAACTCCGTCGCGCTGATCGACCTCGACATTGCACTGGGAGACGCCGATGTGTTTCTCGATGCGATCCCCGATTACACTCTCGCCGATGTCGTCCAGAATATCGGACGCTTGGATATTCAACTGCTCAAACGCTCGTTGACGAAGCACGCCAGTGGTTTGTATCTCTTGCCGCGCCCCGTTGAACTGCGCGATGTCGCCAGCATCGACCCAGACAGTTTGCGTAAGGTCATCGGGCTGCTCAAGGCATCTTTTACACACCTGATCATTGACTTGTCGAAAACCTACAACGAACTTGACATGGTGGCGATCGAATCGGCGACGCGAGTCCTTTTGATCACACAACTCGACTTGCCTTGTTTGCGAAATGTCGTGCGATTGATGATGAGTTTTGACGAAACGGAAGGTTTGCAAGACAAAGTTGAGATCATCGTCAACCGGGCGGGACTCGATGCGGGGCAAATCAGTTTGAAGAAAGCCAAGGAAACGCTCGGACGCGAGATTTTCGCCTTGTTGCCAAACGATTATCGCACGATGGTCGAAGTCCGAAACAACGGCGTGCCGTTGATCATGCAAGCACCGAAGGCTGCGTTGACGCAAGCGTTTCGTGACATGGCCTCTCGGATTTGCGGCGAACAATCTTGCCCCACGATGCCCGGTGCGATCGAGTCTGATCCAGGTGCCGCGAACGAAAGTCGTTGGAAACGGTTCTGGCCTGGACAGGCTAAAGCCAAGAGCTGAGTGTTTTTTTTGTAGCGGAAGTCTTCAAGACTTTCGAACTAAGCACGGTTGCAAAAGTCTCTTCGCTTAACCCCAAGCCGAAGGCGTCGGCGACTACGAGCACAGGCGAAACTCTTGACGAGTTCCGCTACGAGTTCGGTCGAAACTCTTGGCGAGTTCCGCTACGGCTGCTCCATCTGCAATAACACTTGTTGTTCACCGCCAGGCCACTGCACCTGCAAACTCGCTGTGACTTGGCCACCGGCATCCAATAGCGCGACAAGCTGGTCAAGTTCAGCGACCCGTTTCGCGATCAACGTTCCTTCGCGGACTGCCGAATCGATCGAATCGCGTCGCATTTCCATCGCTAGCTCACTACGGCGTGCTCGCATTCGCTTCGCCCGTGAGATCGCCGCATCGAGCTGCAATAATTGTGCATCCGCAATTTGTAACTGCGACGTGACACCGTCGAGCGACGAGCGAATCGTTTTCGCATCCGTCCATTGCCAAGGCATGTTCGGATCGAGACGTCCGCCGTACCGCAGACGCATCGACAACGACGAAGTCGTCCGCACGTCGATTCGCAACACCAGTGCACTGGCGTCGGGCGAATCCTTTAATTTCAAGATCGCGATCCCGCGACTCTTCAGTGTCCCTGTTTCATCAAATGGCTCAAGCCACTCAATCGAGACATCGTCGGGCACCGTCACAACGACGATCAAGCGTGTTGCCGATGCCGTTAGTGGTCCGCCCAAATTCCACTTCAAATTCTCATCGCGACTAACCAGATTCATGGCAATCGGGTCAGCATCAAACTGGCCACGCAAATACACTGTACCACCACCATCGGTCCGTAACCGAGCGTGTATCAACGATTCCGCTTCGCGTGCGTCGGCGGCCGCGCTCAGCCAACGAAACCGCAAACCTGATTCACCGTCATTTTCCTCCATCGAAATCACCGCGATCGGCGTCTGGTCATCGCTCGCAGTGACATGCCAAGTTTCTTGATCGGCTACTCGCGTTAATTTCAACGCTGAGTCACCAGGGAATTCCAACGACAAATTCGTGGGAGGCGACGCCATGGTTAGCAACATAGTCGCATCGGGAAAGTCGTCGTCTGCATTGCTCGGTGGTTTCGGCAACACGATTGCCATCGTTTGAGCTTCGCGTGGAGTGATCTCTATGGTCGGTTGAACCATAGCGTCTTCGAGCATTTTCTCATCGTCGTCATCCGCATTGATATCGATCGCGGGGATTTCGGATTTCGCTGCTGGCTCTGTTTCCTCCATGTTCTCAGGTACAGAGATTGGTTCGTCCCGTTCGCTCGCCGGCTCTTCTGCCGCGTTCACTTCAGGCATGTTTGGCATGAAGGAATCGAGCGAGAAATTGCCGCCCAGCAAGTCGCTGGGAAGCCCCGCATCCGCCGCGAGCGACGGTGTGGCATTCGCGTCTGCGTCGATATCGCCCATGACCGTTTCCAGTTCCCCGATCGGTGCAGTCGGTGGTGGCGGAACGTTAGGTTCTTGCTCGATCCGATGGGGAGAAAATGGATCGGCATTGTTGTTTGCCGCGACGGCCGTCGGGCGATGGTTCGAGCCAGTGTTTCGCATCGCAAAGGCGGCTGCGGCAGCGATAGCAATGACCCCGATCAAACCCGCCGCGATCAGCGGTTTGGACACTAGCCTATGCTTTGGTCGAGGTTTCTCGGTCGTTGTTCGTTCCCGCGTAGGCGTTGGAGCAGCGTTCGATTCGGCATCGGATTCTTCGACAAGGTCAGTGCCGGAGTCCTCTGCGATCAACACCAGCCGGCCTGACTCGTTGACAAGAAACTGCTCCCAAACAGGATTTTCTGGATGAAGCTTAGTTTCCGCGAACGAATCGAGTTGATCGCGAGCATCGGCCAGCCACAAGTCAGCGATGTCGGGCGGCGGCGAGCCGAGTTGGCGGAGATACCACGAGGCGGTAGGGGATTGTTGAGCTATTTCCATGGATTCCTCGATGCGATCTGTCACCATTGAGCGAGTCTATTCTAGCAAACCGACGCGACGAAAGCACCAGGCTCAGAGGACTGTGCCTGATAGGAGCGAATCGGTAATATACACGCCTATCATCCAATTCTCCGATCTCCAAATAAGCAGCTCCGATGAGCGACCGCAATTACACCCTGCGTCAACGACAACTTCGCAATCTCGTCGTCATGGCGCTCGCCGATGGCTCGATCGGTCAACGCGAAGTCAACTTGGTGGCTGACCGTTGCCTTGAATTAGGGTTAGGTGCCGACGAACTGCAGGCCGCGTTGACTTTCGGCCTCGGTGATGATGCCGCCCTCGAACTGCCTGCGGACGAAGATGCTCGCGCTGAATTGCTGTCAGATTTAATTCGGATGATGGCCGCCGATGCGTATCTCGACGAAGCTGAAAAACGTCTGTTTGCGTTGGCGGCCGCTCGCATGAACATTGTCGGTGAGCGGTTGCAAGACATCATCACCTGTGTCGTCGGCAACGCCGCTTCACGCGAATTGAAAGACGAGTCGGAGTGAAAGATCGTCGCGTCAAAATTTTGATCACCTCCGGGCCAACTCGGCAGTATCTTGATCCTGTGCGTTACCTCACCAACGCGTCGAGCGGACGGATGGGAGCGGCGCTCGCGACGGCGGCACTCGCCCGTGGTCACGAAGTCGTGATCGTGTCCGGCCCAGTCAGCGTTGAGTATCCGTCCGCTGCAGAGATCATCAACGTTGTCACTACGGACGATATGTTGAGTGCCGCCTGTGAACGGTTTAGTGATTGCGATGGTGCGATTGGTGCGGCCGCGCCCTGTGACTACAAACCGCTGCACATCTCCAACCAAAAATTATCCAAGAACGGGCAGCCGCTGCAACTCGATCTCATCGAGACACCTGACGTGATCGCGATGCTCGGCCAACGCAAACGTGACGATCAATGGGTCGTGGGCTTTGCTTTGGAAACCGACGATCGACGCTTTCGCGCTACCGTCAAACTGCAAAAGAAACACTGTGACTTGATGGTCAGCAATGGCCCCGAAGCGATAGACGCTGCGGATAATCAGGTCGAGTTACTGGGCCGCAACGGCGAGCTCATCGAAAATATCGCGGGCAGCAAACAGCACGTTGCAGAACGTCTCATCCATCAAATTCATCATCGCTTAGTTTTGTCATGACGGCATCCACCGCACCTACCACTCCCACGCTCGTGACCCGTTTAGGACGTCTTGAGCTACCCAACCCGATCATGGTCGCCTCGGGCACGTTTGGATACGCGCGCGAAATGCAAGGCATCGTCGATCTCAGCCGTCTTGGTGGGATTTTGCCCAAGACCATCACGGCGGAACCACGCATCGGCAACGCACCGTGGCGAACCGTCGAAACAGCCGCAGGGTTGCTCAATGCGATCGGCTTGGACAACGACGGCGTCGATGCGTTTATCGAGCATCACCTGCCCTATTTAGCAACACTCACCGCACCGATCATCGTCAGTGTTGCTGGTCGCACGGTCGATGACTTTACTGAGTTAGCACGACGTCTTGGCGAGCAACCAGGCGTGTCAGCGATTGAACTGAATCTTTCATGTCCGAACGTCAGTGGCGGTGTCGATTTCGGGACCAACGCGGAATCGTGCAGCCGCGTGGTGGCTTCGGCTCGGGCTGCCACGAGCGTTCCTATTTTGGCGAAACTCACGCCCAATGTAACGAGTATCGCTGACATCGCGCGTGGTGCCGCTGATGGCGGAGCCGACGCCGTCTGTCTCACCAACACCGTGCTAGGGATGGCCGTTGATTGGCGAAAACGAAAGCCTATGTTGGGCAATGGCATGGGTGGTTTGAGTGGCCCAGCGATCAAACCGATTGCACTGCGTTGTGTCCATCAAGTCCGGCGAGCCGTTGACATTCCGATCATTGGTATCGGCGGTATCGCATCGCTCGACGATGTGATGCAGTTCCTCGTGACAGGCGCCTCGGCCGTACAAATCGGCACAGCAAACTATTATGATCCGAAACTTTCGATGCGATTGATTGATCAGCTACCTGCGGCACTGGGAGAACTTGGCGCAAGCAGCGTGGCGGAAATCGTAGGAACTCTGAAATAGCGACGCTCGTCCTTGCCCTGGATCTTTCTGCTGAATCGTTTTGTCCTTCGACCCTCGCGTCACACGATTGACGCGGGGGAGTTGATTCGTTGTGTGCTGAACGTACAGCTGCCTGGATCGAAGAAGTCAACACTGTTAGAAACCTATGTCGCCACCAATCTGTCGCCTCAGTCGCATGCACCAGATCGGGCCACTGATCTGCAGCACGACTGGTCGAACGTTCCACCACCGAAAACGCTACTGCTGAAATTTCCTGGTACCGGCGGACGGGCCGAACGATCGTCAACTTTCCCGGCGCATTTGATCCCCGCACACCGCGCCAACCTTGACGCTGATCCATCTGATCATTTTGAAACGTGGGTTTGCAACGCCCCAGGCTACGGCGGCAGCCATGGCCCGGCATCACTAACGGCACTCGTACCCGCCGCCGAAGCTTTTGCCTCACAAGTTCTCGCGGCCCGGTGTGGCCGGTCAACGCAGGTGTGGTTATGCGGTAACAGTCTCGGTTGTTTGTCGGCAATGTCATTAGCCGCGCGTGTGACAGATTGGCTGCCACCGATGTCAACGCCACCGCGTTTCAAACTATGGCTGCAAAATCCACCGGATCTTGCCAACGTGATCTTGCGAGTTTCGGATCGCTACGCCGCTCGTTTCTTCATGCGGCGAATCGTCCGGTATCTTCCCGAGCAACTCAGCATGCTCCACAACGCCTCCCGATCGAGTTGGCCAGCGGTGTTCTTGATGTCGCAGCTCGATACGCTAGTCTTGCCCGAGATTCAGCGAAGCATTCATGCAGCGTACGGAGGTCCGCATCGAGTTGTAACACTCACCGGATTAAAACACTCCGGCAAACCCGACCACCGGCACGCCGCTGAGCTTGGCAGTGCCGCCGATTGGTTGGCGGCCCAGTAATGAAATTAACGTTACGACAATTTGTCTGAGAATTCCTTTGCTGACCGAGTGCATTGCTAAGATCATAGATGCGGTCGGTTATCACCCAGTATGCTCGACCATTGTTCGCGCTTGCTACTTCTGATTGTCCACCTCTCGCAACGCCAGACTCCTCACATCACGTTGATTGGCGCGCAGGTTGCAACAAATTTTCAGGCAACGCCACTTCGGCGCAGGTCGTGATTTTTCGCGACCGTCTCTTTTAACCTTTCTCCAATAAGGAATGGGACCATGAAGATGCAACACCTTATTTCGATCAAGACGCGTGGACGCCGACGCTGGCTTATCGCTGCAGCAGTCTGCACCATGACGCCTCTCACTGGACATTTACCGACCGCCAGAGGGGACACTGAGTTCGGTGACAACACACCCTATTATGAAGACGACGCATGGTATGACGTCAGCGAATGGTTTGACGGCAACGACTACAACCCAACCGACGAAGCCATCGGACGCTGGGATAATGAAACGTTCGACGCCGCTGAGAACGCGACCAGTTCAGATAACAACAATATGTTCAACTGGGGCGAATCCAGCTATGGCTATTACGACGGAAACGAATCCACCGACGATAGTTGGTTTTATGATTACTACGACTACGGTTACTGGGACAATAGCGACTACAACGACGATGGAACGTGGGACTATACTGCCTCGTATTACGATTACGACAAGGACGGTGTGTACGATGCAGTCTCAGAATACGTGGATACCGACGGCGACGGTACGTACGAGGATTTCAATTACATCAGCTTCTCAGAATCTAACGCTGAGCGGGACAAGAAGAACAAGTTGAAGTCTGAGAACGACCAGAAGTCACGCAAGTCGCAGGTTGTGTCGATGCAAGGTACCATCAAAGCTGCCAAAAAGGTCAAGACGCCTCATAGCACCAATCTCGTCGTGATATTGAACGATAAGAAAAGAGGAGACAACTTCATTGTCGATTTGGGGTCGGTCAGTCAATACGACACGATGCCTCGGTTGGGACAGGAGCTCAGCGTCGAAGGATCTACCTTCAAGGCAGGTGAGAAGTATGTTTTGCTGGCAAACAAGGCGACTCGCGATGGTGATGAGCAGATGATCGATCGCAGCGGTCGAGAATTCGCTGGCACGGTAGCTGACATGAAGACGATGGAAGTCCGTGGACACATGCACCAACTTGCCAAGATCAAAACCGATGAAGGCAAGCATTTGCTGGTCGACATGGGGCCGCAAGACAAGCTCAAACTCGATATTCAAAAAGGTGACAGTTTGAGCGTCAAAGGGCCAGCGGTAAAGGTGAAGGATCGTCTCATGCTGATCGCTAGAGAAGTCACTTCCGGCGATGAATCTGCCAAAGTTGAGCGAGTGGCCTTGAATCAGTAATGCCCTTTTTAAAGCGTGCGAGTACAATCATGACGAGTTGCTTACACCGTCGAACAGACCCGAGGAGGAAGCTCAGTTCCGCCTCGGGTTTTTTGTGGCACGCTTGAATGCGAATTAGCTGTAATAAATCACCCAACTACCAAGAATGAAGTTGAGATCAAAAGATGAAAATCCAAGTGATAGTTTTTATGTTGTGTTTGACATCCCTCGGTTGCCAGAATGAGCCGATGACACCTCATGAAGAAGCCGAACAGGCACAAGATAATCTGGAAAACGCTCGCGTACACGCTGCAGAGGTGATCGCGGATTCAGAGGAAGAGGCGGTCGAGATCATTGCTGATGCAAAGGCAGAGGCACAAGAAGAAATGCAGGACGCGACGCGAGAAGCTGACAAGATCATTTCCGACGCGAAAGAAGATTTAACGGAGAAACTTAATGAACTCGGCGAGACGCCACGAAATGAGACGCCACCAAGCGTGGAGCCGCAGCCCACTGAACCGTGATCGTGATGCTTAGCATCATGCGGAAAATAGGTGGGATAGACTTCCAGCCTGTCATCGCACCCCTGCCAGGCTGGAAGCCTACCCCACTTTGAAAACTCGGCGTTGATTTTCGGCATGGTTCTTAGCCGATCAAGTTTGCTTCATCTTCGGTTGTCTCGTCGCCATCGGTTGCTTTCATTACGTCGCCTTGCTCGGTTTTAAGATTATCTTCACCGGAGTTCACAGCCGTCTCAACGAGCTTCGGTTTCTTAATCCTCTCGATGGTTTTCGTGGACTTGCCATCAAGAGACTCGATCATTTGCACGGGCACACCGTTGGGGAACACCAACTCACGGGCTTCGTCCGGCATAGTGATTTCAGCCTCTGTCAAGGTTCTCTTAACTTGTCGGATGATGGAACTGCCCAGCTTCAGTCCTGAGTGTTTGGTTAAATCATACCAGTAGTAGACACGCAAGTTGACTGTTGCCGAACCAAGTGACTCGACGAGCACCATCGGCGGTGGTTCGTCAACGACCGCATCGTGGGCATTCAGCACAGCCATGATGAGTTGCTGAGCTTCACTGATCGAATCGTCAAATCCAATTCCAACGCCGAAATCGAGCCGACTCAGCGGAGTGGCAGTGTAGTTGGTCACCATACCTTTGTAGACAGTGCTGTTGGGTAGTTGAATCTGATTGCCTTCGAGCGTGCTGAGGATCGTACCGCGAGTTGTCACCTTCCGCACGTATCCCTTCGCTCCGCTGCTGCCGACATCACCTACCTCGATCAGATCACCGACGCGGAAGGGATGGTTAAGCGAAATCAGGATGCTGGCAAGATAGTTTTCAGCGATGTCACGAAATGCAAAACCTAACGCGAGACCGACCAATCCGGTTCCACCGAGTAGCGTGACGGCTAGACGTGTTAGCCCCGAGACTCGCAGCGCGATGTAGAAACCGATAATGAAGATCAGCACACCCACCACATTTCCAGCGACTTGCTGTAACAACGTGCTGTCGAGGCTGCGATTGGTCAGCTTGCGGGTGAGCATGGCCGCCAGACGTGCGATGTAATACGAGAGGATCGCGATGATGATGGCGACCAACACCAACGGTAACAAACTGGTTGTTTCGCGACCAAGTTCCTTGAGCGATTGCAATGCCGGTGCAAAATTCCAAAATGGTT
The DNA here is from genome assembly GCA_041740155.1 of Rhodopirellula sp. Classification (GTDB taxonomy): domain Bacteria; phylum Planctomycetota; class Planctomycetia; order Pirellulales; family Pirellulaceae; genus Rhodopirellula. The sequence goes on from JBGSMN010000179.1 coordinate 48,384, forward strand.
GCTCGGCAACTTTCATACGGTTGACAACAGCAACTACATCAGAAGTGTTCATCGCGGTGGCTTCCGCCCACGCATGATGCTTCTCTGAATTAGCGATGCCGGACAAAAACACCACTCCGCGATCAACACGAACCTCACTTTCTGCAAACCAACCAGTGGCATCGAGTATTTCGTCGAGTCGAAGTTGGATCCGGTCGTCGCTATTGATCGGATCGACCTGGATGTTCTCAGCGACATGGTCTTCGTCCTGCTGCGACTCACTATCCGTCGCTGACGTCTCCGCAGCGACATCGTCGGTGGTCGGTGGTATGTCTTGTGCGGAAACGTTAACGTTATTATGAGTCAAGACCAGGACGGCTGTCAGTGCCAGGATGAAAAATAGGAGTCTCATCGATAAACCTGTCCGGCAAGAATGGAGCGCGAGATCGCAAGGGATTACCGTCAATCGCGAATGCAACTGTTGTTCCGCAGGTTGTTCGGGGCGCGTTGTCGGATGCGAGAATATTGACCAAGCTGTTATTAAGTCGGCCATTCAAATGGCGCTAACTGCGAACTCGTCCTCTCCGCTTGCCATCGACGGCGACTGTAAACCGCTCCGTTTTACTACTCAATTGAGTGGGGTGGCACGTCAATTGCATCCGAGTCAATCACCTAGGAGAAGCTCAACTGACCCTAGAAAAGCTCGACTCCGAACGAGCGGTGTTTGTTGGAGAAGCGGCTTGTTGGGTGTTTGAACTCGGTGTCCTCGTCGGTTCGATGCCTAGATCGTAAGATGTGTGCCGAGGCAAAAAATTGAACGGTTTCAAGAAAGTGGACTGCGAATGCCCCCATTGAACGACGATCAGCGACAACGATTTTCTGACGCGCTTGCACGACTAGATGGCGACGAGGAAACGCTCGTCATGCTCGCTGGAATGGTTGCGGAAGACGCTCCGTCGCTACTGACGAAGCTGCACACTGACATCCAGTCATCGGAATTCAATGAAGCCGCTGGATCGGGCCACGCGCTGAAGGGTCTGCTCAGCACGTTTGAAACTGGAACACCGGTTAGTGAAATCCAGCCGCTGATCGATGCGGCGAGGAGAAGCGATTGCAAAGCAGTCTCGCTTCTTTTTACTGAAATCCATACGTCGCTGGAAACTTTGATCGACGAAATCCAGGGTATCTCGAAGGCGAGTTAAACCATGCTGTGGGATAGCCTTCTAGCCTGTCATCATGTTACTGACAGCCTGGACGCCTATCCCACAACACACTACTGACAGGCTGGAAGCCTATCCCACTGATGTTTAGATCGCCCAGACAATTGCGGCGACTGCTAGGCAGGCGACTCCGAGAATGACGATGTAGGACAGAGCAACAATAGCAAAAGGGGCGCTCGGTGCCGTTTCTTCCAGCGGATGGTCTTCATCCGTAATAGCGTCTTTGATCTCTTCGGTCATTGACTTTTCCTCGTTCATCGGATGCTCTCTCATTAGTTGTGGTATCACCGCTTCCAGTAAGTTTGCGGGGTATCAAAGAATGCTACGCAAATGACGCGCCATTTTTTTCGATAAGGTTGCTGAAGGGTCGCTTGGCATGCGAGTTGCGTCGTTGTACTCGCGACTCATAAGACCTAACTCCACCCAAATCGTGAGGAAAATCAATCATGGCGACTGCAACAACCAACCAAAACACGCTGCTGAAGGTCATTCTAGCTATACTTTTGCCGCCGCTCGCCGTGTTCATGGATCGCGGTATAGGGACTCAGTTCATCTTGAACATCATCCTCACTCTGGTTGGTTTCTGGATCATTGGGATCATCCATGCACTGATCGTAGTGCTGTAAGAAGGTGTTGCAGCATGCGACTGAGGTGAACAAACTGCTCGTCGAGATCGGCGTCGTTATCGCTGGTCCACTTGACGATGTCGATCGACAAGCCGCGATGCTAGCGATCGAGCAATTGAAAGAATTTCTCGCACGAACATTCTTGGAATTCAGCTTCACGCTACTGCTCAATCGTCGTCCCGAACTGGCTGGTGAAGGACGCGTCCAACCCAGCGTCTTGTTGCAACAAGCGGCCCAAGATCGCGATGCACGTCACTGGGATTTTGTCTTTGTCTTGACTGCGTCTGAACTCGTCGGTCAATATTCTCCCTTCTGTTTCTCTGCCCTCAGTCGCCCGCTTGATGCGGCAGTGATTTCTCTATCGCTGATCGATCCTCAAATGATCAGTGAAGAGGCTCAAACGGGAGATCGGATTGCGCAGATCGCTCAGCGAACAAATCGCTTGATGCTGCACGCCCTTGGTCATTTGACAGGTTTATCGCGCCATGAAGACTCAGGTAACTTACTTTTTCATCCCGCGATCGCCGTCGAAATCGACGCGATGGGCCAGTTTAATCCCGAGCAACTGCAAGTGATGCGGGCGGCGCTCATCGAGATCGCCGATCAACGACTCGAAGAGATGGACACTCATCAGACAAGCAAGTTGAAATTCTTGCTGCATGCAGCTTGGATCAACCGGCGAGAGATTGTCGAAGCGATCATTGGCGCGAAACCGTGGGAGTTCCCACGGCGGCTAAACCGACTAACGATCGCATCCGTCTCAACGATTGCGATTTTGTTCATGTCGGCCGAGTCGTGGGATTTGGCATTGTCGCAAGCTATCGATCGCGTCTTCATTCTGGCGATCCTCAGTTTATCACTGACGAGTCTCTATGTTGTCATTCGACAACAGTTGCTGGTTCGTCGCGGACGTCATCACACTGAGCAAACTGTTGTCACCTCCGCGTCCGCGTTTGGTATCGTGATGATGGGTATGCTCGTGATGTGGGTGACGCTGCTGTTAATCGGGATCGGTTTTTCGTGGCTGCTCTTCGCTCCCGAGTTGATCGCCTCTTGGGCCAGTTCATCGCAGTTGAATTCGGTAGACGTGGGAATCACGACAACGGTTCAAATGAATTGCTTCAGCGCCTCTCTGGGGCTTCTCATCGGAGCGCTCGGTGCCAGTTTTGAATCTCAGAACTACTTCCGACACATCATTTTTGTAGACGAAGAAGTCTGATCCGCGGGTCTAGCCGAAGTAGTCGACTTGCAGACGATTGTCGATTCTGCGGACACCCTCGACGGTTCGGATAGCCTCCTGAGCCATTTGCTTCAAATGGAAGGAAGGCACGACGCCAGTCAGCACAATCATATCGTTGGAACAAGTGCAACTTGCGTCATGTAACAATCGGTGACTACTTTGCCGAAGAGCGGCGACGGCCCGCATTTCGAGTTCGCTGGTGTACGCTACTGGTTGCGATAAGGTTACGGCAGGTGCCAGAGTTGCATGGCTCATCAGTTCGTCGACTCCTCAGAAAAATAGAAAAAGTGTTGCGGTTTTTGGGAGATCGTGAACGAGTCGACAGTTTTGCAATCGTGCTGGCCGTTTCTTGCACAGTAACGATTGCGTGTTCCTGAATCAAAACTGTGAGCTTTGTGAGGAATATGACGACGGGTGCGATGATTTCCGTTGACGGATCGCCAAAGCAAAACGCGTGCCCGAATCCGACACTTACGTACCGGAACTCGTCAAGAGTTTCGACAGGCTCACATGGCGGAACTCGTCAAGAGTTTCGGTTTGCTGGGGAACGAAAGTCTCGACGACTTCCGCTACGTCCATCGCGTACCGCTAACCGCGCGTCGCTGGTTTGGCATGGCGATTGCATCGCAGTATTAAACAGCCCAATCATAAGATCGATCGAAAGGGAACCAACATGGATTATATTCGATTGCTAATTGCGTTCATCGTGCCACCGGCCTCGGTCTACATGCAATTCGGAATCGGCAAACATTTCTGGATAAACTGCTTACTAACTCTGCTTGGTTTTGTTCCTGGAATGCTACACGCCGTATACGTGATGGCCGCCAATCGACCGGGTTTAACAAAATTGTAAACGACCCTGCTTCACCTTGATCTCATTCCTGAAAGGAAACACATGAGCGATCCGAATGCACCGGACACGAACCCACAGATTGAAAAACAACTCGATAAAATCGCCGAAATCTTATGTCAAAAACTTGAGGGTAGCGTGACGGGTTCTGAGAGCGATGACGCGTCGATCGAGGCGCTGCTGCGGTCGTTGTTGATGAGCGGATATGTTCGTAAAGAAGATCGAAATCTGCGAGTCGACATCGAGAACCGCATTAAGGACATATGTCGCGAGCCCGCGATACATCGTGGTGGCGAGCTAACGAGTCTCACCGATCAATTGCAAATCCAATTTGATAATCTCAAACGCTGGGAATCGCGGCAACCTGATAACGAAAGCAAGGCGAAAACCGCGAACATCAGCTCCGCGACTGATGCGTGATGAGGCCAAAGCGACGGTCCCTCGCTGACGCGTTTTGAAGTTGCGCTGCTTAAAAGCCCGGAAGGCGACAGGTGCGTTGCCAGGGACATAAGTCCTAGGAAAATAAATGTTCGTCGGCTTAACAAGTCGCAGCGTCTCTCCGAGACGTGGATTGCCGCGAGTCTCAGAGAGACCCGCCTACATGTTTTGCATCGTCCATTCGCAGACACCTTTTCTAGTGTGTTTGAGTCGCGATCTTCATTCCGCAACTTGGCATGATTGTTGCGTTCACCGAATTTTGAAACTTGTTTACTTAACACGGAGCGTCCGATGCCTGAGAAACGTCCCGCTGTCGTCGTCACTGGAAGTTCTGGGCTACTGGGGCGACCGGTTTGTATTGACTTGGCCAACCGTGGCTACGACGTTTTCGGCTTCGATCGCGTTGGTTTGCCGGAGCCACCGAAAGAGAACAAGCATATCCACGATATTGAATGTGACATTACGAGCTATGAAAATGTACGTGGCGCCATCGCCGATGTACGCCGACGTACCGATGGTAAATTGGCGAGCGTCGTTCACATGGCTGCTTACTACGATTTCTCTGGCGCAGACAGCGATCTGTATGAGGACATCACGGTTCATGGAACCGACCGATTGCTCAATGCGTTAAGTGAATTCGAGTTACAGCAATTTATCTTCACAAGCACCATGTTGGTGCATGAACCGTGCAAGCCAGGGGAGCGAATCTCCGAAGATGATCCACTGTTAGCGAAATGGGCGTATCCCGAGAGTAAGATTGAAACTGAGCGATTGATTCGCGAAGGGCATCCTGGCGTGCGCTCGGTTTTTCTGCGGGTTGCTGGCGTGTATACCGATTACGGGCAACAACCGACCATCGTCCAACAGATCAAGCGAATTTACGAAAAGGACTTTCAAAGCTACTTTTTTCCAGGCGATTCTGAGACGGGACAATCAGCGATTCATCTTGATGACGCTGTCGATGCGATCGTGGCGACGGTCGAACATCGCGACAACATTCAGGCCAAGACTGCGATCTTGATCGGCGAGCCGGATCCGCCATCCTATGAAAAGCTGCAAGACGAAATCGGTCAGCAGATTCACGGTCAAGATTGGACGACACTCTACGTGCCGAAAATGCTGGCGAAAGTCGGTGCGTCCGTGACAGACGCGATGTCGGGCGGGGAAGCGTTCATCAAACCATTCATGGTCAACATGGCCGACGATCACTACGCGCTTGACATTTCACGAGCGAAAAATCTGCTGGATTGGGAACCTAAACATCGCTTGATCGATCGACTGCCGACGATCATCGACGCTTTGAAAGAAGATCCAGACAAGTGGTATCGCATGAACGGTTTGAGCAAGTAGTCCAATGACAATTTCCACTCGTCCTATCGACGACCTCGATCGCAACGTGCCGCCATATTCGCACAATCCATCAGCATGGTCGCAACGCATTCCGATTTGCGTTCTGGCGTGCGTTGCCGCTGCGATCTCGACGCATTTATCTTTGTATCAATGGGGGCTGATTGACTCGGCGTGGGATCCCGTATTTGGTAGAGGGACGAACGATGTGCTCAAGTCTGGCACCGCCATGCGGATGTATGGAATCCTTGGGATTCATGACGCAGGCCTCGGTGTATTGGCTTATCTGGGTGATGCGATTCTCGGTTTCGCCGGATCAACGCGGCGATGGCAATATCGTCCTTGGCTAGTGATCTTGTTCGGCATCGACGTGATTCCATTGGGCATCGTTAGTGTGGTGCTGGTGCTGATCCAAACGTTCGTGCTAGGCGAATGGTGTTTTCTCTGTTTGGTGACAGCCGTCATTTCGTTGATTCTCGTGTACTGGGCGTGGGACGAAGTTCGCGCGTCGCTGACGTACTTGAAGATTGTTTGGCAACAAAATCACAGCAAACGTTTATTGTGGGATGCGTTCTGGGGTAACCGTAGCGAACCGCTTGATCGTGCGGCAGACACGCTACTATCGCGTGAGGTGGCATGATGTGGGGTCGAGTTGTCGAAATCATGACCGCTGTGTGGCTGGCCCTCAGTCCGTTTATCTTTCGCATCCAAAACGAAGAGTCTCTCGTACTGGTTGATTCGCTGGTCGCGTTGACGATCGCGATCCTAGCGGGTTTGTCGTACTGGCGTCCAACACAATACGCTCATCTCGCGATACTGCTCATTGCAATCGGCCTAGTGATCTGGGGGCGGTTCACGGTACTTCCACCAACCCCCATTCATCAGAACCATATCGTGGTCGGCTTGTTTCTATTGATGATTGCCATCATTCCTAATGATGCGTCCAAGCCGCCAGAGGCTTGGCAAACCGAAGTCAAACAACCTCCCTCGGAGTCGCCATGAATATCAATCTCAAAGACAGAGTCATTTTCATTACCGGTGGTAGCGAGGGGATCGGTGAGGGCATCGCTCATCTCGCGGCGCAGTGCGGTGCCAAGGTCTTCATCGCCAGCCGTGACGAAGACGAGATGCAGTCCGTCGTCGACTCGATCAAGGCCGGCCGAGGAGAGGCGTCATGGGCCAAGGCGGATGTCACGCAGAGTGATCAAGTGTCCTCGGCTGTCAAGAAAGCGGTTGAACAATACGGTCGAATCGACGGCTTGGTTGCCAATGCAGGTATCAACGGCACCTGGGCTCCGATCG
>JBGSMN010000190.1:0-3513 GCA_041740155.1 Rhodopirellula sp.
AAGCCAACACACGCTATGCGAAGCAAGCCTTCGCCGGCATCGTGTTGGTCAGCGACAACGAAAGCTGGATCACGAACGGACGCGCCTACAGCTACGGCCAAAATGGTGCGACAGGCGTGATGACGCAGTGGGAGAAGTTCAGGCAGATCCAGCGCGGACACGGCATTGCCGATCCAAAGCTAGTCTGCATCGACATCCAACCCTACGGAACCAGCCAGGCACCGGAGCGAAACGACATCTTGAACATCGGCGGCTTCAGTGACGCCGTGTTCAACGTCGTCAGCTCGTTCCTAGAAAACGACGCATCCCGCTTCGTCCGCGAAGTCGAATCCGTCGAGCTGTGAAGTGGAATCAGCTTCCAGCTTGCCATGCGTAGGCTGAAAGCCTACGTTGCGAATACGAGCACCCGCGGGTTGGCTTTCCAGCTCGCGGGTGTTGTTTTTTGATACTCGAAAGCCAAGTGGAGATTTGATAATTGGAAGAGCTACAGACAACAAACATAAAACAGGTCATCGTTATGCGGCACGATCTGAAAATGCGCCGAGGAAAACAGATCGCTCAGGGTGCCCACGCTTCAATGGCGTTTCTAACTCGAAGACTTCAGAGCAGCTCGTCAATTTCCATGGATGACTTTTCACCAAACGAGCAAGCCTGGATTTCGGGGTCGTTTGCGAAGGTATGTGTCCGCTGCAATAGCGAAGACGAGTTGATGGCCGTTCACGACAAAGCGATCGAAATGGGACTCGAGGTTCATCTGATCACCGATAGCGGCCGAACCGAATTTCACGGACAGCCGACCCGCACTTGTCTTGCCATTGGGCCAGACGACGCAACGAAGATTGACCGAGTGACTGGTCACCTCGAGCTGTTGTAATTTGGAGATGGCAGTTTAGAAATAGACCATCTGGTCCCGTTTTCGACTGCCATCTCCTGAGAACGCTGTACTGAACCGGTGCGTGGCGAAAGTGTCTCAGTTGGCTATGAGAATCACATCCATCGAACCGAAACTGCTTGCCGAAATCCAGTATCTGAATGCAGGACGCGGACCGGGCGACTTCTCTAGCGATGTTGTCCCGGTTCATCGCGGCTACGCCAGTGGATTGCCTGAAGGCACGTCAGCGATTGTCGTTACCGCCGACCTGCAAGGCCGCGAGACGTTCGAGTCCGCTGGCGGACAACCGCTGCGGCTTCTAGGCGAAGTCGTTCCAGCGATGCTAAGAGCGGACGTACTTCCCCATCTCGACCTGCCGAAGGGAGACATCGGCGTTTTGCTTGCCGGTGATTTCTACACCGTCCCGGCGCTCGACAAACGCGGCGGCTCGGGCGACGTACGGCCCGTCTGGGACGCCTTCGCCGCTGAGTTCGACTGGGTAGCCGGAGTCGCAGGAAACCACGACACGTTCGCGGACGGCGCGAACCGGCCAAGATTCACTGGCACGATCCACTTCCTAGACAATGACCACGTGACGATCGGCGGCGTCGCGATCGCCGGACTGAGCGGAATCCCAGGCAATCCAAGACGCCCTTGGCGACGAACCGAAGACGACTATGTCGAGACACTTGGCACGCTCTTGAGCGAGAAACCTGCGATCACAATCATGCACGATGGACCGGACGCTCCAGTCAGTGGCTTCAGAGGATCACCACGAATCCGAGAAGTCTTTGAGCAATCCGCGAACACGCTTGTTGTCAGGGGCCATTCGCACTGGCCGGCACCTCTCGCCGAACTTGAATGCGGAACACAGATTCTCAATGTGGACGCGAGAGTCGTTATCCTGACTGAGAACCTAACGTGAATCCAACCATCGCCAATCAACCATGACCATCGCCTGCATCGACGTCGGCTACACCGAATCCGAAACGGATCCAACGAAAGCGATCGCTGCCTGCGTTGTCATCAACGACTGGAGCGACGCTGCACCATTGAGCGAATTGGCTGTCAATGTGGATGCCGTCCAAGACTATCAACCCGGTCAGTTCTATCTGCGTGAATTGCCGTGTATCACGGCGGTTCTATGCGAACTCCCGAATCCTCCAACGCACATCGTCATTGACGGCTACGTCTGGTTGGACGACCTGAACCATCCTGGCCTCGGCAAATACCTTCACGACGCTCTGAATCAAGCGATTCCCGTGATTGGCGTCGCGAAGAATCCATTCAAGCGATCTCTGCATGCTCACGAGCTACAACGAGGCGGCAGTGCTCGACCGCTATACATCACGTCTGTCGGCATTTCCACCTCCCTGGCGGTTCGCAACATCGCTGCCATGCATGGTCCACATCGGTTCCCTACCATCCTCAAGCGAGTCGACCGACTTAGCCGAGGAGAGCAACCAGCATGAACGATATCCTCAAACGTTTCGCCGACTTACCGTGGGACGAAATCGCTCCCGGCGCAAGAGAAAAACGTTTCGCTGATGCAAACCAGACCATCCGCTTGGTTCAGTTTTCGCCGCCGTTTCAAGAAACAGAATTCTGCACAAAAGAACATGTCGGATTTGTTGTCAGCGGTGAATTTGCAATCGAGTTCGCCGATTCTCGTGTTCAATTTCGCGAGGGTGATGCACTTTCGATTCCCGCCGGATCTGCGTCAGCGCACCGAGCAATCGTCACGCATGAGGTGACGCTATTCCTTGTCGAACCGACATAAAGCTGGTGCCCACGATATCGGTCACCAGTCTATTCATATGGCACCCGCATCGACTTCGACGACGAATCCATTGTTCTTCAACTTCGCCGCGAGGTTGCAGCAAGAACAATTGATGTACTGGGTCGCACCACGGGTGAACATCCCGTAGTTGCTGATACCTTTCTCGTCGTGCAAATGCCCGAAGGCGTGAATCGTCGGCTTGATTCGTTCTTCGACGTGTCGGCGCAGGGAAACGCATCCGACCTGGACGAGTTCCTTCGTCTCGATGTCGTGCGTGATGTCCAAGACACCCTTTGGCGGACCATGCGTGATGAGAATGTCCACATCATCAGGAACGGATTGCCAAACGAGATCGAGATGCCCTCGCTTCTTCATGTACGCCCAATCGTGAAAACGAGGTGTGTACGGTGAACCGAATAGTTTCAGCCCATTCCAATGCATCGACTCATGGATCAAGAAACGCACCTCAGGATACTCTTCGGCGCGGATCAGTCCCTGTTCCACGGCGGTGGAGTGATTGCCAGGCACGAACACCTTTGTCGCGATGTCGAGCGCCGAATACCATTCAAAAAACCGTCTCGCCTCAGGTTCGTTCATCCAGGCATTTCCATGCGTCGACTCGTCGCCGCAGTGAATCACCAAATCCACTTCAGGAACCTGTAATCCACGGTGCTCGTTGTGCGTGTCAGAAATGAACCAAATCTTCATATAGTTAAGTTCGCTTGTTTGTGAACTACTGATGTAGGCAAGTCGCCAACGCGAGTATGCGAGGCTCGATTCGCAATAGGACGGTGTTGTTTAGGAAGTAGGTTCATCAAGCTACCCGATTTATCGCATATGCCTTGTCTGTTAAAACATGGCT
>JBGSMN010000202.1:0-26143 GCA_041740155.1 Rhodopirellula sp.
CTGGGTGATGCGGTCGGCGAAATCGCTCCCGATCAAGACCCGCGTTTACCACTGGCTGATTGGATGGCCAATCCGAACAACCCCTTCTTTGCCAAAGCGCTCGTGAATCGCTACTGGAAGCATTTTTTCAAACGCGGACTGATCGAACCCGAAGACGATATTCGCGACACCAATCCGCCCACGAATCCCGCTTTGTTGGCGGCACTTGAGAAACACTTTGTCGACAGCGGTTTCGATTTGAAAGCACTCGTTCGCGTCATCACTCGCTCGCATGCATACCAGTTGAGCAGTGAACCGAATCAACACAACTTGGTCGATCACCAAAACTATTCGCGTTTTTACCCCAGGCGAATGTCTGCGGAGATGTTGTTGGATGCGATCGACCAGTTCGCCGGAACCCACACCGATTTTGCGGACCTGCCCGCAGGTACGACTGCGGTCGGTTTGCCCGACAACAGTTACAACAATGCGTCACCGTTTCTGCGTGTGTTCGGTCGTCCGAACGCGCAGAGCGTTTGCGAATGCGAGCGGGTCGAGTCCGCAAACTTGGCGCAGAGCTTGCATTTACTCAACGCTGCGGACATCACCGGCAAACTGAGCGCCGGAAGCGGCCGTGCAGAAAAACTGATCGCTGATTCACAAGTGACCACGGAAGACAAAGTCCGCCAGTTGTATCAAGCAGCGTTCTGCCGCAGTCCGACTGAGGCCGAACTACAAACCGCGGTGGCCTACTTAGCGGAATCACGTGTGGACGCTTCCGGTAACCCCGTCGACGCCGCAACCACTCTACGAATCAATCTCCAAGACTTAATGTGGGCGATGATCAATGCCAAAGAATTTATGTTTAATCACTAACTGCGTACTAACCTGCTCGCTGCTGTTGGCCACATCGCTGTCCGCACAATCGGTATGCCTACCCGCACCGCGACTGCTGACGACGATGCCGATGGGCGGACAAGTCGGTACGCAAGTTGACGTAACGATCAGCGGCGAAAACATCGAAACGGTTGGTGGGCTGGTCTTTTCTAGCCCCGGTCTGACCGCCACTGCCAAGCTCGACGCCAACGGCCAACCAGAACCCAATCGCTTTGTCGTCTCGATCGCAGCGGATTGTCCCACTGGGATTCATGAAGCACGGGTGTTGACTCCGATGGGCTTGTCATCCTCACGCATTTTCAATGTCAATAACTTAGTCGAAGTCGTCCAAACCGAACCGACGACAACGCCAGAAACAGCACTCACGATTCCACTTGGCAGTGTCTGCAATGCGATCGCCCAAGCACGCGGCGTGAATCACTACCGCTTCACGGCGAAACAAGGCCAACGCCTGATCGTGGATTGTGCTGCCCGCGGCATCGAGTCCAAACTCAACGCCGTGGTGATGATTGCCGATATGCAAGGCCGAGAACTGCTGGTCCAGCGACGTGGTGACTTGTTGGATTTCACAGTACCGGCGGATGGTGACTATTTTGTGAAAGTCCACGACCTAACTTTCAAAGGTGGTCCGCACTACTTTTATCGGCTGGCGGTGACCGAGTTGGCGGCTGAGGCGATGCCGCAGCGGCAAGCTTCGACACTGGCTGTAAATGCCTGCTCCTGGCCACCTGCTGGTTTACCAGACCTAGCTGCAACGACTGAACTAGAAACCGCCGATTCAGCACCACAACTCCTAACGCTGCCCTGCGATCTTGTCGGCAAGTTTTTTCCGGCTGCCGATGTTGATGTGTTCGAGTTCGATGCGACACAAGGCGAAGTGTGGTGGATTGAAGTCGCCTCGGAACGTCTCGGTCTACCGACAGATCCGGCGATCGTGGTCCAGCGGGTCGAAGGTGACAAGGACAATCCAACGCTTGTCGATGTCATCGAACTCAGTGATATCGCCAGCCCAGTGAAGGTTTCCAGTAACGCGTATGCTTATGACGGACCACCGTACAACGCCGGTTCGTCAGATATTCTCGGCAAACTGGAAATTCCGCAAACAGGTCGTTATCGATTGCAGTTGTTGGACTTGTTCGGTGGCACTCGTAGTGACGCTCGCAACCAGTATCGATTGGTCATTCGTCAGGCGGCACCCGATTTTGCGATCGTCGCCTGGGCACTGCATCGGGAACTACGTAATGGCGACCGCAACGCATTGTCGAAACCGATCGCGCTGCGACCAGGGGCCACGATGGCGTTGGAAGTCGCAGTGATTCGGCGCGATGGGTTTGACGGTGAGATTGAGTTGGCGATGGAGAACTTGCCAGACGGTGTCTCGGCTGCAGGCATCAACATTGCCGCAGGTAAAACCTTAGGCTTGATGCTGATCACTGCTGACCAGAGTGCTCCGCAGGGATTCGGCAGTGCCCGCATTGTCGGTACAGCCAAGATCAATGAGCAAACCGTCTCTCATGATGTTCGTGTAGCGTCGATGTCGTGGCCAGTGCGTGATGGTTGGTCAGAAATTCCCAGTCCGCGATTATTGCTTGACGTACCAGTGTCGGTCAGTGGCGTGGAAGTCGCACCGATCACCATCGCGCCGCGCGAAGAAAAAGTATACGAAGCCATCGTCGATCAAAAGCTCTCGGTGCCGCTGTTGCATTTGCGCCGCAGCGAGTTTTCCGGTTCAGCGATCAGCTTAAAAACATTCGGCAACGGCTTTGAGCAAAACGCTAATTTCGATTTGCCCTTGGCGAGCGACAGTTCTGAAACCGTACTCGATTTGGCTCACTTAAAAACGCCGCCGGGCGATTACAAAATTGCTTTTTATGGAACTGCGGTGGCAAAATACGTCCCACCCGCGAAACCTTCTGCCGATGGCAGTGCTGCGGCTGTTGTACCGCCGACCGATACTGTCGATATGATAATTTCCGAACCCATTTCGATTCGCGTCCATCCCGAGCCCCAGCCTGTGGCCCAACCCGAGGCAACGCCATGACCAAGATTCATCTACCCTTGCGACCTTGTCCCGGCCCACAGTTGACTGGCCAACATGAACGACGCCAGTTCCTTCGAATGGGCTTGGCGGGCTTTGCCAGTTTGAGTTTGCCGGGCATGTTGCGATTGCGAGCGGCCAGTCCCAACGCGGCAAATTCAAAAACCGCCGTCATCATGGTTTGGAAACCAGGTGGTTGTTCACACATCGACACCTATGATCCCAAACCGCAAGCAGGCACTGAATATCGTGGCCCATTCGGCACGATACCCACCAAAGTCGCCGGGATGCACTTCACCGAACTGTTGCCAAAGCAAGCCAGTATCGCTGACAAGTTCACCGTACTGCGGAGTATGCACCAAACCGCCGCCGGTCACCCCGCCGGTTCGATGCAGATGCTTTCTGGTGATTCGGACACGCGAGATAAACCGAAACCGCGATTGCCAGATTGGATGACGGTCACCAATTATTTGCGCAGCCAAGCAGAGCCGCGTACCCAGCCATTACCGCTGTACGTCGGCGTCAATCCACCGCTGGAGTACAACGGGCCAGCATACTTAGGCGATGCGTATTCACCGTTTTCAGTTACCGGAGATCCCAACGCACCGACGTTCAATGTGCCCAACATCGGTCTAACCGACCAAAGCGCCGTCAGCCGTCTAGCGCGACGCGTTAGCTTGCGTGAAAAGCTCGACACAATGTCTCGTGCGTTCGACACCTACGGTGAGCTGGGAGCGCTAGATGAGTTTGAAACGCAGGCCATGACGCTGTTGACAAATCCGCAAACCAAAGTCGCCTTCGACCTGACGCAAGAAGACGACGCAACACGGGACCGCTACGGCCGCAACACCTGGGGTCAGCAATTACTGTTGGCACGGCGGTTGGTCGAAGCAGGCGTGGAAGTCATGACGACCAGCTTGAACGGTGCACTGTGTGGCCGGGTTGGCAATTGGGACGACCACGCTGTTAATCATCATGTGTTTGACGCCTTGCGATTCCGCGCCGCTGCCTACGATCAAGCTGTTACGGCACTGATCGAAGACATTTACGAGCGCGGCCTGGACCAGCGTGTGCTCGTGGTGGTGACGGGCGAATTCGGACGCACACCGAAAATCGAGTACTCGCCCAGTACCGGCGCCGGGCACGCCAGCGCCGAAGCCGGCACGATCCAACCAGGCCGCGATCACTGGCCGCGCGCGTTTTCAAATATCTGGGCCGGTGGCGGAATCGAAACCGGTCGCTACATCGGAGCCACCGATCGCCGCGGCGAAGACGTGATCGAGCGTCATTGCAACGCCAATGATTTTCTCGCAACGATCTACCATCACCTGGGCATCGACTCGTCACAAGTCTTTATCGAAGACTTCAACGGACGCCCCACCGCGATCGTCGACAAAGGCAAACCCATTCCCGAACTAATCCGCGCCAGTTGAGTGTCAGACGCAAGTTGCTGCGTTCGATGGACGAAGAGTTCATGAATTGGCTTGAAAGCACAAGTGAAGAGATGCTTGATCAAGTGATCGCAGACGTACCTCCGCAGTTCGCTCTTTATTTCGGAACTTAGCGCCACATGTTCCTGATGCGAGCCATGCACTGGATGCATCATCGCGGACAACTCGCTGACTGCCGTCGCGCTGCTGGCCGACCGCCGTTGATCATCTAAAGCACCACATGCAATCAGTAGACCGGCTTGTACAATGAGGCTCAGGGCGGACCTCCGCCTCCTGCAGGTATCGCTACCTAATCATGACATTTCCACTCGCGCACGAAGGTTGAATCATCCGAATGAAAAAGAGATTGTGTCAAATCCTTGCAGGACTCTCCGTTTGTTGTGCGGCGTTTCCGGTTAACTTCGCGGATGCCTGCAGTCGTGCTGTCTATTTCGGCAAGCAGGGCCAGACGGTGACCGGGCGGACAATGGACTGGCAAGAAGACATGCACACCGACTTGTGGATTTTCCCGCGAGGCATGCAGCGTGACGGTGGCATGGGCGAGAAAGGTTTTAAATGGACGAGCAAGTACGGCAGCGTGATTGCATCGGTCTACGAAGCTGGCACCGCAGATGGCATGAACGAGAAGGGACTCGTTGCCAACTTGCTGTTTCTTGTCGAGAGCGAGTATCCCAGCCCTGACAGTGACAATCGTCCGCTGATGTCAATCGCGGCTTGGACGCAGTACGTGCTCGATCGTTTCCAGACCGTGGAGGAGGCCGTTATGGAACTTCGCAAAGCGGCGTTCCGGCCTGTCAGCGTCATCGCGTCCAACGGCGTTGAGGGGAAGATTCACCTATCGATTTTCGATCCGTCTGGCGATTCAGCAATTTTTGAATATATTGACGGCCAGCTGGTCATCCATCATGGCCGACAATTCCAGGTGATGACCAACTCGCCGACCTACGACCACCAATTAGCGCTCAACGAGTATTGGAGACAGATCGGCGGAACGGTGATGCTGCCCGGGACCAATCGCGCGGCCGATCGTTTCGCACGTGCGAGCTTCTACATCAACGCTGCCCAGCAATCTGCTGACGCCAAGGAAGCAGTCGCCTCGGTGTTCAGTGTGATGCGCAACGTCAGCGTTCCGAGAGGAATCAGCACACCCGACCAGCCCAATATATCTTCGACGCGATGGCGAACCGTCGCCGACCACAAGAATCGCATTTACTACTTCGAGGACACCGCCAGTCCCAGTGTCGTTTGGGTCGACCTGAAACGAGTTGACTTTGCGGAAAGCTCTGGAATTCGAAAACTAGAGCTTCAGGGCCTGTCCGTTCGTGGCGGCGATCAAACCAAAGGCTTCGAAGCAGCCGAACCATTTGTGTTTCTGGCCCCTAAGTAAATTTTAATTGTCTTCGTCTGTGCGTCGCTTGCCAGGTACTTTGCCTGTTGGCGATTCGTTACTCGATTGCCTGCTGTTCGCCTGGAAGACTCCTCCGTTCTACAGTTCGCGTAGCAAACACCTTACCTAACAATTCATCGAGCATCTCCGAATCATTAGACTGAAGACGCCGCGAACCATTGTCCCAGGGATCCTGCCGAGTGATTTGAGCGTCGTGCTCGGCGAGAAGGACTTCGCTGATCGAGTCGTCGACTGGAGAACGATTATGTCGACAGATGAAAAAAAGATGGCTCGAATTAATCCTGTGCCAGCACGTCGATCGATTTGCTGGACGGAAAGTTCAACGTACGCTCAGCAAGCCCAAAACCATCGAAGCCACGATCGGGTACATCGAAGGCGGATGGTCCGAAATGCGATTGCTAAACGATCGTAAATGCTATGAAACACCCTCGGCGTCGTTGCGGCGAGGCGAAAACTGCTCGGCTAAACAATGAGCTACTCTTCGATGCGATAGATGGCGTCAGCCGTTCGCAGGATCAATGCGTTGCCATCGACGGCGGCGGAAGCGAGTGTCCGTTCGCCTAGGTCGTTTTCCGCCAGCACTTCATATTCGCGGCCTGTGGCAATGACGGTCGTCAAGCCCGACTCGTTGGTATAGAAGATCTTGTTACCAACCAAAATCGGAGATGCCGAGAAATTGCCGCCAACTCGCTTCTTGTAAACGATATCGCCTGTAGACGCGTCCACACACATCGCGATTCCATCGTCACTGATCGAATAGATGAGTTGTTCGTCCGCTAGCATGGACGGCGTGTGAGGGGCATTCTTGGTGATCGACCATTTGAGGTGAGTCTCGGTAACGTCACCTTTGCCCGTCGGATCGATCGCGAGCATACTGGGGGTATCGTAGCTGGTTGACAAAAAAACCAGCCCGTTATGGTAGACGGGTTTGGGGATCACCGAGTAGCCCGAGTACAGCAATTGCCAAATCACGCTTCCGTCTGCAGGGTCAATCGCTAACACGCCATCGCTTCCCGGAGCAATGACTTGTTTCTGACCTTGGACGACGATCGATAACGGCGTGCAGAACGAAAACTTTTTCTTGGCATCAATCGGGCGTGCGACCTCCCACGCGATCTTACCTGTTTCGGCATCTAATGCGACAACTTTTGGATGGTTAGCGCCATCGCATGTGAAGATCAATTTGCCATCCACTAGTACGGGAGTGCCACCGTTGCCATGAACGGGTTCGAAAAACAACTCACGATTCTTCCAAATTAAATCTCCATCTCGATCAACACATGCGGTTCCTTGATAACCAAAGTGAACGAACACACGATTGCCTTCGACGATGGGAGTTGGGCTGGCATGCGAATTCTTCTTGTGGATTCGGAAACTCTTCTCGGGCGTCTGCTCCATCAGAGCCACGGTCTTTAAAACCTCACCGCTTTTTGAATCCAAGATGATCAGCGTTAAGTCATATCGACTATCTTTCGAATCGGCTTCCCCATTCTGGGCAATGGCAGTGGTGAGATAGATCCGGCTATCCGAGATGACAGGCGATGACCAACCTTGACCTGGCAAAGGCGTGCGAAAAGCAATGTTCTTGCTCGGCGACCATTCGGTAGGAACGTTTGAGTCCGCGTTGGCGATCCCGTTGCCCGAAGGCCCACGAAAAACAGACCACTCGTCAGCAGTGACTGACTTAGCCGCCCAGCCAAGAATGCCGATGGACACCGACAATGCAAACATGCATATGGCAAAACAGCCTGAACGAGTGCGGTGGATCATAAGTCAAAGTGAGCAAAACATGATTTGAAAAAGGATGCGTCGGTTGGCCATACGAATCGTCCGCCACCTTTCGCATATGAAATTGTTGTTCAATCATGATAGCCGAAATACAATCCGGTTGAATACGCGTCAGCTAATTGGGCATCTGAAACGGTGCTGTGTTACCTCGGCGTTTGGTTGACGTACAGCCAAGAGCGACAATACGCCAGTGATTTCGACACGTTCACTGGCATCAGCTTGGTGCTGGGGGCTGCAATCAGCTATTCGATTTATGTTTTGTTCGCCAAACCTATCATGCAAGAGATAGGAAGTCGCGAGTTCACGACGCTAGCGATGATCGGTTCAACGGTCTTCGTTGCGATTCATTGTGTGGTCACGAATTCGTTCAGCTCGATCACTCAAGCGAATCCATGGGTGTATGCCTACGGTGCAGGGTTGGCGATTCTTTGCACGGTCGTTCCCAGCTTCTTGATCAACGAAGCCATCGTCCGCATCGGAGCCACCCGAACTTCAGTCATCGGGTCTGCAGGCCCGGTGTTGACAATGCTGCTCGCGATCTTGCTTCTCAAAGAACCTTCCACCCCCTATCACTTTGTCGGAATGCTCGTCGCGATTATCGGCGTGGCACTCGTTGCCAAGAAGTAACCAAAGGGTTGACTTTGTCGTCATTTCATTTGGTCACGTTCTTTCTCGGTAAACGAATTGTCGATGGTGTCGCCCTGGCTACTGGCTTTTCGCATGCGGCTCACTTTGGCGAGTGTGGCCGACCAGGCGTCGCCGACCTTATTGGCGGCGAAGTCAGCGGTGCCTCCGACAGCGATGCCGATGCCACCCGCTTCGGCGAACGCGTCTTGGTTAGCACCCAAGAACGTGAACTGCCAATTAAAGACGTTCTGCTGGTGCTCGATCATTTCCTTGACTTGCGCCTTGGTGAACTCGCGACTGGAGTTTTCTTGACCGTCCGTCATCACGACAACAACCACCAAGCCGGGACGCAGCGTCTCGGGCAGACCCGCCAGACGCGTCCCGGTCTCATTGATGGCCCGACCAACCGCATCCAGCAGCGCGGTACCACCCCGCGGCTCGAGTTTATAGGGAACCACGTCACTCAGCGGCACGCCGCGATACAAAAACTCGTATTCGGTATCGAACTGAACCAGTGTCACCGCTACGTCACCTGGCGTCTCTTTTTGCCCGGCAAGAAACGCATTGATGCCACCCTGAGCATCATCCTGAATCGAATGCATCGATCCACTCCGGTCAATCACGAGCGTAATATCAGTCAGATCCGAACGCATCAGAGTTCTCCGAAAAAAATGACAATCAACCGAGGCAAAGCGTCGGCTGACTGGGAAATGTGAAAAAGTTCAGCAAGCAATCACGCCCACGGCAAGCGGGCCAAGTTACACGGGGGAACGCTAGCGGACGAGGAACCGAAGCGCTCATTGTAGCGAACTCGCGCCCCCATGATCGACATGCCAACGCCGCAAAGCCTTCAAAACCATTCGAAAGAACTCTCGCCTTCCTCAGGAGTGAACTCGACGCTTTCAGGTTCGGGGCTGGAATAGGTTCGAGCCTAAAAGACGGGATTGTCGAGCAACGGCTCGATCAATGTCGCCAAGTCTTCTTTCTACTCGATCTTGACTACGAAAAAAGTCGAGCGTTCTCTTTCTTGTTAACTTATGCCAGTCCCGCGCCGATCGAGTCAGATGTGCCAAGCGATTTTGTTTCAGATCAGTCTGATGGGCAGCGTGACCGCTGTAACAATCGGTGACCAAAGTCCCAATAAATCTCCATCAAGCGCCCAGTAGGGTTCGTCGGCATGGACAGCCTCGTCGCTGCTGCCAAGCTAATTCCATTAAGACCGATTTCTCAAATTCAGGCTCCCCAAGTAAACTGTTACCGAGAACGGAGGTAAGGAATCACGAGTGCAAATTCTATCGACTGAGAACGTCCGAACAAGCAGCGTCTCTGCATCAACGTACTAACGAGCGTCAAAGGCATGATCCATGGATTCGTAACGCCAACGTTTCAAGTAGGCGATCAAATCTCGCATTTGAGCGACGTCGATCGCACGTTGCAGTCCATCGGGCATCAACGATTGATTCAACGCTTTGAACACTTCAATCTCGTCCCGCGATATACGACGACTCTGTCCGCCCGGCGTGTTCAACGTCACCGCTTCGGAGGACTCATCCAACAACAATCCACTAACAATCTCCCCGTCAATCGTTAACACTTGATAGGCTGAGAAACTGGCATCAATCGCGGCGCTCGGATCCAGGATCGCGGTCAGCAATGACGCCGGCGTCTTGCTGCGGCTGTCGCTAATGTCCGGGCCGATCGCGTGCCCAACTCCATCAATCCGATGGCAATTCGCACAGTGCTGGGCAAAAAGCGTTTTGCCGCGCGTCAGATCAGCGGTTTCTAAGTTGGCAGTCGTCGACGAATAGGCGGCCAGCACGTTGGCAATATCTGCAGGTGGCGCAAACGTCGAACGGCCAAGTTCCGCGAGATCGCTGTTGGTGTGATTGCGATACCAATCCATCGTCGCTGGGTCAACGAAGCTCCGTGGCAGGTGCTGCTCGTTGATCTGCTTCAACAACCATCGCGCCGTTGTTTGGTTTCGTCGCGCCGAATCGACAATCGCCTGACGGTCCGTCGCTGTCAGTACTTGACTATGATCAAGCACCGCTTGCATTGCCCAATCGGTATCGCGCTGCAATAGCAGACGGTAGGCTGCACCGCGAATACTCGGTTCGGTGCATTCATCGATCAACTCACGAATATCTGTTGGAAAACTTGGTTGATCGGCTATCCACTTGATCGCATCAAGTCTTAGTGCGAGCGACGAAGTCTCATCAATCGCAACTGACAGAGCAGCGGAGTCGAGCATCTGGAAAAGCTCTGTGAGCGACTTGTCACGTTGCTCATGAAGTTTTCGTCCGACTCCTGATTGATAGGCCGACACGATTGGAAGCAATCGCGACGGGAATTCCCGTTTGATTGCAGGATCGTGTAAAGCTGGGATCATCCAGTCGCATAGTATCACGGTTGCCAGGTCGGGGGCGTGTGCCGCGATTCGCCGCATCCAGCCAGCCAAAATGGTCGGGTTGACGTCCGATTGACCATGCTCCTGTAACGACTGTAATCCAATCGGTAATAGTTCACGGATTTCTTCGTTTGGAATCGCGACAAGTAGCTTCTGCATCCAAACGTCATCACCATCGCGTGTTGCCACGTTCGATAGCGTGTTGCGAGTCGACTCGTGCGGACGATCATGATGCAAGTGGTTGAGCAACGTTTGCAAGGCCGCACGCCGTACGGACAATTCATTGTCGTTCAGCGCTGAAAGCACGGCTGACACAGTCGCCGTGGGTAATCCACTGATTCGATTGTGCCAGGTCATGGAAACGCCTAAGCCCCGCAACCGTGCGTTCGCGCTGTGTTGCAGCGTGGCGAGAGCATCTCCCAGCAATCCCCAGCGATTCAGCAGACTGGCAACGCGAGCGCGCGATGGCGCGTTGAAATCCAGTGAGCGGGCAATGCGACGGAGATGGTCGATTGTTTCAGGATTGGGAAGCGTTTCAGCATCGTACCGATCGTACCAATAGGCAGTCGCCAGCATTCGTACGCAAGGGTCACTCGATTGAAATGCCTCGATGGCCGAAGCATCGTCAAGAATCGCGAGTGCTGGTGCCGAGACGCCATGTCGCCGCACCTGCCAGATTCGTCCAAGATCATTTCCATGAAATGTATCGAGTCGATTCTTTAGTTCGGGAGGTGCCCATTGTGGATGTTCAATCACGGCTCGTGACATATCAATCACGAGGACGGAGTTGTTGACATCGGGAATCAGATCGACCGGACGAAACCAATCATCGCGGCACGCCAACCACTCGGTCGCCTCGGCTTCGCGTTCGCTATGCCAGTTCGCATTTTGCATCGCCAATCGCTGGCGTTGCACCAACGATCCAGTCGGCTCACACACCAGTAGCCACTGCGAACCATCGTCAGTCTGCCAGCCGGGAGCCAACACGCCACAGGCGGCACTGAATTGTCCCGCATGCAGGTTGCTCGTCGTCCAAGCATCGCAGATCGGTTGAACCTTCGATGCGAATCCCGATTGAGCAACATCGTTGATTGCGTCTCCTGGTGATAAGAACGGATCGCGCTGAACGACATCGAGCGACAGTACCGATTCAATCGCAGGGTTCCGGTTGCTGCATCCGAACCGGCGATTAAAATCGTCGATCGTCATCCCATGTTGACTGTTTCCGCTGACGGCCGCCCACTGGCCTCCGTTGGGATCGAATGCAAAGTCGCGACCGTGCAGATTCAGCGGTCCGCTACGAGCATCAAACCGGGCGTCGACTGCCACGATCTCACCACCACGCAGTCCACTGGCAACATAGACCATCCCGTCTGGTCCGAGTGTGGGATGGTTGGCACGAAGTTGTTCGTTGTCAATTGTAAAGCCAGTAAACCAAACCTGGGTTTGATCGGCATGACCATCGAGGTCGGCGTCGCGCAAGAAAACGATTTTGCCTGCCACAGTGACGATCGCACCGTCGCGGTAGGGCAACACTCCGGTGGCGAAATCAAGCCCATCAGCAAACGTACGCGATTTGGTGAACCGTCCCTTTGCATCGCGCTCCGAGAGCACTCGGATGCGACCGTTGCGCTCGATTTGCCCAGGTCGTGGCTGCGGATAGTCGGGCATTTCGACGACCCATAGTTTCCCGTCGGCTGACCAGGCTGCGGAGATCGGGTCAATGATGTCTGGCTCCGCTGCCACACATACAATTTCGTAACCCTCGCGCACACTCATTTGTCCGAGCGACGCACGGACTGAGTGCAGGCGACTGGGTTGAGGTTCAATATCAGCCGCAACAACCGGCAACGCGATCATGTATGCGACGATCAGCATCACCAACAAATGGTTGATAGGAACAGTCATCATTGCTTACTTTTCCATAGCAGCCGGATTCGTCGAATGAGCCGATGGCCCCTGCCGCGCACCCGAACACCAGATTATTCACGGCTTGAATTCGATGAACTTCCTCAGAGATTGACAGCGTCGCTCAGTAACACAAGAGAACCCCACATTATAACATCTTGTTGCCAGAATCCAGTACACTCGCATTTTACTTCATCGCTTCATGAGAATAGTCCAATGGCTCGTTTGAGGGCGTAGTTTCAACGTCTCGGGTTTACGATCATCGAATTGTTGCGCATCCATCAGCACGAAAGTCAGTTTCGACGGTTTCCAGATGGCGGATCGAACTGGCACTCGCCACGCTCGATGACCAATGATGCTCCGGAGATCACGACAATTGAGTATTTCGTACGAAAGTGTCGCCTTAATAGCATCGCGGTCTGGTATTTCGGAGGCGTGAACGAGTAACCGTTCGTCTTCGGTGAGATAATGCGTGAGAGTCGGTTGCGACGGTTCAGGAATGCCTTCGACAAACGCGTGGTAGATTTTTTTCGAGGAACGCCAGCTATCTTTGATTAATTTCTGAGCGGATTCGTTCTTCGCGAGCAAGAGGACTCCCGAGGTATAGAGATCGAGGCGTTGAACGATAGATTAGCCTCAGTCCGTTGATTGGCAATCCAAACGAAGCCGATGATGCTTGAGCAAAGCGGCGGCTTGCTAAATAGACGAGTCTTCCGGGCCACGGCATTCTGATTCCACACGACTTGCTGTTTACGGAACCGGAGGTGCGCCGCGCGGCGACGCCTGCTCGTCTGTGGCGGTTGAGTCCCCATCTCTTCATGCAGCGTGCAAATGAAGTGACCCGCACACCGTTCTTGTCCGCACAACGCAATTAAGTGGGGTGAGCACACGCTGCCCAATCGCCAGCAACTGCTTGATGTCGCGGCAGCAATCGCGACCGAAGATGGCGATTTTGATATCATACATACGTGAACTTGACGAAGCAGCGTCCCCTACCGTTTCACTTCTAAGAATTGGAAGCAAACGGGCGATCCGATTTCAATCTTCGTTCCCGTTGGCGTCAGTTCTCCGCTGCTTTGGTCGATTTTGAATAGAGCCATGCTGTCTGAATTCTGATGGCCTACGATCATCCAGCGTCCGCTTGGGTCAAGCCCAAAGCCGCGAGCCGTTTTGCCGAGAATGTCGGTATGGCCGACAAGAATTAGCTTGCCGGTCTGCGCATCGACGCGATAGCAGACGATGTTGTCAGGACCACGGTTGGAGCCATAAAGAAATTTTCCCGATGGGTGCAAAATCAACTCGGCGGTCGATCCGGCAGTGCCATCGAAGCCGGCGGGCAGAGTGGAAATCGATTGAATCTGCTGCAATACCCCAAGTTTTGAGTCGAATTGAAACGCGGTGACACTCATCGCTTTCTCATCGATGTCGTAGCAGAACTTCCCATCGTTGCTGAACACCAGATGACGTGGATTTGTTTTAGTCGTCGTCGAAACAAAGGGTGGTTCGCTGGCAGTGAGCGTTCCTGTCGCAGCGTCGAAGCGATAGACCCAGAGACGATCCAGACCTGCGTCGCATACAACGGCAAACTGATTGCTGGGATCAAAAGCCGCATGGTGGGCATGTGGTTTTTGCGTTTCGCCTAGCGTCGGATACTGATCATGCCAAGCTGATGGCGAGAGTGTTCCGTCGAACGCAATCTTCATACTTGAGACACTACCGCTTCCGTAATTTGAGATCAGGATCGTCTTACCCGTTTGATCGATAGCAAGGTGGCAAGGCCCGCGTCCACCCGATGCTTGTGAATTGATCGGCGACAGTTTTCCGTCTGTCTCAATACTGAAACCGGTAACTGCGCCCTCACCACTTTCACTAACTGCATACAGAAATTTTCCGTTGGGATGTAGTGTCACCCACGAAGGATCACTGATCTTGGCCGCCAACTCCGGCGCGCTCGACGATCCCGATTTAGGTTCGAGCCGACAAACGTAAATTCCTTCGCTCTTTGCACCAGTGTAGGTCCCAATGTAGACAAAAGTGGTGTCTGCTGCCGAAGCAGTGTTCGCTTCAACAAGCAACGAGCAGGCGAAAAGAAGGCAGGTAAGTAAGCGACAGCGGTACATAAATTATTCTCGTGTAAGTAGATGAAGGTACTAGCCTGTCATTGAATCGGGAGTTGGAAAGAGTTGTAGGCTCGCAGTCGATCCGACCTATCGTGACGCTTTGAGTGTTGAGATTGCATCCTTCAACTTTTTCTGCTCGACTAGGTCTTCTTTTAGAGGTGCGTCGCTGAAGGCTAGTAACAAGTTGTCCCACACGATGTTCAATTCCGCTTGCATGTCTCCTGTGTTGGCCGTGATCGCGATCACGGCGTCTTGATCGGGAAGTACGATGCAGAACTGTCCGTCTTTTCCGTCGCCTCGATAGGCTCCGTGTCGACATCGCCAGAACTGAAAACCATAACCTTGATCCCAGTCGTTACTGGGGTCGCTGCCGTTGGATACTTGTTTCGAAGTGGCATGGTCCACCCAGGATTCGGGTAGCAACTGTTTGCCGTTGAACTTGCCTTTTTGCAAATAGAGTTGACCGAACTTGGCAATATCTTCCGTACGAAGATACAGACCGTAGCCGCCAATCGAGATGCCTTGTGGACTCGTCTCCCATTTCGGATCGGCGATGCCTAATGGCTGAAACAGGCGTGGCTTTAAGTATTCCAACAGGGTTTCGCCAGTAACTTTTTGAACGATCGCCGACAGCATGTACGTCGCCGGCGTGTTGTATCGAAAATGCGAGCCCGGTTTATGGGGAACTGGATGTGACAGGAAAGCCTTCGCCCAATGTTCCGTCGCACGCCAATTGAGTTCGTCCTGATGGCCGGCATTCATGGTTAGCAAATCACGGATTCGCATCGCCTTTAAGTTTGCGGAGGGTTCCGCGGGCGCGTCGTCCGGAAAGTATTTCAATACCAAATCGTCAACACTTAGCTTGCCTTCTGCCACTGCCAGCCCAACGGCGGTCGAAGTAAAACTCTTACTAAGCGACCACAGGATATGCGGTTTGTCTGCCGACTCCGGGGCCCACCATGCTTCGGCGACCACATGGCCGTTACGCACCAACATAAAGCTGTGCATCGAACTGACCTCGCGATCCGCCGTTTCGATAAACTCGCGAATGCCAGCGGAGGAAACACCTTGAGCTTCGGGCGTACTACGTGGAAGTGCTAAGTCCTGCGCATTCATCGTGCCGCTGAAAACCAGTGTGAGCACCAGGGCAACGAGTGTAATCCGATTCATAAATGAGACTCCGTGGAATTTGATTGCAAGCGAGTTGCGCCGCGACTCGGTTTTGAATCGCAACAGAGATGCAGGCAGACGCCGCAATGATTTACTAGTTTCATGGACGCAACCAGGTTTGATTTTTTTTGTAGCGTTGTGCGCGATCGACCGTGACGGCGTTTTTGCTCTTTGCAATCACTTGATCGAGCGTTTCCATGACGACAGCTTTGTTGGCATCTCGGAATTCTCGATGGTGTGCCATTTCAACGACACTCAAACATGCTTGCTCAACGAACTTTGGTTGATCGATGAAGGACAGTACATAGTTTAGTGAATCGAGTGTGCGAATCGTTCGACAACGATCCAAGACAAAGATACGCTCGGTATCGCGAGTCGCCATCGTCATCGCATTCTTGAGCAGTTCCAATCGTTCGCTGTTGGTGCGGTCGTCTGCGAGGGCAGCAACCCGAATCAATGCACGAAGCGCTGTTGTTGCATGTCCAGGATGCTTGTCGGTCTTCACCAGCTCAATCAACTTAGGCGCGACCGAAGCATCGGGCCAATTGCAAATCGCTCGAAGCCCTTCCGAGTGAGTACGCGGATTCTCTAATGCAGAAACGACTGTCTTGAGTGCTTCCGAGCCACCTACTCGGCCAAGCGCCGAGAGCAGGGTTGTTTGCGCGCTGGAAGTTGTCGCATTGATCGCTGCTAAAACGTGCTTCGCTCGCTCGTCGGAATCTTCGATGCGACTGCAAACCGACGCCAAACACTTCTCGGCAGCGTCACGTTCATTTCCCACAGTTGCTTTCAGGATTCCGTTTAGTATCGCTGGAACTTGTTCTGGTCCTGCTAGTTGACTCAGGCCAGTCATCGCGGCGCGGCGAACCGCCTCGTTGTCATCGGTGGCAATCGCAGCAATGTCCGAGATCGAATCCAATTCTCGACGAGCGATGAGAATCTCGATCGCTTTGACTCGAATTGGTGAACCAGTATGTTTTAATTCGGCGACCAACAACCGTGCCACTGAATCACCACGCAGATCGACCAAACTTTTCATTGCTGCAGACTGTTCTTGATCTGTTGATTCTGTCAGTGTCTGCACCAGCAACTTCCCATCATCGGGTTCGCCAAGTTTGCCCAGCGACTCGATCACAGCGACTCGCACAGATAGGTCGTCGCTTTTCGCGAACAAGGCCAAAATGTCGGGTCGCGCGGCATTGTCGCCACGCTTCGTCAAGGCACGCAGCAAACCGACCTGGGCTTCCGAATTCAGGTCAGCCAACTTCGATGCGAATGCTTTCGTTGCGGCTTCCCCTTTCGCTTCGTCACGTACCTGCTCGTAAGCCAATGACCGCATGTCTGCATCCTCGTCGGCCAGTAAACCGACGATGACTTCGATCAATTCTGCGGCGTTGTCTTGCGCTGCGACGGGGAACGCCCATGTTGCAGCACAAAGAAAGCAGACGTAACAGAGTACGATTCGCATCTCGCTATTTCCCCAAAGCCGAAAGAAGGCCACGTTTGGCGGCAAGCTGAACGTGTTTCTGCTCAGCCGACGAGTACTTTTTATAGATCGGCAACGCCGCGGCTTTGTTACCGCCTGCCAGCAATGATTCGGCGCAACTTAGCGAAGCGTCGGTGACCGCAGAGACGACCGCTGGATCGGTCGAATTGCTTTTGGCGAGCGTTTGTGATGCTTCGGTCGTCCGAATATCACCCAGTGCTGTTGCGGCTGCCCGCGCGACAGTCGCATCGGAACTGTTGAGCAACCCAGCCAGTGCCGGGACGCTTTCATTGTCCTTGCGATCACCGAGCGACGAGATGATGCCGATCAGCAGATGTCCTTCGACGTTTGCAATCGCGTCGCGCAGCGTCGCACCAGCTTCAGGTGCCGGATTGTTTTCCAACGCATAGCGGGCCATGTGGGCCAGTTCTTTGTCGGACAACAACTGGGCAATCACTGGAACAGACGCTGCCGTACCAATGACTCGCAGTTGACGGCAAGCGTAATCCTTTGCCGCTCGCGATGCGTCAGACGACAATACATTAGTGAGTTTTTCTTCAAGCGATTTGCGGGCTTCTACATCGCCTGTAGAAGAAACGATGGCGTCTTCGATCGGCTTGATCGCCGCATAATCTTTTCCCCAATCATAGGAGGCGAGTGCCTCGAAGGCTTGATCTGACATGGTTATCTCTTTGTTTTGTGAATGATTTGGATTTGATATTGAAAAACGAGGTTACTAGTAATCGCAGAGTGTCGAAACTCGTCGAGAGTTTCAACACGCCGCTAATCGTCGACAGCTTTTGCGACGTTCTCCTTCGCTACTAAATCTGCCACGGTTCACGGCGAGCGTAATCTCGCAAACGGTTCGCTTCATCGTCACCAATGAATTCCTGTTTCGCAGAGTCCCATTTCAACGATCTCTGTACGGTGTAGGCGATCGTGGCGAGGTGGCTGACGATGACACTGTTCACTGCAAACTCGATATCGCGGAACGGTCGCTCGCGAGTCTTGACGCACTCGATGAAGTCTCCGTAGATCCCACCCGTTCCCTTGTAAGTAGGCACTGGCTTGGCTTCGCGTTTCTCTCCAGGCGTTCCCTCGACGGCGAGGTTTCCAGTACCCGGCTTGTTGTGAGTCAGCGAGATGCCGTTGGGATATTTCATTTCCACATGTTGCTTCCCATTGTCATTGTGCAACACAATCTCCTCTGGCTGTAAATCGCGGACGTCGACTGCATACGTGGCACCACCGAAGTGATGTGCTCCCCAGTCGGTCATCCCACCTCCGGAGTAATCGCTGTACGAACGCCAGCTTCCGCCACCGGTGCCAAAGTTACCATCACAGCGAGCTTTGTTATAAGGAGCCCATGGTGCGGGGCCGAGCCACAAATCCCAATCGATATTGTCAGGCAAGTCCTCGGCGGGTAAGTCGCAATACTTAGAAAGCGGACCAACGTTCACGTTGATCGACTTCACAGGACCAATTTCACCGCTCCAGCATTTGTTAACAACCTCGCGATAATCTTCCAGCACACGTTGGCTACCACCTGACACAACGCGGGAATAACGACGAGCGGCCTCCACCATCAACGGTCCTTCACGGAGCGTCCGAGTCTCGGGTTTTTGGCAGTACACATCTTTGCCGCTACGACAAGCTTCGATCACCATGATCGCGTGCCAATGATCGGGCGTGGCAACATGCACTGCGTCGATATCGGTACGAGCTAACAGTTCACGGAAGTCGTTGTAAGAATGGCAATCGCTGTTGCCGTATTTATCATCGACTTTTTTCTTGGCGTTGTCACGAGCTCCGGTGCGAACATCGGAGACGGCAATGTACTGAACGTCCTTGCGGCCGAGAAAATTGCTTTGGTCTCCGTTGCCCATGTTACCAATGCCAATTCCGCCCATTACGATTCGGTCGCTGGCCGGTGGTATCCCGTCTTGGCCAAGCGCGTTGGAAGTGATGACGTACGGCGCGGCGATCACACTGCCCGCGACAGCACTCGTTTTTAGAAAGTCTCGCCGCGTGGGGTTCAGCTTTTTATTCATTCGATTTCTCCTAGGAATTTTGTATTTGAATTTGAAACAATTAGTTTGAATTGACCGTCACTCCAGGCCAATCGTCGGTTCGGAACGGCGTCAGCGGCAAGTCGCTCTTGTCGTAGAGATTGACACTCGGATTGTTTGCCCAACCGTAGCGGACGGACGCAGGTCTCTCGATGGACTCTGCTGAGACTTCGACGCGACCGTCGTTCATCAACGTTGCGGTAGCGTTGACAAACTTTTTGTCGTCACCGGCAATCGTGAATCCACGCAGTTCTTGCACATCGAACTGACGCCATCCGCCGTCGACAAAATCGAACTGCAAGACGGCCTTGTTGCCGTTCACTTCCATGGACTTGTATTGTGGGCTACGAAACGGGATTGGCAATTTGTACTCATTGGCGAGCGCCCAGCGAGCCAATCGCATCCCGACGTCCACCTTGTTGCGCGGGTGAATGTCTTTGCCTTCGCCGATATCGATGATAACGGCTTGACCGGTATTGGGCAGTTTCGCCATCGTCATCGTTTGAGCTTCGCGAAGCTCTGCCCAGGCGCTATCGATCGGCTCGGAGTTTTCGCCCATGAAGTCAGCCAGTTGCACCCAGTAAAACGGGAAATCGCCCTGACCCCATTCTTTGCGCCACGAGTCGATCATCAGCGGAAACAATTCACGATATTGATACGCTCGGCCTGCGTTGCTTTCGCCTTGGTACCAGATCGCACCTCGAATGCCGTAACCCAAATGCGACTTGAGTACACCGTTGTAGATATTGCCAGGCCGACTGTTGCCTCGCATTTGACTGCCGAGATTTCCGAACTCTTTGTTCTCGTTCTCGTTGCGATCTGTTTTCGCCGACAACTCTGCAAATCGTTTCTCACTCGTCGCCCAACGTTCCATCATTGGTGCGAACTGCTCATCGGCCGCTAGCGTTTCACGATTGATCCAAGCTTCGCAAGCCGACCCGCCCCAAGCATTGTTGATCATGCCGATGGGCACGTTCAATGTCTGGTTGAGTTGTCGAGCAAAGAAGTAACCGACTGCGGAGAACCCGCCAACCGTTTGCGGATTGCAAACCATCCATTTGCGATCATTATGCGTCCAAACCGGTTCTTGCGTACCAACTTGAGGAAAGTTGATCATCCGAATCTGCGGATAGTTTGCGGCAGCCTGTTCAAGTGCAAAGTTGTTCGATCCGTTGACCGACCATTGCATATTCGACTGACCTGAGCAAATCCAAACTTCGCCAACCAGAATATCGGAGAATCGGATTTCGTTCTTTCCATTGATAACCAGTTCCAGTGGATCACCAACCGCCATCGGTTCCAATGTGACCCGCCACGCTCCCTGCTCATCAGCAGTCGTGGCATGTTTCTGAGAACCGATACTGACAGTCACCGCTTCACCAGGATCAGCCTTGCCCCAGACGGCATTTGGCTGGTCGCGTTGCAAAACCATCGCGTTGCTAAAAATGTTGGGCACCGTCACATCAGCAATCGCAAACGGACAAGCCAAGACGAGTGACACAAAGAAAGTGGTACAAGACAACAATCGGTACATAGGTAGTAGACCTCGGTGGGGAAGGTGGGTGGGGTAGGGACCAGATTCTACTCGATGAAAGGTTTCGCAACACAAGCACGCCACCTGTTTATTCAATGTTTTCTAGGGATGTTGGCAGCCCTGGGTTGAAAGCCTAGCCAACTTTTCAAGCCTACCTCCGTTTCACTCCCCTCTCAGCACGCCGGCACTGGCGTGGCATAGATAGTTGCGTGGCTTGGCGATACGGATGCCGCAAACACGTTTACCCGATGAAACGACATCTCGACGCGGGGGCACGAACTTTGGAACAAAGCGTGCGACGAGATTGGCGATTGATATCGAATCGTTTTTCTTGATTCGGGCCAAATTCTGAATTCGGCGACGAAAGGTTCAAAGGCGGTTGCAGTGGACTGGCTCATTGAGTGCCAACGGAAAAATGCCGCAGATAGTGCCTACCGAGGCGATCGTACGATCAAAGACGAGCCAAAACACTCACCAAAAACAAGCTCGCGAATTTGCTTGACCCTAGAATCTGAATCCCTGTATACTCAACCGACCGACCAACCGGCGATAAGTCCCTTCAATCGACGATAACACTTCATGGGTCACCCAAAAAACCGAAGGTCCAACCAGCGATAACACCGTCAAATTCAATTTATCATTCCACAACCGGTGAGAAGTACCTCGTTCCCCGATTGAATTCGTGCCTTGATTGGCGACGACACACGCAGATGGACAATCCCTACGAGTCACCGTCGACCACGTCCGGATTGACGGACGTTAAACGCCGCCCGCGAACGATCTATCACTTTACTTCCGTTGTCGCTGGCTTAGCGTGGTTGACCGCAACGTGCTATGCAATCAAGGTGTTTCATGAAACCGATGCGGCGATTGCGACACCCTATTACGCTGGTACCGTGCAAAGCTCTGTGATTATGTCTCTGATTGTTTGGTTCGCATTTGTGCGAACCTGGGTTGGTGACTCTCGACGTTTGTGCGTCGTCTTCACTCTTGTGTTGATTGGGATACAAACCGTCGCTATATTCACAATGGGTCGTTGAACGGAATTCTCGGCTGACTTCACAACGGCGGGTAACCATCGCGTGAACCGGAAATCGCGAGCTAAGCGATTCGGCCGTTTGAGACTTTCCCGCGCGCTCCCGATTACGCGTAGCGTTCGCCGGCTAGGGCATTTTACTTCCATCTAAAGATATGAGTTCTTGTCATGCGAGTCATGTTGCTACTTGCGTCGTTATTATTAGCGTCAACCGGATTCTCAGAGCAACCAACGGTCCCAGTGCCTGACACTTTTGCTCGTATTCTAAAGTCTCAGAAGTTCGTTACTTTCTCATTAGATCGTAACGCCATGATGTACCGTTTAGGTTTGCTCGAGAACAAGACTTTGGAGGCATCAAAGAAATATTACGAGAATCGGTCCGAGAACGTTAAAAAACACAGAGAACTGATGTACGAAGTTCTTAAGGAGCGCAATCATTCCACCTCCAACAGATCACAACCGATCCATGTCCCGACACAGATCAGTCAGCCAGAAACCGAACTGGAACGGGAAATGAATAAATATGCTCGCCCCACGGGTTCACCTGTGGGGGCCGTAACCCGGGTAGGACTCGACTATGTTGCGGTCAAAGAACTTGGTTCAACAACAGAATACGTGATTCCGTTCAATCGGATTTTGGATCTGCCAGTGCCATCAGGCTTGCAAGAAACACCTACGACAACCCGAGCAAGTGAATGAAAGAGATGAACTCCAACACACACCCCGCCCCGACGTACCCTCAGGGCATCCAGCATCGTGTACACTGCGAAACGGGTCGTTGCATCTAACGAAATCGCAGCGGAGAAGACGAACGATTTCGATGCACGGCATCGGCCGAGACGACTTTTTGGAACTTCTAACTTTTTACGTGGCCGCTCCGTGATCGGCGGCGTTCGTCGACACAATCTACTTTTCACTGTCCCCACACTTTTTACTAGGACGTGTGACATGCGCGACGAATCCGACATCAAACCGATGCGAAAGGGAAATTGGCTTTCCGCGTTCTTGCTTTCTGTCGTTCACTTGCTTGCCTTTGGCGTACTCTACCTTGTGGTCGTCCAGATGAATTGGTCGTTCCAAGAGTTCTACAGACTTGTGGGCACGAAACTCACTCCCGAATTTGAGCAGATCGCGGTGATGTCTGATTTCATTGCGGCGTACACACCGATTGTATTGATCGTGATTGCGGTGGATATCCTCATTGTCTTTCGCCTGGCTCGCCAAGGTAGCCGCTGGACGTCGGCCTATTCACACGCTGTTTTACTACTTCTGGGCTTTACTGGATTTCACTGGACTGCGCGGAGCGTTGAACCAATGGCTAAGGGCGCGTTGGGCGTCGGCAATCGGCCCGCTGCCAACAATGTTCAGACTGCCACTATCGTCGAGCCAGCCGTAGGCCTGCTAAGAAAGGACGAACCATCGCGTGAACCGGAGAACGCGAGCTAAGCGATTCGGCAGCTTGAAACTTTTTCGCGCGTTCCTGGTTATGCGTACCTTTCCTCCGTCTCTTACTTGTAACCAGAAATCTAACCGTTCGGTATTTGTGATGCGATACTTCTTTTCGATACCATTCGTTGTATTGCTATCCTTGTTGATTGGATGTAGCAGCGATGGAGACAGCGGAGTTACCATGTCGACGGCAAAGTCGGGACAAGTTGTGTTTCTCGACGGGCACGAGACAGATCCGATCGACCATGGACGTCCGGTTGACCTGATCGCTAATGCGCTTGGCGTGACACCAAAGGTTTTTCGGGATGCGTTCAGCGGCGTGAGTCCGGCAAAGAACGGTCAGCCATCGCCGTCTCAGGCCAGGGCGAACAAGCAGATTCTGATGGATAAACTTGGCCCGCACGGAGTGACGAACGAACGACTGGACGAGGTTTCAAATTTTTACCGTTATCGGCCTCCGTCTGGAGAACTTTGGAAACACAAACTGGCCGTTGCGACAGCGACGATCACAGACGGTGAGGTTACTGGTTTCATTATTATCGACGGAGGTTTTGGCTATTCGACGCCTCCGAAAGTCCAAATTGCTGGCCATGACGGAGTTAGCGTCAAAGCCGAGCTTGAGTTTACTACGGACCTCGAAACAAATGGTCGAGTCAAGACTCTGACGATTGTTGACTGATTGAGCCGAGTTACGTTCTTCTCAACACTACCGGCTCGCTCAATCTCGTCTGACATCCGCAATGCTCACCCATGACCTCACTTGAGACCTCTCACTTTGTCGAAGCGTATCGCGAACGGTGCGAAGATCGCATCGACGTCATCGCAGATGGTGACCGAACCTTGATCGTGGTTGCCGATGGCGCCGGTGGCACAGGCGATGGACACATTGCGGCAGAAACCGTAATCCGCGAAACGCGAGCGAACTACACCGAAGTTCACACCTCAACTAACTATTCGAAATTTCTTTCGCAACTCGACTTCCGTGTAAACACTGGCGAATCGACTGCTGTGATTCTTCGATTATGCCAAACGCGACAAAATTTCGCCGCTCATCGGTCGCACCAATTTTTTTTCCGTGCCGCGTGCTTGTGTCGACATGGTTCGTCTTCCCTCCGGCGACCTTTGGGACGATACTGCAATCGTTGTGTGTCGGGTGCGTCGGGCGGGCACGTCCCGCAAACGCTACTCGATCTGAGACACGAAACCCAATTCGCGGAGAACTAGCCGTTGCACTCAACTCCGCGATCGGGTGTTTTTGAAGTGGATGCGTTCACTTGGCGGGCTGGGTGAACTGAGTCGTTGTCGGACTTGGTTTGATGACGACCTATTCCGTTGTTCTAAGCGTCTTTTGATGATCGCTCGTTGTTGATTTCGTGTTCGGTGCTTTGCTCACTTTCTTTCTCACGCCTTGAAGTTTGCCTTGGTGAGCGGGGCTTCCTATTTTTGGCACGATTTTGCGTACCAATCGCACATTCTGGCAGTCGGCATTTGGTATGCTTGGGGTCGGCATTGGTTCCGAAGTTGGCAGCTCATTGCTGTCACCCAAGGGGCGGAACGCCACGCTGGCCATCTGCACGTCCGACAGTTCAATCGGTTCCGCCAGTGTGTCGCCGTCTCGGCCTTGTTTTCCGCTCTCGCGGGCGGTGCGTGGCTCTGTGCTCGCTGCCGCGCGTAGCCGATAACCGTGCGATGATGACGGAGCGGAGGTGTCGCCGCTTTCGCAGTGGTAAGTTGTTCGACGCCGCCCGCACATCGTAACCGTTCCCCGAATCGAGATTGATCGTCGACGTTCACGCAATTGACTAACCCGTACACACCGCCGACGACGGAACCCGAATGCAAGTCCGAGCATTCCGCAATTCGCAAACGAGTCTCTCGCCCCGCTACTGCATTGCTCATTATGGCATCGATCCATGCCATGCTTGTGACTATTCACTTGGTATCAGCTGGCGTTGTCCACTTCCAACGTGTTGGTTCGGGCATTTCATTTCTTGTGACTGGCATCGCCGCAGCACAGCTCATCGGATTGATCGTGATCTCGATTGGCGCTGCCAAACTTGGGTTTCTCGAATCGTATCGAATGGCGCGTGTTGGTTCGATTTTGGCTTGCGTTCCGTTTTTGACACCGTTCATTTGGTTGGGCATTCCGTTCGGTATCTGGGCATTGCGATTGCTAGCGGACCCGAAGGTTCGCGGGGCGTTTCCTGATCGGCCTGCGTTCAATGGGGAAACCGGGGAACAATGAAATGCACGGGGGACGGATTGCGGCGTATGTTAGAATGGACACCTCACTGTCTGTCCCCCGTTATGTCCAAGGTACTGTAGATGAATATAATCGTTGGCGAGAGATGACACGTTTAATCTACGCAGGATTCCTGATCCTAGTGGCGACCAATTATGGATCCGCCACCGACCCCGCTCCTCACACTTTTATTGTTAGAGAGGACGGTGTTTGGCGATGTCCGCGCCACTTCTCACGAGATCTTGTTATTAAAGGGTCATCGCGGCACGAGCGAAAGTTAATCAAGTTAGAATCGCTGTTCCCCGGCGATCTATACGAACGAAACGTTTCAGAGACGAGCGCTGGTCCCTTCTGGGGCGAAGCATCTCTCTACTACGTGTTTCGCAAAGGCGACACTAGCCCTTAAACAAGCGACCGCCGTTCGGGTTCTGGATCTTGCGTGCCCGGTTTTTTGCGGCGCAGCGGTGACCGTTCCAGGCTACCTGGATGCGTTGGTTCGTCATAGGTAATAGGCATGAGAAGGGTTCTTTCAGG
>JBGSMN010000211.1:0-6060 GCA_041740155.1 Rhodopirellula sp.
CGGAGTCGCTTTCATCGGGTGGGGAACCGCTACCATCGCTGTGGTCCGATGCGGAGCTTTCGGGCGACGAGGTGCTTTCGGATTCACTGGTCGATTCACTGTCCGATTGGCTGGCGGATTCGGATTTGGAGTCGGATGTCGATGCGGAGTGCGAATGGCTGCTGGCGGTTGAACCGCTCGGTTCCCAGGACTCGGATGGTGCCGAATCAGATCGGCTTGTGGATTGGCTTTCGGACTGGCTTGTTGATTCGCTACTGACGGATTCGCTTTTTGAATCACTCGAGGTTGAATCAGAATCCGATTGCGAACTGTCGCTGGTTGATGATTTGGATGTGGATGATTCAGATGTCGATGACTCGCTGGCCGATGACTGGCTGGAAGCGGAACTAGACGAGGACGATTCAGATGTAGTCGATCCGCTTACCGAGATCGAGTCGCTCGTTGAGCTTTCCGATTCGCTGCTGCTTGCGTCCGAGCTTGAACTGTCAGACGACGTGCTGCTTGCACTCGATGACGATGACTTGCTGGAGAGCGATGAGTCGCTTGAGGTCGACGATAGACTCGATGAACTATCGCTGCTCGATTGGCTAGATGCGGAGCTTGATGATTTGCTGCTTGATGATGTTCCGCTTGAGGACGATGGGCTGGACGATTCGGAGCTTGATGATGACGACGATGGCGAACTGCTGGAGCTTGATGAGAGACTGCTTGAGCTCGAACTGCTCAGCGAACTACTACTCAGCGATGAGTCGCTCGATGAACTGCTGCTGACCGATGAGCTGCTGCTGCTCGAAGGGCTGCTGGATGATGAAGACGATGAACTGGACGAGGACGAAACGCTCGATGATGAGCTGCCCGATGATGACGACGAACTGGACGAACTGCTGCCGTCACAGCAGCGGCATCCGATCGTGACATAATCGCCGGTGTCCTCGTGGAAGTGACAAATGATCTGTTGCGACGCGAGGAGTGCGTAGTCGCAGACGTTGTAGACCGCGACGCTGACGCCGATCGCTCGCCAGCGTGTGCCATCGAAGCGGAGTTCGCGGGCGGTGCCCCAGGACTTAGCTTTGAGTCGCTTGGTCGGTTTGCAAAGCAGCGTTTGCTTCGGCGGGTCGATGACCCAAGAGCGACGGCCGTCGAAGGTGACAACAAGGTATTGGTCTTCGCCGCTGCCAGCGATTGGGCCGCGGATGCGTTGAGCGGAATGGTTGCGAGCGGTGATGCGGACGGTCGCGCCCGCGGGGCCGACGACCGGTGTAATTTCGCCTTCGTTGTCGAGTTCGAACAGGTCACAATCGGCCGCGCCGGTTCGCACTCCGCGACGGGCTGCGATGCCGCCGGCGAGTACCTTGACCATGTAGACCGGATCGGCGGGGCGGCCAACGCGAACGATCGCCCATTGTTTGCCGGTGGCGTTGTTGTCTTTCCGCCAGAGAATCTGTGCCGATCCGTCGGGCTTGGATTGCAACGTATCGCCGCCGGATTCGGCCACGTCGGCGAAACGGTGCCAGATTTGGCTGATGTCGACTTGGGCGGCGACGATGCCGTCAAAAACAACTCGGCCGACCTCGTCTTCGCGGATTGGCTCGATGGCGACGCCGAAACGGCCGGTGTGTTCGTCTTCGGTGGGCCGCGCCGTTTCATTCGTGGCATCGCGGACGAAGCGGGCCAGTTCAACGGGGCCGGCTTCCGGGTCGGTGATCGGTGACTCGAAACCCACGATGCCGCCAATCGGAACGACCGCAGCGGATTTGTTGTGTACACGAACGGCCCGCGCATTTCGTAGGTGCGTGCGTGGGCCTGCGCCGCCGGGGAGCCGATTGCGATGCGCTGCTTCGGCGGCGGCCAACAGTCGGTTGTATTCGACCGCGGTGATGTTAAGACTGTCGCCGGGTCGAACACGTCGTGACAACTAAGAGATTCCTAAAGCGTAAAAGTTACCTTCGGGATAAACCTGCTCGACGTAAGCTGCCGCCGGGGTTTGCAGGACGCGGTCGCCGACGACCTCTTCGTCATGCTTGACCCACAAGTAATCCCAACCTCGTTTGTTGACGGTCCCGATGTTGCCGAGCTGCAAGTTTGGTTGGTTCGGGCGAGCGGCAAAGTGATAGGTGATGTCGACCCAGTTGTTATCGTCCTCGCCGCCTTCGCCGCCGAGGAACAACGCCTCCCCTGGGCCGAAGATCGACCACGAACCGCTGTTGGTCCGGCCTGTCATGGCGACCACGGCCAACAGGTACGAGGTCGAGATCCACTCAAACTTCTTGCGGACCGAGAACTCGAACGCGGGGACGGTGATGTCGACGCCGGCGACACCTGAATCGCTGACGCCGATCGCTCCTCGATAGTCTGGTGCGGTCTTGCCGGGGGCGGCGAAGATGCCTCGCGTCAGCAGCGATTGATTGATGTGGGTTGTCGCGCCGGTGGTGTTGAACGAAACCGGATCGAGCTTGGTTTCGTTCTGATTGGCGGTGACGAGAGCGAACTTCTCGTTGATGTGTTCGGCATCGATTCGAAGGAATGGAAGCGATTCGGGTTGATTGGTTTTGAAGTGTTGCAGCAAGGCGTCGGCTGCCGCGGCCGGATCGACGATGCCTCCGTTGCTGGCGACGTACGAGATAGTGTCGGAAGTTTGCGTGCCACGCGTAGCTTTGGGCGAGAGGGCAGCGACTTCAAAGTTGTGTCCGCCAGCGGAAATCGACATTCAGCACCAAATTCGCGTCAAGATTGGGGCTACAATTCTGCTCATCGACAACACGCTCATTTCAAGTTGAAAAATGAATCATTCGATCAGATTGATGAAGGCAAGCGATTTCGACCAAGTCGTTTCGCTTTTGAACGAAGCATTGCCAGGCACACTTCCGCATCATGACCCAGCTGCGTCGGTGCAAAGAAAACTCAGGCATGAAGACGACCTACTCTTTGTGGCTGAGGTTGATGACCGAATCGTCGGGTCTGTAATGGCTGGCTACGACGGGCATCGGGGTTGGATCTATTCACTTGCTGTCTTGCAGCAGTTTCAAAGGCAAGGCATAGGCAGCGCATTGGTTAAGCATGCAGAGACCGAGCTCGAAAAACGTGGCTGTCCCAAGATGAATCTTCAAGTGAACAACGACAATGAATCGGTCGTCGCTTTTTATCGACGACTGGGATACTCAGTCGAGCAAAGAATCAGCCTAGGAAAGCTACTGACGTCGACGAACAATAGCGAGGCAAGTTAGATCGCACTCATAAAACTTGTTTTAGCTAAATACCAACCCGCGGCCGTTGGAGCGTTCAACCAGCCTGCGAGTGTTGTGGGCGGTTTCCACGATGGCACGTTGAACGTCTTCGCTTAGACCGAGTCCCGATCGTTCACCGGTTGGATCGAGTCCACCACTGCCTGCGGCGAGCAGTTCGTTGGGCTTCATCAGGTGTTGGCCGATGGCGATGAGTCGGGCGTTGATCTGTTGCAGACCGGAGTCGAAGTTGCCGGTGGGGACTTCGTCGATGGTAGGTTCGGGTTCTGCGACTGGTTCTTCGACGATCGCATTCGGTTCTGGCTCGACGACTTCTGCTTCGATGACCAGTTGCGGAGCGACGATCACTTCGGGCTCTTGATCGATCTCGATCGGCTTGTCCTTCTCGACTGGCGGATCCAGGGCGAGTGGTTCGATACGGCGAGCACCGCTGCCGAAGTTCAGGCCGCGTGAATCGAACTTGCCGGTGACGGATTCGCTTGTTTGGTCGCCGACCTCTTTACCAGCAAAGTCATCGATCGAGGCTTTGGCTTCTCGATCGAGTTTCAATGCGACAGCATCGTCTTCGAGTTTGGCCGGAGGTAGCTTGACCTTGCCGTTTGGGTTGGCTCGCTCGCCAATCGCGGCGGCTTTGGCTTCCATCGCGGCGATGCCGGCTTGCAGCTTTTCGATTCGCTCATCTTTGGCAATCGGGTTGCCGTCTGCATCGACACCGGGCATTCCGGCTTCGGCTTGAGCGGCTTCGAGTGAGGCTTTGGCTTCGGCGATTGCGGCGGCAAGTTCGTTGGAGACCGATGGGTTTTCGTTGTCGGCGTTGGCTGGTTGATCGTTATCGGCGGGTTTCAGTGTATTGGCTTTATCGACAGCGGCTTGGAAGTCGGCTTCAGCCTCGGCGACCTTTGATTGACGATCGGCTTCCGCGAGTGAACGCTCGGCTCGTTTGGCGGCGGCATCGGCTTTGGATTGCCGTCGCATGTCGTCGAGCGTTTCGCGGACACCGGCCGTGAATTCTTCGGTGTCGGCGACGCGCCCGTCGTTCGCTTGCGCGTTGGCATCGAGTTGACGATCACGCTCGGCATCGATGGCTGCGTTCTGTTGGTTGGTGTCAGCGTCGATGGCGGCGAAGTCGGCGTCGAGGTCTTGGCCTTCGCGTGACTTTCGTCGCTCGTCGAGTTGACGCTGCAGGTCTTCCTGCATCGCCTTTCGATTCGCTTCGATTTCGGCTTTTCGTTGGCGGCGACGTTCGGCTCGGCCGGCGATCGCCGTTTGTCGATTGCGTTCTTCGGCCGTGTTGTTGGTGTTGGTTTCGGCGTCGATGCGACGGACTTCGGCTTCGACGTTGATGTCGTCGTCGAAGAGCGACTTGAGTTTAACCCACGCCTTGCGAAGGAAACCGACCGTGCTGTTCCACATCTTGCGGACTTCGCCCACGAACACGGCCCATGAGTCGGCGAGGTAGTCGATCGTTTCGACCCAGGCTCCTTCGACACCGGCGAGTGCGTTGACGAGCACGCCACCGATTTGAAGGGCAACGTCGCCCGCGATGTCGACCAACTCGTGAAGTCTCAAAAAACCTTTCTTGAGGAATCCGACGGTGTGGTTCCAGCCTTTTTGAACGGCGGACGTGAGGATGGTCCAGCCATCGGCGAGGTATGCGACCGTGGCATTCCAGATCGCTCGCAGTCCACCGAAACCTTGGATCAATTGGTCGGCCAGTTTGTAGACGGCATCGCCCCAAGCGTCAGAGAGGTACGCGGTGAATTGTGCCCACATGCTGGAGAGCCACGTTGTTCCTTTGGTCCACTGCAGTTTGATGTACGACCAGAGCACATCAACGGCGGCGTTGATGTCGCCAGCTTTCAGTGCGTTGGCGATCGCTCCGAACGCGGCCATCGTGTCAGCTTTGAGTTTTTGGAACGCCCCTTTGAGGAACTCGATCGAGCTGCCGATCGCTCCGGAGGTGTAGAGGAAGTAAGCACCGAGCGCGGCGACTCCGGCGACGACCAGACCGATCGGCGAGAACAACAACGCCATCGCTCCGGCCGCGGCACTGATCGCTCCGGTGAGCAATCCGAACGCACCGGAGAGGCCGCCGGTGACGGCTGCGTAAACTCCGGCCAACGCAATGTTAATTTTCTTGACAGCGACCAGACCAAGGAAGATGGCTTTGATGCCGGTACCGACCGCTTTCAATACGACCCAACTTGCCGCGAGTGTCTTGGATGCGACTGACAGCCCGAGCGTGATGCCCTTGAGAGCGATCATCGCGGTATCGACTCCGGCCGCGGCAACTTTCATGGCAGCGAAACCGGCGACGGCGGTCAGGATCGCGGTTCGGTTTTCGTTGGCCCAGGCGAGTGTGCTTCGAAGCAAGCTGCCAACAGCGGTCAGCAATCCGCCGGCGAAACCGTCGAGGCTCGACGAGAGCTGATCCCAGGTATCCGAGATCGCTGCGACGCCTTGTTTCCAAAGACCTCGCAGGTAAGCCCACATCACTTTGGCGGCTCCCGTGATGTCGCCTGATGCCAACGATGCGGCGATTGATTTGAAGGCAGCTTGAGAATCGACTGCGATTTGGGCGAACGCGGTCTTGAAGAAGGCCGAGACGCGAGCGAGTAGGCCTGACGTTTTGGCGAGATAGGTGCCGAGGCCCGCGATGCCGGCGACGACGAGTCCGATCGGCGAGAGCAACGCGGCGACTGCGGTTCCGGCCATGCCGACCACGGTGCCGATCGCGGAGAAGATGCCGAGCAAACCGCCGACTGCGACGGAGGCTGCCGCGGCGGCGGATCCGATCGTGAGTAACGCGGCTCCGGCG
>JBGSMN010000234.1:0-3180 GCA_041740155.1 Rhodopirellula sp.
GATCGTTTTCATTTAGTGATGGACACGATTGACCGTCTGCCACAGACCGGCCAACCGGGCGCTCGCCTTAAGCAGCAACTTCAAGAAAAGTTGATTGAACACGGGCAATACATCCGCAAGCACGGTCGAGACATGCCGGAGATTCGGGACTGGAAATGGGGCAAAACAATGACAGCACGAAAGAATTAAGACGTCAATTCAAACCACATGAAAGAAACAAATCAATGCTGAAACACACACTACTCACCGGCGAGGGGATTCTCATCCTCGAACCATCTGAGGCGTTGGAGGCCGCCGACTTTGAAGCGGTGATTCACGACATAGATCCGTATCTCGCGAAACATGAGTCATTGGCCGGAGTCATGATTTTCGCCAAAGCGTTTCCTGGTTGGCTGAATCTGGAAGCCGCCATTAGTCACTTGCAACTCATCAAAAACTATCACCAAAAGATCAAGCGACTGGCGATCGTAAGTGACAACGGCCTGCTCACCGCCTTGCCAAAGTTTGCCGCTCATTTGGTGCATCCCGACGTTAAGCATTTCTCGGAATCCGAATACGAAGATGCGCTCAGTTGGCTCAGGAGCAGTCATTCATGATGACACGACAACTCACCGAAACCGCCAACGCACTTGTCGCCGATGGCAAAGGTTTGCTGGCGATGGATGAAAGCAACCCGACTTGCAACAAGCGATTTGCAAAGTTAGGTATACCTGAAACGGCAGAAGCGAGAAACGCTTACCGTGAACTGATCGCGACGACACCTGGATTGAACGAATCCATTAGCGGCGCGATCTTGTACGACGAAACGATCCGCCAAACACTCCGCGACGGCACTCTGTTCGCCAAAGCACTCAGTGATGTGGGAATCATTCCAGGCATCAAGGTTGATGCTGGAGCGATAGACATGGCGGGGCATCCAGGTGAAAAAATCACTGAGGGCCTTGATCGACTTCGCGAACGACTGGCAGATTATTCGCAAATGGGCGCGAAATTCGCCAAGTGGCGGGCCGTGATTGCAATCAGTGAGGGTCGCCCGAGTCGTGGCTGCATTGAAGCTAATGCCCACGCTCTTGCTCGATATGCCGCCGTTTGCCAGGAAGCCGGCTTCGTACCAATTGTGGAACCCGAAGTGCTAATGGACGGTACGCACTCACTCGCGAAGTGCGCCGAGGTAACGGAAGAAACCTTGAGAGCGGTCTTTCATCAGCTCTACGTTCAGCAAGTCGACTTGGGTGCAATGTTGCTGAAGCCAAACATGATTCTGCCCGCACTAGACAATCCTTCGCAGGCATCCGTCGATGAAGATGCCGACGCGACGGTCAACTGTTTGCTGAGATCGGTTCCTGCAGCGGTGGCGGGAATCGTGTTCCTGTCGGGCGGGCAGTCGTCGGAGTTGGCCTCGGAGCGATTAAACGCGATGAATGTGCGTTTCGGATCACGAGCTCCCTGGCCGCTGTCATTCTCGTTCGCACGTGCAATCCAACAGCCCGCCATGAAAATTTGGTCGGGACAGGATTCTAACGTCGACGTGGCACAACAAGCCCTGGCGAAACGTGCCGCATGCAATCGGGCGGCTCGGCAAGGTGGCTACTCCAAAGCGATGGAGTCCGCCGATGTCGAATCTGCCGGTGTCCAGCAATGACGCTCCGCCTGTTCTTCATGCGGCATGGCGAAACGGAATGGTCGCTCAGTGGGCAACACACCGGACGTGCGGATATTCCGTTGACGGCAAACGGCGAAGACGAAGCTCGCCGACTTGGTGAACGGCTTCGTGTCTATGCTTTCAACCACGTACTAAGCAGCCCGCTGCAACGGGCGTGGCGTACTTGCGAACTGGCTGGTTTGTCGCAATGCGCCAAAGTCGAACAAGACCTGATCGAGTGGGACGATGGCGACTACGAAGGGCGAACATCTACTGAGATCCATGCGACGCGACCAGGGTGGAACGTGTTTCGCGACGGTTGCCTTGGCGGTGAGATGCCCGATGAAATCTCTGCACGGGCCGATCGACTGATTGAGCGATTGATGAAACTGGATGGCAACGTCGC
This sequence comes from Rhodopirellula sp., assembly GCA_041740155.1. Lineage (GTDB taxonomy): Bacteria > Planctomycetota > Planctomycetia > Pirellulales > Pirellulaceae > Rhodopirellula. The sequence continues at coordinate 2,049 of JBGSMN010000234.1, forward strand.
CCTATTCTCACACAGTCATTTTGGTCGCGTCCTGGCCGCACGTTGGATCGGACTTGCGGTGGAACACGCACAGTCGTTGTTGCTCAGCACGGCGTCTCTCAGCATTCTTGGCTACGAGCACGATCGGCCCGCCATAGTCTTGTGGAACTCTGCTCCACTATCACAATTCGTCGAGACCGATCCATGAAAGACCTGATTGTATTCGACTTGGACGGCACACTCGCCCAGAGCAAATCGCCGGTGGACACTGAGATGGCGGAACTGCTCACGTCGCTGCTGCGCGTCGCGAGGGTCGCGGTGATTTCTGGTGGTGCGTGGCCGCAGTTTGAAAAACAAGTGCTCTCCATGCTGCCTCTTGATGCAAAACTGGAACGGCTGTCGATCCTGCCGACTTGCGGAACACGGTTCTATGAGTTTAGTGACCGATGGAATTCCATCTATGCCGACGACTTGGATGCGTCTGAGAAAGGAAAGATCAACCGTGCGCTCACTCAGGCAATTGGTTCCTTGGAGACCCACGATGCCCAAATCTGGGGCGAACAGATCGAAGATCGTGGCAGTCAGGCTACGTATTCCGGCTTGGGGCAGCAGGCTCCCATTGAAGCAAAGCGAAAGTGGGATCCTGACTTTGCGAAGCGAAAGAAGATTCAAGCGATCCTTGATGACTTGATTCCAGAGTTCTCGGTCAACTTGGGTGGCACAACGTCGATTGATATCACCAAACCAGGAATTGACAAAGCGTTTGGAATCGGAAAGCTCCGCGACACATAGGGTATTGCGATCTCCGACATGCTCTTCATCGGCGACGCGATTTTCCCTGGCGGGAACGATTACCCGGCCAAGCAAGCGGGAGTGACGTCGATCTGTGTTCGAGATTCTGAGGAAACCAAGCGGGTTGTTGAGGCGATTGTGGCATGCCTCAACGACGCACCAGCACACACTCGGGAAACGAACGATGAATGACTTTGGACTGAAACGCCTCGGACTGCTGATGGAACCGGAACCCGGTAATCCGCATGAAGTCGGCGGGGTTCTGAATCCGGCGGCGGTTCGCGGACCGGATGGGAACTTGTATCTCTTTCCACGACTCGTTGCCAAAGACAACTTCTCTCGCATCGGCATTGCTCGAGTC
>JBGSMN010000281.1:0-5233 GCA_041740155.1 Rhodopirellula sp.
CAAGCGTAACGCGACCGAAGAAATGAAAGCGAACCTGCGAATCAAGTATGATAAACTTCTTCCCAAATGGAACTACGTCGCTTCACCCGAGATCAGACAGTAATTTCCCGCCCGTTGCTAAGCCGATCCTGTAAGCGAACATCTACGATTGTATCTGGTTTTCCAAACTACTTTTTCTTTATTCTGCTTCCGTTGCAATCATTCAATCAAAAACAGACTTGGTGCGTTTTGCAATTTTTTGGTGATTCTGGGCCAAGACAAGAGCAACCGGATCAAGCAACCTGTGTGTGTTGTGTAGATGAACAGCGAATGCCACCATCCTGACCATGACCGCGATCCACTGAAATGAATAGCCATTGCATGCAACATCGAGTCTTAGGTCCATTGGTTTTTATTGCGATTGGACTTCTTGCCATTGTTTGCGATTCAGTTGCCCTGGCTCAACGAAGCGACTGGCCATCGACGGCGATGCCGCCGCTCGTTTTACGCGATACGCGTCCGGATGAATGGCCTGAGCTGAGATCGCGCATCGAGGCCCGCTTGAGGCTCTACCTCGGCGAACGTCCACCGGCGGCCTTGAATCACGAAACGAAATTCGAGGAAACCGGACGTGACAAAATTGCGGGCATGACGCGGATTCGATACCGTTATCATGTCTTGGATGATTACTGGAATGACGCATTTTTGATTTTACCGCCGGACCTCAAAGAAGGCGAACGGCGACCGGTTGTCATGGTCATCCATGGAACGATTGACATCGGTAAAGATTCGACCGTTACTGAGAGCGGTGTAGGTCGTCGGGCCTATGCAACGGAACTTGCCAAGCGAGGTTACATCACATTTTGTCCGGACCTTTTTGGCTATGGCAAGCGTTTCGATTCTAACAACCGCTACGCGATGTTTAGTGATTTTGATAACAAGTACCCGAAGTGGTCACAGGCGGACCGTACCGTCTTTGGGCTACAGTGTGGAATCGACTTGCTCGATCAATTGCCGATGGTTCGTACTGGGGATTATGGTTCGATCGGCAATTCACTCGGTGGAGGCCAAACGACACGATTAATGGCGGCAGACACCAGGATCAAGGTTGCCGTCACGTCGACTGGCGTTAGTCCTCAGGCGACTAACATCTATCGTTTGATCGACAAGCAAAAGGGGGCTCGAGCTAGTTTCGAGGTTCTTCGGGGAATTTAGTGGGTCAGTTCTGGCATCAGGTTGAGCTTGCCACAGTAGAACAAGATACGAATGCGGTAGTTCTCAAAGTTACGGAAGCCTCTGGCGGCTGATTTGATTGACTGGATTCGGCTATTGAATCCTTCACTGGTCGCGTTGGTCACCCGGTGGTCGAAATAGTTCAGTAGACCCTCAAGATGGCTCTTTAGCATCTTGGCTACCTTCTTGATCGGCTCAAGGCGACTGCGGATAGCCCATCCATACCAGGACGCAAAATAACGCTTCCCCCAATGACGACTCGTGTACGTCCAGAAGTGTCGAAAGTTTTCCTTGATCGCCCAAGCTCGACCTGTCTTCAAGTCGGCTCGCTGGATCGTTAGTACCTCGTTGTATCCGTCTTCATCGAGGTTCTCTTCGTTGTACAAAAGCAGTTGACGAAGCCCAGTCAACGGACTGTCGCCTTCCTGCTTCAGCTCGCGATGCTCCGCCCGTCTAACGTTGTCGACTGCTTCGCCGAGATACTTGGCGATGTGAAATTTATCGTGAACGATCTTTGCATTGGGAACATGCGTGCCCGCACTGGTCATGAACGCTTGCCACATGTCCATCGAAACGGACTTAATTCGATCAAGCTGCGGTTTTGTCAACGTTTTCCAAAGTTGTTCACAGGCAGCGATGGTGCGATCACGAGCGACTTCTAAGACACGGCTCTGGTCGATGTCCGTCAACACTGAGACGTAGTCATGTCCCGAACCGAAACTCTTTTCATCAATGCCAACATGCTGAACGTTCTCGGTTTCTCGACGTTCCAATCCTCGATCGACCGCCGTAGCCATGATGTCGTGAGCAGTGTCCCAAGAAATTTGCAGCAGTGCAGCCGCTCGACTGACATTGGCCGCAGCCTGAAGCACCCGAATCGCAAAAGCTTCGAACATCAGCGTGAACCGGGAGTGTTTTCCAGCCCACGGAACGGCAATTGTTTTGACGCCACACTGGGAGCATTGGCTACGAGGAACGGCGGCTCGAATCTCGGTCGTAAACTGCATCGTGTCGAGGTGTCGCCAAGTTCGTTTTGGAGCCGTATCAGCTCGCGTAGACGCTTGGGAACACTCGGGGCAGCAAAGCTTGCCGCCAGCGTGTTGCAGGTCAATGATGACTCGATTGGCGGTCAGGTCGAGATCGACGTCAACAACTTTCCAGTCGTCGCCAAGTCCAAGAAGTTGTCGGTAATGGGTATTGAGATCGTTCATCACCCCAGAATACAAAATCAACGTGCTTCAAGCGATCAGCCACTAAATTCCCCGAAGAACCGGTTTTGTTATAAGGCCGATGTTCACCGGTCAAGATCCATCCGACTTGTGCGTACGCAGTCGGAAAGAACAATGTCGAGCCATCATCGCGCGTCACATGCGCAAACATTGCTTCGCCTTCAGCGTGAATCGGCCCTGAAGTGCTCGCCAACTCGGCACCAAACAATTGGTAATGTTGCGACGCAATGAAGCCAGTGTTGACGAAAGCCGGAGTGGCGTTCAAACCATTGATCGGTGCGACGGCATTCGGCGTTTCGGTGACGAAAAACTCGGGTTGAAATGCGAACCGAATCTGGTCATTCGACGGATCGGCAAAAACATAGTTGCCGCCGACATGGATGGATGTTCCGCGATCGCTACCATCGACCAACAACGCCGTCGTGCGGTTTGAAAAACCAAAGCCGCCATTGTCGCCAACGTTGCCACCGAAGAAGTCGGTCGGATAACGAAACACATTGTTGTTGACGGTGATCGTGTCATCATAAAAATTGCGGTATTGGCCAATGCCGATTTGCCGAAACGGAATCAGCGCGAATGGCAATCCTCGTTCCAAAAATGTTAGTTCGCGGACGCTGGTGATTGCGTCCAGTCCGCTACCAACGCGATACTGGCCGAGGCGGATTTTCCCAAAAAAAGGTACATCGCGGACTTCGGTCCAAACATCCATGAAGCTTGGTCGTCCTGGAAACGCAAAGTCCATTTCGATTTGGTACCCAATGCGCTCGCTGATGTCACCATACGCCTGCAGCCGTGCGCGACGAAAGTCGGCACCATCCTGAACATCCTGGACGGTGGCGATCGACGTCGCATCCTGGTTAAACCAGCCTGCGTCGGCCTGAAAAAACCCGCCAACTTTGATGATCGGGAACACCGGTTTAGGCGGTGCTTCTTCGGCGGGCTCGCAACACTCGATCATTGACACGCCTTTGAGCGCCTCAACTTTGGCTCTCAGCGCCGACAACTCTGCCGCCAAATCTTGGGTGGCGTAGGGTGACGATTCTTGACCGCAAGTGGACACTGCCGCCAGGTGGCCGGTGGCGATCACCACCACCACCAGCATGCAATAACGCAGCATTTCGATCTTCCTTGATAGTCCAGCCAACGTCGGCGGCATTGCAAATCGCAAACTCAATCCATTGAGTCGTAAAAGGCATCGACTGGATAGCGATCGGTTATTGTCTGGAAAAGATTACAAATTCGACTGGCTCCGCATTGCTCCCATTGCAGCTGCCAAGCCTTGTGGGTTGTAGCAGTCAGCGCGATTGACAATGGCAGAAGCGATCCCATCTCGTCTATTAAGGCACGACCAAACTGCCCCAATAGCGATGTTTGCGGTCACCGCGAGTTCGCGTATCTTTAAGCATCGTATCAAGCGAACCATCGAATTGGAAATCGATCCCCTGACACCTTTGTCTGCTTCTTGTCTCCTTCTCGATTGATGTCAATAACGTCGCCGAACTTCATCTCGTGACGAAGGATGGAGGAAATGGAGGCAACTCGGACTGGTTAGTGTGGCTGGATCCACAGCTAAGACGGTAGCATTGCAATGTTGGATCGAGAGTCGCGGCGAGTCCGCATCTCCGGGGTTTCGGATGAACCAGCGGAGCGCATCGCGACCGTCTAAAGTCGCTGGCATCCGCTGGTTGAATTATTCGTCTTCTTCCTCCCCTTCGCCTTCGGAGAAGACGAAGGCGGCGCGAACGGGTGCTGGCATCGGATAATCCGCGCCACGAACACTGCGCCAGACAATGTCGCCGAACAGCAAATCGTCGGCTTCGTCTTCTTCGTCCAAGTCGAGCGTTTCGGAGATGTCAGCACCCCAAGCGGAAGCCAAGTTTTTCGCATTGAGATCCACGTTCGCGTCGATCGTCGTGTAGGGTTCGAGATCCGGTTGCGGTTTGAACGAACGAAGCATTGGCGTCGCCGCTGCATCGAACTGGGTCATCGGTTCGAGGCCCAGAATCAACTCCATCGTTCGCAGCATGCTCGAGGTCGAGTACAGAGTTGAATCCACTCCCATACCGCGAGCATAGGGGCTGATCGCTAGTGCAACGGTACGGTGTGCATCGACGTGATCGGCGCCGTTTTGTGCATCGTCTTCGACGACAAACATTGCGGTCGTTGGCCAGGCCTTGCTTCGAGAAACGGCTTCAACCACTCGCCCCAGGGCCAAGTCGTTGTCCGCGACCATCGCCGTCGGTGTTGGCTTTCCAACGCGCGTCCCGTAGGTGTGGTCGTTTGGGAGTCGGAGGATCGTCAACTGAGGCGTGTTTCCATCTTGCTCGAACTGCTGCCAACGCTCGATGAACCGATCGGCTCGCTTTGCGTCGGGGTAATCGAGGTCGTAGGAGCGGAACAACGGATCAAAATGTCCATCGAGGGCCGCCACCTTACTTGTTGCCGGTTCGCCCGGACGCGGCCCGTTGTCAACAAATTCACCGAAGCTGAAGTACGACACACCTTTTTCACGACAACGGTCCCAGAGATATCCTGTCGTGGGTACTGAGATCGCAAGTTTACCTTCCGCCGGGTATCCGAGTTTTCCACCGCCAGGGCGGTAGTTGAGCGGCCAGGTCTTTTCGACAAAGTCGGTCGCGTACGCGGCCATTGTCCATTCATGCCCGTCAGCACTGACTTCGCTTTCCACATAGAAGTTATCAAGCAACACGAACTGCTTGGCGAGTGCATGATGGTTCGGCGTGATCTGCTCTGGAAAGATGCACAAACTCGCATCGCCATTACCGTCGGGG
>JBGSMN010000330.1:0-7048 GCA_041740155.1 Rhodopirellula sp.
GGGTACACACCGCTAATGGCAGCGGCTCACGATGGACGTATTGAGTGTATCGAACTGCTGGTCGATCGTGGAGCCAATGTGAATTTGAAAGATGAGTCAGGCTTCACCGCACTGACGACGGCGGTTCAGCATTCGAACGAACAGACTGTCCAACTGCTGATCTCCAAGGGTGCGGATGTCAATCACCGAACGACAGCATCATTCACTCCATTGATGTTCTTAGCATATAACAATTATCCGCCAACGAGTATCTCGCAGGTCGCGAACGCCTTGTTGGCCGCAGGCGCAGATAAGGACGCCAAAGACGATTCGGGATTGACGGCACTGGGCCATGCAATAAAGAAGGGTATGGAGGAATTGATTGCTCTGTTGGACAAATGAAAAGCAGAGCCATTCGCCGGCGAAATGAACTGCAGGAAGCGATGGATGCTGTGCTGGTTGGGCTTCACGGCCTTCCAACTGCCGACAAGAAAAAGCAAATCGCAGAACCATGAAATGCACGGGAGAACGGGTGGCCCGTTTTCTCGTCTGCTTGCAAGTCGTTCTCCCGTTCCCCGTGATTTCTACCGTTATTGCCTAAAAAAGCACCACTCCACGATGGCAGCATTCGAGTTCAATCTATCGGAGCCACCAAATGATCCGCGGCAACGCGAGCTATGGCTTCAGCATGCGATTGGATTCATACTCTTCCAAGACGTCCGCGACTACGCATTACAACAAATCGATGCGTCGCTGAAGGACGACGAAAAGTCTGCTGCTATTAAAGCAATCAATGATGCTGTGTATGGATTGATGATGGTACTTGATGGGGTGACCGGTTGCCTGTCGAACGAATCCCGACGTGTGAATCTCCGCGTTCTCGCAGAACTCGTCGACGTCGATACCGATGAAGTCGTTGAATCACTTGACTTGATGGATGGCTACGGGATGTGTTTGGGGTACCATGGATGGATTGAGAATGATTTTGGCGACGTCCTTCCGTTCACTGCGGAGCCGAAATCAGAAGAAGACAGGCAATAACAAAGCGTTGGACGCGGAGCCGCCGATCGCGTCGTTCCAAAAGTCAATGTTGATTGGCGGCGGCCCGGTCAACGCCAGCGTTCTGCCAAAGAAAATGAAAAAATACCTGCTCGTTATTATTGCCGTTCTCGTTTCGCCGATCCCCGGATTGGCTGACGATGAAAGAACTGTCAGCCTTGAGGGCATCTTTCGCGCCGACCAAATCGTAGGGCACCTAGGCAAGCCGCTGGGGACAGTGATGACAATACGTGGGGAGTCGAGATTCTCACCAGTTCCGAATATGAAGAAACCGCATCCCAAAGGTGGCACAGATCGGTTCATGCTCGTCACCCACGTCAATGACACAAAGCTTCCCAAGCCCGTTGAATTGGAAGTATTCCCAACCTCTATGACTTCGCTGAATCACGGCGATCGCATCGTGGTGCGTGCCTACGAGAGACTGATGACTCTCGGGGTTCCTCAGGGACTGCAGCAGCAGCCGGTGGTTCAGGCTAGAAGCAGTGATTTAGAATTCCACTTAGCTTGCTACCTCTGCATCGTAGAAGAGCAAAACGCAGGCAGAACCAAGCGATGAACGCGGAGTGGCCGACAGCGCGTTTTCAAATGGAAGATCAACCGCGGCCACCCGGTTATCGCAAACGTTCGCCGACTGAATTCCATGGATGCCTACGCAACGATTCGTACTGATGACGATGCAAAACCGTTACTGCACGCCGACTGGTTAGCGTACATTGACCAGGCCACTGATCTGGTACGGCCTGAAGGGCGTGCCGGTCGTAACCCTGCAAACGGCCAGCCAATCATTTTGCGGCCAGCTGCTGACACCGTTCACCTAGTTGTGGATGGCGAACACTTGGCAACATTCGCATGGGGACCACCGGAATTTCACTGCATCAACATCGATTTCGATGATTCACACACGGACTTGGTACTTGAGCGCGCACGCTTGATCGCGTCCGCACTTGAGGCGAACGTCCATCGAGACTGAAGGCCGATGCACGACTGATTCTTGCCTCCGATTTCGCCATCAACTATGCTGACGGTCGTACTTCTCGCTCCATCCTGACACAAACGTTTGCCGTGTCGCTGCGGCGAACCATGGGTTGCAACGGAGGCCGCGAGTTGACGTTTTTTGAAGTGGAGAGTCGTTCGCGCGGCCCCGCTGAACCCTACCGTTACTGGGATTTTGCCACGCGATCACGCATGGCCAAAATCTTCTCAAATCGACGATATTTTCGCCGAACCTTCCAGGCGAAATACGTGGCTGCGAGATTCTGCGGAAGTTCTCCGAAAACAAATCCAGCCCACCACGCTGAACTTAGTTCGTACATTAGGATTGATGACTGCGACGGAATTGCATCGCGACCAGCAATTCTTGACATTGCATCAATTTCACGATTGATGCAATCTTGCGAAATTTGCTTGATGTTTTCCCACTCGATGTGCTTTTCTGGCTCGCGAAACCCGAGACGTTTCATCACTTTTGATGATATGTTTTCTGCCAATGTCATAACAAACCCAGTAACAATTGCATGATCCCGTTCGCCGAGAGGATCAATCGAAAATGGAATGCCGCTCGACGGCGACGGGATATGCAAAACGTTACGAGACTGAAGATTGTGGTGACGAACTTGGACGGATGGATTGCCAAGTGTGCCCTGCGGGGCACGAGCCAACAGACGCCTTGCGTGACACAATCCAACGCCTGCCCTGCGGGGCATCAACCAACGCTTGCCCTGCGGGGCATCAACCAACGCCTGCCTTGCGGCACACAATCCAACGCCTTGCCCTGCGGGGCATAGCCAACAGACGCCTTGCGGGGCATAAACCGACGCCTGCCCTGCGGGGCATTGTCGAGCGTCAAATAAGAATTCGGTGACGCGGTCGGCCCGAGCCAAGCGGGTCGAACACGTCGCCAAGCCCAGTGAAATTATGGTACGCTAATCGACTCGTAACAATGCGATGGTGACGGAGCGGCGGTGTCGCCGTTTGCGCAGTGGTGAGTTGTTCGACGCCGCCCGCACATCGCCCCCGATATGCCACTAAACTCAAATGCTACCAACTGAAGAACTGCGATTGGCGCTTGACATCCACTCGCGTAGATACAAGTTGCTGCGTTGGCTTGGTCGCGCAATTGACGCGGGCGAAATCCCGATACCCCGTGTCGTGTCATCTCGACACGAAGACGATGTTACCGCAGCGACACTGGATTGGATTGAACCCTTTCACGTGTCGTTTCCTCCGGAGATGCGACCGGACCCAGACAAGCTGCGCGAATTTGCGGCGTTCTTTGGTACGTACTTAACCAGTTCTTTCGACGTGACGAACGATCCCGGTTCTGTTCTGCGGAATCAATATGGTGGCACGTGCTTTTGCCCGATCTGCGCTCGGCTTGTCAACGGTTCTCACCTGAAAGCGAAGAAACTCACCGGATCAGACAAGAAGCGTGCTCTCTCCCTCATGCTCGATCGACTGGTCGAGCTGACCCACGAACACGATCTGAAACTGACGACCAAGGATGCTGAGGCTCTGATTGCCAGTCCCGAATGCAAAATTGCTGCTGCGTACTCAACCTATGGCTATTGGTTGATCCAACGTACAAAAGGCCTGACAGACGGGCCGTCGATTCTGGCGTTGTGGCGACATTTTGCTTGGACTGATGCCGGTTCACCAAGGAAAGGCTTCAATTTACAATTCGATGACATCCAGAAGTCAGAAGGCCTACTGGTGACGACAATGCGTGAACTCGCAGCAAACGACGTAGCATAACAACACCGTGCACCCAAGTCGCGGGTCGGGTGCCTTGACTTTAGAAGCGTTACTTGCCGCGACTGGGTGACGATTGCCGTTACGCCACTGATTTGGATTCGACATTGATCCACTGGCTCAACCGAATCGTTCATGCGTTTCTCGAAATCGTTCATGCGTTTCTCGAAGACGACGAGACCGAATGGGAGGTGGAACCTTACCTCACCAACAATGTCACCAGACTATTCTCGATCGCCCAACGGGAGGGTGATCCACTCGAAGAGCCCCGGGTCATTCGTAATATCGTCACTTTTCCCACTTTTGAAATGGCGACACGATTTCGCGACAACATCCCACTCGAGTGGAAAACCAAAGTAAGCAAGCGAAGCGACGGCGAAGCTTGGCAATGTGAATGCGATCAACAATCAGTTCCAGAGACCGACAAGCTGATCGCGAGTACGAAACGCCTTTGGTATCTGGCGTTGAACATCCATCCTGTTCTCTGGGCGTATACAGGAATGTACGACGCAACCGGAACCACATTGTGGTATGTTGCACCACCGCTACTTGAATACGACGTCGAAGAGACGTAACCAAGCGGTGAACCGAAGTCGCCGATATCGCGCTTTTTGAAATTATAGTGTTTTTGCGGCGACTCGGTTACCGCCGCCGTTACCCGACGGAGGCGAAATCGAGCCCCTCTTCGCAGCCCACTCTTATGACTACACTCTTTCTTGCTGTCTCCGGACGTCTGCCTGAACCAGACTTGGAAGCCGTTTTGATCCGAGCCGGATTTTCCGCCAGTCTCGCGCGGTGGGTCGACGCACATTTGACAGCTGGACCATACACACACTACACCGTGAGTCAGGAACATTGCGGCTCACAAGCCGTCCTATTCATCAACACATTTTTGCTCGATACGTGGATCAACAGCAAAACCGGTGAAACCGGGCAATCACCCCACGGAAGCTGTCAGGAATATCAAATCGACGCTGACGGGAACGTCATCGATACCGTCGAAACGCTCAATGACGATGGATCGACTTCCTATTCGATGTCTCACAGTATTTCTTTCTACGGTGGATAGCCAAAGTTGCACGCATTCCCCAGGCTCGAACATGACGGGTAACAATGCGATGATGACGGAGCGGCGGTGTCGCCGTTTTCGCAGTGGTGAGTTGTTCGACGCCGCCCGCACATCGCCCCCGTTATTGCACTGAGATCGTAGATGTATGCAGCCATCGCCCTTACCGCATTATTGGTTTCATCCGACTACAATGCTGTTATCGACAAGCTTGCTGCTGATCCGAAGACGGCCAGCCACGCACATGGTTTTTTAAGTGACGCAGGGACAGAGGCGTTTCCCGCGCTGTTGGGACGCATCGACGACAAAACCGTGATTGACAATGGATTGTTCCACGGGGCAACGATCCACAAGCCAACGATTGGGCGAGTATCATTCGAGATCATTCAATACCAAATCGAGAGTGCTTGGCCAAAAGGTTTTCGCAATCACTACGCACTAAGTGAGCAGAACGTAGCTGCTTGGCTGAAAAAACACGACGGTCTTTCGATCACTCAGTTGCGGATTCGAGATTGTGCCGATTCCATAGATTCGCTGAGCCGAGACATCGAGACAGGAGGTGTTACCGAGTTCCGGCTGAAGAATCTGTCGTTCTTGCGTGACAGACTTGGTAAGATCCTGGACGACGCAAAGCAATAACAATGCCGTGCACACGGAGCACGGCTTGCACGGTTTTAAAAATGGAAATCGTCTCTCCGTGCCCGGCGACGGCAAATGTTCAGCTATGAAGATCGAGCATCTCTTCACTGTCGAAGTGTCAGCCAACCTTCCGGGTCTGGGATGCGTAATTGGAGCCTTCCTTCCCCGCAATTCCGATATTCCGAACTTCCGTGTCGGTGATCCACTCGTGCTTCAACTGCCGGATGGCCGTACACTGGAGTCGCATGTTAGTGACTTACCAATGGTCAACTTTGGGCGGAAAGAAGAACACATTCACTTTTCGATCCAACTGCCGAAGGGATTGACCTCCGACGAGGTCCCGGAAGGAACAAACGTGTTTTTGAAAACGAAGCAGCGAGGACTCACAGAACAATGACATGCGCGGGAGGACGGCTTGCGATATTTTTGGCAATGGACAATTCACTTTACGTGCCCGTTGATGGCAACCGTACCGTCGACAGAGCGTCTTGCCGGAAATCTAAGCGACCGTTCAGCATGGTCTCATTCTGTATGCACTCATTCGCTCCAATTGCTTTGCTTGCGACCGTTCTATTCTTGTGTGACCACGTCGCCGCACAGGATACCACAACGAACGAATCACTTGCCACGTTAACGACCGGTAATGCGCAGGCTATCGCCTCTGCGATATCGTCGTTGCCTGATGACACGCTCGACCGGCCAGAGATTGCTCGGCAACTCACACTCCTCTTAAACGACGAGCGCACTGTGGTCGAACACCTGATGGGTCGCGAAACGGTGCGTGAACGAGCCTGGTTTAAATTGCTCGACCTACCTTCGACGTCAGCTGTATCGATTCTGAAGGAAGTGTCGGAGCTTGAGACAGACCGGGGCCGAGCAAAAGCATTCGAGGCAATATCTCGAATTGGTAAGCCAAATCGTCGTGCATACGAAATGACCCTCCCATTTTGTAGCGACGACGATGTATACCTGCGTTCGCGAGCAATTTCCGCGTTAAATGCCGTGGCAGACGACAGTAGTGAATCCGTGCTCCAGTTTGGAAAACTTCTGCTGGACTCAGACCCAATGGTGAAATGGACGGTGCTCGACGCGTTGGACAAACGATCTAAGTGCATCGGCCCCGTGATCCCGGACGTCATCGAATTGCTCGACGATGACTCTGATGTCTATATCGCGATATCAAATCACTTCTCACTACCAGAGAAATTAAGGGCCCGCGCTGCTCGCCTTCTGGCAAAAATTGGTCCGGATGCCTCGGACGCTATGCCGAAATTGAAATCTCTAACCAGATCAGGGCACGATAGAAACGTGCGAATTTGGTCAGCCACTGCGATTTGCAAGATAGCGGAATCTCCGCCGCCGGAAGCTTTGGAATTGTTGGGACAACTTTTGCTCGACGACATGGATCACGAATTCGTCCAGAATGACGCTCCCGAGGCGATTGCGCAACTTGGTCCTTCTGCTCGCGGGCTCCTTGATTCACTAGAGCGTGCGAAGAAACCCGCTACCGCCCCGATCCGCTTGGGGCTCGTCGATGCGATTTACGCGATTGATCCC
>JBGSMN010000356.1:0-5357 GCA_041740155.1 Rhodopirellula sp.
GACGGAGCCGTTCGTTGATCTATCGTTTACTGAGCTACCGACCGTCGGTTGATACGTTGTTATTGATCGACTCAAACGTGCGTCGCCCGCTTCTGAATTGACGACGCGACTTAACGAAGTCAGTGTCTGGACGCACTGATACCGTCACAACGCCTAACCCCGAAAGAACACTTCTCATGCCTATTACCTACGACGAACCAACGCATCCAGGTAGACTGGAATGGTCACCGCTGCGCCGAAAAAACCGGGCACGTAAGATCCAGAACCCGAACGGCGGTCGCTTGTTTAAGGTCTAGCGATCAATAGTGCGTTAAATCACTACGGAAATAATGACAAAAAAATTCATCCTTCTGCCCTTATTTGTTTTTACACTTGTTGCGTTGGTCGCATTCAGTAAGTGGCGTCCTGAACCGCAACAAGTCTCTGGGGTGATCGAGGCTGATGAACTCCGTTTGGGTTCACGGGTTGGCGGACGAGTCTCGGCTGTGCATGTCCAGGAGGGTGAGGATGTTGTCGCCGGGAGCGTTTTGGTGGAACTGGAACCCTATGATCTTTTGGAACGTGAAAAGCAAACCGAACTTTCCTTGGCGGGATATGAGGCGGACTATCAACGATTTCTGTCCGGTTATCGCGATGAAGAAAAGGCTCAAGCAAAAGCCAAAGTCGATCAATTGCAGGCAAGATTGGACTTACTACATGCAGGCCCGCGAGCTCAAGAGATCGAGGCCGCTCGCGGGCGACTAATGTTGGCAGAGGCAGAAAAGAACCTCGCAGAGCAAAACTATCAACGGCTGTCAAAACTCAAAAATACCAACGCAGCTTCACCTCAAGAATTTGATACTGTCCGCGAGTCGTTGGATGCTTCAATGGCCAGTGTGGTTGTTCGGCAGCAAGAACTTGACTTGTTGAAAGCCGGGCCTAGAGAAGAAGAACTGCGCGAAGCCGAGGCTGTCCTCGAAGAGGCCCGACAAGCCTGGCAATTGAAAACGCATGGCTATCGAAGTGAAGAAATCGCGAAAGCCAAAGCGACTCGCGATGCTGCGCAAGCGACTTTGGCAGCGATTCGTCGTCAGAAAGAAGAACTCAGTATCAGAAGCCCAATTGATGGAACGATCGAAGCTCTCGATCTGCAACCAGGTGACATGGTAGCGCCGAGCGCACCAGTGCTTGCGATGCTAGATCGACGAAAACTCTGGGTTCGGTCCTACATTCCCCAGAATCGTATCGCCGCAAAGGTCGGTGATCGGGTTGCGTTGACCATCGACGGTTATCCACAACAACAATTTGAAGGTGTGATTACATTTGTGGCTCGGCAAGCAGAATTCACCCCCAGTAATGTGCAAACTCCCGAGGAACGATCCAAGCAAGTTTTTCGCATCAAGGTAGCGGTAGTGAATCAAGGCGATTTGCTGCGTCCAGGTATGATGGCGGATGTGTGGCTCGACGGAACTGGTGACGACGGATGACAACTGCGATCATCGATGTTCGATCTCTTTCGCGCTCATTCGGATCGCTTGTGGCGGTACGTGATGTTAGTTTTCAAGTTCATCGCGGCTCTATCTTTGGTTTGCTTGGGCCCAACGGAAGTGGTAAATCGACAATCATTCGCATGCTGTTGGGCATCCTACCGCCCAGCAGTGGCGATGCGAGTGTGCTCGGTATGGATGTGCGGACCGACGCTGAATTGATTAAGCCACGAGTTGGCTACATGTCGCAGCAGTTTAGTCTGTATGGCGATTTATCTGTTCGCGAGAATATCGATTTCTATGGTCGCATCTACGGGCTCGATCGGAATCGATTGATTGAGCGACGTGAAGCGGTCTTAGCACTGACTGGCTTGTCAGATCGATTACCACAGCTTGCGGAGACGTTATCAGGTGGTTGGAAACAACGGCTAGCACTTGCTTGCTCGCTTATTCACGAGCCTGACGTTCTGTTCCTCGACGAACCCACCGCTGGAATCGATCCCGTAGCAAGACGTCACCTTTGGGATTTATTGTTCGAGCTTTCGGGTCGTGGCGTGACGCTGTTCGTGACAACTCACTACATGGACGAAGCGGAACGCTGTAGCGAAGTTGGCTATATCTACGATTCGAGACTGCTAGTGCTGGGCAAGCCGGAAGAACTCAAGCGGTTGCCAGAGGTAACGCCTGAGGGAACAAGACGTTTTGAGATTCGCATTCCTTCGCCAGCTCAGCACCTCGCGCCCTTGCGTCAAATACCCGACGTGCGTGACGCTACGCTTTTCGGCGAAACGATTCATTTGCTGTTGCAGCAGCCGAAATCTCCTGACGACGTATTGATGCAATTGGGAATCCCCATCTCACAAGAGACTCACGAAGTTCCACCGAGTTTAGAAGACGTCTTCGTGACTTTGACGAGCAATGCTCAACAGCAATCATCGGTGTTGGAAGTGGAACCTGCCACGAGTTTCAAAGAAGGTCTTCCGAACAAGAGGGCGACTTCCCCTGCGGTCAAAACATCGCGTCACCGTGGAACCTGGGCTGGGCTTTGGGCTGTACTCGTGAAGGAGTTCGTCCACATCCGTAGGCAACCAACGACATTGTTTTTCATGCTCGTTGTCCCGGTGATGCAGACGATCATATTTGGATACGCGATCGATACCCAAATCGAGAACATCCCTACCGTGGTCTTCAACATGGACGGTCGACAATCATCACGAGAACTGATGGCCGCATTTGAAAACACGCGTCGGTTTCGATTGATCGAGCACGTGTTGAGCGAAGAAGCCTTCCAACGAGCACTATCCTCAGGACGTGCGAAAGTTGGCATACGAATTCCACCGAATTATGTCGATCAAGTGTTGCTCGGCGAACAAGCAAAATTGCAAATCCTGATCGACGGAAGTGATTCGCAAGTTGCCACGACGGCACAAAGCACTGCGCAATTAGTGGGACTGAATCTATCCATCCAAATGGCAATGGCGAAAGGAGATGCTTTACAACTCGCTCCCGCACGTGATGCCTCAGGGCGCGGCTCGCTCCCAATCGAGATTCGGACCCGCATGCTGTACAACCCTGATCTGGATAGCTCACATTTCTTTGTGCCCGGTTTGGTCGGAATCATTCTACAACTCGTGACGTTGTTCCTCACTTCGTTCGCAGTCGTTCGCGAGCGAGAACTGGGAACACTGGAGCAGTTATTCGTCACCCCGGTCGGACGCACAGGACTTCTACTAGGAAAGCTATTGCCGTACGCGCTCGTGGGATTTGTTACGCTGCTGACGGTGCTCACAGTGATGATTTATGTTTTCGGTGTCAACGTTCAAGGCAGCATTTCGTTGCTATTAGCCTTGTCAATGTTATTCATGATGTGTTCGTTAGGACTCGGTTTACTTGTCTCAACAATTGCCAAAACACAACTCGAAGCTGTTCAATTTGCATTCGTTATTATGCTTCCTTCCGTTTTGTTGTCGGGTTTCGTTTTTCCCCGCAGCGAAATGCCGCTACCCATTCACTTGGCGACATTCGCAATCCCAGCAACCTACTATATCGAGATCCTACGGGGAGTCGTCCTTCGCGGAGCTGGCTTTCTCGACCTCATGCCGTGGGTCGTGGGACTGACGATTTGTGGCGTGATCGTGATTTCGCTCAGCGTGTTCCGATTCCAGAAACGGCTGAGTTGAATGTTACCAATCCATTCCATCAGGAAGCGGGGTTTCAAAACTTAGCCTACTGTTACTTGTTGGATGATCGAACGAGAGACTCGATGCGTACAGGCAGAGGCGTGCGATGGGATTCGTGACGGCCCCGTACTTGGCGTCGCCAGCAATCGGATGACCAATCGCTGTCATCTGTGCGCGAATTTGATTCTTCTTGCCCGTTTTGAGTTTGATCCGCACAAGTGTGTGATCATCGCGGTGTTTCACTACTTCGTAGCTCGTCCTCTGTGAGGTAATGAACGAGTTTGGCACTCACCGGATTGGGTAGGCCTTCAACGATCGCGTGATATATCTTTTCGGACTCACCCCAGCTTTCTTGGATTCGCTTTTGAGCAAACTCCGTCTTGGCGAGGACGAGAACTCCCGAAGTGTAGAGATCAAGACGCTGGACGATACAGCATCGCTCTCGACTGGCAGAAAACGCTCGATTGACAATCACTTCGACCGAGTGCGATTTTTCGTGTTTGTGGCTAACCGTGAGCAGTCCATTGGGTTTGTTGATAACCAGAATAGCCGCATCTTCGAACAGGATTTCTAAGGGAAAGGAGCGTTTCGCAGCAGTCCGGTGCGAATGAATCTCGATGATCGGTTCCGCGTCAACCTTGGTGTCGTGCTGCGTGACCGAGACACCGTCGACGTGAACTAATCCGCTCCGAAGCAATTCACGGACACGCGTCCGTTTGGTATCGCTCACGGCAAACAGGTCATCGAGCAATCCAGTGGTTTGCAGCGGACTTGGTATGGTTCGAGTGGACATCGCATCAAGATAGGTGCAGCGATCTTCATTGCCAAGCCGTTTCTCCCTCGACAAATGCCGTACCGCTGACATCGGTCGAATCCCCTCCACACGCAATGAAAGTCAAAAAACTAAGGCGCGGTGACAACTAGCCAGAGATCGCTGATCGGAAACAAACCACGAAGTCGGTAGCTTGCCGGTAAGAACTCCTGCGGCGCGTCGGCGGACTGCGTGGTGGGTTTGGTGACGATGCGAAACGTTCCGGAGAAAGAAGCAGCGGTTTTATCAGCGACAATTTTTAGTTTCACCGCTTTGGATGTGTCGCCTTTGACATCAGATACGACCACGTCACAGCTTACACCTGGTGGAAGTTGATCGGCTGAAACACTTAGCGGCTGATTGAAGCCTGATTGCCGATCGATGCTTACCGTGATTTCGATCGTCGCCCCCGTCGCAAGCATGAAGTGATCATCGGAGACAGTTAGTTCAACCGTTGGCGTGGCTTCGGCGACAATGACACTGTAAGCATGCCGGGGACCATAGCCATCGACAAGGTCCGTGATCCGCAGTTCGTACTGGGCATCGTCTGGGGCTGTGAATTCAATGGCCGAGTCGTATTGATTCCGTTGCCCATCATCATTCACAAATGTCTTGGTTTCATCGGCGACGTTTACCACGGTGACGACCGAGTCCAGCAAAAAACCGAGTCGCTGCGAGAAAACTCGGACGACATACTTGGTTCCCTTCGTGCCCGCAAACTGCAATCGGTCGACTTCTCCGCGTGCAGCAATGTGCCCTGAAAATACGCATGGAAGGGAATCGATCTTCGCAGGTTCCGCTGACTCGGATTCGAAAACGATCGTCGCTTCCGTTGGCCCATTGGGCCGCCAAGTCCCACCTAGCGAGGACGCCGCTTCTTGCAAATTCCAGCCAAACCGT
>JBGSMN010000387.1:0-2264 GCA_041740155.1 Rhodopirellula sp.
CCCAGTCGGGCCAGATAATCGGCTGCAACACTCGTGGAGACGCCATTGCGTGGCGTCATGTGAGAGAGTTCGCCGAGCGAGTTGTAGACATCGCGATAGTTCGTCCCGGTTGCGATCGCGATCGCGCGAGTCACACAATCACCGGTCAATCCGACGTACCCACTGGCGGCACGCCCACCATCGTCCCAAATGAATTCCATAGCCCGGATGCCTTTCCTTGATTGCGAAATGCCTCGAATGTTTGTTCGCAGAAAGCTTAGCAACAAAAACAGGGTCAGGTAGACGCGGATTAGCCTTGAACACGCGCAATCCAAAACCCATTTTCACGTCGGTGGGCCGCATCGCAGCGACCTGCCGATCGACATCATCACCATCATCACCAGCTCAAAAGCGGTCATTTCTGGTGTTGCAAGGGCAAGCATCAATCGAGTCAGTATGTAGCCCAAGCTGACTCGACCGATCGTTACCTTGGCCTCACACCAGAGGCTTGCGATTTTTTTACCGCTACAATGCCTCCGTCATCCTCCGATGCACCGGCTAGTTTGGCAAGCGAATCAATCATCGCTCCGTGTCGTATCGCCGTGGCCGGCTCGTGCTTTTCACGCTGCGAAATTTCTCGCCTCCCCGGTTCATTTCGGTTCAGGTACAGACAACCAGATGCAAAGGTGGTTCGCCAGAAAAGCTACGCGGTGCGTTTCAAGTGCCGATAGGCTTTGTCCGTTGCCATCCGCCCGCGGCGGGTTCGCAGAATTAGTTCGCTGCGGAGCAGAAACGGTTCGACTTCGTCTTCCAAGGTGTCGCTGCTCACGTTCATCGTGTGCGCGATCGCTTCCAGGCCCGCCGGGCCGCCCGCGAACACTCGCATCAACGTGTCCAGGTAACCGCGGTCTTGCTTATCAAGACCGAGGATATCAATGCCGATCATGTCGAGCGCCGCTCGGCAGATTTCCGCACTCACGTTTCCGTCCGCTTTGCTTTGCGCGTAGTCGCGGACCCACAGCAAACGGTTGTTGGCAAGCCGCGGCGTGCTGCGACTGCGCTCGGCAATCACTTCCGCCGAATCGTCGTCGACTGGTAACCCTAACTTCACTGAATTGCGTCGCACGATTTCGCAAAGTTCGGGTCGCGTGTACCAACCGAGGTGCTCGCGAATTTGAAAACGGTCTCGCAGCGGCGCGCTCAACATGCCCGCTCGCGTCGTCGCACCAATCAACGTGAACGGACGAAGTTCGTAGTTGAGCGTTCGTGCGCTGACGCCATCACCGAGCACGATGTCGATCCGAAAATCCTCCATCGCCGTGTACAAGTATTCTTCGACCGCTTTGGGAACTCGGTGAATTTCGTCGATGAACAACACACTGCCTTCCGACAAATTCGTCAAGTAAGGCAATAGGTCCTTGGGCGCTTTCAGGCCCGCACCGTTGGCCATCTGCACCGTCGTTCCCATCTCCGACGGAATCACGGTCGCGAATGTCGTCTTACCCAGTCCCGGTGGGCCATCGAAGAGGATATGCCCGAGCGGTTCGCCGCGTTTCTGAGCTGCTCCGATCGCGATCTGCAGGCGTTCGATCACGTCTCGCTGGCCAACCATTTCGGCCATCCGTTTGGGTCGCAGCGACGTGTCTTGACTAGAACCCTCAGGAGGAATCGCCGCAGCGAGTGGCCCCGTTGGCGGTGATCCACCATCGCCATCGCCCGAGTTGCCAGCACCCGAGTTACCACCGCCACCGGGCTTCTCAGGATTGGATTGTTGGTAAACTGCGTCGCGTGCCATCAGCGGGCCACTCCGTTGTGCATGAATGAACGCTTCGGGTAAGCGTTTCCTTACTCTAGCGTTTTTGTACTTTAGCGTCTCTCCGGCCAACCCCCAACCACGAAACATGCCTCCCCCCATGTCCATCGGTTTGTCCATCGGTGCTCCTGTATCCAGCTCGGCCAGTTCCTCGCATTGGCATGGCTTCACGCAAATGGCCGGGCATCAGCCGCTGGTGATCGAGTCCGCACAAGGGTGCTGGCTGCAAACGACCGACGGGCGGCGGCTATTCGATGGAGTATCGAGCCTGTGGTGCAACGTCCACGGCCATCGACACCCCAAGATTGACGCCGCCATCGCGGATCAGCTCCAAAAGGTCGCCCACATCACGACACTGGGGATGTCCTGCGAAACGACGGAGCGATTAGCGGACAAGCTCACCCAGATCACGCCTGGCGATCTGGCTCATGTTTTTTTCAGCAGCGATGGGTCGTCGGCCGTCGAAGCGGCG
>JBGSMN010000393.1:0-3311 GCA_041740155.1 Rhodopirellula sp.
CGCCGCTTCCAACTGGCGTAGTTCCTCTTCCTCGATGCTAAAGGAAATGGTCGGCAATTTTTCGGCAGTCAGCCCTTTCTCACGTAGCTCGCGGAAGAACGCGAGGTTGGAGTCGCCATTAATCGAATTCAAAATCATGTCCGGATTCGCGGCGACAATTTGCTCGACTACCGGTCCGAAGTTAGAGCTACCCAATGGCAGAAAAACCTCGCCGACCATCTCCGCCCCCAGTTCACCGAGCTGGTCCTTGATGATTTCGTGGGCAACGCGGGGAAAGACGTAGTCCGAACCGACGAGGAAAAAGCGACGCTTGTTTTCGAATGCATACGCCCATTTCACCGCTGGGATGATTTGTTGGTTGGGCGTCGCTCCGGTGTAAATGACGTTGGGAGATTCTTCGAGCCCTTCGTACTGGACGGGATAAACCAGCAAGTGATCGAGCTCTTCGAATAATGGTACGACGGTTTTACGGCTCGCCGATGTCCAGCAACCAAAGATCGTGCAAACCTTCTCCTCCTCGATCATCCGTTTTGCGTCGACGAGAAACCGATCCGGATCGGATCGACCGTCCGCAACAATGGGCTCGAGCGGTCTTCCTAACAGGCCACCGCTGCGGTTGAGTTCGTCGATGGCCAGCAGGGTTGCGTCAGCTACCGAGGAACCGCTGTGCCCCATCGTGCCGGTCAGCGAATGAAGGATACCGATCCGAATCGATTCGCCAGTGGGTGTCGCCGCAGTCGTTGCGAGCGAATCATCCTCCGGTGTACCTGAAGCCACAGACTCGCTATTACCTGATAGGAAATAGTAAGCGGCACCGCTACCGGCTAGGGCGAGCAAACTTAAGCCCGCCACCAGAGTACCCGTGAAAATTCTGCGGTCGGGGATGAGTGCTTCGGAAGCGGGGCGAACAAGTGTAGACGAAGATTGGCTTGGTAACTGAATTCCCGTGCCGGACATAGCGGCCAGTACTGCTTCCAAATCGACTCGCATCTCATCCATCGATTGGTAGCGGTCGTCCGCTCTTTTCGACATCGCATGCTCAATGATTGCGGCGCACGCGGCCGGAACGCTGGACCGCACCTCACGCGGATCCGGTGGCCCGGCGTTGCAATGAGCGAACATCACTTGAACAATGCTGCCCGTATCCTGAAACGGACATTTTCCTGTCAGCAAGCTGTAGTAGGTGGCTCCCAGTGAATAAACATCACTCCGAGCGTCAACATCCAATCCCTGGCACTGTTCGGGACTCATGTAATAGGGCGTGCCAACCAGATGCCCTTCCTGAGTCATCATCATGGACTGCTTTGCCGCTCGCTTGGCCAAACCAAAATCGGCGACCTTCGCTGTGCCATCTTGCGTCAACAGCAGGTTTGCCGGCTTAACGTCTCGATGGACTAGTCCCTGTAGGTGCGCGGCGGCGAGCCCTCGGCAGGCTTCGCTAACCAGACGAGTCGCTTCGCCGACAGCGTACGCGCCAGACTGCTCAAGATAGTCAGCAGTGCTGCCGCCGGACACAACTTCCATGACGAGATAATGGACGTCCTCGTCGTGAGCCACCTCGTAAATCGTAACCGTGTTGGGATGATTGAGCCTGCCCGCACTCTTGGCTTCGGAAAGGAATCGATTCAGCGTGGTTTCGTCGGTCGATAGCTCGGACGGAAGCACCTTGATCGCGACGTCCCTTTCGATCGACGGGTCATGCGCTTTGAGGACCACGCCCATGCCGCCGACACCCAGCAGGGCGGTGATCTCATACTTGCCAAGTCGACGCCCGATCCATTGTTCAGGGCGATCACGCATCCCACCGGTAGAGACGGGAGTCGTATCGCCCTGAAGCTGCATCGTTTCGTCCAGCGACGGTGGGTCGGCAGCACTTTTCGGTGTGCCAGCATCGTCCGAATCAGGCAGAGTCATGTCAACAAACTCATCTTAGTTAAGCCTGATCGCACCGCCCTGTTCATCGACTACTTAACGTCGACGACAATCTTGTGGATCTTGCCAGTGAACTTCGTCTCGGTAGGACCGTATCCGATACCGAGTGCGACGGGGGTTTGGTTGTCCATGCCCACGTCAGCGGTTTCGTCGGCTGAGAAAATGTATCCCTGCGTATTTCCGATGCGTCCCTCGGCAACCTGTTTGCCGTCAACGGAAAGTTTAGCAACGCCGCCCTTGCCCATGCCACCGCCATCATATTCGAAATCAAGCATGACCGTCGACTTGCCTTCGGGCAAAACGGTGTCGCTTTCGACAACGAATCGCTCGAGGCCCAACCAGTTGTATTCATACGCTGGCTTGCCTTCACGGAGGTGCAGTGACCAGCCGCCGTAACGACCGCCTTGGACGAGTAGTGCGCCCGATGCACCACCCTCAGGGATCTCGATCTCAGCAGTGATTTTCGTGGAGCGGTTTTTCACGTTGATGAATGTGTTCTCCATCATACCGTTCATCCCTTCGTACAACGTCAACGACGTGCGTGATCCCATCAAGTCAGGTCGGCCAGCGGTTGCTGCGTTGACACGTTCGATCGTACGGTCATCAACGGGTAACACCTTGTACTTGGCCGCCTCAGTCATGAACAACGCCTTCATCTCGTCAAGCTTTTCTGGGTGCTTGCTGGCGAGGTTGTTTGCGAGACTGAAGTCGTCGTGGACGTTATAAAGATCCCAATCGTCTTCGGTGAGCGGCTTTTGCTTGCCGGTATTCCACGGCGCTCGGTGAATCGTTCTCGCGAACCATCCATCGCGATAGATGGCTCGGTTTCCGAAGATCTCAAAGTACTGCGTCGTGTGACGTTCAGGAGCGTCGGCATCGTTGAAACTGTACAACATGCTCGTCCCTTCGATCGGCGTTTGTGGCGTGCCGTTAACGACTTCGGGTTCGGGCAGCGAAGCAGCTTCGAGCACCGTGGGGGCGACGTCGATCACGTGGCTGAATTGCTTTCGCATTCCGCCGCCGTTTTTGATTCCCTGAGGCCAATGGACAACGAGGCCGTTGCGAGTTCCCCCGAAGTCCGATGCGACCTGCTTGGTCCACATGAACGGCGAATCGAACGCGACTGCCCAACCAGCAGCCATGTGCGGGAAGGTTTCTGGGCTGCCCCATTTGTCAATCAACGGTAGCAAATCTTTGACTTTCTCCTGCACTCCGTTGAAGTAGGTCATCTCGTTGAACATGCCAACCATGCCCCCTTCAGCGCTACTGCCGTTGTCGCCAGCGATGTAGAAGATCAAAGTGTTGTCCATCTCACCAATCTCTTCGATGGAGTCGATGAGTCGACCAATATGATGGTCGGTGTGGCCGACGAAACCGGC
>JBGSMN010000420.1:0-57745 GCA_041740155.1 Rhodopirellula sp.
GGGCATTGGCTGCCGTACTGATCCCGATGTAATAGGTACCGGATTCGGGCGCCGTCCATGACGAATAGTCGTCGACATCATTTGTCGATCCCGAGTTGACTTCGTCAGGCGACCGATTGTCTCCCGAACGATATTCGCCAATCACAGTGGTTACATCGCGTCCGCCCGTCAACACGCCGCCGCCCAAAGGCGAATACGGCAGCAAATTCCAACCTTCTCTGCGGCACACCTGGGCCAATTCACTCTCACAGCGACGATTGATCAAACTAAAATTGTTCTGCACGGTTTCATAGCGATCAACATCGTGCAAATCCGCTGCCCACAAACTCTTCATCACTCCCCAGCTCGTCTCGCTACTGGACCCGATCAAACGATGCCTGCCCACCGCGATGTTTGACAAATCCATCGTGTTGAACGCCAACGAAGGACCGCGCACGCTTCCGTCGGATGAACAAAAATTTTTGCGACAATGCTCAACACCCTTCGTTGACCGTTTCCGCAATCCTTCGCATCGTCTCCATCACGCGAGTCTTGAAATCTGGAATTCCTCCGCACTCAAGGACTCACTGTGGTTTCACTAGCACCCTGTTAGAATCCCATCAGGCCCTGGTTTGCAACCGTCAAATTTGAAAAGTGGGATAGGCTTCCAGCCTGTCGATTGCAGGATGACAACTGGGGAACCAACCATCCGATTGATCACGCCAATCCGGCCAACTCGGTGGCTCGCTTGACCCGCGCGATGCCGATCATGTAAGCGGCGGTGCGGAGTGAGACGTTGTGTTGTGCGGACATCTGCCACACCGCTTCAAAGGCTTCGTTCATGGTGTGATCGAGTTCTTGCCGGACACGGTCAAGTGACCAACGGTAATGCTGGCGGTTTTGCACCCATTCAAAATAACTAACCGTCACACCACCGGCGTTGGCTAAAATGTCGGGCAGCACAGTAACTCCTCGCTCATTTAAAATCTCATCCGCCGCAGGATAGATAGGACCGTTCGCTGCTTCCACAATGACTTTGGCATGGATCGCGTCAACGTTCTCCTCGGTAATCACACCGCCAAGCGCGGCGGGGATCAAGACTTCGACATGTTCGAGTTTGAGCAACGCATCAAGTGGCAAATGCTCGGCATCTTCAAAACCCTCCAACAAGCCTTTCGGGTGCGAGAGTTTGTGACGCAGCAGTTTCGGGATATTCAAACCTTCGGGATTGAAATAAGTGCCCGTGATGTCCGAGACCGCGACGATCGGGAATTGTCCTTCATGCAGGAACTTGGCCGCGTGCGAACCCACGTTTCCAAAACCTTGAATCGCAACGCGTGTTTCTTCAGCCGTCATGCCCAAACGTTTGGTGAGCTTAATCGTCAGCGCACCGACACCGCGACCGGTCGCTTCTTCGCGTCCTTTCGCACCGTATTCTTCGACAGGTTTGCCGGTAATCACGGCTGGGTTGAATCCGTGATACTTTTCCCATTGATTGCGAAACCAACTCATGACTTGATGGTCTGTGCCCATGTCAGGGGCCGGGATGTCGGTGTCGGGACCGACGATGTCATGGATTTGATCGACAAAGGCACGTGTCAATCGTTCCAACTCGGCCTTCGATAAATCATCAGGGTTGACACCGATGCCGCCTTTGGCACCACCGTATGGCAAATTGACCACGGCGGTCTTCCACGTCATCAAACTCGCCAATGCTCGCGTTTCATCTAAGTCGACTTCGTGATGGTATCGCAAACCGCCTTTCATCGGTCCCCGAGCATGATCGTGCTGGACGCGAAAACCAACATAATTTGCCAGACGCCCGTTATCGCGACGAATCGTGACTTGGACCTGGATTTCGCGTTCAGGCATCAGCAACGCTTCACGCAGCTCTTCGCTGATATCGAGTTGATCGGCGGCCTTGGAGAAAAAATAACGAGTGGCTTCAAAGGCTTTCATGCGGAACTTTCAGGTTCGTGGCGACTGGCGAGGAGTAGGGCGTCGTCGAAGAACGGATCACTATAGCGACTGAACCAGCAGCTCGCTCTCGTCGCCAGGTTCGCTGTCGCTAACAACGCAAATTCACAATCGCAACTGCAGGGTCACGAAGGCCATATGGCTTACAGATATCCCAAGAGGAAGTGTTGCAGTCCGACCAGCGTTTTCGCATCCCGAATCTGGCCACCGCGAACCAGTATTTCGACTTCGCTTCGATTCACGACGCGTGTTTCAATTCGCTCGGTCGGTTCGAGTTGTTGTTCGCCTGCTGTCAATTCGCGAGCGACAATCAATTGCATCAACTCGTTGCCCAAGCCTGGAGCCGAATAGAATTCGCAGGCGACGTTCAGTTTTTTTGCGCTGTACCCGGTTTCTTCGACCAGTTCCCGGGCAGCGGTTTGCAACGGTGATTCGCCAGGATCGCGAGTTCCGGCGGGCAATTCGAGCAGCGTTTCACCGACAGCGGATCGTTGGTTTTCAATCATCACGATGGTGTCCGCGTCCAACAGCGGCAACAGCACGACGGCTCCTGGATGCCGAATGTAGGCTCGCCGGTGAGTTTGTCCATCGCGAGAGGGAAGTTCCATCTCGACGACGTCGAATCGAGAGGTCTGTAGTAAGAGCGTGAAATTCGACACAACAAGTAATCCCAGATGAAAAAGAACGTTAAAACATTCTCACGCTTGACCACCTAGCTGACTACACACCCGCTAAAAAAATTCTTGATTCACGATCGATTCGCAAAGAAACCCTCTAGGCTCAGTACGAATCGCATCGTAAACTAGCCCTAACGAGAATCATTCTCAACTAGCTGGCCTCACACTTGAGGCCACTTCCCGCCTCGCTTGCTCCCGAAATAGACGCCCATGTTCAGCGAAATCAGCCTGGATCAATTCGTCGGCACCGCCGGAGAGATCGCCCGTTTGGATCTTCCCGAAGCCTGCGCGAACCGCTTGAAATCGCTAGGATTGTTCGAGGGCCAGCAGGTGCTGCTCGCCCGTGGTGGCAACCCGCTGATCGTCAAAGCTGCTGGTGGCAAAATTGCGGTGGCTGGTGAGATCGCCAAAGGCATCTTCATGCGAGTCGCTCTTTGATGAGTAGCGCGGTCGACACGACCGAATCGAACTCTTCAGACAGGTCAGCAAACTTAGATTCGGCGGACAAAAAATCAAGCGACCATGTTGTCGCCATGTTGGGCAATCCGAACGTTGGCAAAACGTCGATTTTCAATCGGCTAACCAATCTGCTGGCGAAAACATCAAACTTTCCCGGCACAACGATCGACCGCCGCATCGGTCGTGTGGAACTGAACGCGACCAGCACGATCACGCTCGTCGATTTGCCGGGCATGTATTCGCTGGAGGCGTCGTCTCCCGAGGAACAAGTCGCCCGCGATTTTTTACTGGGTCAATCTGATCTCGTTCCCGATGTGATTCTGATTGTCGTCGACGCGACCAATTTGCAGCGAACGTTGTTTGTCACGCGTCAAGCGTTGCAGCTAGACCGCCCGACGCTGGTCGCGGTGAACATGATCGAAGCGGCTCGGCGACGTGGGATCGAAATCGATCTCAGTACACTGGCTCGCAAACTCGGTTGCCCCGTCGTAGGTATCTCGGCGCGGACTGGCGAAGGTTTCGATCGATTGAAATCACAACTTAATATCATTCTGTCAGGCCCTCGTTTGCCGCTGTTGATTGCGGGTGCATCCCCTGAGTGCCCACCGCATCCCGCTGAGAATGTGTTGACGATCGTGACTGAAGATGAAGCCTCGTGCGGATCGTGCCGCGTTTGTCCGTATGCCGATGGACATCAATGGGCGTCTGCGCTGGCTCGCGAGAGTATTCGAGATGGCAGTGTGGTTTCGGATGAGACCACTGATCGGGTGGACCAATTTCTGACGCACCGTTGGTTCGGTTTGGCGGTATTCTTGATCGTGATGGTCGCTGCCTTCTCGCTGGTGTTTTGGATTGCGCAAATACCGATGCAGTGGCTCGACGATGGTTTCGGGTGGCTGGCTGGAGCGGTCAGCGCTGTGTTACCCGAAGGTGATCTGCAAAGCCTTATTGTCGATGGGGTCATTGGCGGTGTGGGCGGTGTGATGGTGTTCTTGCCACAAATTTGCATCTTGTTTTTCATGCTAGCAATTTTGGAAGATTCTGGGTACTTGGCTCGCGCTGTCGTCGTGGTCGATCGTTGGATGCGGCGTGTGGGGTTGCCCGGCCAAGCGTTCGTGCCGCTGCTGGCGGCTCACGCGTGCGCGATCCCGGCGATCATGGCGACGAAGGTGATCGAAAGTCGTCGTGATCGCTTGGCAGCGATCATGGTGATCCCGTTGATGACGTGTTCGGCCCGCTTGCCGGTGTACACGATGATTGCGGCGATGTTGTTTCCCAGTGATCCGTTATTCGCAGCGGGACTCTTCGCGTCGGCGTATATGCTCGGCATGGTGGCGGCGTTCGTGGTCGCGTTTTTATTAAAGATGACTCTGCTGCCTGGTGAGCCATCACCCTTAATTTTGGATCTGCCACCGTATCGCGCCCCATCGTTGGTCAACGCGCTGCGTTACACGTACGAGCGCGGGTGGATGTTTTTGCGAGATGCGGGCACGGTGATCTTGATGATCTCGATTGGTATCTGGGCTTTATCGACATATCCAAAACTTTCTGACGAGCGGTTTGCCGCCGAGATGGTATCACGCGATGTGGCGGTGGCGACGCTCGATGAAACTGAGCTAGCGAACTTGCGTGCGGCCGCCGATCAGGAACACGCCATCATTGGTCGATTGGGACGCGTGGTCGCACCGGTGTTCGAGCCGCTCGGGTTTGACTGGAAAATCAGTGTTGGCGTGCTGTCGAGTTTCGCAGCCCGCGAAGTTGTCGTTTCCACGCTTTCGATTCTGTATGGCCTCGGTCCAGAGCCTGAGGAGGAAACGAGTTTGCAGCAACGGTTATCAAATGCCACGTATCCCGATGGTCGCCCCGTGTTCACGCCAGCGACATGTGTTAGTTTGCTGGTGTTCTTTGTCCTCGCAATGCAGTGCTTGCCGACTCAAGCGGTCACGAAAAAAGAGACAGGATCGTGGAAGTGGGCGGCATTTCAGTTTGGTTACATGACGGTGCTGGCTTACGTCGCCGCTTTGATCGCATACCAAACTGTATCGTTGGTCTCGTGAGCATCTGGGCTCGACCTCCGCATTATCGTTTTACGCGCCACAGCCAGCGGATCATGACATAGAATACACCCGCGAAGAATCCCACGAGGACCGCCCAAGGTACAACCGCCACGGTGGCGATCAAACAACCTTCGCCCGCTTGGCGGAGCATCGACAGCGACTGCCGCCACGTTGTCGAGACACGTGCACCGAGTGTGGGCGCGGCCGCCGGAATGTACGCTTTCTCCTCCCGCACACTCAGCGTGATCGTCGCCAGCGAGCTTTGGTCGCTGAGCACACGCAGCCGTCCCTGCATCCGCTCGATCTCATCGCGGACGCGTGCCAGTTCACGCTCGATTTCTAACACGTCGGATAGTTTGCCCGTACGCTCTTCGAGCATTTCCAACACGCGTTGCTCGAGCTGTTGGTTGTTACGGATTCTCGCTTCTACATCGACGTATTCTTCCGTGATGTCTTGCGCATTTTCCGAGCGAGACTCCGCGAACCCGAGTTGCCCGACAGCAGTTAAGAACTCCGAGTAGTTCTCCACGGGAATCCGCGCAACCCAAGTTCCTGATTGGCGGTTCTCATAGCGACGATTCGTTTCACTCTTGGCAATGAAACCGCGATGAGATTCCACAAGTTTGGTAATCGCAGATTCAAAGATCATGTAATCCTCAACAATGAGCGATAGCCGGGAATCGTAAACGATCCGCCGCTGTATTCTCCCCGTCGTCGTCTCATGGGAAACACTCGCCTCTGTGTTCGCAGCGCCATCGGATTGAACGATCAACATCGACTTACTGTTGCTCTGAACCGCTTCGGGATTCATGTCCATCCCGATATCTCCACCACAACCAATCATCGGCAGCAACAGCAGGTAAAGCAGCGTGAAAAACAGCAACGTGTTGGAAGATGCGATCAGTTGTCTCATGTTGGTCACCATGATGAGGGCGGATGACGAATGCTTGTCTATCTTAAGATAGACGACTGAGCCAGCACGTTGGATTTCTGAGAATGTTCTGACTCGTCAAAAAAGCGGGCTCGGCTTCCTACCTGTCTATGCACTACTGACAGGCTGGAAGCCTATCCCACTGATGTCCCATTCGGGCCTAAGCAACCAGACACGTGATTTTGCCGAGGGAAACGTAGGCGTCCACACTGCCCTCAGGTATCGCCACTTCAGCGTCGACGGAAACGGTCAGTGTGCGCGCCGGCATTGCCTCAGTGACGAAATGAACCAAGTAACGTCCCCCGATAAACCGCGACGAGCTTACCGTGCCTGCGATAAGCCATTGGTTGTTCTCGATCCGCATCGATTGCTCAGCTCTGCTCGTTGGCGAGACCAGCCGAATCGCCTCTGGACGCACAACTAGCGTGACCGTTTCGCTGCATTGCGTCATCAACTCCTGCATCGTCTCGGCACAAGATGCTGCGACGGTTTGAATCCACGGCATCGGAATTAAATTCGCCGGGGGCGTGCCGATCGCGCGTGCCACTTCGATCGTCTGCGGCTTGCGATAAACATCTACAGGTGTGCCTGATTGCAAAATCCGCCCCTCACCCATCACGACAATCCGGTCCGCTAAACGCATCGCTTCCTCACCATCATGCGTGACGTGGATGATTGCGGTACGAGACATCGCGTCGCCACGATCGCGGGGAAAATTATTTAACACATCGAGCAAGTCCTCACGCAGCGTTGCATCGATCGCCGATAGCGGTTCATCGAGCAGACACACCGACGCGTGACGCAAGAGCGCCTTGGCGAGCGCCGCCCGACGCAATTGCCCGCCACTGATTTGATCAGGACGCCGATCGAGAATATCTGAGATACCAAGTCGCCTCAGCAACTCGGGACTGGCGTCAGCCCGCGTTCTATCGAGCGGTGAGTTTGCTCTGGCCACGTCTAAATTTTGCTGTAACGTCCAGTGCGGATACAACCGATCGTCTTGAAACAAGATCGCAACGTCACGTTTTCTCGGGGCCACACCACGCAGCGAACGACGGCCGAGAGAAATCTCACCAGCCAAAGCCGTTTGCAATCCGGCAATGATCCGCAGCAATGTGCTCTTGCCACATCCACTCGGACCGACGATCACGCAATACTCTCCTTCCAAGACATCGAGATCGAGGTTTTGGAGAACGGGAATGTTGCCATACGAATGGTAGACACCACGCAGGCTCAATTGGTCGTTCACGAGGTCAGCATTCGTTCAAACAAACTTCGATTG
The DNA here is from genome assembly GCA_041740155.1 of Rhodopirellula sp. Classification (GTDB taxonomy): domain Bacteria; phylum Planctomycetota; class Planctomycetia; order Pirellulales; family Pirellulaceae; genus Rhodopirellula. Next base: position 7,363 of record JBGSMN010000420.1, read on the forward strand.
GCCGCCCGAATCACATCGCACTGACGCGCGATCTCGGCGGGGTCAGATTCGCCCAACAAAACGGCTAACTGTTTCATCGCGAGCGTATCGGCAGCACCATCGGCGGATAGCGGTAACTCATGGCGGTCAGTGGTGTTAATCAATCGCAGTTTCGCTTCGACGGTTCGGAGATAGCCATAGTTGTGTATCAAAGTATCGACATCGCTGCGATCATAAACGCCTGCGTCGGCAAGTTCGCCGAGGACTCCGATGATTCCGGTGGTAAACGCGGACTTTGACAGAGAAGCCGATTTCAACACACCCGCCGCTGCGATGTACTGGACATCGACTGTGCCGCCCATGCCGCGTTTCAAGTTGCCAGCAGTGGCGGTTGATTCGCTGCGTTGACGCAGTGTTTTAAGTTCCACAAACTGACTCTCACGCCACGGGGTGTGGTTGATTGCACGAGTGATCGCATCACTTGTCATTTCAATGGCAGCACGTGAACCAGAGAACGGTCGAGCTTGGCAAAGTGTGATGCGTTGCCATAACGGCGCACCTCCTAATCGAAACGGCTTCGTAAACTGCTCGATCGAGTGAGCCAGTACGGTTTCGTCTGCACCACGGGCGAACGGCATATCGAGTTCAAACAAACGATCCGATTTGGCATCAATTTTTTGAATTACATGTTGGGCAAGTTGATGAAAAAACTGCCGATTCGACAACGTCGTTCGCGGCCCACCAACTCGTCGCCGTGTTTCACCATCGGCGGTGTACAAGAACGTGAGGTCGAGATCACTGTGATAATTCGGCTCGCGACCACCAAATTTTCCTAAGGCCACTGCGACCATCTCAACGCTCTGCTGCTGGTCGTCCACGGGATCACCAAAGCGGGCGGCGAGGCGCTCATGCTCGCTTTCAATTACCCGCCGGACGCAGGCTTCTGCGGTGTCACTGAGCGATCTGCCGATCGCATCGACAGTCTCCTTGCCCAACAAATCGCGAACGCCAATCATCAAATGGCAACCGGCTTTGAAGGTTTTCAGAATCGTGCTCACGTCGTCGGCTGATTGACATAAGCGAATCGTTTGCATATCCAGTCGTTCGGCGCGGGGCAAACGATCCATGATCAACGAGTCCACCAGCTCGTCGATCATGCCAGGGTTCTCCGTCAGAATCCCGGTCAGATACGGAGCTAGCGAGCACATTCGCACCATCAATGACAACGTCGCCTGGTTGCTGCCGAGCAACTCCCACAACGTCGCCTTAGCTCCGATTGAATCGGCCACCGCCACGAGTTGACTGAGCGTATCGTTAGGCTCTGGCGTGCGGGCAATCTCTCGCAACAAATCGGGAGCCACACCCGCAAAGAAATGGCGACAGCGACGGGGCGAAAGGAACGAAACCGTCTCATGGCTGAGCGATCCGAGTTGCTCCATCGCCAACTCGACATCCGAAAACCCGTGCCCTTGCAGCACTTCGCGAAACGTGTCCAGATCAGGATCGGGGTCAAGGATCAACTCCGTTTCCACTTCAACAGCATCCGCATCCGTGTCATCAATCGCTTGCCGAGCATCCGCAGCAGGCGTGTCATTGCCGGTCGAAACAAGCGGTCGGGCGGCGACATCTTGGACTGTCAAGTGATTGATGATTCGACGGTTGACTTCAAAGGTTTCGGCCAGCAGTTTTTCAAATCGCACCAAGTCTCCTTTGACGACCTGACGGCGACCGGCGCTGGCGTCTGGTTTGGTCCGCACACCAAGCCGCCAAGCCAAACGGGTACGAATCGTGTTGTCGTCGGGCAGGTGCGTGACGCGATGATCAAACAGAACTGCGAGATGGTGTTCGAGACGACACAGGCGAGCATGGTTTTCCGAAAGGATCGACGCCTCTTGTTGAGTCAAACAACCGTGTCGATTGAGGGCGGCGATGGCATCGAGCGTTCCGGTGACCCGTACTTCCGGCAATTCGCCCCCGTGCAGAAGTTGTAGAAACTGAATCGTCAGTTCGAGATCACGACGGCCACCGGGACAATCGGCGATCGGTGTGCCCTGCTGTGCGTCAGCGGACACTGCACGTTTTTCGAGTTTGCGGCGGAGCACACGAATGTCAGCGATCTCGCCACGACTGAGCAAGCGATGATAAACCCACGGTTCGATCCGCTGCAAAAACCACTGGCCCAAACCAACATCGCCTGCCGCCACGCGGGCTTTTACAAAGGCAAGTCGCTGGAACGTTTGGTTCTCGCGCTCGTAGTGCGACGCAGCGTCTCCGGCGTCATGAAAATCAATTCGCCGTGAAGCAAGCTCACCACCGCGACCATAATCGTTCAATCGCTGCGTATCGGAACCCGCCGACTCCTCGCCTGGCTGTTGCACAAACCGCAGATTGATCGAAACAACCGGGCCGCGATTGGACCCCAGCAAACTGATCAAGCCAGCGGCGACATGCCGATTGAATTTTTGGTGACTTTCATTTTTGCGGTCAATTTGATCGCACAACAACAGCAAGTCGGCGGGCGAGTCGTAGCCAATTTCTTCGCCGCCGTAATTGCCCAAGGCGATGATCGCGTACTTGGGTTGGGAACCATCGATGCGTTGCGGCAGACCGAGACGTTGGCCAGTTTGCTCGATCGTGAAGCCCAAAGCCGTTGACAAAATCGCGTCGGTCAGGTGGCTGATTTGCCGCGAAACCCGATCGGGCGGCAAACCGCGTACGAATTCTCCATAGGCAATCCGCAACATCTCACGACCTGCGAATCGCCGGATCGCCACGGCGGCTCGCGGGATCGAGGCGACCGTTTTCAGTTCGCCCGCTAATTCGTCAATCAGCAGCTCGCGCGAGGCAGGCCGTCCATCACTGGCGCGGATCAAGTCGAAACATTCCGGGTCGCCGATCAACAATTCCGCCACGCCACCGCTGGTCATCAGCACCTGCAATAGCGAGGGCAGCGCTTGCGAGTCGCGTTCAAACAACGCCAACAATGACGTCGGGCTGCGGGAAACATCAATGAATCTCGCCAGCAACGCGACCGCTTCATCGGGTGCATCGATCTCGCCCAAGTGTAGGTCAAGCGCCGCCCATAAACTCAACAGCAAGTCCTCGGGAACGCCACTGGAGGCGATTGCAGTGAGCGATTTGAGCACACGTTCGGCGTCGACAAACCGAGTGTCTTCAAGCGGATCAAACGGTTTGAAAGCAGATTTCGTCGTCACGTGCTGGGGAACTTTCCGCTGCGGAGGGCGTCTAAAGGGAGGATGCAGTTTAGACACCCGTGGCGAGTTGTTGTAGCGGAGTCGCTGAGCTGCAAATTACGTGGTTTTTTGATCGCGGACACGAAAGCTAACCTACCTTTAGACATGCGGACGGGGGAAACGTCAGGCATCAAACAACCGGACGCAGTCGCCGTCGGACGAATTCATCATGCGTTGCATCTAGGCAACATGATGATGAATTTGCTCCACGCACGACATCGCATTCTTTCTCTCCCCACAGGCGATTTGTCTCGCCTAACCTCTTTCGTGACAATGACTTGCCATGATTTATGCGTTACCTGAATTGGCCGCTGGCACTGACAGTGCTTGGTTCCTCTCCTCAAACCGCTTTGACGATCTACCGGGAGCCGAGGAGAATTTGATGGGCAAGAAGTTTAGTAGCCGAAGTTTGCAGGACGACGCCTTTGACGCCGAAGACTCGAACACCCGCCGTTCACGGACGATGGGTCAAGAGTTCGCCGACGCGATTTCCGAAGAGAACGATATGAGCGTGCTCTCGGACGAGGAAATCATTGCTCGCCGCGAAGAGATCCCCACCGATCCCACCGAAGATCCGGTGCGGATGTACCTGATGCAGATGGGGCAGATCCCCTTGCTTACCCGCGATCAAGAGGTCTCAGCGGCAGTTCAGATTGAAACCACCCGCGAACGCTACCGGCACTGCATGATGGCCACTGATTTCATGCTGCAAGCGGCCCTGAGACTACTGCAACAGGTTCGCGACAAACAACTTCGCCTCGACCGCACGATCGAAGTCAGCGTGACGAACGCCGCTGAGAAAAAAGCGATCATGAAACGGATCGTTCCCAATACGCGCACACTCGCAAATCTGTTGGCTCGTAATCGCAGCGACTACATGACGGCGATCAACAAATCGTTGCCGATGCGCCGCCGCCGGGCCGCTTGGCGAAACCTCGTCATCCGCCGCAACAAAGCTGTGCGTTTGGTCGAAGAGATGAACCTGCGCACGAACAAGCTGCAACCAATCTTTGAGAAACTACGTCGCAGCGCCTACCGCATGACCGAAATTCGTCAAACGCTCGCCGAACCACATCGACTCGCGATGGCTGGCATGCCGTCGGCTGAAGAATTGCAAAGTGAACTTCGCCATTTGATGCGACTGACTTACGAAACACCCAAGACATTGCAACGTCGGATCGATCGCTGCGATACCTTGCGAGATGACTACGATGCTGCCAAGCGAGTGCTGTCGGCTGGTAACTTGCGGCTGGTCGTATCGATTGCCAAGAAGTATCGCAATCGCGGTTTGTCGTTCTTGGATTTGATCCAAGAAGGCAATACGGGGTTGATGCGTGCGGTTGATAAATTCGAGCACGCTCGTGGCTACAAGTTCAGCACGTATGCGACGTGGTGGATTCGGCAAGCGATTACTCGAGCGATCGCCGATCAAAGCCGCACGATCCGCGTGCCAGTGCACATGATTGACACGATGAACAAGATTCGCCAAATCACTCGTGACCTCGTGCAAGAGCAAGGCCGCGAACCCACGCCAGAAGAAGTCTGTGCTCGTAGCGGATTGTCACTCGACGATACCCGTGTGATTTTGAAGATGGCGAGACAACCGTTGTCGCTCGACCAACCTGTCGGTGATAACGAAGACAGTGCGTTTGGTGAGTTCTTGCAAGATCATCGCGACCAAGATCCGTTGATTGATTCCAATCGAGAAGCTCTGAAACATCAGATTGAGCTGGCGATGGAGTCCTTGAACTACCGCGAGCGTGAAATCCTGCGTCTGCGTTACGGCCTGGCCGATGGCTACACCTACACGCTCGAAGAAGTCGGACGGATTTTCCAGGTGACTCGGGAGCGCGTCCGGCAGATCGAAAGCAAAGCCGTTCGCAAACTACAACAGCCTTACCGAGCAAAATCGCTGGTCAGCTTCCTCGACGGCGCCGAGCTGATGATTTTCGAGAATAGCGAAGCGATCTAAAATCACAGTACCGGGCGGAACTCCACACGAGTTCCGCCACCCGAAAATGGGATTCACGTCTTGCCCCGTTTGCCGACAGGCGTTGTGGTGCCTATGCTGAGCAGGTGGCGGATTCTGCATCGGAGACTTCTCGGAACAATTTGTCCGGTGAAAATCCGTGCAGCCGCGTATTCACCCTCGTGCTCGCCCCCTGCCTGAGACAACGCCATGCCTTTGTTTGAAATCGAAACTGACGCTCATATCATCATCACTTGGGCAGAAAACGAATCATCGGCCCAGGTCGTCGTCGACGACGCCTATCCAGAAGACGAGGTGCTGCGGATCACCAAACGACCTCGCGATTCATGGGTGATCAGCAAAGGTGCCCTTGGTTTGACCGACCGCACTCTCGACCCTTGCATGATCGCGCGGGATTGCCTGAGCAAATCCGCAGGCGACAAAGTCAATGCGATTCGTCTGTACCGCATGGAAACTGGTTGCGATGTCGACCAAGCCCGGCGGGCAATCGAATCAAACATGGTGATGGGATGGTAACCACGCTCATCCGAGCGTGGTGGTGCTTGCTGCTTTGTCTGCCGATGCTCACCGGTTGCGATGGTTGTCGACTGGCCGAGGGTGTGGACGAGGAAGCGAAAAAACTCGAGCAGCAAAAACCTCCTTTCACCTCGATCGCCGCCAAGGCCTACCCGACGACGCGCCCCGACTCCGGTAACAGCGGTCTCCCCGATGGCTCCGTCAAACCGGGGCACTGGACCAGTGCGGGGTTTTCGCTGCGTAGTAACCGCGAAGACCGGCGCGGAGTGGTGCAAACCCAGGCCACGGTCGGACGTTCCGAAACGACCTTCATCGACGAACCTGGGTTAGAAATCCCTGAACCCCAATCGGCAACATCATTTGTGGTGCGACGCCCTGCGGTTCTGCCTAAAGGTCAATTGCGAAAACTCGACACTCGGTTTCTTGTGCCTAGCCGCGGTAGCCAAACTGTCGACAACATTCTGTTCAACGGTGACTTTCTCTCGCAAGATTCCACGGGACCTTTGAGTCTGCTACCCTCGCAGTTCGCGACCTTGTTACCGCAAACGTACTTCTTTGTCATTCTGACGGATCGGCCTGAACGGTTCGTGCGTCTGCAAGTCGCCGATTGGGTCACACCTTATCAAAATGAAACATCGTACTCTCAGCCACGCGACAATTATCGAGTGGTCATCCCACCGACAGAAGGCGTGTTGCCGATCGCCGAAACCGTACTCGATTGGACCTCCACAGCCGTCCTGTTCTGGGACGACGTCCCGACCACCGCGCTGACGCCCACTCAGCGCACCGCCATTTTGGATTGGTTGCATTTCGGTGGCCTGATCATTGTTAACGGTCCGGCAGGCGTGGACTCACTCAGCGACGCGAACTTTCGCGAGTTGTTGCCAATCCAAGCCAATGGCGTCGAAGAACTTCGCCCCGACGATGCCACGCAGTTTGTTCGTTCACATACCATCGACACGGATCTTTCCGTCGCCACCGTTAACGCTCGCTTGGCCGATGAAAAAGCACAAGTCGCGATTGCTGGAACACGACGCCCCGACACCATCGAACTCGGAGAGGGTGGCCTCGTCGTCGAGCGCCGCGTGGGCCGAGGAAGGATCGTGCAAAGTCGCGTCGACTTGATGAGCGATTGGTTGGCCGTTTGGAAGTCCTACGATAGCTTTTTCAATTCGGCAGTCCTGGCTCGTCCACCACGTGTCCATCGCATCGACCGGTCCAACGGGATTGCCGAGTCATTACCGATGGACAATCTAGGCATGACCGAGACTCCTGCAGACAAACCCGTCTCTACTGAGATTCCGACGCGGCAGACATTCGTGGACGTTGAATTTGACATCGTGCCACCGTCGATCAACACCGGCGTGCGGTTTTTTTCACGCGACGGCAAAATGCCTGCAATCCAAACGGCGCCTGCCCCAACAGCACTTCCTGCCGACGAGTCACCGACCGACGAATCGCCCAGCGATGCGACGGAAACCTTCACGCCCGTCACCGCATCCGTCAGGTCGTCGCTGGCTCCTTGGCTCAGCGACGACGTGTGGCCCGATGCCGTCAGCGGATTGGGCGGTTGGAAAAATGACAGCCCTATGATGGCGTGGAGCCGAGATCAGCTCCGCCGCGAAATCGGCGTGACGATCCCTGATAGCAAGCTCGTTATCCGCAGCCTACTGATCTACCTGGTCGTATTGATCCCTGTCAATTACCTTGTCTTCCGAGTGCTAGGGCGACTCGAATGGGCCTGGTTGGCCGTCGTGCCGCTGTCGATTCTCGGTGCCTTCTGGGTCGCTCGGGCGGCGCAGCTCGACGTTGGATTTGCCCGCAGTCGCAACGAACTCGCGATGCTCGAACTACCTGCGGATTACTCACGCGGGCATTTGACCCGCGTCGTTGGTTTGTACAACTCTCTGGCCAGCCAATACCGTATCGACTTTTCCACCCCCGACGCCGCGATCGATGTGATCCGAACGCGACGACAAGACGAGCGGGAGGCAAGTCTATTCGGTGCCGTCGAACCGGAACTCGAATTCGGCGTGGAAGCCGGCCCCTCGTTCGATAGTATCGGTGTCGGCAGTAATTCCTACGGTGTCGTGCATCTCGAGCAAATCGTGGATGTCGACGGCTCCATTCATGTGCAAAGCACTGCACCGGAGAAAGCTTCGCCTGAATCATCTGATGCGATGCAGCCACTCGATGGAGCCACTGTGACCAACGGCACCTCACTGGACATGCTCGATGCGTTCGTTGTTGATTGCGACACTGAGGGTCGTGTTCGGGTGGCCGCGTTAGGAACGATGGCCAGCGGATCTCGCAAATCGATCCGTTTCCAAGCATCCGGCAGTGTGGTCGTGCCCAGTAACCTGCCGATGGGGATGACGGACTGGATGAGCCGCTTGTTATCGTCCGCGACTCTGTTGCCAAATTCTTCACGGTTGGTTGCTCGGATTGAACAACCACTCTCCGGTGTATCGATCACGCCGGATTGCAAGCAGGTCCGAGCGCAAACGCTGATCCTGGCCCACCTCAGCTATCCGCCACGTCCGCAAATGCTGCGAGATAAAAACCTGTCGAGTGATTTCAAACCTGAACAAATCCAAATCAAACAACCGGTCAACCCCGCCTCGCCGACATTGAAACCGCCCAACCGCTAAGTCTAAGGAACGCATCGTTGATTGAATTAGAAGGCTTCGGCAAAGACTACGGCGACTTCACGGCCGTCGAAAATCTCGACTTGAAAATCGCCGCTGGAGAAACGTTCGGCTTCATCGGTCCCAACGGGGCTGGCAAAAGTACGACGATCCGTTTTCTATCAACGCTGCTCAAAGCCTCGCGCGGTCGTGGTGAAGTCGCGGGGTTTGATGTCATGGGTGATCCCATGGGCGTGCGTCGTTCGATTGGCTACATGCCGGATAACTTTGGCGTTTATGACGGCATGCGAGTTTGGGAGTTTCTCGACTTTTTCGCGGTCGCCTATGGAATCGGTCGTGCCGCGCGTGGCCCGATCATCGACAATGTCCTCGAACTCTTGGACCTCGGTCACAAACGAGATGACTTCGTCAACGGGCTTTCACGTGGCATGAAACAGCGGTTGTGTTTAGCAAAAACACTGGTTCATGATCCACCGGTGTTGATTCTCGACGAACCCGCCAGTGGTCTGGACCCACGCGCTCGTATTGAAGTCAAAGCGTTGCTCAAAGAGTTGCGGCGAATGGGCAAAACCATTTTAATCAGCAGCCACATTCTGACTGAGTTAGCTGATTGCTGTACCTCGATCGGGATCATTGAACGCGGACGATTGCTAATGCACGGACCGATTGATCACGTCTACCGCCAGATTCGTCGCAACCGCATGGTCGAGATCGCGTTCACGGAAAACAGCGAAGCAGGCATCTCGATTTTGCGCAGCAGTCCCGCGCTCCGCGATCTGGAAATCCGCCCTGATCGAGTCATCGCCGAACTCGAAACAGACGACGCTGGCCTGGCTCAACTCTTGGAGTATCTGCTCGCTCAAGGAGTCAAGATCCGATCCTTCAACGACCGCGACCCAACTCTCGAAGACGTGTTCATGACCGTCACGCAAGGACTGGTGAGCTGAGGACAGCGCTGACTCGACTGACCTTTATAAGTTTGCTATTTCGGATTTTTGGGTTCTCGTCAATGATGGCTGTGAAGCAGTAACGACTCAGACCGCGCTAGATTGCCCCTCAATGGGTTACAATGCCCATCGAATACGTTCCCCGACTCAATCACGTGCATTGGATTTCATTATGCTCCGGACTCCGACTCTCGCGCTCTTAATCCTCTATTCAGCGTTACCGCTGGTAGCTGATGATTGGAACCAATGGATGGGGCCGACCCGCGATGGCATGTACCGAGAATCGGGGATCGTGGACTCCGTGCCTGAGTCGGGACTGAAAGTGAAATGGCGTGTTCCCATCAAAGGTGGGTATGCGGGGCCAGCGGTCGTCGATGGAAAAGTCTATGTGATGGATTACCTGCGAACTGCGGGCGAGATGGTCGAAGCCCCTAATGAGCGTCCCAAACTACAAGGCCGCGAACGAGTGACCTGCTTCGATGCGAACTCGGGCCAGGAAATCTGGAAACACGAGTACGAGTGCAACTATGAAATCAGCTACCCTGCTGGCCCGCGAGCCACACCAACTATTGTCGATGGACTCGTCGTCACGCTCGGTGCCGAAGGGGATCTGCGTGTGCTGACCGCCGACGACGGAGTTCTCGTGTGGAGACATCATCTACCCAAGATGTTTGGCGTCGACACACCGATCTGGGGTTTCTCTGCTCATCCATTGGTTACCAAATCACTAGTCATCACGATGGTGGGCGGAGATGATCAAGCCGTCGTGGCATTCGATCGAGCCACCGGTAAAGTGGTCTGGAAGTCGTTATCGAGTTCAAACGCAGGTTATTGCCCACCGTCGATCATCTCTGCCGGTGGTGTGGAGCAACTATTGATTTGGCATCCTGAAGCGGTCGCGTCTCTGAATCCTGTTGATGGAAAACCGTACTGGATCACACCGCACAAACCGGACTACGGTATGTCGATCTGTCGCCCCATGCGCGAGGGTGCGTTTTTGTTTGTCAGCGGCATCGAGAACAAGTCGATGATGTTAAAGCTATCTGACGATCAGCCATCCGTGACGGAGCTGTGGGCGAGCGAGCAGAAAACATCTATCAGCGCCAGCACCAGCACACCGCTGATTCACGATGGTGTCATCTACGGCAGCGACGAAGGCTTAGGCGCAGTGCTTGCCGTCGATGCCAAAGATGGCCGACGCCTCTGGCAGACTTGGCAACCCGTACGTCCTGGTAATGAGCGTCCGTTGTCGGCTGGAACGGCCTTCATCACACGCCACGAGCCAAGTGGCCAGTATCTCTTGTTCGGCGAAACCGGGGTGTTCAGTATCGCCGCCATGAACGCTGAGCGGTTTCAGCTGAAAGGTCAAATGCAAGTCCTCGAACCCACTCAAACCGCGTACGGTCGCAAAGTGATCTGGAGCCACCCCGCGTACGCAAATCAAACCGCATACTTTCGCAATGACCAAGAACTGGTGGCCGTTTCGCTGGTGAATTAGATTGCCCTGGCTCCTTCGCGATCCGTTGGGTCAGTATTTGGGAAAGATGGCAGGCGTCGGGAAGCGATTCTCGGGGCTGTTCTCAAACAAATACTCCTCGCGAGGAATTTGCATTTTGGGCCAGCTTTCAGGGCGGATTCGGACGACTCGCGTGGGACGAATACCTTCAATAACCAGATCGGTTTCAAACTGGATTTGGACGCCGCTGCTGCCCAACGGAATGGCTCCGGTTGCCTGGGTGACGCCAATGATTTTTCCGTTGGAGGCGACGTGGCCAGGACCATAGTGACCCTCCGTATGCTTCAGTGTATTCTCGGCTCCATTGATTTGTGCCCCAACGTTTTCTTGAAAGTCAGCGTAGAGCGCCGGATCCATGCCGCCGAACAGCGTCGCAGTGACCGTCGCGCGGCCGAACTTGCCATACTCGACAGCGTCAACCCAGGCCGGCATCCAGCGGCTACGAATGAAGACCGTGTGCGCATCGGTCTGAAGTCGAGCGGCATGTTCGATGGAGGCATCGTCCAGCCAGATGTCGGAGACGTGGAAGCGGGTGAAAGCGCCGCTCAGGCCGTCTCCTGCTGAGGGCCGCCACGTGATCCCGAGCAAAACGGGTTGCCCAGCGAGATCTTTCTTACCGCTGGCAGGCCAAGCATCTTCGGCGATCAGGTCCGTGATAGTGATCCGCTCGCGGCCGCGCCAGATACGGGTGGCGGCGTCGAACGTCAACTCTTCATCGCTAAAGTTGCCGTTGCCACCGTCCTTGGGCTGACGACTGGCAATCACCTTGCCTTCATCATTCTGAAGTTCCACTTCTTTAAGCTTCCAAACCAATCCTTGGTCCAAGCAGTGGCTGGGTTCGTCTTCGAGCAAAAGCACATGGTTCTCGGCGGGCGTGGTACCGATGCCACGATAATGACCTGCGTCTTTGCTCTTGTTGTCAATCGGCAAGACTGGCACGGCAGAAATCTTTGGGTCTGGCGGCAAGAAGGCGCGGACGTGCATCAGCGTACCCAGCGGGATGTCGCGCAGGTCCGCCGGTGCATCGTGATACCGGATGATCCCATAGGGAAGCATCGCAAAAGGTTGTGGATCGTTGCGGTAAAACTTGCCCGTTCCCGCAACGCGAATGCTGCCACGGCGGTTGGCATGGTCCACGAACACAATTTCACCCCGGTAAGCGTGCGCCTGTTCCAAAGTAGGAAACGTGCCCGCTTGCGGACGAAACGGTTCGTCAGCGAAAGTGGTGGCGGTGACCAGCAGGAGCAACGCAAGTCCGAGGCTCAGGGCGTTGAACTGACTGGGTGAGCCGGGTTTCAAATATCTACTAAACATTGCGATCTGGTGAATTTGAGCGAACTGAGCCGACCAACATTGATACGACTTCGATTAAAAAGCTTTCTCAATTGTAGCTGACTCAGGATCAAACTTCTTTTTGGATTAACGTAAATCATTCGCCGCTCCAATTTCACGCTGCACCAAAACAACTACTGAGTTGGCGATTTGCTACACTTCGCCCATGAATACTTCGTCCATCCGCGCCATAAACCACATCACCGAGCTACTTGTCAGCGTTCGCAGTCGCGAGGAGGCGGTGCTTGCGGCGCGCGCGGGTGTGGATGTGATTGATTTCAAGGAACCGTCGGATGGTCCGCTGGCACCAGTGCAACCGCACGTGTGGCAGGCGGCAGTTCGCGAGTTGCCCGCAGCGAGACTCTCAGCGGCACTCGGCGAATCGAGTACCGCGATCGAATTGGCGACGTTCGTTCCCGATTCTTTTCGGTTTGCCAAAGTCGGACCGAGTGGATTTCAGGAGATCTCGCAATTGCAGCAGCTTTGGCAGTCCTTGCCTTTACCAGAGAGCGTGGAATTGGTACCTGTGGCGTATGCGGATCATGAGCAGGCGGGCTGCTGCGAGGCGTCTGAAGTGCTAAGGGCGGTGATCGCCTGCAGACGGTCGCGATTGCTGATTGACACCTTTTTGAAGGATGGTCGGTCATTAACAGATCATTTGAGCCTGACCCAGCTAACAAATCTTCTGACGCAGGCTCGAGCGGCTGGCGTGTGGGTGGCACTAGCCGGATCAATTCGATTGGAACAAGCCGAATGCTTGCATGGTCTAGGTATCGTACCTGATTGCTGGGGCGTTCGAGGTGATGTTTGTCGGTACGATGACGACACTGCCCGGCGACGGAGCGGTGGTCTGGACCCTGATCGCTTGCGGTGGTGGATCGAGCGGGTTTCTCGGAATCGTAAGGCAGCGAGCTTGGTACCCGCTCGTTTTGGCGATCCGTTTACAAGTTGACTGCGTAGCGATCAGCGGACTTCAAACGAATGCTCAGCATTGTTAACTCTTCAATTATTCACAATTCATTTTCATGCTACAAATTCACGCGTTGACCAAACGGTTTGTAGCTGAGAACGAAGTCGTGTGCGCGGTCGATGGATTGTCGTTCTCCGTTGGCCCCGGCGAAGTTTTCGGGTTGCTGGGTCCCAATGGAGCGGGAAAGACGACCACACTGCGAATGGTGCTTGGCTTGGTTTCGCCCGATGAGGGGTACACGGAAGTGGCTGGGATTCGGACTTCGATTAATCCGTTTGCGGCCAAAGCGAAGCTCGGCTTTGTATCAGCTAGTGATGGTGTGTACCCCTGGTTAAGCGTCCGCGAGATGCTTTTGTACTTCGCCGATTTATACGGTGTGCAACCTGACGCCGCTGCAGAGCGACTCACGATTCTGGCCGAAGTGATGGACATCGAGCGGTTACTGGATCGGCGCGCTGGCACGTTATCCACGGGACAGCGGCAGCGCGTGACACTCGTGCGTGGATTGATTCACGATCCACCAGTGATGTTACTGGACGAACCGACTCGGGGGTTGGACGTCGTTGGTGTGCAAACAATTTTTCGTTACATTGCGCATTTGCGAGAGGTTGGCAAAGCGGTTGTTGTTTGCACGCACCGACTCGATGAAGCGGAACGGTTGTGTGATCGCTTTGGTTTGTTGCATCGTGGCCGCATGCGATACCACGGCACGCTCAATGAGATTCGCACGGAATCTGGTCGTCAACATCTCGTAGAAATATTTGATGATTTGATGAATCCCGTATCTCATGTGGTTGAGACACCTACGTGAACTTATCTTGGTCTCGTCTGGCTCGACTCAGCCGCAAAGAGCTTCGCGAAACGCTCCGCGATCGACGCACGATTATCACGCTGGTGATGATGCCGCTGTTAGTCTATCCGCTGTTGAGCATGGCGCTAAATCGGTTCCTGTTATCATCGGCGGGACCGGGGACCAGCGGATTCGTCGTCGGTGTCGAGACTGTCGACGAAAGCAATTGGTTGCAATCGCTGATCAACGATCCTCGTAGCAAACCGCCCGAGGCGATCTTGCAGGCCAGCGGGGGCGATCTCGCGGAGTTCAAAGTGGTCGTCGTCCAAGACGGCACGCCCGAGCAAGCCCTGCTGGCAAATCGGCTGGATATTGCGGCCGAGTTGTTGATCGCGGAAGGTGAACCTCAAACCATCAACGTGACCGCGTTTTCAGGTGACCAGGCCAGTCAGTCCGCTCGACGGATTTTGATCGAGCGACTGCATTGGTTGAAGCTACAAGACACGACGAACATATTGCAACGCGTGGTGCCGGAGTTCAGCTCGTTTCAGGTCACGACTAGTGAGATTGGCGAGCGGCCCAGCGGCAATGTATTGGCGTCGATCATCCCGTTAGTGCTAGTGTTGATGACGATCACGGGAGCCGTTTATCCCGCGATCGACTTGACCGCTGGCGAACGCGAGCGAGGCACGATGGAAGCGTTGATGGCGTCCCCGGTTCCCCGTTGGTGGTTGCTGTTGGCAAAATACATTGCGGTTGTTTGCGTGGCGTTGTTGACCGCAGTTGCGAACCTGGGCGCGATGTTTGCCACGTTGTCACTGACGGGATTGACGCAGATGCTCGCTGGCGAAGGTGCTGAGCTTGGCGTGAAAGAGATCGTGCTGATTTTTCTGTTGCTGGTGCTGTTCAGCGCATTTTTTGCAGCGGTGTTATTATCGTTGACGAGTTTCGCGCGTTCGTTCAAGGAAGCTCAGGCGTACTTGATTCCGGTGATGTTGTTGTCATTAGCGCCAGCCATGTTGTCGCTGATGCCAGGGATCGGTTTGAACGGGCCACTCGCCGTCGCGCCGCTGCTGAACATTGTGCTGTTGGCACGCGAGATTCTGGCAAACAACGTACATCCACTGGGCGCGACATTGGCAGTTGCATCGACGATTTTGTATGCCACTGCGGCCCTTGCGGTCGCCGCGAAATTGTTTGGCAATGATGCCGTTAATCGTACCAGTGAACGGTCGATAGGTTCACTGTTTAGACGTCCCGAGGTGGCCACAACGCGGCCGAGTGTGGGGGAAGCTGGGATGGTGATCGCGCTATTGTTACCGGCTTCGTTCGTCGTCTCCAATGGTTTGATGCGTTGGCTGGCTAGCCAGAGCAGCGATGTGAACGTGACGTTCCAATTGGCACTCAACGCGGTGGCGTTGGTGGCGACGTTCGGGCTGATTCCGTTCGCCGCGACGTATCTGGGACGGCACCGGATGACGCTCACCTATCGTATGCAAAGCACACGTGTGGGGTTTTATCTGGGTGCGGCGATCATTGCTCTGGGTGCATGGGCGTTCGCGCACGAAGCCTTGGTATTGGCCGATGAATTTGGTTTGGCACTGCTCAATGAAGAACAGATGGAGCGAACGCGTGGAGTGCTCGACAAATGGAAAACAATCTCACCGTTTGTCTTGCTCGCGACGATGGCAGTCGCCCCAGCGGTGATTGAAGAATTGTGTTTTCGTGGGTATCTGTTTTCAGCGTTTTCAAACGTGCTCAGTCCGTGGCAAACGATCATGGCGACGGCGGTGTTGTTCGGATTGTTTCACGTGTTTGTGGGCAGCACGTTATTGGTGGAACGCTTCCTGCCGACGACACTGCTCGGGATCGCGTTGGGTTGGTTGGCGTATCGCAGCGGCAGTGTTTGGCCCGGCATCTTGATGCACTTCCTGCACAACGGGCTGCTGGAACTTGTCGCCCGCTATCATGAACACCTCGCATTCTTGGGCGCGGAATTGGAGGACAGTCGGCACCTGCCTCCGCTATGGCTGGCGATCGCTGGTGCCTGTGTGCTCGTCGGCGTTGGGATCGTGGTGTGGACGCGACCGCGCGTCGAGACGGTTTCAGCAGAGAGTGTCTGAGCGAGTCCGAAGAAGTACTCTGCTCAGCGAGCTGCGTGGATGGACTCATCGAAACTCAGTTGCAGTTCGAGCTGCGTGTCGCGGTCGTCGTAACCTAGCTCGCGGTACATGAGGCTAGGTTGGATCTCGGTGCTGTTTTGGTACTTGTCGCTTTCGCAGGGCTGAAACTCGCCTGCCAACTCATGGTAGGAAATTTGACAAACCTGCATCCCTGAATAAATCCGGACGGGTTGAATGCAGTGCATCTCTAATGTCCATGTCCCGCAATAACCCGCTTGACCAAGACTGCCGCCTGGGTTGATGATCAATCCCAACCTGCCTAGCGAGGAACGTGAATGCAGTATCGGTACGACGTTTTGCGTGCGAGTGGTTTCGATGGTGCGTCCGAGGTACAGCACGCCGGGTTGCAGGGTCAGCCCCTCGGCAGGAATCTTCAGTTGTCGGTAGCGGTTGGGGCTGGCGGCATCGAGCACGACTTCCTCATACACAAGCAACTCGTCGTGTAGCGAGAGATTGTAGCTGTTGGCATTGAGCAGGGCCTGATCAAACGGCTCGATCGACAGTTCTGTGCCCATCCGAGAAAGGATTTCTTGGCTGGAGAGAATCATGCGTGGGATTCCGTCAAAAGCGTGTGAGAAGGGAGGGCTAGCAACAAGTCTATAATCTAGCGTTTTGATCCGTACCGTTCGGACCCGATGCGGGTAGATTCGCTATATTTCAGTCCTGGCGGGGCGTTTTGTAACGTTTCGCTAGCTAATTTTTTCTGAAAAACGCGGTTATCTGATCGTGTTGCTCCCCAGGCGTCGTCTATGAATCCATTTTCTGATGTGACCAATCTCCCGGATGATTTCGATGGCCAGGTACGGTTGTTCCCGCTACCTGGTCTGGTGATGTTCCCCCACGCGATGCAGCCGCTGCATATCTTCGAACCGCGGTACGTCGATATGTTGCGGGAGTCATTAGCGACGGACAATTTGATCACAATGGCCACGTTGCTCGACCCGCATGTCGTGCCGCTGACGTCACCGCCAGTGATCTCGCGGACGGTCTGTATCGGCAAAATCATGTCGTATGCAGAGTTAGCGGGTGACCGACACAATATTCTGTTGGTGGGGATGCGGCGTGCCAGAATCCGCCGGGAAATTGAATCGACACAAACCTTTCGCACCGCGCAGGTTGATTTGATCGACGATTTCTATGTGCCTGCGGCAACGGCGGGGCGTCAAGAACTCAAACGTCGACTGCTGACTTCGTTCGGCAAGATCATCCCGCCGAAAGCCGGTTCACAGCAAACGTTGCATGAATTGATGGCAGGCCAAATGGGCATCGGTCCGATCACCGACATCATTGCGTACACGTTGCCGTTTGCGCCCGAAGATAAATTGAAATTGCTTGAAATGAGCGATGTGGATGCTCGCGCCGAAGCTTTAATCAAATTGATCGATAGTGGCCAGATCAATCTCGAATCGGTCAGTGTGAGTGAGCAAGCCGTGGATCTGCAAGAACAATCCCATCAGGAAACGGATCGCAATCAATTCCCGCCTCCCTTCAGCGTGAACTAGCCAGCCGAGGTCCACTACAACAGTTATCGTCGCGTTTCACGCGAGCCTGCGGCGATTTCGTCGTAGCGGAACTCGTCAAGAGTTTCGTTCGGTAAAAGCGGCGCGGTCCGAAAGTCTTGACGACTTCCGCTACATTTTGCGGTGAAGCCGCCTTAAGGGAGTCGTCGCCTGATGTATCGTTCGCAGATTTGGTAAAATGTGACCATGGATTCAATGTCGATCCATTCGTCGATGGCGTGCAAATTGCCAACGAGCGGGCGAGACAAATTGACCGGGATTCCATGTTGCCGAAAAAAACGTCCGTCACTTCCGCCTGACGCTCGCACCATCTTTACCGGCTCGCCAGTGACCTCTTGTGTGACTTGGCCGAACAGTGGATCGGGCGCGAGGTCTGTTGGGTCGGAGGTCATCAGTGGTTGAAATTCACAGTCAGGTCCGATCACCAGTGAGACTTCTTGAATCATCGTGCTCACACAGTGCGGCGGTGGGAACCGAATATCCATCACAGCAGATGCTTGCGACGGAATTCGATTGACCGTCGTGTTTTCACTTTCGATCATCGTCACACAACACGTCGCAAACCAATGATTGACCTGCTCGTCAATCGGTTCATCGGGCCAGTACTGCGAGAAATGTTCTGTCAGTTGAGTCAGTCGCGGTAACAACCGCTCAATCGCATTCTCGCCTAACCACGGCCTCGCTCCATGCGCTTCGCGGCCGCGCTGCGTCAGCCGCGCATGTAAGACGCCTTTTTCGGCCAGCGTGATCTCTGACAGCGACCCACCATCGGGGATGATCGCAATTCCGCATCGCAGTCCTACTTCGTCAAGCAAGAACTGAACGCCATCGGCACCACCTTGCTCTTCATCGGATGTGATCGCCAATCCCACGCTCAGTCTGCCTTGGTCGCGGTGCAGTGATCGCATCAACTCCACCATAATTGCAATTTGCCCTTTCATGTCGCCACTGCCAGGGCCATAGATCCGCCCGTTTTCGATCCGTGAGTGATAACAATCCGGTTCTGAATGTTCGATCACATCCACATGTCCACACAACAAGATGTCTGGTAGATCACAACCTTCTGGACGAACGACGAGCGATTGATGCCCATTACGCTCGAACATCTCCAGTCGCACACCTGGCGTTTCGTCAAGATGATGTCGCAACAGTTCAAAGCATCGTTTGCGTTCGGCTGGTCGACTCTCAGTACTCGGAATCAACATCAAATCACGTGTCAACGAAGTCAATCGTGCTTGCAGATTTTCTCGCTCAGTCACGGTCGGTCGTCCATCCGCCGGGCAGATCTTGCTCGGCCAAGGCAAGGAAATGATGACACTGCCGCGAGTCTTGGCCAATACAAATGAATTGGCCTTTATGAACCAACCCGTCTTTTCCGAAGTTGAAATTCAATGGCAGAATGCCTGCTCGACGACCGAGGTGGTAGAGATGATTCCTACTATCAAAAATCTGAATCAACTCGGCGGCTGTGACCGGATGAGACAACCTCAGGTTTCGTAGCAACCAAGCACCGCTGGGATGAAAATGCTTGGCCAGCAATGAGGGATACGTTGCTCCCGTGACACGTGCATTGACTTCGCACACATAAACTTCGGCTGTATCGCTGCCAGCTCGCTCAACAACCAACCAATCAATGCTTGCCGTGCCGCGATAACCCGTCTGATGTAACCATGTGCCAACAAACTTCGCTTGTCGCATGGTTTCGACTCGCAGTTCGGGTTGCTCTGCCAAGTAGGGCGGTGGCGATTCGTTTCCTTCGTGAATGTTGTGCTCGCTGAGAATCTGCTCCGTCATGTCAAACGCATACAGATGCTCATCGCCGAGAAACAACTGCGTACTCGGGCTGCGCACTCTCGTCACGTTCAGCCGCCCCGGCTGCAACCAACCTTGCACGAGCGCGGGGCCTTCATGAAAGAAATACTCAGGTACGCTATTCAACGAGTTTTCATCGTTAAGGTCGGGAAGCTTCAGCATACCGACGCCCGATGCACCGATCGCCGAACGGACTACCGCACTTTCGTACCCTCGTTCTCGCAACCGTGCCGCGCTACCCGCGATGTCGGCAGGACAGCTTGCCAATTCCGTGGCGACTGTGGGCAAGCCCTGCTGTTGCACGAACTGATGCAATAACACTTTGTTATTACCCATGTGACTGGCTCTCGTTGTTGACAGCGTTCGACACCCTAATCGTTCCGCAATGCGAGGCAAGACATCGTCGGTAACATATCCGTCGAGCCATGTCACGTGTTCCACCCCTTTGGCTGCCTCGATCATTGGATGCCCCGGCGGCAACAGCTCCCTCAGCGGTGTCTCGGGATGCGTCGCCAGCAAGTCTCCTAGCCGCGTGTACTCGTGATGCGGCAGAACACAGATTCGCGGTAACGACAACCCGAGTTGTTCGACCATGTATTGGCTGAGCGCGGGGTCTGGCATGCGTTCGACGACCAAAATGTTGTCAGTGCCCGCGTACAATAAATTGAGAATCGGGATCAATCGTCCACTGTACGAATCCAGCTCGCCAATCTCATTACTAAGCACCCGCGTCTGTTCTTCGTTTCCAAAAAACAATGCGAGCAAGTTTGCAAAGAAAATAACTCGTCGGGGCCAAAGCTGCGGCAACTGACCTTCTGTGTCGACGAATCGCGGCAACGCGAGATCATCCGGTCCATTCATTTGCAAACGAACCTCGGCGGTGAGAGCTGGTCACGCCTGGGAACATTGTCGAATACATCAATGCTGCCACAGTCAACCAGATCACCTGCGAATCCAGCAGCGATCAGATTTCGACCACCCTGTGTCAGTCCTAGTCGTGTGGAAAGAGACTCCGCGTCAACGACTTTGTCATGGGTGATGCAGTGTTGCCACGCGGCGAGTGCGATCGAACCGGAATCGTTTACGAGTTCGATCGGGCCATCATAAAACCGAGCCGTCTCGCTGAGTTTGCGATGCAGCACAGCAATCAATGCACCCGCCAATAGCACGTCCTCGCTCGTGACCGCACCGTTGGTACCTGCGCAAACAATGCGAAGTCGACCGGAGGTGCGCGGCGGTACTGAGTTAGCATCGTCTGCAAGCTCAGCGATCACAGCATCAGCTACCGCCGACAGGTTGGCGAAACACGCCAGAAACATGACTTCGCAGTCGGCTGCGGCTTCGATCGCCCGAGTGCCATTGGTAGTGGTCATGATAAGATCACGGCCACCGACACCCGCAGGTGAGAATTCAGCAGGCGAATTGCCAAAGTTGAAACCTTCAATCGGACGACACTCGCGTTCCCCACACAGTACCGGAACTGCGTCCGTAGCGGGGTTGCCCTTAGTCGCCGCAGTTTTCATCGCTCGAGCCTCGTCGATGCTCATGCAAGTGGCGATGGATTTGGCACCGGCCGCCAAGGCGGTTGTGATCACGGTCGTCGCACGAAGAACGTCAATCACGACGGCCACGTCGGCGCGGTCCTGTTCGAGTGGACCGATAGCGGACGGTGAAAGCCAAGTTTCAATTTGCATCAGATTAGTAGCGATCCTGTTCCGGTTCGGCGCGCACATCGACGTGATCGTCATCAACGTGAACATGGATCACGCTCGGCGCGCAGCACACGGGGCAATCTTCGACAAACGATTGATCTTGATCGCCCGATAAATCCACGGGGATCACGATCTCCTCTCCGCAGTTATCGCAAATGTAGCTGGCGTTGTCATCAACATGAGACAAATGCGACTCATCGTCCCACAGGTCTTCATCATCGTGCCGGTCGTTCGCCGCAGCTTTATCGTCTTTCATCGCACTCGTATCCTTAGTGAGAGTCGAAGGGAGTCTATGATGCAGTGTACCTGATCGGCGAGTCGAAAATAGCAGGCACAGAGGACTGTACCTCTTCCCATCACTTTGCAATTTCTCGCCACTGACCTTCGATCAAACGTTGCTGGGGAACATACCGGGCTTTGTAATTCAAGTGCGAATTGCTACGGACGTATAAACCGAGATAGACCCATGTTCGCTGGTGTTCCTGTGCCCACTGAATTTGTTTGAGCACTGCCAGCGTCCCAGGGCTGTAGCGAGACGCTTCGGGATCGAAATGCGTGTACACGGCGCTCACGCTCGTATCACCGACGTCCATAATCGATACACCAATCAGCTCATCACCCTTGCGAATCTCCAGCTCCAACGTGGGCCAACAGGAATCCGTCAAGAACGCGGCATAATCGCTGGTGTCAATCGGTGGGCTGTTGCCGAGATCGCGTCCGGTGCGGTGCGAGTTGTACAGTCGCACACGGTCGTCATCGACTTGTGGTCGTTGCCAGGTTAACGTCAGTTCCTGTTCGGCTCGGCGGAGCACACGCCGAAACGAACTGCTCAGTTCAAAACGATTCGCATCCAGACGCGTTGCCTCACAAGCATAGCACGGTGCACACCGGGTGTAGTACAGCATTGTGCCGCTACGGCGAAATCCACCCGCCAGCAAAAAATCGACGTCGGCACCGCTGAGCCGGGCGATCGGAAAATGCAGCGGCATGCGGGCGGTCACGTTTTCAATGTACGGACACGCCGATGGGCTGTCCTGAACCATCATAATCCGATCTCGCACCGGCAAGGCTTGCACCGGAAACTGATCCTTCGCACCTGACATCGGCTACTGCACCAAACCTTCGGTAACTTGTAAGAACACGTCTTCGAGACTCTTGCGATGCGACGTCACTTCCGCCAACGCATAGCCTTGACCGACCACCCACGCGACGAACTCCGCTTGGTCCGCAATATCGCCCGCAAAACCAAACCGCAGCAGTTCACCGTCAACCACGATGTCACCCAAAACATGCGACGCCGAGTTTTCGGATTGCTGTAATTCGGTGAGTTGAGTGGCCGCCTCTTCGGCTCGATCGAGTATTCGCAACGTGATCTCACGAGTCTGGTTTCGTTGTAACTGAATCTCATCGACGCTGCCCGTCGCGAGCAGTTGTCCTTGCTCGATGATCCCCACCGCGTCACACATCTCGGCCAGTTCCGTCAAAATGTGACTGCTGATCAAAATTGTTTTTCCGCGATCTGCCAACTCGCGAATCATCTTGCGAAGTTGAATCCGAGCACGTGGGTCTAAACCTGCGGCCGGTTCATCGAGAATCATCACGGCTGGATCATGCACCAGGGCGCGGCCCAGACACAACCGCTGCTTCATACCTTTGGACAAGCCGCGAATGGGTTTGTCTTTCATTCCAATCGTGCCGGTAAACTCCAGCACCCACTTCAAACGCGACGTACGCTCGCGACCAATTAAACCGTACGCTCGGGCAAAAAAATCTAAGTATTCTTCACAATTCACGTCGCGATACGTGCCAAACGAATCCGGCATGAACCCCAGCCTCCGACGAACTAACTCGGGATCGTTGACGACGGAAAACCCATCCACGAACGCATCCCCGTAGCTCGGCAGATCAAGCGTGGAGAGAATTCGCATCGACGTCGTTTTCCCTGCTCCATTGGGACCGATATACCCGAACACGTGTCCCCGCGCGACCGTGAATGAGATGTCATGAACGGCTTTGGTTTTGCCGAAATAGCGGTATAGCCGACGTAGCTCGATGCAATCACTACTACTGGTATGCACATTCATGGCAACGATCCAAATACGTAGTGAATACTGGCGACAACTTCGGCACCTTCGATCGCATCGGCTTCTGCGGACAACTCGGTGATCGCCAAAAAACTATTCGCGGGCAAATCCGATTGCAACTGCATCCGCTGTTGCAGTTCGTACTCGAAGACACCTTCTTGAGGTTTCACCGTGCTGTTGATCATCCCCAATTGATCAGTGATCAAGTCGCGGGTCTCTTCGACGTACTGAGTGTTCCAAGCATTGCGGTTTTCACGTCGCTGCGTCAGGCTGCTAATCAACCACTGACGTTTGTACATTTCGCCCATCCGTTCAGACGCCTCTTTTTTACTAATTTGTGTTGCGGACGTGGTGGCTCCGGGAGCGAGTTTCTCCGCAAAGAAATATCGTTTCTTTTCGTCGCAAACGAGCAATTCATCGAGTTGCGATTGCGTTTCGCTAGTCACCATGATCGACTCCGGTCCATCGAGTGGTTCGAGAGGCTTGCCGTCTGGGCTGAAACGCAATGGCAGTTGTTCAGTTGCCTGCTCTGGTTGATTCTCTGCTTTCGATCCAGGTGCGTCGGTGGAAGGTACCGCAGCCACACGAATGCGGCCCCATCCGCGCGCCGGTCGGTGCATGACAAACTGGCGTTGTTGGCGACTGGGTAGAAAATCGCGATTAAGCCGAATCTCCTCATCGGTGACGATCACTTCCCCGCGAGATTCAAACCGTTCCCTCGTCCGCTCCTGCCAACTGCGGTCTTGGTTATCGGGATACAACGTCACATCCGCATCGGGCGGGAACGCCAATCCGCCCGCGGGACGAATGCCCGCAAAGTACGTACTGCGCGTCCTCGTCACGGCATCACCTGCCGCTCCGTCGACCCACGTGATTTGACGCGTTCGCACCTGTGTGCTGAAGCCATCGGCGATGACGCCGTAACCCAACATGGCACCCGTGGTGGCGATCGCTAGTAAAGGAGCGATCGCGAACATCAAATAACTACGACCAGCCCTCGCCGTTTTACGATAAGCGACCGGGCCGACTAGAATGACAAAAACTCCTAGCAAGCCCATGAACGTGTAGACGGGTGGCTGCGAGACGCCAGGGATCACCCACTGAAAAAACCGCTGGCTGCCGAGAATCGGATCGACACCGGTACGGATTAACCGGTGCGATCGCCAACCCATCAGATCGGAAATCGCGGCCCACTGCATCACTTCAATCGGTTGGCCCTGATCTTGGTTGCCTAACAGAATCACTAACCCAGCGAGTTCACTTCGCGCCATCACACCATTTGACTCGCTTACCGCGGTTGCTGGATACCGCTGCAACGATTCGCGGATTTTCGCCGCTCCTTGGGGAAACCACTCCACCCATTGCTCACGTTGTTCAAGCTCCAGGTATCTCGTATCGTTGTCGAATGATGTGTCACCTGGCTGCGCGTAACGATCGAAGGTCGCCGCTGTGTTGCGAGCGGACATCGCCACTGCATCGATTTCGCTGCTCGGTTTCCAGAGGTTGGCACGCTTGCTATCGGCATCGTCTTTCGCTGACGCGTCACGAATAATCAACACGCCACCGGCCCGTACCCAATCCATCATTGCGCTCGCAACAGCCGATGGCGATTCCGTGATCTCCGTCCAATCGGTGCGATGGATCATGACCGAATCAAAACAACACAGCCCTCGCCAGTCGATCGGCAAGTCGGCAGGTTTGACCGTCGGAAAGCGATAGATGGATTGCCCGTTGAGCCGGCCCAGGTCCATGGTCAGCCAGGCTTCAGGTGCACTGGCATAATGAAACGGTGGAACGTCGTAGATCAATGAAAACATATGCAATGAGTCATCGCGCAACGCCTCGTCCGCCTTCGAGGTCACCCACAACATTCGCCATTCGTCCTGCGCAAATTGGTTGGCGTAGGGTGCCGAGTCGGGGTCGGAGATCGGCCCACCGATAGTCGCTTCGCAATTGGGCACATCGCGGCCCTCTTCGTGCAGACTGACGGTGTAGTAATCGCCATACGAAGTCTTGGGAACATGCCGTGCGAATCGCATGCGGCTGGTTCCCTCAGGAACCGAAAACGGCATCGAAACACGCACACTCGACTGTGGCGGTGAGTGGCCGTTCTCCAACGGCGTTAAACGCAATTCCAAATTCAAATCAGCAGTTGTGGGACCGCCGGTTGTAGCGAACTCCCATTCAACTCGCAT
The DNA here is from genome assembly GCA_041740155.1 of Rhodopirellula sp. Classification (GTDB taxonomy): domain Bacteria; phylum Planctomycetota; class Planctomycetia; order Pirellulales; family Pirellulaceae; genus Rhodopirellula. Next base: position 32,811 of record JBGSMN010000420.1, read on the forward strand.
CGGATCAGCAACCGATTGCGACGAAACACGTACACGTATTGTCCAACCGAGTGTGTTGGTGGAAACGGTGGGCAAGCGAACGGAATGCGAGACCGCGTCGTCTAAGAAACGCGGTACGTTTTCAGCATTCTTCGAGTCAGGGCGATCTGCAGCGAACAGGCGCTCGTGCATGCCCAGCGTCGTCACGAGCATGAAGAGGGCAGTGAGTAAGTGTTCTCGTTTCAGAGAGTTCATGATCACTGTTCAGGCTCGCGCGGTTTGAGCAATTGGGGCGGCAATTGGTCGGCCGCGAACGGGTTGCCCTCTCGGGCGTTGTCAAATTTGCCGATCACAAGTTTCGCGGTCAACCAAGACAAGAAAAACGCCATCGCCGCGAGCAGGAAGAAGACGAACACAGCGGCGACGCCGAACATCACGGCTTTCGCTAACGTCGCACCATCCCCCGCCGATCGAGCGACCGTCGCTAAGAGCGCCGCGACCGTCATCAGCATCAGCATGGCGCGAAACGAGATCCGCGGCAACACACGACTGCGGACGATCGGTTGCATGGAAGATGGACGTTGCGGCGATGGTGATTCAGTGGTTGGCATCAATCTTATTTGATTAGTGGAGGCATCTTAACCCGACGCCTTAACGAGGGATTCAATCAATTATCCCTCGCTAACACGGGTTAGGATTCAATGATCATTGCCCCGGTCGATGCGTTTCAAACACCGAATGGTTCTTTTGTTTCAAGTCTTTCATTGTCTTGACCGTCTTCCAGTACAGGCGTTCTTGTGCGCGCACCGGTTTCGTTTTTTCGCCCGCGACAATCCGGTTATATGTCCCGTCGCTCTGCATCTCCCACGCGTTTTGATTGTCGCGGAAATACAACTGTAACGTTTCCCACAGCCGCTTGCGAATCGCGGGATCGTTGACGGGTATCAGTAACTCTACCCGACGGTCTAAATTCCGTGGCATCCAATCCGCGCTGCTGATAAAAATCTGTGGGTCGCCGCCATGACGGAAATACATGACTCGCGCGTGCTCCAGAAAACGGTCCACGATCGAGACCACCCGAATCGACTCGCTCAACCCCGCAATCCCAGGCCGCAAACAACACACCCCCCGCACGTTCAGCCGCACATCCACACCCGCTTGGCTGGCCTCGTACAAGGCGTCAATCACTTCCGCATCGACCAGCGCGTTGAGCTTCACCATGATCTCAGCTTTTTGTTTTTGACGCGAACGTTCCGTCTCGCCGCGGATCAGTTCCAAGATCGTGCGTCTCAATGTCAACGGTGCAATCGCGAGCTGTTGCAACGGTTGCGGCTGGCTCGATCCCGTCACTGCATTGAAGAACATGGTCGCATCGGTGCCCAAGGTTTCATCTTTAGTTAAGATCGAGATGTCACCGTACAAGTTCGCCGTCACTTCGTTGTAGTTGCCTGTGCCAAAATGCACGTAACGCACCAAGCCTTGTGGTTCGCGGCGGACGATGATGCAGACCTTGGCATGTGTCTTCAAACCACGAATCCCGTAAATCACCTGCACCCCCGACTGTTCCATCTCGCGTGCCCATTCAATATTCCGGGCTTCGTCAAAACGAGCTTTCAATTCCACAATCGCGGTCACGTATTTGCCACGCTCAGCCGCACGTTTCAGCGCGGCCACGATGGGGCTATCGCGACTCGTTCGATACAAAATTTGTTTCAGCGCCAACACATCAGGGTCCGTCGCCGCTTCTTCGATCAATCGCACCACAGGATCGAAAGTTTCATACGGGTGCATCAGCATGATATCGCCTGCGGCAATCGACGCGAACATCGGCTCCGCAGGATCGATCGCGGGACTTCGCTGCGGCGGCCACGCTTCATCTCGCAAGGAATCGAATCCTTTAATGCCATGCAACCCGAATAGATAAGTCAAATCCAACGGACCGTCGATCCGAAACACGTAGTCAGGGTCAACGTAAAAACTCTCGGTCAGATAGTTGCGAATCGCATCACTAGACGTTGCATCCATCTCTAATCGAACGACGTCGGACAAGCGGCGACTTTCGAGCACCTCTTCCATGCCGCCCAACAAATCGCCTGCACCGTCTTCGCGCAGCTCCACGTCGGCATTGCGGGTGATCCGAAACGGTTTGCACTGCACAACCTCGCGGCCAGGAAAAAACTCATCGACAAAGTGCATGACGAGATCTTCTAACAACACGTAGTTGAAACAGACATCGGTCACGCTCGCGTCGGCAGACGATTTATCGCTAGCGTGTTTGTCGGTCGGCAACGGCACAATCCGAGGCAACGTGCGTCCGAGCGGAATCACGGCGAACTGCGGTTCAATCTCCAATGGCGGCTTGGGATCCGCACCGTCCTCTTCTGCCATCACAATTTTGGCGGTGTTTTGTGGAGCCAATTCAGCGACGCCGCGCAATTGCACACACAGATGAATGCCCAAGCCCGGCAGCATGGGAAAACGTCGGTCATGCAGCGCTTGCGGCGACAGCACCGCGACAACGTCGCCGTGAAAATGTCGTTCAGCGACTTCGTGCAGGCGATCGCTGCAAGCGTCCAAGTCGATCCGCGTGACTTGATGGCTAGCTAACAGCGGTTGAATTTCATCGCGAAGCAGTTCGTATTGTCGTTGAACATGCCGATTGCAACGCGTGGCCACGGCGGTCAATTGTTCATTCGCAGTCAAACCTGCGGGATCGCGACGACCGCTACTGCCTCGACTCTGCAGCTTCAAACTGCCGACGCGGACCATCATGAACTCGTCCAGGTTCGAACCGGTGATGGCCAAGAACTTGGCCCGTTCAAGCAATTGAACATGCGGATCGGCGGCTTGATCGAGCACCCGCGAATTGAATTCGAGCCAACCGAGTTCGCGGTTGAGGTAACGCGGTAGAGTGGGGTCAGGTGTGGGGGATGACAACGAAACAATCTCTCGACAAGCATGGGGTTTCGTGCACGGAAAACGCGTCTTTCCGTGTCAACACATCAGCACAATGTAGAGCACGCAGGGGCGGAAATGATAGCCGCTTGAATTTTCTGAGCGGCGGTTTTGTTGAGACGTGCTTGCCGCTTACGCCCCTAACTGTTTCGCCATGCTCTGACGAGCCTGCTCGATCGCTTTAGGTAATTGATCAGGATCTTTCCCGCCTGCCTGCGCCATGTCAGGACGACCGCCGCCGCTGCCGCCAACGACTTTCGCGGCATCCCCGACCCAACTACCTGCCTTCAAGCCACGGTCGACGAGTTCACGGCTCAGCCCGCCGACCAGCACGACCTTGTCACCTTGGACGGCAGCCAACAACACTGCCGTCGGCCCCTCGCTCTTTTTGCGGATCTGGTCGATCCATCCACGCATGATGTTGGGATTGGCACCAGGTGTTTCGGCAACAACCAGCAACGTGTCACCAATCGTTGTCCCGGATTCGATCAGATCGTCAGCCGACAATGAGCCTCCGCTGGTGACGGCTTTCAATTCCGTCACCAAACGACTGCGCTCGGACAACAACGAATCCAATCGCTCGATAACATCATCAATCGCGACATTCAAACGCCGCGTCAACGCTCGTACGGCGGAACGGACGGCGTTGTAGTTTGAAGTGTCTGTCGCAACAGCTTTGGCCGCCTTCTTGTCGAAGACAAATTGTTCAGGATGCTCGATCGCTTTGCCTGCCGTTAGTTCTTTCTTTAGACTGCGGACGTCTTCCATCAATGCCTCCGTCGCTGCCGCAGCCACGCTTGCATCGCAACCCAACCTCGTGGCAACTTGATCGAGTAAACGCTCAGTTTGTTCCCGGTGTTGTTTCGCTTGCTCGCCCGTCAACGCCACAATCCGCCGCGTTCCAGTGGAAACACTTTCCTCAACCACAACCTCAAAGGCACCGATGTCGCCGGTGTTGGTCAGGTGTGTACCGCCGCACAATTCACGACTGAATTCGCCCATCGAAACCATCCGGCAGGGGTCTGGGTATTTCTCACCGAACAGCATCATCGCACCGGCTTTGCGAGCGTCTTCCAATGATACTGTGTCCCAGCGAATCGGTTGCCGCTCAGCAACTCGCGCCAACACGTCGTGCTCAATCTGAACGAGTGTTTCATCAGAAATCGCTTTCGGATTGGTGAAGTCGAAACGCAAGCGATCTGGTTCAACTTTGCTGCCTTGCTGTTCGGCATGTCGTCCGACGTGCGTGTGCAAAGCATGATGCAAGACGTGCGTGGCGGAGTGCGCACGAGCCAGCGCGGTGCGATTGGATTCGTCCACTTTGGCCGTGCAAGTTTCCCCTTCGCTAATTCTGCCACGAACCAATTTGCCATGATGAACAATCAAGGCTGCGTGCTTTTGCGTGTCGATCACCTCAAAGCGGAAATTCTCGTTTTCGATCACGCCAGCATCACCAACTTGGCCGCCCGACTCACCGTAGAACGGCGAATGGTCGAGGACCACACGTAATATCGCATCGCCGGGACGATCCAAGTGCGAGAGCAATTGCCCCTCGTCGCCTTTTTCTTTGCCGTCACCCGTGATGATGCCTTTGACGATCGCCGAAGCTTGCGTGGATTCGTAACCGACGAACGGTGTCTCGCGCAGTGCCTCTTTGAGCGTTTCGAGCGGCCCTGTCTGAAATAGCACACGTTGACCGCCGTCACTGACACCCGCGTGTTTTTCCATGGCCTGGTTAAAGCCAACCCAATCGAACGTAAAATTTTGCTCGGCAGCGAGTGTTTGCACGAGTTCCGGTGGCACGCCGTACGTTGTCAACAAATCAGCCGCTTCAGAACCGGGCACCATCACCGATGATTCTGATCGCATTTGACCGAACAAGTGGTCGATGCGTTTCATGCCGCCATCAATCGTGGCAAAGAACGCTCGCTCTTCGGACTCAATCGCTTCGCTCACCCGCTGAGTCGTTTCACTCAGTTCGGGATACGCGTTTTTCGAAGCGGAGGCGACGGCAGAGGTGAGTTGATGCAGGAACGGTTCGCGCAGGTTCATTTGATAACCGTCAAGCACCGCCCGCCGGATCAACCGGCGGATCACCGAGCGAGCGTCTTTGGCACCGGGATAAACGTTCTCGTGAATCGCAAACACCGCAGCGCGAGCGTGGTCGGTGATCCGCCGCAGCCGACGACCATTATCACTTTGGTACTCATACTTCACACCGCACACCTCCGCCGCTGCATGCACGATCGGCAGCAAGCTATCAATGTGAAAGTTCGTAGGTACGCCTTGCAACACACTCGCGGTACGTTCCAACCCCATTCCCGTATCAATGTTTTTACTCGGCAATGGATGCAAGTTATCGGGAGGATTGCCGACGCGATTAAACTGGGTGAAGACCAAGTTCCAGATCTCAACGTCGCTGCCATCGTCGAGTTGGAAATAGATTTCACTGCACGGACCGCACACGCCATCGGGTCCTTCGCTCGGTGCAGAGGCAGGCCAAAAGTTTTCGTCTTCTTCCATTCGCGAAATTCGCGATGATGGCAAACCGATCGTTTCGTTCCAAATTTTAAACGCTTCGTCATCGTCCTTGTAAACCGTGACGTTGAGACGACCGGGGTCGATCCCCAACCATTTCTTTTCGGTGAGAAACTCCCACGCCCAAGCAATCGCTTCGGGTTTGAAGTAGTCGCCAAAACTAAAGTTGCCGAGCATTTCAAAAAACGTATGGTGAAACGCAGTGCGTCCGACGTTGTCGATGTCACCGGTCCGCAAACATTTCTGACACGTTGTGGCTCGGGTGTAGTCAAGTTTGACTTTGCCGAGAAAGTGATCTTTGAATTGATTCATACCGGCGGGCGTGAACAGCACCGACGGATCCCAGGCCGGGACCAACACGTCGCTGGGTTGTCTCACACAACCTTTGGATTCAAAAAATTCAAGATACTTTTCGCGTAGTTCGTCCGTCTTCATTGCGTTTATTTTAATTGTTGGAAGGTTGAGTGGATTATGTAACCCGCGGCGTGAGCGACGGCTATTCGCATTGCTAAGCGATCGGTTGCAGGACTTCCTGGCCGACCCAAGGTTGCAGAATCTTGGGCACGGCGATGGAACCATCGGCGCGTTGATGATTTTCTAAAATGGCGATCATCGCACGTCCCGTCGCCACAGCGGTCCCGTTGAGCGTGTGAACATACTGTGTCCCCTTTTGGCCGGGCGTTTTGTATCGCACGTCGAGCCTCCGAGCTTGGTAGTCGGTGCAATTGCTCGTGCTGGTGACTTCACCCCACTCGCCGCTCTCGCCACGACCGGGCATCCAAGCCTCCAAGTCATATTTGCGATAAGCAGGTCCTCCGAGATCACCCGCCGCTGTATCAACGACTCGGTAAGGAACTTCCAAGGCGTCGAAAAGTTCGCACTCGAGTCCTCGCATTTCTTCATGAACAGCCTCACTCTGCTCAGGCAACGTGAAAGCGAACATTTCAATTTTGGTGAATTGATGGACGCGGTACAGTCCCCGCGAAGCCCGACCGGCAGCTCCCGCCTCGGTGCGGAAACAGTGACTCAGCCCGCATAACTTGATCGGCAGTTTTTCGCTTTCCAGAATCAGACCGCTGAGCATTCCGCCGAGCGTGATCTCAGCCGTCGCGACCAGATTCAGTTCGGTATTCTCAATGCTGTAAATCTGGGTTTCGGGACCACGCGGGTTGAATCCAGTGCCATGCAAGACGCTCGTCAGTGCCAAATCGGGCGTGGCGACGGGGGTGAAACCACGATCGGACAAGAAACTGATCGCGAATTGTTGCAGCGCCAAGTCCAAGCGAACGGCAGCGTTGCGAAGGAAGTAGAATCCCGAACCAGCCACCCGCGCACCACCCTCGAAATCGAACATGTCATGTTTTTCCCCGAGTTCGAGGTGGTCGACCGGCTTGAAATCGAAAGTCGGTTTGGGGGTCTTTCCGAATCCGAGTTCATTCGCGTCCGCCTCGCCGCCATCGGGCACGGCGGGATGCGTGAGATTGGGCAGAACGCTTTGCAGTTCGACAATTTGAGCTTCCAGTTCGCTCTGCTCATTGGCCGCAGCGTCCTTTTTATCACGCAATTCACGGCCTTCGGCGATCAAGGCTTGACGTTCATCCGCGTCTTTCGCTCCAGCGATCCGTTTACTCGTTTCGTTGGCCTGAGTGTTAAAATCTTGCGATTTTTTCAGTGCCTCCATCCGCCGCGATTCCAGCTCGCAGATAGCATGAACGTCCACGGGGACGCCTCGACGAGCGGAGTTTTTAGCGACTAATTCTGGGTTTTGCAGGATGAATTTGCGATCAAGCATCGGCGCGGGCAACTGTGAGAGAAACGGGTGCGAATCAGAAAAACGCACAACTTAGCGAAAGTCAGCGGAATTTCGCAGGCCCAATCACCGATCTTCTCCATGCCGACCGTTTCCGTCGCGAACTACCGTCATTTCAGCGGGCTGCGGCCATGGTGAGCGCGGATGCGGTTGAGTAGGGTCCAAGCGGCGGGCTGTGAGCGCACCAGCGCAACAATCTTGCTGGTCGAAACGCCCCAAACCGAACCTACCAAACTGGGCTGCCCGCCAGCGACGTGCAAATCGTTGAGCAACAGGGCCAGCACCGCTGGCTTTTGCACGTTGTCGTCGGCCAATTTGAGCGGCGATGCGTGGTAGCGATCACGCACGGTTTGCTCGGCGTCGCAGGGCTGCTCGCGGGTACGTTCATCCGCTAAGACGCTCAGCGGCGAGGCGGTGCGCAGCGACACTGCGAGCAGATACCGCAACCGCCGGATCGCGATCTCGCGATTGCGTTGCTGATTGCGTTGCTCGGTAGCCTCGGCAGTAATCTCAGCCGGCAAAAAAGTCACGAACACACCCGAGGCGGTCCGATTGCGATGCTGGCCTCCCGGACCGCCACGAGCCTGATTGCGAAACTCGCATTTTTTAAGCAATTCATCTAGTTCATAGAGCGTCGGATGCGGTGCTTCGATGATCGCCAGCGGCAATCGTTCGGCCAAGGTCGGCATGATCGGAGTGGGATCGTTTGCTTCCATCGGTGTCGACCCCTTACAGAATCAATAGATGAATAACGAACGACACCAGCGTATCAAAGCAATTCGCTCAACTTCTTTTGCCGTTTGCAGTGGGCACCCGAGGCGTTCGAGAGTCTCTGACCAGGGCGGCAGTTCGGTGTCCGTGCCGGTTGTCATCAGCACGCGGAGCAATCGCATCGGGGCATCGCGACGGAGCCGGATGCCTGGCGGGTTGGTACTCGCCGGGATCGCGACGCCGTGAAAAATGTTGTCGGTCGATAACGAGATCGCTAGTGCCATCGAATCGGCGGGACCGGCTGGGGCTTTATCCGCCGCGTCGGAGTCGCGACTGCTGCCTGCGGCCATAACGCCCAAACTAATTACAGAGACAGCATGAGTCTCAGCTCCGGATTGTTTGATCGAAGCCACCGTCAATTTGCTAATCGCGTCGATCTCGGCGAGCTGCCAGCGTTGATCATTGTCACTGGCAATCAATAGCATCGCTACCCGATGCTCTTGGCAGAGCTTTCTCCACGGTTTTAATTGGGCCGCTAAGTCACGCCGCGATGGAGGCAGTAAGCACACGGCCAGTGCAGTGGGAGCCACCTCACTGATTGCATCGCTGCCCTCCTCGCCGGGGAGCTTCGCATCGACCGGCGGATGCCATAACAACGCTTGGTTGGAAACATCGGGCAATCGTATTTCGCTGGACTCCCAGGTTTCATCTTCTATCGCCAGCGGTACTGCTAACTTATTTAAATGTGAATCCAACTGCAAACGATCCAGAGTGCCGGACAACGACGCTGGCAAGATTTCTTTGGACTGCTGTTGCACTTTGTCGTCCACCTCTCGCGTGAACTCGATCAGCAGCGGTGTCTTGGGATCGGCGGACCACATCCGTTGACGAAGCGTGTCATCATCTTGAACGGGCATCTTGTCGAGTGATTTCACTTCATCACCGACTTGCAACATTCCGTCCGCTGGTGAGCCTGGCAGCACCGCTGTGATGCGGCTTTCACGCGATTCGATGCCTAAATATTGAGGTCGTAGCGGTTCGATCGTTTCTGCCAACGTTGCCGTCGTTGTTTTTGTTTCGCCATCTCGTTGGTACTCAATCGTGACATCTTCGCCGGCATCGAAACGCCCCAGCGCGAGTTTAACTTCCTGCTGATGGCGAACCATTTTTCCTCCCACTTGTAGGAGTTGATCACCCGTTTGCAAACCCGCTTTGTCCGCTGGCGAACGTTTGCGAACAGTGGCCAGAGTCGTGCCGGGTGCGTACGGATCAGAACCACCAACGACCAATCCGAGCAGCCCGGCGCGGATCGTTTCACCTTCGCGTAACCGTTCGAGCTTCTTTGCAATTACATCGGCTGGCACTGCAAACGCGATCCCAGAATCGTACCACTCGGTCGGGTCTTCAGCACCATTTTCTCCCACGGCAGGAATCAACACACCGACTATTTTTCCGTTGAGATCCAGTAGCGGGCCTCCATAAAATACGGGTGAAATTCGCACATCACTTTGGACCGCCGTGCCATCCAAGCGATCCACTGCCGAGAGCACACCCGTACTGACCATGGGTGCGATAGATTCACCATAACGGGCGATCGCCAGCATCGTCGCACCGATCGCAGGGGCGGAGTTTTCTTGAGCAGGTTCTAATTCAACGGGTTGCAACACCACTTCTTTCGGCTGGATTTTCAATAACACCAATTCACGATGTTTGTCTTCAGCGATCACGCGTGCGGGAAACCGTTTGCCATCGCCCAGCGTCACGATGATGCTGGCGGAAGGCCCGCGAGTCACCCACGAGGACGCTAAGACATGGCCTTCTTGGTCGAGCACTAACCCAGACGTTGGTGCGTCCTGCCTGACTTCGCCATCGGCTTGCAACGCCCCGATCGCTTCAATGCTAACGACGGACGGTAAGACCTCATCGGCAATCTCACGCACCCGCGCGGCAACGGCCTGTTGATAATCAATCGCCGAAATCGTGTCAGCGGCGATTACTCGTGCGCAACCGAGGATTGGCAGCGTCATGCCAAACACAGCAACAAAAACAAATAGAAAACGCAGTCGTCGGTGAGCGATGATCATGGACGGATTACCAATTCAAGGATTTCATTTTCACGCTGGATCGTCAGGTTGATGTCATCTCGCCGATCAATCCGCCGGAGTTGCTCGCGAAAGGCACGCTGATGCGCGACGCGTCGTCCGTTGACTAACAGGATCAAATCGTCAGGCCGCAGATCAACACGGCCTGCTGGTGATTTCGCGGGCACGTTGTCCACGTACACGGGCGTGGTCTCTAACACATCGGGAATCAATCCGATGCCGAGTGTTTCGTCGTGATGTGATTTGTCGCGAGCGAGCAGCGGTTCTTGCTCCGTCGATGCAACGCTTTTACGTCCGGCAATGATATCGCCGATCGGTGAACGCAGTACATCCGCAGGGATTGCATAATTCAACCACACACCGGTTTTGCGGTCACGCAATTCTTTACCGAGCATGCCGACCAATTGGCCTTGCAAGTCGACGAGTGCACCACCTGCTGCACCTGGGTTATTAGCGACCAAGTCCAAGAGCCAAACTTCGCCACGATAAGCTGTTTGAAACGTGCCTCGGCGGGCGTCAAGCTTGCTCCGCGCGGCAATCCGGCCATGCAGCACACTGGCGGGTTCGTTCCCCGCTGCAATATTGAACAGATTGCTGACCGCCAGCACGGGATCGCCCCAACGAGCGACGGGGGATTCCTTCGTTCCCGCAGGGACTTCAAAAAAGGGCAAATCGGCGGCATCGAGTTTCAGCACTGCCAATTCGAGTGCCGGTTCAAAACCCACGATCTTGCTCTCGAACCGGCGTCCGTCACTGAGTACGACAATGGGATCGACATCGAGCACACTGCTCCACGCCGTCGCGACATGTCCAATCGACGAGACAATGAAACCACTTTGGTACGCATCCAAGCCACCGGCACCGCCCGCACCATAAATCTTCACCACCCGGTCTTGGACTTGGGAACTCGACCGCGCTAGCGATGGTTGAGCGGTGGCGTTGATCGCAAACAATGACAACGCCAAACAAACGGCGAAGAGTGGGGACATTTTATGACGCAGCATCGCCGAGCGATTCACGAGATGGAGAGGGTATTTACTTGGCATCATTATCCACCTGCTCTGCGTTGGATTCGGGTGCTGCTTCCGCTTTAGGCGCAGCCTCTTCGGCAGCGACCCATGAGTCAATCCGCAGTGTGAGTTTGGAATCCAATCCGAATCGCAACTGCAGTACTTGCGGTACAGCATGCAGTTTACCTGCCTGGGCTTCTTCAGATGCCTGTTCCTTTTCTGAATCCGCTATCACCTGCAGACGAAAGTCAGCGAAGTTTTGCGCATTGGTTTGTAAAACCTGCTCTGACGGATCAATCCACAACTCGGCTGGATCTCCATCGCGATCGGCAAAGGACTCGATCGCTTCCAATTGCTGTGTACCGGGATGCTGATAAAACCGTGATTCCATTCCGCCCGCGATGGCCAGCGTGCAGTCCCGCAACGGTTTTTGGCCGAGCAGCGGTGCGGTACCCCAGTAGAATGTTTCGCCAAACCGATCGGGGCCTGTTCGCAGCATGCGTTGTAGTGCTTGCAGTGCCGCCAACACACTGGATTCGGCGGATTCATCAACGGCTTGCACGAACTCATCGGGACGAGTGAGTCGTTGTCGACGATCGCCGATCGTCAATTCGCAGGCCGCTTCGCTGACGGTCATCGTGAACAGTTTTGCGTCTTTCTCGCCAGGCAATTCCGCCTTGCCCGTGATCGTCCAACCGCTATCAGAATTCGGCAAATTGCTAAACTGTTTTTGCAAACGTTCGATGAACTTGGTTTGTCGCTGCTGATTGAAGTAGTAATTAGCGAAGCCTTTTCGTTCTTCGATGCGTTGCAAGGCAATCGTGGGAATTGGGTCACCGCCCGCGTCTTTCATGTTCGCTGGCAAGTTCTCGTTGTTGTCAGATTTTTGTTCATCGTCGCCAGAGTTTGCATCCTCCGCGTCTTCTGCCTCTTGATCGGAATCTTTGTCAGGTGATTCCGATTCCTTCTTAGGTGGCGCAGGCGGTGGTGGTGGCAAGGCGGATTTCATTTTTTCGAGCAGTTCATCACCACGATGAACGCTTGCCAAACGAACGAGTGTGTGAACGACCTTACCGTCTTGGCGATAAGTCAGCGGAATCCGCCACTGGGCTGGAAATGTCGCTAATAAATTTTGCACGTCGTTGGATGTTTGCACGACCAAATTGTCGATCTCCAAAATCTCGTCGCCATACTGCAATCCACGCCGGTACGCGTCACTGGACTGCAGAATATTGGTGACTCGCACACTGCCATCGTCGTCGGTGCCAACGGTTGCCCCGAGCGTGGCGTGGTCAAGAATCCGTCCGCTGTGCAACGAGCCTAAAAAGTTCTGGGCTTGATCGCCCGAGATCGCATAACCCACGCCGACGTTCACACGACCGCGTTTTTCAAACGAAGCCCGTCCGATGATGCCGACCAAGTCACCGTTACCATCGTACAACGGTCCGCCAGAATTGCCGGGGTTAATCGACGCATCGGTTTGAAAACAACTGCCGTATTCCAACAGAGTACCTGAGGGGTACTGATATCGCTGGGTGCCGCTGATGATGCCCACAGTAACGGTCGGCTGTAAATTCGTTGCCAATAGAAAGGGATTGCCGATTGCAAAGCAACTGTCACCGACTTGGACTTGGCGACTGCTGACAAAATCAGCGACTGGGAAATCTTCGCGACCTAGCAATTGGATCAAGGCCAAGTCACCGACGGGGTCAATGCCTACGATCACAGCGTCGTACACGTTGCCATCGCTCAACCCACAACGCATGTAGGTTCCTGCTGGGCTGCTGACGTGGAAATTCGTCAGCGCGAATCCGTCGTGAGAAATCAACACGCCCGAACCACCCCCGGCACCGCCCGGCACGAACACGCAAACGGTGGACTGCATCGCGCGGGCGATCGCGGCGATACGTTGCTGTTCTACTTGGGCGATGATGCCTGAGTCCGCTGCACTATCCGCTGCGGTGAGCGGTCGAGTGGTTGGGATAAACAATGCCAAACTGAGGCATAGCAAAAACCAATTGAGTTGGGACCGAATTTTCATGGAGAGCATTTTTATTTCAGCAGTCTTCCAGAGAACCACTCGACACGACCGCCAAGCTCAGCAGCAGCGGCATCGCTCGAACCATCCGGTCGCGGTGGCGCGACCGCGCGAAGTGTGAGTTGACGGGCGTCGGCCAACGGCAATTCCAAACCGAGAGAATTGCGATCTTGCAAGGTGCCGGTCCATTTGACTTGTCCATCGAGCAAAACTTCCAAACCGATGGCCGTGAATTGGCTGACATCTTGGGCACGTCGAGCGGCAACGACGAGCTTTTGATAGCCATCAGGGATTCGCAACGTGATCTTGCCAGGCGCGTTAATGTGAATGACACCGTCGCTGGCTTGGGGAGCGAACCATTTATCGAGTTCGCTCAATACCGGGCTGGCGGGTTCACCGTCGCCGAACACGGATTCGGAAACTTCAGCATCGGCGAGCGATAGGATACCGCCCGCGAACTGGATTTCGACAACTTGATTCAGTGGGATTTCATGTTCGAGCGAACCGGGCAAAGTCACCCGGACCGACGAGCCACCTGGGATTATCTGCACCGATTCAGCCGCCCAGACCGAACCGGACGTATCAGTCAATCGCAAGGCGGACGCCGTTTGCATGTCGGTTGGCGACGACAACAACACGCCTTCGAGTTTCGCTAAGGGCGCGTCAATGCGATTGCCCCGCATTTCAAACTGCACAGATTCGCGTCCAATGCCGATTACCGTGCCATCAATCGAATCGAGTGTTTTTTCATCGCGACGGACAACGAGGCGATCACCACGGCGGCTTTCTTCCAGCCAACCCAACCAGACCGGGTCGGTGGCTGAGTTACCGGGCCGGAAGCGGACCCAGCGGAGTTGCTTAAAGGGCACGACTAATGGGGATTGGCGGCTGACCGCGATCGTTACGGATTGGTCTGTCAAAGTCAGGCCGGAGATTCGCAGCACAGAGCCACTGGAAAGCTGAACCTGCATCGGTAGCGTTCGTTGCGGTTCATGATCAAAGCGGATTTGCGAGAGCGCCTCCAGCGGTAACACCGACAGCTCACTACCACGATCTAAATGCACGCCATCGACAGCGAGTTCGACAAGGTCACCTCGAACCGTCTCGCCCTCGACCGTTGTGACGGTGATTTCAGCGACGGATTGGGCGGTTGCCGGGACGGTTGAGACAAATAGAATCGACGCGATCGCGATGAATGAGTAGGTGTTGTTTATCAATGTTCACGTCTCGTTTAATAAAGTTGAGAGCAAATGCGGGCAGCCTGCTTGCAGCATATCGAGCACATACTCGAATCCCTCGGCACCGCCGTAATACGGATCGGGAACCTCCTCGGGCCAATCTCCACCGGGGATCTCAGCCAAAAACTCCGAAAAAAGCCGGATGTGAGCTGGGTTCCCTGGGGCCATTGCTCGCAAGCGTTTCAGATTCGCGTGGTCCATCGCAATCACTAGATCATAGCAACCCGGCACCAAATCGCTTGATTGAACTTGTCGACCACGCGAATCCAGCGAAAAACCACGTTTTAATGCGGCGGACCGCATCCGCGAATCAGGCGACTTTCCTACATGGTAGCCCTCCGTCCCAGCGGACTGGACCAGAATGTCCTGCTGGGCGTTTTTGACAACCACACGCAGGATCGCTTCAGCAGCAGGCGAGCGGCAAATGTTCCCCATACAAACAAACAATACACTTGTTTTCTTCACCATGGGTGCGAACGATCCTGCTAGCTTGATGTCTTGTCGGAAGGGCGGTGTTTCACAGTCTCATCTTCTCACGTTCCAGCAAGACCTGCCAGAAGATCTGATCGCAAGTACACTGACCGAGTCAATTAACCGCAACTCGCTTGGGATTTCATCATTGCATTATCTGGCGTTTAAGGTTAAATATCTTCCTGAACCAATGGATTGCCGCCCTTTTGCGCGGTCGAACGGAGATCTCACACTCATGTCTATTAAATTTACTCAGTCTTGTCCCACTTGTGGCCGGCGAATCGACATTCGAGCTGGATTACTCGGCTGTACCGTCGCCTGCCAACATTGTGGGGCTGAGTTTACAGCGAGCGCCACCGACGACCTTCCGTCCAGCCAACGGTGCGGCGACGAGCTGCTCGATCGTGTCGAACAAGCTTTGCGGCGCGCTGAAGAAGCGTCGATGATTTGCGAAAACATGACGCACCAGCGATAAGCGTGCGAACTTGATTCTTTTTTCGCCCCAGAAATGATTTTCTGGATTTTTGGCGAAAGATGTAGCGGCTGGGTAACCGATACCTACGACAGAGGTCTGAACGTCTGTCCGTGTAGGAATCGAAATGAGCCAGTCTCCCCAAAAACGAACCGCTCACCATTGGTGGACCCTTCTCACAGTGGCCTCTATCGGTCTCTCGCTGATCCAAGGGAGGGCGACGACGAGTTGGGCACAGTCTCCATTGGAAACAAACTCTCGGGGAAATTCACAATTCGGTGTAGCATCGTCCTACCGGCAACAGTTATCTCCCTACAGTGTGCTTAGTCCTTACCATTCTTTTGTCCGCCCACGGCAGCAAATGCAACAGGCGCTCAATCACCAATCAGCAGACCGCCACCGCAGCCGACGACTCCTGCGGTGCGGATCTGCCTTGAATGGCTGGCGGACTGTGGCAACGAGGCCAATTGCTGTAGCGTGACCCGCGACGGTGATTGAGCTTCAATCTCCAACTCTTTCAACGACTGCCACAATCCGTCGGCAAGTCGACTTTGACGTTCGATCGCATGGCGAGACATATCTAACGGAACGGCAGTCACCGAGGCAGCGGCTGTCGCAATGGGAGATAACTCGGTCAGTTTCTCGCGCAGGAATTCCTTTTCGCTGCGGTTCATCTCGAGTTGTCGTTGCAGCTCCTCGACCATGCTTTGGCTCTGTGTCTGTTGCTCACGAGCAAGTTTGACGAGATGCTCGCTGCGGATGCGATCCGTGATCTTTTCGATGTTTGCAAGATAACGGTTACGTTGGTCAACTAGTCGTTTGATATGAGGTGAATCAGCGCTAGCTGCGATGCTTTGCATTTGCTCAAGCTGTAATTCAACGTCGGTCAATTGCTTGCGTGCCGAAATCAGTTCAGGATGCTGTTGGATCGAAGCGTCGCTGGCCGACGTCTGCTGAACAACTTCCGCGGCGACTCGATTTTGATGTTCCGTCAATTGGTTTTGAAGTTGGCTACCCTGCAGTTGCGCGGTTTGTAATTGACGAGCGAAATCGCGATAGGCCTGCAACTGCATCTCATCTCGGATTGTTAACGATGCGCTGTTATCGGATCCAACGACCTGCGCCACTTGATTTCGTTTGTCCCACAAGGCATCGAGCTCGGCGTCTGATTCGAGAACCGCTTTCTGCAATTCCTCTCGCCTGAGTTTGCGATCAGAGTCAAGACGAGTCGATATTTCCCTGAGATAGCAGTCGGCTACGGCATTCGCTAAAGCCTGCGCCATCTCTGACGTCGAGTGTTGGACTGAAATACGCATCAATTCAGAGCCGGCTTCGGTCTCTACTCGCATCCGACTCATGAGCCAAGCGAATGCATCGGAATCAGGAATCAGATTCGCAAACGGCAAAACAGCTTCATGCGCGAGAGCAGCGGCGAGTACTTGCGGCGATTGCACGAGATTGGCTTGCGATCGAAAAAAAGCAGCATCTTCGGCGCGTGTCGTCTGCGGCGAGAAAATCACGCCTTGCTGCTCGCGAACCCGAACGAAACTATCGGCACGATATCGTGGTTCGACTATTAGCCAAGTCGTGCCTGCGAGTCAAAAGGCGACTGTGAGGCCCATCGTTAAGCATAGAAACAAGTGATGTCGGCACGCCAACATCACATCACTGAATTCAGGAATTCCACGCGGTAACGACGCCAACGATGAACACGCCAAGTTTGGGGCTGGCATGATCGTTGATGCGGGTGAGACAATAGGCGACCCAGACGGTGACAAGTCACCGCTTGGCGCAGGAGGAGTGTGCAGGGGCATGCGATACTCTTAGATTGTCCATCAACGCAGGGGATTTGCATGGATGGAGCAATTTTGTCCGGACCACTGCTCACTCGAATCCATTGGGGATGGGACTCGCAATCAGTAGCACGGTCTTGGGGCAAGGAGATATCGCCTTGTTTCGTCCATGCTGCCTGCTGGATTTGAATCCCGTCTCGAGACGTCGTACAACGAACAGAAGCGGTGCTAATCGCGCTGATCGGTATACCGTGATTAAACGCAACAATGAGATGCCGCGTTCAAGTCACCTGAACATAGACGAAAGAAATCGTCTATTTCGCATTGCCGATTCGCTGGCCAATGGTGTCCCAAACTGGGTTCGTCTCATCTTGCTGTGGTGCATCAAAAAACTCCCAGTGCGAACAATCGACATAAACGATGTCATTGACACCAGGAATCTTCGCTTGATCAACGGAAACAACTCCGTCACCCTCGCAAGCGCACACTTCATCGAAACGACTAACGAGATTTTCGACGCGAGCCTTCAACATTCCACCGCTGGTGCTTTGCAGTGTTAGCAACCGCTCACGCACAGTGCTGCGTGTGGATTCGTCAATCGGATTGCCGGTTCCAATGACCGTTGTGTACTTCACCGTTTCACATCGCGGGCGTGACGCCAACGTGGTGAGAAAATCCGAATTCGGTCGCAGGTCTGCGGCGCTCGGTGTGGTCGATTGGTTGGATAGTAAACCGATCACAACATCTGGCGTGAAACTGCCGTTGACGAGTAGATCGGGAAGCGGTGTGACCTCCGCCCAAGCTGATCCCGAGTGCGGCGAACCGACCGTGATCAAGTGCGAGATCTGGGGCGAGGACAACTCTGGATTCTCAACCCATTCCCGTGCCACTAGCCCGCCCATCGAATGGCCGACCAATACCAGGCGACTGTTTGTATCTGCGGCAAACTGCTTCTTCACCATCGCGGCGATTTTGCTGGCTGATCGAGCAATCGAAACATGGTCGTCATAATGAACGCATCCCGTGCGGTAACCAGCGATACGAAAGTGTTCACGAATCGCGACGAATGATTCACCCTTGCCGTGAAATCCGTGGATGAACAACATGATCGTCGAATTCGTGGGAAGCGCTGCCGCGCGGATCGCAGTTACGTCGTCAAGTTCCAGGGTGGGTTCCAGCTCAGGACGCTGCGTCTTCAAGAATTTGAGATTGCCACGCAGGCGTAACATCGGATTGCCATCAACGTCCGTTTCGATGGTGAGCTGCCCTTTGTCGCCTAACCCCACATTGGTACCCGATATCAACGCGCGCGTCGAAAAACGGTTCAAGTCCACGACCACATCGGGCAACAACCCTTGCAGTGGAGATGAATCATCGTTACCTGGCCGTTCACCCAACAGTCTGACAAAGTCTCGCAACCGAACATTGCCATCCGCATCGGCTTTCAAAACCATCACCACATCATCGTTGCCCCATATGATCGACGATTCATTGGGAACCAATCCAGCCTCATCGGCTGGCAAAGTCGCAGACGCGAGCGTCGAAAACATGACCAGCAGGCCTGCTGTGAAAACTGCAAGCAGGTGGTAACGATTGATCGGAGATTGGAATGGCATGATGTTAAATTTTCGAGTGAGTGGAGACACTTGGCCAACAAAGGGGAATACGGACCCCCGACAGCATAACCAATCTCAATCGGGCCGAAAACGAGTATGATAGAAGAATGACTGCTTGGAAACCCGCTAAACCTACTCGAATCATCTTCCACGTGCCCGTGCCATTCGATTTCCTCCGCGATTCCTTCGCCATTTCAATCATTTTGATTGGATGGTTGTTTGCGGCCACGAAGATCTCTGCCCAGGCGCCTCAACCCAAACTGCGTACAGGCAAAGCGATCGTGTTGTCCAACGACACATCGGTTGATAGTGCTCGCGTTAGGCTTCGAACTGACCTCGTCGCTGCCATCACGGAAGGCGCCAGTCCCATGGAAATCACGGGTTTGATTCAACGACAAGGGCAAATGGATGCTGCACTGAGCGACGAAATCGATCAGATCCGAGAGCGGCTCGCCATGATTATGCAGAGCAAGTTTAACAGTGAACTGGATTCCGAGCGGGAGGAGTTGCGGCGACGACAAAGTCTGCTTTGGCTGGCGCGTGTGGAGCTAGCATCACTGACACCCGAAATGTTCGCCGCTGGTTCCCGCGATGGTATCGCACTGGCGATCCGAGCGGTAAAAATCATACGCGAGGCGCTCGCCAGTTTTCCTGGCGAGGGTGAAGTTCGCAACGAGCTGACTCGATTGCTATCCGAAGCTCAACTCCGCAGCGGTGATCCAGATGCGGCTGTTCGCACGCTCTCGCAAACGACTCAACGCTCAGGCGATGACAACGAACAAGAAAACCGCGAACTCGTCGTCAACACCGCTGACGAACTTGCTTTTGTGATCCGTGTCGATCTCGCGACACAACGTTGGCAAGCCGCATCAGACAAACTCCAGCAATTCTATGGCGAACAACCCCTTACAGCTCCACAAAGTACAACGATGGACATGGTCCGTCTGCAATACTTAATCGCGAATTCGACCGAGACATCTCATTTGCATGAAGTCGGTCAATGGCTCGATGCGATCCAACGGCGTAGCGGAAAAACTGCGCGGCGACATGCCGAAACGCTGCTCTCACGAGATCGCCTTGCTGATCCGCAAACGGCTCGTACCGCAATAACCGAAAACGCTGCCAATCAATCGACCGTTGACCCGCGTGTGTTACGTGCCGATGCTCGTTATTACCTTCGCGTCGGTCAAATCTTGCCTGCCGCGATCACACTTGCCCGCGCCGCAGCCGATGATCCCAACGCCAGTCGCAGTATCGAATCAGCGTTACAATCGGCCGCGATACTGCAAGAGCTTTCCAAGCAACCCGCCGCTGCTGAGTTGTTGCAACGCATCGCTGATCGACATCAACGACATGAATTGGCACCGACGCTTATGTTACAAGCCGCAGCCTTGATCAGCGAAGAGGCGGGCGATGGCGAAGCCGCGTCAACGATTCTCACCGAACTGATGAACAAGTGGCCGACGTCCGCCGCCGCCCTGTTGGCGAGGAACACGCTGACCCAAGCTGCGGTGGCTCGCGGTCAATACGTCAAAGCTGCCGTCATGGCAACTCAAATGCCCGCTGAGCACTGGAGGGAATTATCCGCTCAGGCGTGTCGCGAGCTTTGGCAGCGAGCGATCATTTCAACGAATGCTTTCGTGTCACCTTGTCATTGGGATGATGCAACCTGCCACAGTCAACAACTCGCCGAACGTCAATCTCGACTCGGTCAGATGCGTCTTGCATTCGCAGCCGCAGCTACTCATCCACTGGCGATGCAAACTCAGTACGCCTGCACCATTCTGCTTGATTCGCGACCTACCGATTCGACTAACGGCAATCCACTGAGAGTCGCTGCGAGCGAGGTCACCGATCCGTTTCTGAAAGAAATTGCTCATCGACGACTGGGTATTGGCAATCAATCCAATGCACCGGAGTTCGCGACTGGTATCGCTTCCGACGTTGCCACGGCAGCGATTTGGCGGCTGCATGAAGATTCGTTGAATAATCCAGCCCTTAGTCGCTCGATCGGAGCTTATCTGCTGAAGCTAAACGCGGGTCGCGACATCGCGGAGCCGCAAACGCAGGTTGTTTGGCTGATTTGGAGTGGGCAGACGGAGCGTGCGCTTCGTGACATGCGAGCAGCCCTGAAGACGTCCGAGCAACCTGCCGATCTGCTTGCTGCTGCAGCCTCGGCGTTTGCAGCGAGCACAAACGCTCGTGACCTGCGAGCGGCGTCAGCGCTGTGGCAAGAACTCGCGGCTGGAATCCCCTCGGAACAAGCACCGCACCAACAGGCAAAAGTCGAAAGCATCGTCTGCCAGTGGCGGGCTGGCGACAGAGCGGAAGCCCGAGCGGCTGCCGCGCTCATGCTACTGACTAACCCACCCCAGAAGTCATTGCTGCGAGATCGATTGCAGGAACTAGCCAAGTAAGGTGATTGGTAGATCAAAACTTGCACGCCGTGGCGAACGATTGACTCGTACGATTGACGTAAACGAAGGGAGAGCCAATCTAGCTTGGTGATGTATCTTCGGTTTGCAGATGTCCGAAACAGTCGCAATGTAGTTCAGCATGCGACGAGGCGACTTTGCTACCGCTCGGACAGGTCAACAAACCGTTGATCACGTTCAACCGATCCTCCTCGCTGCTGAACTCCAGCGGTCGTTTCGATTGCATTTCATTGAGCGAATGCAGGTGGTTGCATTCCATGAATTTGACTAGACCATCGAGCATCGTGCGAATCGCATCTGGGCCTTCGCGATAGACCGCTGAGACCACCATCGCCACATTCCCGCCACTCAACAACACCTTGATCAAGTCTTGGCTGCAGCCCACTCCGCCACTACCCGCCAACGGCATCGCAGGGCAGTAACCGTAGACGCTCATCAACGAACGAATCAAAGGCGACAGCGAACCTCCTGATGAAAGCTGCCAGCGTGTTCGGACTTGACAGTCATCGAGCGTGATATCAATCTCTGGATCGCGCGCAAACAAAATCAATCCCTGAGTACCCGAGAGAAGTTTTCTCGCTAGATGACACAGACTCGTGTATTCACGATGCAGCTTTATAAACAGCGGTACCGAGATAGACTCGTCAATCTTGCGAGCGAACTCAACGACTTCGTTTTCGATCTCGCGGGGATCGCTGTACTGATGATGCGGTCGATGATGGATGCAAAACTCGATCGCATCGGCACCCGCTTCCTGTAACTCGCCAGCAAAGTCGACCCAGTCACCTTCGGTATGCCCGTTCAAACTAGCGATCACGGGGATGCTCGATTGGACAGCAGCGCGGTTGACAAGCGAGAGATAAGTCTCCGCATCGGGGATTAAGCTGCGCCGTGTGGCGTTGGCAGTCAGTCCGAGCAATCGTTGCTCGCGATCACTTGCACAACCACCCCGGTTGACTTTCCATGCAACGACTTGTTCCTCAAACAGCGACGGCAGAACAACGGCGCCCGCGCCGGCGGCTTCCATGGCAATCCGGTTGGGCACACTCGCGGTCAATGGGCACGAGCCAACGATGACGGGTGAACGTAACGGCAGTCCACCAAAGTTCGTAGAAATGTCGAATGACATGATTGCACTCCGTCTTTAGATGAGTGTCAAAAGAATATAAGATAGAAGTGGGATTCAACCTGGGTTGCGTGTTCGGTAGAGGCCCGGTTCTCATTCGCTGCAAATCAAGTACCGCGAGGAAAACGCGATAAAACGCCTGAAACGAATCGTCAGCCACGTAGCATTGACGAGACACTGTGCCCGTGCGTCACAACGCCGCACAGTTCGTTTCAGACCCGCTATCTCCTCCCCACATAAACTAAAACAAAAAATCTCCACAATTTGCCGTGATGGCGGTGGGCGACCACCGCTTGAAAAAAGATCTGACAATTGCACAAGACCTAGCCCAACTTGTCAGGAGTGCCGCTCCGTTAACTAGACAACGTGCTCGGGCTGATAAGAGGGACACAAACAACCACTGGCCTCGTCGTTGTCGCCGAACTGGACAGAACAATCTATAAACGAGGAATCAAGGTGAGCGACCGCGAAATGACAGCTTTGAACCTAAACCGCAGAAACCTATGCCCTAACCGGAACGATACTATCTCATTTAGAATTTCCGGAAGTAGTTAACGGTCAGTTTTTTGTGAACGACCGCCCGATCACACAGGTCGGTCTAACGTTTCCGAGCTTCGATTACAACCGTTTTGCAATCCAGTTGTCAGGCCCAAACCTACCGGCCTACCAGCTCACATTGATGTCGGGAACGGGGCTTGGGAGATCGACCGAGAATCCGTTGTTATCGAGGCTGAATCCTAGCCCTAGGTTGAACAGGAACCAGCGTTCTTCTCGCGTATTCGGATACCACCAGCTTGGCGAATAGACCGACCCGTCGACTCGTCCCGATCCGGAAATGTCGAAGCCGCTTTGGTTGGCAACAAAGCGGAGGTTCACCGCAACGCTGAGGTCGAACGGAATACTCTGGAAGCCGGCGTTGAAGCTGCCGATGAAATAGAGGCCATAGCCGCCATCGCCATAGTTGGACAGCGTGACGTACAACTGCACGGTTGGGTGGAAAACCTTTAGATCGATGCCGTAACTGGCCGACCCGGTAAATTCAAATCGGCCGGTGTTGAAGTCCAGGCTGCCCGACACTTGTACCGGCAGACCCACGGGTGTACTGATCGTACCGCTGAGCGAGGCACCTGCATTCGAGATGCTGAAGGTCGGCTGATTCGAACTCAATTCGATGCCGTAAAACCTGGGACCCGACATCGAATAATCGACGGCAAAGCGATGGTCCTGCAAATTGTAAAAGCCTTGGATGTTCGACTGGGACATCGTTAGGCCGCTGAGGAACGGCACGTCTTCGAATGGCTGTGCCGAACCGCCGCTGAAAGCAATCGTCTTGTTCTTGCCCAGCAGAGTCGCGCCGCCGAGCGGAATGCTCAGCGATAGCAGGTCGCCTGGCAGTGGTGCTACGAGATCGATCTGGCCGTTCATGCCGACCGCGATGTCCCCCAGCAAATCGCCGAACGCCTGCCGCATCGCGGTCCGATTCCGGTCGATCAGAATGTCGCCCGCGAGATTGCCAATTCCGCCGACGAGCGTGCCGTCGTCGTTTGCGTCTAGGTCGAGCACCATATCGCCGCTGACCGACAGCGGAATCTCCGGCGCGAATTCGCTGATGTCAACTGTACCTTCAAGATAGACGTGCCCGAAGATCTCGCTGTTGCCCAGCCCTTGCCGGTTGAAGTGGGTGGGGATGTCATGTTGCGGGCGGAACGGGATATAACCTTGCTTCGAAACGCCCAGCCCGATGCTCACACCGCCGACTGGCGGCACCACGTTCAGGTACAGCATGGGGTCGAGCGGGTCGAAGGCCACGATGATTTCGGTTCCGTAATTCGTCCCCAGGCTGTTGTTGCCCAAGGTCACCAGATCAGTACCGAACGCGTACCGAAAATAGAAATAGGGCAGACCGGCGGCGAGTGGCACGCCGGACCAACCGGTCCGATTAAGTATGTCGCCGCCGAACGCCATGCCGAACTGAATCTCCTGCGGGAAATCCAACTCCATGCCAACGGAATCTTTCAATTGCGTTGCAAAACTGGAACTGGATTGTTGGTCCCCTGTGATCAGGCTCATCACCAACTGCTGCCAGCTCACCATCGCCGCGAGCTCAGCAACGCCCGCTCCGGTGAATGGATCTGCGGACGTCGTGAGGCTTAGCGCCGTCATCGTCGAAGACGTAAACGTCACGTTGCCAAGGCCGGTGCTGATCGTCAGCGGGCCGGAATTGGTGAACGTTTCCCGACCGGCAGCGTCTCGTGTGACCGACCAGTTGCCAGTCAGCGTGTAGCCGTACATCGTCGCGCTGTTCAGAATCAAGACCGAGCCACTGGTGCGACTGGGATCTTCAATGATGGCGGGAACGGAGACGTACAACTTATTGTTCGTTGATTTCAGATCGTCGACCGATTGCCGTTCCGATTTAACACCCGTGATGATCGAATTCGTGGGAATGTTGGTGATCACGTCCCCTTCCGAGCGGTTCGGATCAACGATCAGCGACGGCTCACCTTCCGTCGAACCGTCTTCCAGTCGGTCGGCTCCAGTGCCTCCGCTCAGCGTGTCCATTCCGAAGCCGCCGTTGAGCAGATCGTCGCCACCATCGCCGAACAGGGAATCGTTTCCGTTGAATCCGAACAGTTCGTCG
>JBGSMN010000002.1:0-24036 GCA_041740155.1 Rhodopirellula sp.
CTTGGGTTCCATGACGTCGGTCAGCACGGCATGTTCATGAATGTTGCACATGAACAAGCGATCGCGATACTTCTGCGGAAAAGCATCGCCCAGATAGAATCTGGCTCCGCCGTGCGCGGACAAGTGCGTGTGATCACGGATAGTTTTGATGTCGTCATAGACATAGGGACTCACGTGCTGGCCACCCTGCTTGTCATACGTTCCGCCCTGAACGACATGAAACAAATGAGGGATCACGCAGCACGTGGCGAAGCCCTGACCGCGGTCGTTGAAATCGAAGCCCCAGGGGTTCGATAAACCACGCGCGAAGATCTCGAACGTCTTGCGAGTAGGATGGTAACGCCAAATGCCGGCATCGATGAATTGCCGCTCAGAGTCATCGTCACCCGGCTTGCCCACGTTGGAATGTGTGAACACTCCGTGGCAACCGTACAGCCAGCCGTCGGGTCCCCAGATGAAACTGTTCAGCGTCTCATGTCGGTCGCGGATGCCCCAGCCGTCGAGCAGGACCTCGGGCGGACCGTCAGGCACGTCGTCGCCATCGGCATCAGGAATGAATGTCAAATTGGGCGGCGAGCCAACAAAGACACCGCCAAATCCACAGGCCAGCCCCGAAGTAAACGTCAACTTATCAGTGAATGTTTTCTTCTTGTCAAAGACGCCATCGCCATCGGTATCTTCCAGAATTTGAATCCGACTGACTTGGTCATCGGTATGTTGTCGGCGCGTCTGGTAGTTAAAATTCTCAGCAATCCACATGCGGCCACGGTCATCAAAACAAAACGCAATCGGTTCTGCGATGTCCGGTTCGGAAGCGAAGACCGAAACTTCAAAGCCATCCGGAATCGACATTTTTGCGACTGCTTCCGCCGGTTTCAAAAACGGGGCATCGCTGTCCTTGTGTTGTTTCTTGGGTAGATGGTTGTGCTCGTCATCAGCAAACGCCGGTAGTGCGAAACAAACCAGAAACAATGCAGGCATACTCAAGCAAATTCTTCGCCACTGATTCATTTCGCCATCTCCACTTGTGCGGTCGTTCGCAAATACTTGATCAGGTCGATCACCTCTTGCTTCTCCATTTGGTCCAACTGCCCGTCTGGCATCATGGACTTGGGCGATACCATGCGTTCGTCGATGTCTTCTTTGGCGATCACCACCCTCGGTTGCTCGGCCGTCTTCAGGACAATCCGCGCTGAGTCTTCTTCCGCGAGGACGCCGTTGACCACACGTCCATCTACAGTCAGCACCGATAGGGTTTTGTATGCCTCTGGAACGTCGTAGCTGGGATCAACACTGTTGAGGAGAATGTAGTCCAGGTTCGCGCGGTTCGATCCGGTCAAATCTGGTCCCACCTCTCCGCCCTCGCCATAGAGCATGTGACATGCGGCGCAAGTTTTCTTGTAGACAGCTCTGCCGCGTGAGGCGTCGGCCGCGGCGATGGCAGCGGGGGAACACCATTTTTTGTATTTTGCGAGTAGTTGCTCGCGATCTTCTGCGACCGCCCGCACGGTGCCAAACACTTTGGTGAAGCGTTCGCCCAGCATGTCGTCGAGCGAGCGGGCGACCTGAGTAGGGATTTTCTCGCGTGAGATCTGCTCCTGTTGCAGAGCCAACAACAGCGCTTCCGCGTAAACTTTTCGCGACGCGAGTGTTTCAATCACCGCTCGCTGTTGCTGGGGTTCCAACTTCGGATATTGGGTTAGCAGCACCGACGGTGCATCCTCGCTTTCGACAATCGCATAGCCACGAATCGCGTCAAGCGTCATCGCCGGATCACCGATCAAGGACTTCAACAGTTTGGATGCGTCTTTGTTCTGCTGATTCAACAACAATCTCAACGCCGAACGGCGCTGGCCCGCTTCGATGGTCGGATCTTCGACACTCGCAAGCGCTCGTGCGACCGCAGCTTTGTCTCCAAAGATTTGCGACAATGCCAATGATCGTTCGCGCACTGCGGCGTTCTCGCTTGCGGCAAGCTTGTCGCGCAACTCCGTCCAGCCCGTCGGGGCCGCAACATTTCGACGTCCTTCCAGCCCGCTGAGCATGCCTTTGAGCAATGCTGCCTGGACGCTGGCATCGTCGGACGATTCGAGCGTTTCAACCAAAAGATCAAACGGCTCGGTGTCATCCATTGCATGAGATACGCCAGGACAGATGGCGAGCAGTAACGTCAGCAAGCATGCGAGAGATCTCGCTAAACGGTTATTCGGACAAGCATTCATTGAGCAATCTCCGCTAGTTTGGAGGTTGACTGCAAGGTGAACCCCGGCAAACGCACAATCTCGCCGCCCTTGAGAGCCGATTCATGGGCACAGATTCCGACACAAGTCCAATTGGCGCTGGTCACTGCATTGGGCCAGGGCTCGCGATCCTCGAGGAGGGCGCTGACAAACTCGTTCACCAGATGCGGGTGCGAGCCGCCGTGACCGCCGCCTTGAAGGAACGACAGATGCTCCGCGTCGTGAATCGCTTGCGGCAGCGTGAACTTGCGAATCGACTCGGGCAGCAGGTGCGCGTAATCATGGACCTCGATCTTTTCAGCGATCTCGTGTTCCGACTTTTTTGCCGTGTGCATGACGTGCGGTTCGTTTTCGATCAGCGTCCACTCAAAGCTCTTCTTCGTGCCGTAGACGTCAAAACTCTCTCGGTACTGCCGAGCCACGTCGTACAGGCACCGCCACACATGGGCGGACAGATCGCCGTCCTTGACCTTGATGTGGCAAGATTCAAGAGCGAAACGATTGCCAGACTTCTCAGCAATCCGATCACGCACCGCACCCGAACCAAAGCAACTGACGTACTCGGCAAGTCCGTCGATCAATCCGAGGCAGGGGCTGACCACGTGTGTGGCATAGTGCATCGGGATCATCTCTTCCCAATAGCTTGGCCAGCCATCCATGTCCTGTGGATGAGAAGCCGCCAGGTGTTGGATCTTCCCGAGTTCACCTTTCTCGTACATCTCTTTGATAAACAGAAACTCTCGACTGTAGACGACCGTTTCGGCCATCATGTACTTCAAGCCGGTTTCCTTGACTTTTTCGACAATCTGGCGGCATTCGTTGATCGTTGTCGCCATCGGCACGGTGCACATCACGTGTTTGCCCGCGTCGAGCGCCTTGAGCGACATCCAGGCGTGATCCGAAATCGGGCTGTTGATATGCACGAAGTCGATGTCCGAGTCAGCGAGCACGTCGTCGTAGCTGGTGAACCGCTTCTGGATGCCGAACTGATCTGCCGACTTGGTCAGCTCAGCTTCGTTGCGACGACAGAGTGCGACGACCTCAGCGCCCGGATGGGCTTGATAAATCGGGATGAACTCGGCCCCAAAGCCAAGACCGATCATTGCAACTCGAACTGGATCTGACATCGTTTCCTCGTTGAACTAGGACGTTTGATAATAGGAATACAGAATGGTTGATAATGAGAAGCTATCCAGTATAAACATGGCGCCTGCTCATTTCTTTATTAGGTAGGTTTCGCCAGGTTTGGCATCGAAGCGGATAACCCCTTGTTTGCGTTGGACATGCACGGGTTGTCCCGCTACCGTCAAGATCTTCTCGCTGCCTTCGGAATAACCGGGGAGTTTCAACTCGAACACGTGGCTTCGATCTGTCGAGAGTCGAACGGCTTTCTCACCTTTTTTATGATGCGAGTAGTGCGGCACGACGAACTCGGCATCGGGCAATATCTGAATCTGCACAGCATCTTCGCCAACGGAATCGATGAAATAGAGCCCCGTGCCTCCATAGCTGGCCAGGGGCGAGGTACCACGCCCAACAAGTCGCCTGAAGTCGCGCCGACCTTTCAGCAAATGCCGGTCAAATTCCGACGGCAAGGATTCGCTATAGATAAGCGTTTCGTCGTCGGCAAAGGCGGAGCATCCATGCTGATAACAAAGCGCCGTGTGCTTAAAGTAGTCGTCCGTAGCCGAAGACGTTTCATAGGGTTTGAATCGTGGCTCGCTCCGCATGACTTGCCCAGCCGCCATGAATGCCGCCGCCTTGTTAGGTGTCGTCTTCAAATTCAGGTGATGCGCCGCGGCCGTGTACTCCGCCTGTCCCGGAAGGATGTACGTCCACATCGCTGCACCTTGGATACCCAGCGAACGAAACAGCTTGGCCATGGCCGGGTACAGGTAGGACGTCTGGTTATAATAGGTCTCGAATTCGTACACGACCCGAGCCTTGTTTTTGAAACGCTCTTCTAGCAGCCAACCGTGATAATTTGGATCATCGTGCGTTTGCTGAAGGTACGGCAGATAATTAGCCTCGCCGACTGCCTTCAGCTGCTCACCGCTCTTGTTGTTTGACATCGATTGTCCGGGGTAGAGGCACACCGAGATAAGTTCTGCCTCGGAATCCGCCGCCGCTTGAAAGACGTCCTCGCCCGTCCAGACGATCGCCTGCGGCCACTCGAGCGACCACGCCATGGGCGCCGCAACGTTCTCGTCACGGAACAGGTCGACCATACGATTGATGTAGAGTTTCGTATTCTCGTAGCGGAACTTCAGGAAACTTGTCTCGGTGTCCCGCTTTGCGTTCTTCCCGAGCCAAGTCTGGTAGACTGCGTTGCACTTCGTAAACTCGCTGATATTTTGATGTTTGAAATATGCAGGTTCGTTAATCGGCTCGACCATTGCCAACGCAGGACTGCTCTTGTAAATCCTACCTTCGCTGTACGGGTTGCTGCGGTTGAGAAGCTGGCGGATGTAGGATTCAGCCCGCACCATGAAATCTGGGTCGACCATCCAGTCGGCCTTTCTCATGGCATTCCTTGAGACGAAGGAACCGCTGGACTCCCCTGCCCCAATGTTATTGAGGAACGAGAGGTAGACATAGATGCCTCGCTGCTCAGCGCATGCGAGAACATAATCAAGCGAATCGAGCCATTGGTTTTCGATCAGCTTGCCTTCAGCGTCTGTAATGTCTGAAGTCGCGATGTGAATGCGGATCAGGTTGCAATCCATTTGTTGGATTTCATCAAATCCTTCATCGATCATGGCCTTGTACTTCGTCATATCGAAGGGTTGATGCAGCCCATGATATGCCATCCGGTTGTATTCCCAGGACAGCGACGGCTGAAAGTTCACCCCCCACAAAACTGCCTCTGTGCCATCCTCGAAATACAGAGTCCCGTCCTTGACGTGTAGCTGTTGCAACGGCTCTGCCGCAGGCGAAAGTGTGACTTTTGCAGTCAACAACAGCCAAACGACAGCCTGCACCAGAATCATCTTGCATACACAAGCGTCGCGATACTTATTCATTTTCTTCAAGCCCAAATTCAAGTTGAGGTCCGTTCGCATCAGGATGACGGTGTCCCGCAAAAGCATGACAAGGCACGTTACCGTTTTTAAGGGGTAGGTTCTTTCGGACGACGATGAAAGTAACTTCTCGCTCCTCGTGTTCTATCAGAAACTGCCAAAGCTCTTCGTTGCTAATCTTAAAGCTTCCTCGCTGCTGGCTGCGGGGGATATCAAAGCTTCCGACCAACACACCGTCTTCGGGCGCCGGAGAGTCTTTCCAAAGAGAATCGTTCTTCCAATCGGCCTTCTCGGGGTTGGTCAATCCATAGACCTCGTAGCGGTTAGTCTTCGGCAAATTGCCAAAAGTACCATACGGAAAGGGAACAAGATTCACACGCAATGTGACGTAGTCGAATTTATCCAAATCGACAGTCGAAAGGTCAAAGGCAAAGAACGACCGGCGATCCCAGCCCTTATTGAACAGGCGATTGACGGTAAGGTACTTGGGTGAAATGTACTCCCGCGCGTCGTTGCAGATGGCGCTGCCTTCCCGACCCCCGGTTCCGATCTGCACGACTTCCGGTCCAAATGGATCGACACTGACAGGAAAATCCGTGCCGTGGTCGATCACATAGCCATGAGGCGATTCCATGGTGAATTCGATGGCAGGGTCCGGTACTTCAACGCTCGCGCCGCTGACCAACATTCTGCCACGCACGGGAGAAGGCAACTCCAGGTCGGACGGCGCTTGCAAGGTAACAAGGGCGCCGGACCGGAATCTAATCGTGGCGATTCCCGACTTGAGGTTCAAAATCCCGGGGCCAAGCTCCGAGTTCTTTGAGGTTGGAAGTGAACTCTTCCAAGAGGCGTTCTCTCCCGAAACTAAAATCGCGATGGGCGATGGAGC
The DNA here is from genome assembly GCA_041740155.1 of Rhodopirellula sp. Taxonomy (GTDB): domain Bacteria; phylum Planctomycetota; class Planctomycetia; order Pirellulales; family Pirellulaceae; genus Rhodopirellula. The sequence goes on from JBGSMN010000002.1 coordinate 6,150, forward strand.
GAACAACCAGAGCGAGCAAGTGATCGCCAGTAAAATCGACGCCGCCCGGCTTCCCAGTGTGACGGGGGGCAACCATTTTGTCCTCATTCGATCAGCGGGTGCGACCGCGTTAGGTTGCGTGAACTGAGGTCCCCGTTCGTCTGCGCTTTGACCATGCTCGTGAATCAAACCGGTTAGAATTCGAAGGTCATTGAACTGCTCGACACGCGCAGGATAACGGTCCAACTCCTGCCCGAGCATCAGGACTTCGCTCTCCCCTAACGCATCCTCGAGATAGCGTGTCGCAAGACCATGAAAATCTTCATCCGTATCATTTCGATTCATTGGATGTGGCCTGGAGGCAAGGGAAACACAACCGTTGACTGTTGTAATTGAGATCGGTTCAGAACCGGTATAAACCGTACTATTGGATTACATGCGCGAGATAAAAAAACTGGACAAAGAATTCGCCGATTTCCCAAGAGACAAATCCTCGGAACCACGGAACGTGATGTTTTTGAAATAGTCATCAGTTTGATAGACTTTCAATCGAGAATGTTCAGGGCTTGAGAGCTGGCCAGATCCAAGTCATGGAACGGGAGCAAAAATAATTCTGCGATACGAGGTGAGATTGGGCTCACCGTCATCCGTCACTTCGCAGATCATGTGAAAGGGCTTCCCGGCAGAATCCTTCGGAATTTCAATCGATGCCTGATCAGACAAACCGTTCTTAATCTCTACCGTTCCCGCGTAGGAACCCGCTTCAGATTGAACCCACCACTTATAGCTCAACGCATCTCCATCGGGATCGGTTGATTTAGACGCATCAAGCTTGACCACCGCCCCTTGCTTGGGGTTTAGCGTCAGAATATCAAGGCTGTCATCGCCCTCAATGACCACCACGGGATTCCGGTTGCCTTTACCTTCTTTAGCCCAATCCATTCGGGCTGCAAAGTTGTTGAACGTAGCAGGGTAGAAGTATTTCGCATAGTTGCGGCAAATAATATGCGCATCTCCTGTTCTGTTTACGTATGAATAGCCGTTTTTGTCTTCTCCCAATCCCCATTCAGAATAGCCTCCCCAGCCAGCCTGAGTGGGGACGTCAGGATTGTTGAGTCCGTTTGGCATGAGATGCAGAAAAGATGGAGTATCCCCTTCGACACCAAAATGGAATTTCGGATACTGATTGCCCAGGTTGCCGTGATCTTGTATATGAGCTGCGTATTCAGACCAGCAGTCTCTTCCGAAACCAACTTGATACCACCAGGCGCTGTCCTCCCAGATGAACAGGAGATCGTCTGAAAATGTACGGCGCATCCAGGCGTGAGAACTGGAATCGAGGCTGGCCAAGCGTTTATCGCCTTTAATGTTTGCTCGGTCCTGATCCGTGATCGCATAGGCACGGACCTTATGCAAAAACTTTTTGAGCTCCGATTCACTTCTGGTTTTCTGTACCTGCCAGATTGATTGAGCTAAGGTATTGCCGCCTCCCCAAAAGGTGACCCAAAGAGGACGATCGTCAGCTTCATCCGCCAGTTTGATGATTAGGTCGCTTCCTTTTGAGTTATTTTCTTCGCCAAGGCGCGCTGTCCCCCTATACATACTGCCGAACATCGTGCGATCCCTCAAGTATTGGGCGCTCGGCCAGTACCCGATTTCCTGCCGTTCATTATCCTGTGTAAACCCTGTCTGGTTTGAACGTTTCATAAGGTTGGGCAGGTCTTTTTCATAAGCATCGATCACGCCTTTTGCAATGTCGATGGAGTCTAAATGGTCATGCATGTCTTCAAACCCCCAACTGGTTGAAATGACAATCCCTTCAATTTCGTACAGGTCGGCGTGGACCAATAGACGCGTCAACGATTGCTGATCGTCCGGTTCGAAGTTTTTTATATCCGTTAAGACAACGAGTCGCGGTTTCAGCGAGTCCGCAGGGGCATTCAAAGAAACCATGCATACCGATAGCCAGACCGCGGATAAACAAACCGCCGAATAGGTTGATAAAACGCATCGCATTGCTTTAATAATAGTACGTCTCATTCTTGTGGCTCCTAGGCCTTTTGGTATGCCGCTGTCAGAAGTCTGGTTTAGAATTCACCGAAGGTGTGTGGTAGGCTGTCGACCGTTTTTCCGGAGTTCAGCTCGCATGGCATTCAGTTGCGAGACGTATTCCAGATCTTCCGCCAGATTGTTCTGTTCGTACAAGTCGTTGTTCAGCTGATCCTTACTTTCCTCTATAAACCTCAACGCCCCTTCGCACTGCTAGTCGAGGTTGACAATCGAGTTGCCCCACGCCATGCGGTCGACAACGTCCCAACCGAATCCCGCACTGAGAAAATCGATGCCTGCCTTATAATATTCCTTGATTTCTTTCTTGAGTCTCCGGGTTGCCTCATAGTCGGCATTTGCTGCCTGATTTCTCTTGATCAGCTTCGGCAGAACACCATCGGGCGTATTGTGCCATTTGCCGATGACCCCGGTACGATAGCCGGCCGCCTGAAGTGTTTTCGGCAGATTCGTTTCTTCGCGCAGCATGGCCGGACGCCAATCCAGCTGGGCATGTGTTCCGGCTGAATAATCTTGCTGAAGCTCCGGCCCACGCGTCGCGTACCGCCCCGTCAGCAGGCAATCGCGACTCGGCGTGTCGACCGTTGCGTTCACATAAAAACGAGTGAACAGCATGCCGTTTTCCGCCAGCGAATCAATGTTCGGCGTCAGCACCTTGGGTTCGCCCGCTTTCCGATAACCCGCTGAGCACCGCTCGGCGTTGGCCAGGTATTCACCCGATCGACGGTGCAGTTGATTCCATCCGCATCCAGGTCATCGGCAAAAAGAATAACGATATTCGGTTCTGCATGTGCGATTGCTGCTGTCAACAGCAAAATCATCATGAATAGTATTTTTATCAATGTATTTTCTCGTAAAGATAAAGATTCACAGCCTCAGTGCCAGCTTGCACGCAAATGCGTCGCGATACTCAATTATTTTCCGCTAGCCCAAGCTCAAGTTGAGGTCCGTTCGCTTCAGGATGACGGTGTCCCGCAAAAGCATGGCAAGGCACGTCGCCGTATTCATGGGGCAGGTTCTCCCGGACGACGATGAAGGTCACCTCACGCTCTCCATGTTCTAGCAGGAACTGCCGATCAACCGAAACCAAAGTCGCAATGGGTGAGGGAGCGAACGTCCCGAATGAGAACGTGATCACCAGCAAAATCGACGCCACCAAACTTCCCAGTAGGGCGAGGTGAAACCACTTGGTCCTCATCCGATCAGCGGTTGCGACCGAGTTAGGTTGCCTGAGTTGAGGCCCTGGTTCGTTTGCGTTATGACCGTGCTCGTGAATCAAACCGGTCAGAATCCGAAGGTCATTGAACTGCTGGACACGCGCAGGATAACGACCCAACTCCTGCCCGAGCATCAGGACTTCGCTCTCCTCTAACGCATCTTCGAGATAGCGTGTCGCAAGACTCTGAAAATCTTCATCGGTCATCAAGTGACGCCTCCGTTTTCCACATGGCCCAGTCTTCCTCGAATGCAGTCACCCAAGGTAGCGTAGATTCGCTGAAGAGCCTTGTAGACAGCATCCGGTTTGCGTCCCAGCTTCGCTGCCAGTTGTATACCGTGTAGGCCCTCGAAATACCGAAGCCTAATGATCTCACGAGAATGCTCCGGCAGACAGCCAACGCAGTGCCGCAGCGCATCAGCACGCTGGTTCAGCCCATCTACTTCACGGCTCTGGAGCTCGGAATCCACTAGGTCCAAAATGGACTCGTCCAGTAGCGATGGTTGGTACTTCTGTTGACGAACCAATTCGTAACAGCGGTGACGCAAAACTTTCCATGACCAGTCACGAAGGTGCTTCGGACCTTCGAAAATTGCCTGATTCTCCAAGACTTTCGCCAACGTGTCCTGATAGGCATCTTCGGCCAGTTGCGACTGCCGTAGGATCGACCAAGCCAGGGCAATTTGTTTGGTCCGTTCAGGCATCAGAACGGCAAGAATATCAATTCGATTCATCCAATGCGCTCTGGAGTCCAGGAAAGGCCGACGAAACCGATCCACTCACCGTGAAAGGCGAGCGGAGGGCGCTCAAAATAGGGAAAACGCAACCCTCATTTTTTGAAATTGGGATCTGCTTTCATGGCCGCGGCTTCCTTTTCGTAATCCGCTTTCTCCTGCGCATCACGCACGGCCTGCATTTCCACTGCCGTCTGTTTATCGACGATCACCTTCGGCTCAGGGTCACCGCACCCGACCACAGCAGTTGTCACAATACCTGCCAAAACGACATGCGAGAAGAATTTAAGCATCCGAAAGGTTTCCTAATAGTGAAAAGTATTTGATGAAAGCGTCCAGCGGCTTAAGCCGCAACGTGCCTAACTTGATGTGGCAAGGCTGTCACACCAGAGACCAGTGAACTGCCGGATGCCCGAAGTCATCCGGCGTAAAAAAACAAAAAAGGAGCTAGAACTCTTTATCGATAACTTCCTTTGACGCGCGAGTACCGAGAGCCCCCCACAATCCGTAGGGACTCGGCGAACCAGCTACCGCACCGCCTGCCCAGACATTCGGGAGCGTTGAGTTACCCGCATCGATCGAATCGGTGATGAACTTCACCGCCCCATCTCCCATCAACACATGAGCACCACCGGTGTGACGACTGCCCGCGCCCCCCATCACGTCCATTTGCTCGGACTTCTGGCCGTTCGGGCCTTGATTATTAGCGACACAAATTTCGCGGTTCGGCGGCAAGATCGTTTGGAACCCGCTGTAAACCACATAGCCGGAAGCCCAGCGGTACCCGCGTGCCTTGTGAGCCGCATATGCATTTTGCAAGTTGGCACTCTCAGCGGGACTCCAGAATGTCGGACGTAGTGGATCCACAAAGGTCTTGCAGAGACTCGGGTTATTTCTCACGGAGGGCCAGCCCGTATTTCCAATGTAGGGCTGGGTCCTGATGTCATTGTCTCCCAAATCGGTTGCGATTTCCCCACACATCACAGTGTTTGACAGCCCATCCAGTACATCGCGAAATTTCATCTTTCCCATCGGAGCGAACATACCTCGCTGAGACTCTCGGAATTGGTCTGCTCCAGTATTGGGAGTTAGATCCCAATTGTAGGCCCCTGCACTGCTTCGATGGATCGCGTCTCCCATGCAAGCCGCGTAATTGGTTCTCCCGTTTGCCGGCAAGCCGACCCCGGGATCACTCGGGCAGCGAAATCCGGGTAACTCAGTCACCCAAGGATCGAAGGTCAGCCGATCAGGCGTCGGTCCCATGGGAAAAAAACCGCGATTCGGGTCGCCATTGGCGATCGATTCCCAAATTGCTTGCTGTTCGATAAACGGGGTGAGCCCTACAAGAAAACTCAATCGCAAACGATTGTGGTTATTCGTAGATGTGTAATGCCCAGTAATTTGCTTGTCGCCATCTGTGCCGGTACGCTGGGTTGGCAATTGATCAAATGCCGAATGATAGTTGTGAATCGCCAGCCCGATCTGCTTAAAATTGTTGCTGCAACTCATCCGCCGCGCCGCCTCGCGTGCGGCCTGTACGGCAGGCAACAGCAAGCCCACCAACACTCCGATGATCGCGATCACCACGAGTAACTCCACAAGTGTAAAACCACTTCTACGTTTGGTCTTTAACATCACATTTCGCCTCTTATATTTAAAGAAAAAAATTAAACTACCACTTCGAGCTGACGCTCGCCAAAGTCGCCCGCACCGAGCGGGAAACTTACTTTCGTTTGATTCAAAAATCGTGTTTGAAAAATCTTGTTTGGAGAATCAGAATCGACATCAGCTGCGCTATCTTGTTTTTCATGCGCGAGATGACGAAACTGGACAAATAATTTCATGATTTTCCACGAGATAAATTCTCAGATACTCCGCCATTTCTTGATAACGCAATATTGAGATCCAATCCAGTTTGCTGTTACGACTCTTTCCCTTTTTGCTTCGGCTGTTCGATCTGCGGTCGGTAGTTTCGGATTTGTTCCGCCAGTTTCTCTGGATCATCTCGCACATCAAATGCTGCCATGCAGTGATCATTGGTTTCCACCATCCAGCGTCTCAGTCGCTGCTGGTATTCGCGTACAAGCTGAAGGTGTTCCGGACTATTGATCAGATTATTGACGCAGCCTGGATCTTTCTGCAGATCATAGAACTCCTGAACAACACGGAAACGAAACATCTCCACGCGACGCTGAATCGCGGGATCTGTTTTGCCAGCTTGCTGCATGGCCCTAAACGTCTGTCCCTCGTTGTTATTTTTATACTGAAACTCCCCGTCGCTGAACGCGTTGAAGATGTACCCGTATTGCTTGTCCTGCACACAACGCATCGGTTTGGGAGGACCACTAATGGTGTAGTCGATCTGCGTGAAAACAAATTCTCTTCCATCCTGTTTCTCGCCACGCAGTAGCGGCACAATGGATCGACCGTCCAGCTTGTCAGGAGCAGCTATGCCGGTCGCTTCCATGAACGTTGGGAAGAAGTCGACTTCCGAGATCAGATGCTCGCGGTCGATCGAGCCCGGTCGAGTTACGCCGGGCCAGCGAACGAAACAGGGTGTTTTTGTGCTAGCCAGATAGGTGTTGGCTTTGGCAAAAGGAAACGCAGAACCGTTGTCGGTCATGAATAGCACTAACGTATTGTCTGCAAGACCTGAATCATCCAATGCCTGTAACACTTTGCCAAATGTGTCATCGAGTCTGCGGACCGAACTAAAGTACATGGCGATTTCGTTTCGCACTTTTGGCAAGTCGCTCAGGTAGGATGGCACCGCGATCTCATCGGCTGAAAAAATTCTTGAGGGAGTTTCTTCGCCTGGCATGTCTTGCTGTTTGTAGAACGGACGATGCGGGTCATGCGAATTGACCATCATGTAAAAAGGCTTGCCCGAACGCTGAGACTTTTCAAAGAACTCCGCACAGTAGTCGTGATAGCGCGTTGGGCTCCTGCCACTGCCCAGTTCGTCCTGATCGTGTTGGTAGTCCCAGCGAAAACCAAGTTCTGTCGTGGAATGACTGACCTTGCCAAGAACTCCCGTCAGGTATCCCGCGTTCTGCAACGTGCCGAACAGAGTGGGAATCGGCTGCGGAAGTTTGTTGAAACCGATGCACCCACTGTTGTGACCATAACGCCCGGTGGCAATCACGCTTCGGCTCGGAGCACAGATCGCGACATTGACGTGCGCATTGGTAAAACTCATGGCCGATTTTGCGAAACGGTCCAGGTTCGGCGTCACGTCAGCCGTTGACCCGCCCAGTAGTGGAAAAGCCTCATAGCCAAGATCATCGGCGGTAAACAGGAGGATATTCAGCGGCTTGTCGCTCTGATACTGAGCATTCGCAGGAAGTCCCGTAAGTGCAAGTATCGCAACGAAGGCAATCCAGATTGGGGACAGACGTGTGCGACAGCTTCGGAGGGAGGCTGCTAAAACCATAATCATTTTGCTGGCTTTCGGTTGTTGTCGGAATTGGACATCTTGTTCGGTATGGCAACACGTGCTCCCCGCGCGGGAACTGAAGTTGCTGTTTTGGGATACGGCATCTTGGCGTCGACGTCGTCGCGCCAATCGTGCAGCATCTGCTTCAGCTTCCGCGAGATTTCGGGTTGTGACTTCGCGAGATCGTTTTGTTCGCCGATGTCATTTTCCAAATCGAAGAGCTGGACCGTTCCGTTCTCGTAGTATTCGAGCAATTTGTAGCGGCCATAACGAATCGCCCCGCCCGGACTTTGGTAGCCATGATTGCTGTAATGGGGAAAGTGCCAGTAGATGGGACCACGATCGTAGTCTTCACCTTTCAACGCAGGGACAAAACTACGGCCGTCCACATGTTGGTCTGGCAACGCGGGGAGGTTCAACATTTCGAGCAGGGTTGGGTAGTAATCCGTTCCCGTGACGATCGCTTGTGAAGTGGAATCCGGTTGAATTTCACCGGGCCAATGCACAATCAAGGGCACTCGAACTCCACCTTCATAATTCCAGCCTTTGGCGCCGCGAAGCGGCAGGTTGGAGCTCGCGAAACGCGCGTTCAGAGTCTCGCGGGGATGGTTGATTCCTAGATACCCGTTCGAGGCCGACATGCCTCCGTTGTCGGACGCGAAGATGACAATGGTGTTCTTCTCAAGTCCGAGTTCTTTCAGCTTCGCGCGGATTCGACCAAGGCTTTCATCCGTTGCCCCCACCATCCCTGCAAATTCGACGTTGTCCTGCTTTTGCTTCACCCACCAAACTCGCTCATTCTGGTGCAATCGGCCGTTATCATTTTCTTCCAGGGCTTTGAGATTTTCCCCTGAGGTCGCAGGGCCATCCGGGTTGGGTTCGAGGATGTAATCAGGGCCTTCCTGAAGCGGCATTGTCGCAAGTTTCTTTTTGTATTTCTCAACCAGATCCTTACGACCCTGGATCGGATCGTGAACGGAAAAGTGTTCGAGGTGTACGAAGAACGGCTGATCTTTATTTCGTTCAATGAAATCAACGGCTGCATCGGTCAGCTTATCCGTGTAGTAGTCGCCCTTTTTTGCTGGCAGCATTTTGTTATATGGAGCGCCGAAAGGGTGATAATAGGATCGGACCCATCCCGTGATGGCTTCATCAAAGCCGTAGGACGTCGGGTCTTTGTTCAAATGAGCTTTACCATAATTTGCGGTTGCATAACCATGTTTGTGTAATGTCTCCGCCAGTGTTTGCTCCGAATCAGGCAAAGCCGTAAGCTTTTCGCCGTGGTGTAACGTCTCATAATCCTTCTCAGGACGCCCGCCTAGCCACTCGGTCAAGTTGGTGCGTGCTGGATATTTCCCGGTCAGAATGCTTGCTCGACTCGGCGAGCAGACGTGGCAGGTCGAGTAGGCATTCTCGAACAGCATGCCTTCTTTTGCCAACTGGTCGATCTCCGGAGTTTCATAGAACTGGCTGCCGTAGCAACCCAAGTCCCGCCAGCCGAGATCGTCGACAAGAAAAAATATCACATTGGGCTTTTGCTGCGCGTGCAGTTCAACGCAGGATATCAGCGATAACACGGCACAAAGTGCGAGCACCGGAACGGTTTGCTGGGTTCTCATCATTTGTTTTTCTCCGGAAGATGCATTTTCAGTTTCTCGATGGTGGATTTGTATTGCGAAAGAGAGACGAGGTTCTCCCACTCGCTCGGGTCTTTAGAATGGTCATATAACTCTTCCCCGCCATCCGCATATCGGATGTAGCGCCACCGATACGTCTGGACGGCATGGTTGCCCGAGCCGTAGGTCATCACGACCGGACGATCCCACTGCTGGCTTGGGTCATTCAAAAGCGGTTTGAGACTTTGGCCTTCCAACCCATCGCGTTCTGGCAAGCCACATAGATCAACGAGCGTGGGATAGAGGTCGATCAAGCTGACCGGCCGATGGCAGAGTTGCCCCTTGGTTTCACTGTTGGGAATGGAAATGATCAGCGGCGTTCGCGTGGAAACATCCCACAAGGCATGCTTGCGCCAGTGCTCTTTTTCGCCCAGATGCCAACCGTGATCGCCCCACAAGACAACGATCGTGTTCTCTGCATGCTCACTCTTCTCGAGAGCATCTAACACTCTTCCGATCTGGGCATCGGCGAAGCTGATCGTGGCGAGATAGGCTTGAACGGCTTTGCGCCATTGGTTGTGTGCGATTACGTTTGCATGATCCCCATTGGGCTTCACCGCAAAGTTCTTCTCACCGGAAGGGTCGTAAACTTCACGCGCCAGCTTTTGACCAAAGGGAGGCACGTCGTCGAGGTCGCCTTTCTTGACGACGGGCAGTTCAATTCGATCGATGGGGTGCAGGTCGAAATATTTCTGCGGCACTTCCCACGACAGATGCGGCTTGGTCAGTCCGTACGCCAGGAAGAAGGGCCTTTTCTGAGGCTTCTCTAGTTCAGCAATGATCCAGTTGGCATTTTTGCCGTCAAACATCGCATCATCGCTGCATGCAAGTGGCCCCCAGGGAGCCCACGCAGACTTCGGTAGACTGCTGTCGCGATTGATTCGCTGAGGCATTTTGGAGTTCGCTGGTCTGAAGTAGCCATCCCAGGAGTCATCATCATAGGCACCGTTTCCATGGAAGATCTTACCGGCACCGCGTGCCGAGTATCCTGATGCGCGGAAGTGCTGCATCAAGGTCACTGCATTCGGAAGTTTCTCTCGAAGCTTTTCTCCGTTACCGTAGACGCCAGAAGTCGACGGTGCGATTCCCGTCAGCAGACTGATGCGGGACGGATTGCACAAAGGCGCCGAACAATACGCGCTGGAAAAAGAAACTCCACGCTCGGCGAGGCGGTCGATGTTGGGTGTCTTTGCCTGGGAATGGTCACCAAGGTGCCCGACCCAGTCACGCAAATCATCCACTGCAATGAACAACACATTGGGCGGCTCGTCCGCATACGCTGGGTGAGTGACCGCTCCCAAAGTGAGCAACCAAGTGAGGACGGCGACGATAAGCGGTTGCGCGTTCTTGCCGTCCCTTTTACTCTTACTTATAAGTTCAATCACCGCTCGGTCCGTCGCCCGGCAGTGCGGCAGCGCGGCGGTGCGGCAGGGATCGAGATGATTCAGAGTAAAATTAAGCATCGGAATTTTTCGTGGGCTAATGAGACTTCGCATCGACACTCCATCCCTTCGTGCTGATGCTTCCGTAATACGGGTAGTAGTCCCAATCGACAGTGCCACCGACAACGCGCGGATCGCGGGTTGTCCTGAGATGATTGAAGAGTTGTTTGCGAAGCGATGCCAGTGTCTCTGCCATCGCTTTCGACTCCGCCAAGTTCTTCAGTTGATGCGGGTCGTTTTTCAGATCATAGAGCTCGTCAGCCGGTCGCATTACAAATGCCAGTTCAGCTAGGTGGGCGATACTTCGCTCGTTGCGATGTTCCATCATGAAAGTTTTGGTCGGTGAGCTGTCGATCTCGCCGTAAGGTATGGACCGGGCACAGTCGGTCGGGTCGGGAGAGCCAGAAGGCCACCGGGTCGGTTCAAAGTTGTGGATGTAGAGAAACTCCTTGGTGCGGATCGCGCGGCAGGGATAGCCCTTGCCACCCTTGCGACAGCCGTCATGGCGTTCCATGGCGATGAAGGCGGCCGGTCGCGAACCGGCTTCTTTGGCGTCGAAGAGGTCTGTCAGGCTGCGGGCGGTCATCATGGATGGTGGCGTCAGGCCGGCGGCTTCCAAAAACGTCGGAGCGAGATCGCTCAGGTTGACAAAGGCGCTGACGTCACGGCCAGGCCTGCGGATTCCCTTCGGCCAGCGGATTGCGAGGGGAACTCGCGATCCCGCGTCATAGAGGCTTGCCTTTGCCCGGGGAAAGGGCATGCCGTGATCGCTGGTAACGACCACGATCGTATTGTCCAGTTGGCCGGCGTCTTCAAGCATCTTGATGGCGCGTGCGACCTGCTGGTCAAAGGTTTCAATTTCCACGAAGTAATCAAGCAGGTCAGTCCGTACGATGTCGTTGTCCGGAAAAATGGGTGGCACGACCACCTTGGCGGGATCTTTCCCCGCCTTCTTTCCGGATCCCCATTCGTAGCCGCGATGCGGTTCGTGTGTGCCTAGCCAAAAACAAAACGGCTGATCGTCGGACACCTGATTCAAGAAGTCTTGAAAGTTTCCGGCGTAGTCCTTGTTCGATATGCCCGCGAACAGCGGTTTCGTTTTCCGCTTCTGAAACGCGGCACCTGCGGGATTGACGGTGCGGCCGCCGGGCTCAAGTCGACCAGGGTCCCATCCTTTGCCGGTGTAACCGACGGAGTATCCAGACTCTGCCAACAACTCGGTGTAGGTCGCGAACTTCGCTGGCAAGGTGCTGTGAATGTTTCCGGCTTCTTCCAAACGCCAGATCGGCTGACCGGTGAGAATCGCTGACCTCGAAGGCCCACAGCTCGGCGCGTCACAGAACGCATGAGTAAATCGCAGACCCTCGCGAGCAATCCGATCGAAAGCCGGCGTCTGGACTACCGGATCACCATTGGCACCGGTATGTGCGTAGCTTTGATCGTCGGAAATGCAGAACAGAATGTTGGGCAAACGGTCCACTTGACCAGGATGCGACTGCGCTGCGGATATCGATGCTAAAAACGTGTTTGCACCGTAGGTGCAGAAAACGACTATCGCAAGGAAGGTCTGAATCATGCAGTTCTTAATTGTATTGATCTTCATGACGGTACATCGGTTTTAATCCTTGTAATTAACATAGGCGTAATAGGCACTCAGCATCGTGTTATCCTTACCCTTGAACCAGGTATGCAACGCGGTGGGGCCTTGCTTGAGGTTCATCGTAAAGGTGACACCCTTGTCCTCTTTCTTGACTTGCTTGGTCAGGCCTTCAAATGAGTAGGGATGTTTTTCACCAATGCTCATGTGGTTGTGGCCGCTGACAAAGAGGCTCGCTTGCGTAATGGGCAGAGCAGTGCCGGTTCCGTCTGGCAAGGTGCCGCTGATCGTGCCATCCGCTTCTTTGGGCCAACGACGAAGCTCGATGTCGTATTCGCCGGCCCGCGCCACGTCGATCATCCAGTAGCCGCTTTTCTGCTCGCCTCTAAGAATCTGTCCCTGTTGATCGATGAAGACATCGAGCCATTCGGTACCGCTCAGTTTTGTTGGGTTTTCGTGATCCGTTCCGATGATGATTCGCTGCACCTCATTGGCGGTTGGACCAACTTTTTTCCACCAGGCACTGAGATGTGCTCTCAGTTTTTCCACCACGTCGGGGTGTTGATCGATGACGTTCGTTTCCTGAAGGGGATCGGTATCCAGATCGTAAAGCTCACGATCTTCCAAAAGCCGCCACTGCTTCCACAGCACGCCCGCTTGATCGGCTCGCATCTGTGTCTGGCCATGAGACGATGGGTAGTTTGAGAAGCCCGGCATCCGACTGTAATTGATGACGAGAATTCGGTCGTCAGACACTTGCTCTTTGCCTCGTAAAACCGGGGCGAGGCTCATGCCATCGAACTCGGGTTCGCTTGCAGGTTTGATTTCGCACAGATCCAACAGGGTCGGCAAAATATCCTGCACCTGGGTCAATCCGCCGATGTCTTGCGAGACGGCGAGATTGCCATCGGGCCAACGAATGAAGCATGGAACTCGATGCCCGCCTTCCCATAGTTCTGTCTTCATTCCCCGCATTCCGGCATTGAAATACTGAGGTCCGAGAAGGCTGCCATTATCGGTCATGAAGATCAGAATCGTGTTATCAGCCAGCCCCTCATCATCGAGAAACTGCATCAACTCGCCCATGTTGTTATCGATATTGACAATCATGCCGAGGTACGCGGCGAGTTGTTTCTTGAAGCCATGATCGAGGTGATCAAACTGTGGGTCCTGGAGCCTTTTGGCGATCAGGGCACGATCCTGGGGCTTCGGATTGAATGGCCCATGGGGCGTATTGGTCGGAAGATAGCAAAGAAACGGCTTTCCGGCTTTTACCGAATTCGCCATAAACGTCTTCGCTTCATGAAAGAACACATCGGTGCAGTAGCCTTTGAACTGCTCGGCCTTGCCGTTCTTTGTATAGACGTCGTCAAAGTAGTCGTTCCCCCAATAAGCAGGCACCGAGGGGATGGAAGAAGACGGAAACCAAACGCTTTGCTGAAATCCCCGGTCCTGAGGTCGATAGGGGTAATTCGCACCGAGGTGCCACTTCCCAAATATGCCGGTGGCAAATCCGGCATCGCCGAAGTAGTTGGCCATCGTCGGGATCTCCGCACGCAGCAGGGCGCGGCCGCTACTGACATTGGCCGCACCATTGCGAGCCGCGTCGATGCCGGTCAACAACTGGCCGCGTGTTGGCGTACACATTGGCGTCACATGGAAATCGCTCAGCCGCAGGCTTTGCCCGTGTAGCTTGTCTAAATTCGGCGTCTGTAGGACGGGGTTTCCGTGAACCGAGAGCTCGGGGTAGCCCTGATCGTCCGTCATGACAATCAAGACGTTGGGCCTGGTTTTGGCATGCAATGACGTTGCGGAAAACGCCCAAAAAATGAGCGTCAGAGTTGAAAGAAAACAAATGAACGTTTTCCTTTTCAGGTTGCGCATACGGTGTTTTGAATGAACCGGGCAGGTTGTATGAAGACCGAGTTCGAAGGTACGGTCAAAGCAGAGATGATATTGCATCGTTATTTAGTTTTTCTCCAGGTCATGATTCAGCTTATCCATCAGCCGCCTTAGTATTTCGCAGGTTCGACCTTCGCTTCAGTGCCCGGAATAATCCAGACACCCTTTTCCGTATCAACACGACCACCCATCTCTTCGGTCACGACCCGATCAACGATTTCGATACCGCGATCCGCCATCAGCACGAATGAGTCGTCGCCCTTTTGGTTTGGTGTGCGGTCGGGAAAGTTCACCCGCGTGCGGGAAATGCTGTAGAGACCGGACAGGTTTTTATCGGGGAACTGTTTCTCGACTCCGTCGCGTCCAAGCATGAAGCCCAACAGACCGCCCCACGTGGCCGTCGGATTGTCGGAGTCCCAGCCGCAAAGCGTGCCAATCTGGATCGTGCGCTTGAAGTCGCCCTCGCCGTAGAAGAGGCTGATAAGACTGGCCCCATAATTGATGCCCGCATCGAACCAAGTACGGTACTTGTAGCCGTCGGTGGTGACGCCGGTATAGCGGATGTGTAACGCATCGCGTGTCTTTTCCCAGTTATCCTTGTCGGGGTTGTTTTCGTACTCTTGTTTGATCCAGTCGTACATTTTTGCCGGGAACGATTGGTTCGGCAAACGCTTGCGAGCCTGTTCCGCCAGCCACTGGGTTTGCTCCTTCATCGAGAGGCTGGGATCCACCGCGGAGGCGAGTGAATGCATGACGACATAGAATTCTGCAATCCATTCCGAGTCGCGGTAGGCTGCGGTGCGGATCGGCATGTGCGCCATCTTCAGCGCCACATCGGGGCGAGCGGGCGCGAAAAGACCGAAGATTTCCGTGGTGAGCTGGGCATCAATCTGGTCGTACTCGGGATTGTTTTTTGGCAGGCTTGTTTCGGGAGGCAGCATGCCATCGATCATCAGGTGCAGCGCCTTTTCGTTGGAAACCCACAGATAGTTTTGTTCTTCATGCTTGATGTGCCTGAGCCATCCGTCGCGGATCTGTTCCGGTGTCGCAATACTTGTTTTGTTGGCGAGCAGGATCTCCTGAAAGATATATTCAATATCGGTATCGTCATCCGCGCCCCAGACAGCACTTTCCTCCACCAACACAAACTCAATTGTTTTCATTTTCCGACCCTGGTCGGTGCCCCAGGCCTTGTCGGTAAAGAAGGGTGGCGCCTTCTTCACGCCTTCGGTCACCAGCCCCGTCCAGTTGGCAATGCATTGGCCCAGCCAAAAACCCTGCATTTTTTCAGCGTAGGTGCTACGGGAAATTTCTTGCGTCTCGTCCGCCGATGCGCTCACGGAAACACTCACCGTGCCAACCAAACCCAGTACGATCATCCATTTTTTAAGCATCATAGAATGCGTCTTTCTATTTTTAAGTATTTTTATGAGGATACGATTTCTGTTGTTGTCTTTTCTAATTGTTGACCAAACCCCTTCAGTTCTTTCAAAGCCGGCGCAGAAGCCTGCGCACCGAGGCGGGTGACGGAGATGGCTGCCGCTTCGTTGGCGAACGATACCGCTTCTTCGATTTCCATTCCGCCGGCAATGCCGACCGCCAGCGCGCCATTAAACGTGTCGCCCGCCGCCGTTGTATCAATGACTTTGACCTTACGAACGGAAACCAGTCCGGAGA
Source organism: Rhodopirellula sp. (assembly GCA_041740155.1). GTDB lineage: Bacteria > Planctomycetota > Planctomycetia > Pirellulales > Pirellulaceae > Rhodopirellula. The sequence continues at coordinate 21,876 of JBGSMN010000002.1, forward strand.
ACAATTCGGAATCCACAAATGCACCTTCCGAGCCTAAGGTGATGACGACGGTTCGAACTCCCTTGTTACGCAAAAACGTAGCAGCGGCTTTCGCATCATCGAGCGTTTCGATCTTGAGCCCGGTGAGCAGTTCGGCTTCGGTTTCGTTGGGTGTGATGATATCCAGCTTGGCCAACAAGGCATCGGAGAGCGTCTGCGCCGGTGCGGGATTGAGAATCACAAGTTTCCCTTTTTCGTGACCAAGGGCGGTCACATACTCAATGGTTTGCATCGGCGTTTCAAGCTGCATCAACAGCACACTTGCCGCATCGATTTGATTCATGGCCAGATCGACGTCCGTGAGGCTCAACGAATTGTTCGCGCCGGACGCCACAGCAATGCAGTTCTCGCCCTTACCGTCGACCATGATCGTCGCGACGCCGGAAGGCAGATACGGATCGACTCCGATATAGTCGGTGTTGATGCCCTCATCTTTGAAACCGGCCACGGCCTCTTGCCCGAAGATGTCGTCACCGACCTTGGCTACAAAAACCACCTCGCCCCCAAGCCTGGCGGCGGCGACGGCCTGGTTGGCTCCCTTGCCACCGGGATTCATGAAAAACTTACCGCCGAGGATTGTTTCCCCCGGTGTGGGCAGGCGTTCGGATTTAATCACCATGTCGGTGTTTGAACTTCCAATCACTACAATTTTAGACACGAGAACTCCTTGGATCAAAAACTAAGTACTGCTACCGGCTGCGATAATCAAGACAATGCCGACCACGAAACCGACAAACATGAGAGCAAGCAACAGATTGACGCCCTTGGATGCTCCTTTGAACTCTTTCCAAATAAACACGCCCCACAGTGCGGCGACGAGAGTCGCGCCCTGCCCCAGCCCGTATGAGATCGCATAGCCCGCCTTGCCAGCGGCAATGATGCTGAACGACATGCCGATACACCAAATGATGCCGCCGAGAACGCCCATGAGATGGGTTTTGAAGTCGCCCGCGAAATACTGTCTGTAGGTGACCGGCTCGCCTTCGACCGGTTTTTTCATGAAGACGGTATTGAAGACAAAGTTGCTGACAAAAATGCCCAGTGCAAAAAAGAAGACCGCAGTATATCCCGTCAGCTTCCCTGATTCCGGGGTCACAAAGTCCGTCGACATGGAGGCGGCCACAAAGCGATAGAACGAGGCCATCAGCACCCCGGCAATGACAGAAATGATAATTCCTTTAGAGGAAGCCTTTTTCGATCCACCTAGTTTTCCGTAAGCAATGGCATCGACGAGAATGGCAGCGGCCACGAATCCGACCCCCGTGAAAAGCAGAGTCGCATTGCCCTGCGGCGCGGCGATGTAGTTGACGACGACGCCCATGACCAGTGCAATGCCGATCCCGACCGGGAAGGCCACCGACATGCCAGCCAACGCAATCGCCGCCACCAGCAGAATGTTGGCCGCATTAAAGACGACGCCGCCCAGAAACGCGCTTCCTAGGTTGCCCAGGTCGGCCTGCTGGATGTCCCCGAGAAAACTGCGACCGCTTTCACCGAAGCTGCCCAGCGTGAATGCAAAGAGTAAAGCCAATGCCAACACGCCGATAACATAGTCCCAGTAGAACAATTCAAACCGCCAGCTTTTCGCCGCCAGCTTCTGGGTGTTCGCCCACGATCCCCAGCACAACATGGTGATCACCGTAAAAGCAATCGCCAGCTCATAACTTGATAATATAAACACGTTTCAATTTTCTTTCTATGCTTTACATCTTTGTACCATGGCCGGAACCGATTCCATGACCATGAAAAACATCATTAGTGGTTGCATCAATCGGATTCAACGATCTGGCCATGACTGACCCGAAACACTGACTCCTTCTTCGCTAATTCCTTTCGCATCACCTGTTCGATGCGCTGAACGACCTCAGGGTATTGGTGATAGACGTCCATTGTCTCTTGCGGATCATTACTCAGGTGATACAGTTTGCCGGGCATCGATTGGCTGGTCTTGCCGCTAATAATTTGCTTTGGAACACCGCCGAAGGTGAGCAGACTGGTGGGAAAGACGGAGAATTCGGGTTCTTTCGAAATGCACCCTGGAGCGGGTTTAAATTTGGTACAGAGCAGGGCGGATCCAGAGTGCCTTTTGTGGCCCGCTGGCCCCGTAGGATAAAGCCGGGCA
>JBGSMN010000037.1:0-6311 GCA_041740155.1 Rhodopirellula sp.
GTCGCTCGACCATCCGGACTCGGCGGACATGCCATCGTGGTTGGTGCCCATCCAGCAAGGCCAGGCCGAGCCTGATTGCTGGCTAAAGGCGGACAAGGGGAGAAAAATAGACGCCAAGATGGTCCACGCGACGCGGTGGATGGTAGGTATGGGCATGGGCATGAGTTGAGAGTTGAGAAGCGTTTACGTAACCTTCGGGGTAGGTCCAGCGTGATCCGTTTCAGCAGCTGGATACCAGTCATTTCGCCGATGCAAATGGTGTGCACGGCCTCGTTTCGGTAACGCTCGATGGCCTCCTGATATACGGTGCAAACATCAGCGATCTTGCGCTTGAAATCGGGGTCATTCTCTTTGTCTTTTGAGCACAACCAATACGTATGATGATGCGGCCAGATATCTAATCGCTTCAACAGAGCAAGAACCCAGCGACCGCTGATGGTGAAGGGATATTCGAATTCTAGTCATTTCGGCAGCGAGGCCCAGACGATCTACTTCGCCATGATGCCTGACTTCGTAACGGGCACTCATCGTGTCGCACCAGATAGTTGCGAACGAACATTTATCTATAGGAACCCAAGTGTGTTCTGACCACGCAATTCAAATCCCTCCCCGTCTTGGCAGCGTTGTCGCAGAGTTTGCAGATGAAGCATCATTGTCGTCAATGTTGGTGGGAGGAGGCCAACCGCCAGCGAAAAGTGAATCCGTCCCGAAACGGCCCCAATGCTAGAAACTACCCCGTCACCTTTTTGGTCCATTCCGAGGAAGGTATCCGGCGAGTGCCGATGCTGAGCTCATGACTCATCAGGCTACCGTCGTCCAAAGAATTGTCGTCGAGTCCGAGTGAATGTCCAAGTTCATGCGCCAAAACAGTTAACAAGTCGATGCCACCCGCCGCAGGTCCAGACTCGGCGCTCAAACGCGAGCCTTTGGCCTGGAACTCATCGTTCGTTAGTGGAGTCGTATCGATAAACCAGCCCCAGCCTGCCGCGTCGTCATCCAGCCAAATCGTTTTCCCGTCCGTCGAGCCGAGTTGGTTGCTGCCGAGATTTGTCACTTGAAGTCTCACGTCGCTCAGTTGTTCGATTGGTACACCGAGAGCGACCCACCACTGCGCTGCGGCCAGTAGCAATTCATTTGCGTTAGTTTGAGTGACTTTCGTCACGGTAGGATCCACTGCTGCAATCGAAACACTTGACGCTCGAAGTGACTGAACACCGCCGCCAGAATCTTCTTGATTCAGCAGCCCAGACACGTCGTCGGCAATCGCGATCGGTGCCGACGCACCTATCAGTCCGTTTGCAATAGCGGTTATACGTGCGACTTGCTCGCCATCGATTTCCGAATCGCGTTCGGCTGTAACTTCGAAGCTACCAGTACTTTCACCTGCTAGAATCGTCACAGTGGGTGGCACTGTGGCTTCGCTTATATCGTTGCTGGCGAGTGTGGCAATGAGCGGCAAGGAGGTGTTGCCGGTTCGCGTAATTGTCGCGTGCGCGAACGAACCTTCCGAAGTTTTAACACCGAGCGGTCGGTCGATGTCTAATATCAGCCGTGGGCGGTCGAGTACAATTTCGCGATAGACTTGACCGCTGGATTGTCCATCCGCATCGTTGAATTCAATTGCGATGGTACGCGACGCTACCGATGCGTCGTTGGTTGTGAACCAAGTTAGGTTTCGTGCGATGGCGTTCACGGCTGCGGCAGTCGCGGCGACGTTGAACTTCACTAATAAATTAGTAGCCACGCTTCCCAGCAGCGAGCCGACAATTGTACCACCAAACGTCACGTTGTTACCGCTGACACCGACTTCGCCTGCGGCGGTACCCTGGCTGCGCAGCCCGATCGAATCGCCGACCAGTCCGCCGATAACATGCTTGGCACTTAACACGGCATTGGTGAACACTGTCGCACCGGCATCGACGATCGTCATTGCGGAATTGAGCAGCGATGGCGGATCGCCATGCACATAACCGACTGCGTTTGGGCCATTGACCGCGATCGTCGGTGAACCGGCTGGCGGTGTTCCGGTAACGTTGCCTTCGAGTGGGAAGTCATAAGATGACTCATCGGCATCGTTCGTTTTAAATCGAATCTCACCAAGTTTATGACCGACGACGGCCGTGTCGAGTTGGACGGTGAAGCTGACAACGGTATCGGGCGCAACCACACTAGGGAAGGCACCGACGAACGAAAATCCGGTCGGCAGCACGGGAGCCGAGAGAATGAGATTGCTGTTGCCGTGGTTTTGAATCTGGAACGTTTTCGTTGGCGCAGTGGCGTTGTTGGCGACATTGCCGAAATCATAGGAGGTTGAGCGACCATCGAGCGAAGTGACACCATTTTGACTAACATGAATTTCCGGCTTCGCGGCACCTGCGACAACATCAAAGGAAGTCGATCCGACGATATTTCCATTAATCTCGACTTCGACAATCCAAGTACCGATTTGCTCGTGCCAAATCGAAGGGTTCAACACCCACTGGTTCCAAGTTTGTCGCGAAACGCCACCGAAATCGTATCCTTTGGTCTGAGCAACGGTACTGTCGGGTCGAATCCAGCGAACGCGTAGCTGATCACCTTGATTGGCATGCGTAAAGGAGTACCAAAGCAGAATCACGTCATTCTCAGTCTGCGAAAACTCACCAACTGCGGACAAACGTTCAGGAACGTCCGGTGAGGTGAATGCGTTGAAATTCGTAATGAGGATCTCCGTGACCGCTGGCTGCTGGTCGCCCTGGTAGGGATACGGATCGACATAATAAAGTTCCGGAGCGAGGAATGTTTCGACTTTATGTCCATAGTGCTTGACATCGAAATGAAGGTGTGGAAGGTCCGTATCGGAACTCGCTAGTGATGCGATCAGATCTCCGCGACTTACCATGTCGCCGACTGCAACCGTCACCGAATCTTTCCCGATGTGATAGTACCGCGTTTGCCATCCCAATCCGTGATCGATTGTGACAAAATTCGACTGGCCACCGGTAACGCTTTCCGCACGATCGTACAGTGAATCGCGGACTTCTGTGACGACACCTCCTGCCGCCGCATAGACGGCGATTCCTAGGTCCATGACCGCGAAGTTGGGAGTGACGATGTCGTATCCTTGGTGGTCTTCGTACTGGTAGGGGCCGCCACGAAAGTCAGTATTAACAGCACTTCTTGGATCGACGTCGAGGTAATTAAAGAACGTCCAGTCAACATTCGCTTTGCCACCAAGTGGAAAGACAAACTTTTCGGGCAAATCCACTACCGGCGAAGTCGAGAACGTCAACGTGCGAACATTGTCGTTTTCGTTCGTTTCAGCCACGCGGTTTTCCGGGTCCATGGTGACCGTGACCGTGTGTGTACCGGGCATTGCAAACCAGCCGCTTCGCGTCCAAAACCAGAATTGTTTACCCGCGCCATTGGCACCGATGGTTTGATTGGTCACATCCACCGCAACACCGTCGATATCGAAGCGAAAGTCGTAGATCGCATCGACGTCGAGACCCTCAGTCGTCCAGTACATCTGGACAGTGATCTCCTCGCCTATAATCGGCGTGTCAAACGTTTCGTCACGCACGAGCTTGATGTCCGCGTATAATTCAAGGTTTCCGCCGACACTGCCTTCGCGGGTCGTGATATTCACCGATGTAGTCGCTAGTCCAACATATTCGGTGGCCGAAGCGGCATCGACGGTGATGTCAACATGCGACTGCACATCGCCATCCAGAATGGAATCATCGACACCGGTCACTGTTACCGATTGTGACACAAACCAATTGTCCGGAGTAAACGTGAGGGTGGATTTGTCGAGCGTGACCTCGCTGGCGTCATCGGCCACGAGCTGTAGCACGACATTACTCGTTGGCTTCGCATGGAGTCGAACGAAAATATGATCCACTGAACCGGACTCATTCACCAAGGTGGCACCGTCCGTGGCTTCAACAAAAATTCCTGGCGGTCGGGCGCTAAAGTGAACGTTGTCATACCAAGTCTCAAACCCGAAGTCCCACGTATCCTGATGGATTTCGAGTTGATTGACTTGAGTGAGGTCCGGCGAACCAGTTATGGTTTTCTTCCACCTCGCATCACCATCCAAAGGAATGCGAACCGAAGCTGGTCCGTTTGCGGGCACGAGAATCGCGTTCGGTTCATAACGCACAGAACCCCCAGGCGCGTTGAAAATGACGATTGGTTGATACCCCTGAAAACCAGACTTGCTGGAATTCCTTGCGAACAGGTCAAACGCAAAACTTTCTAGCGCAAGCAGGTTCCAAGTCGCGTTGGCTTCCAAAGGGAATTTTACTCCCGTATCAAAGCCTGCAGATGTGACGAAGTGGAGCGATTGATCACCAGCAGAAACATGTTCGAAACTATCGGTGACCTCGGCTGCGGGCGTACCGTCGCCAAATGCTTCCCACTGGGATGCGTTACCGTCCACAAGATCTTCCAACAACGATAGGTTTCCCGTGCCGACCGCGAATGAAATCACCGCGTCGTCAGATCCGACTGGGTTTCCTGCACGATCCGCGATCACCGCGTGTTTGGCAACGAATTGGTACTCCCCAACGGCTAAAGCCGGATACGTAAGCCGAACCACGCCGGTTTCCTGACGGATTTGTGCGTCGACGGGCGCGACGGTGACTGTTGGCCCATTCAGCATAAAATCGTTGGCACTGACATTCGAATGGAGCGGCTCTGAGTATCTGAGATTGACGATGTGAAACGCGGGACCACGCACCGAGCCGGGCTGAATATTGCTATAGACCAGCGTGGGACCCACTTGATCCGATAATCCTTTGAGAACAATGGTATTTGATAACTGCGAGTTGCCTCCGGTATCCGTGGCGCGAATCTGTACATTGAACGTGTCAGCGCCGGACAACAAGTCCGGAACAATGAAAGTAAGTTCAAAGGGATATGACACGTCGTTGCTTACGACTTGATCATTCACAAGCAATTCGACATTACGAACCTGTACATCGTCGGTGATGGTCGCTTGCAGGCGAGCCCGCATACCCTCGTAAACTTGAATTCCTGGCACGGAAGGGTCCACGTCAAGATGTTCGGCCACGAGAGAAACGGTAGGCGCGACTCCTCGATTATCCAAACTGCGAAAATTCACGATCTGAAGTCCACCGAGTCCGTCGGCGACATAGGCGATGCCGGCCGCGATGGCAACGCTTTGCGGGTCCGCCGGAAGCGCATACTGCGTCACAAACCCATTGGTATTCGTGGGGTCGGAAACATCGAGCACTTGAATGAGGTTGCCAAGATTTCCAGGACTGCCGACGCCCACCGCCAATCCAGAACCATTCAGGGCGAGAGCTCGCGCTGCAATGTTAGTTGCATCGACCCCACTAATCAACTTCAGCTCATTAGGATTGGAAACGTCCACTGTCGCATAGCCACCATTGAAACTGCCTTCGCCAGCAACATAAGCGATGCCATCAGCAACAAACAATCTACCCGTGATCGGCAATACTATCGAACCTCTCGGTGTCATTAATGCACCCGAAATGGACACGGCATGCATGGTGTTCGTGGCGTCAGTTGTATAAAGTGTTCCGCCTAACTGCGTAAGTCCCACAATCGTTGAACCGTTGAATGCTACTGATGCCAGATGGTGACCCGTTGTGAGATCGAATGCACGTAATTCACCTCCGATTGCAGCGTATGCAACGCCATCTAACACCTCAACCATCGTTGCGGAGACAGCGATTGTGTGCAAAATCAATGGCTCAAATGAGTTCGATAGTCCAACAAACTGCAAGCCTCCAAAATTTGTAGCAACAGCAGCGATTTCCAACTCAGGATCCAATCCAAGATCTGTTGCATTACCAGACAATTCGAGTCGACGAAGTAAGCGCGGCGTGGCAGGCTGTGTGACATCAACGATCGACAGTCCGCTGGTTCCAGCTGCGATAACAGCCATCACGCCGCCGACTCGGTTCGTTGAAGCTGTTAAAACCACCGCTTTAGCATCGCCAACGATTTGAAGACTCGACACAATTCCGGTAGGTAATCCTTTCCCACCAAGCGGGTCCAATCCCTGCTTGATAGCAATGCCATCGTATATTCCATCTCCATCAGTGTCAGGATTGGTCGGGGATGTGCCAACGATTAATTCAGCAAAGTCTCCCAAGCCATCATGGTCCTCATCCGATCCAAATGGCAGATCAACGTGAATATCGCCAAAATTGAAACGTGAACCAGAAGTGGGCGCTATACCTTGCGTAAAACCGATACGCTCGGTTTGCGAACTATATAAGACAACGGAATAAGCGACACCCGGAGGCAGTACAGCGGAAAATCCACCCTGGTCATTT
>JBGSMN010000041.1:0-1863 GCA_041740155.1 Rhodopirellula sp.
CTCAAAAGATCGCCGACGCGGGCGCGAAAGCAAAAGCTGATAAAGCGCAGGCCAGAAAGATGAACGCCAACGAGGACGAGCGCTAAGAGTTACCGGTTATTGGCTTTGTCGGTAGCCAACCGCTTCGAGACGTGTTAATCTTCCGGCGTGGTCACACCCCGGCGGGTGAGTCGCCAGATTCGCGAGTCCGTGAATCGAGGATTGCTCAATCGCCGGCGTTTGACGAAGTCGATTCCCATTGCCAGTCAGTTTGCACGTCGCGCAACATATCGCGGCCACCTGCAGCCGATCGGCCATGTTCTCGCCAGGACGCAACTGCTCGCGGTTGCGTGGTCACAACGTAACGTGAATAATCTACCATCCGACCAAGACGCTGCTCCGAAAGTCGACAGCGGTACGTGCGACGAACAGCGTATCTTTGCCGCTGAGTTGTTTTTGGACGACGCGACTGATTCAAACGAATCATTATCGCAAGATTCCGAGCCACGGTCGCCGGAACAAAATGTCATTCGGCTAGTCGATGCAAAAGACGGTGCTGACGGTTCCGATCAGGAATCGAAGCTGCGAAGGTGCCAAGAGATCATCGAGTACGAGTTCAAAGACGAATCGTATTTGCTTTCGGCGCTGACCCACGCTTCCGGTGCGACGCACCGTTTGGCCAGCAACGAACGACTAGAATTTCTGGGCGACTCGGTACTGGGTTTGACCGTTTGTCACTGGCTCTTTGAAGAGTACCCCGAATACAACGAGGGCGATTTAACGAAGATAAAATCCGCCGTCGTGAGCCGCCGTGCTTGTGGCAAAGTCGCTTGCCAATTGGGCTTGGATGAATGCTTGATTGTTGGCCGAGGAGTCACGCGAAACCGCAGCTTCCCGCGTTCGTTGGTCAGCGACGTGTTTGAATCCGTCGTTGCGGCGATCTACTTGGACGGGGGAATCGAGGTCGTTCGTGAGCGGCTCAAGAAATGGCTGGCCGGTGAAGTGCAACGCGCCGTCGAAGGACAGGGAGCCAATAATTTCAAGTCGTCGCTGCAACAATACGCCCAGCGGGAACTGGCAAGCACGCCGATCTATCGCTTGATCCGCGAATCGGGTCCCGACCACCGCAAATCGTTTATGATTTCAGCGGTCATTGGCGAGCGGCAATTCACCGCCGCGTGGGGCAGCAACAAAAAAGACGCCGAGCAGAACGCAGCCAGCAACGCTATGGCCGAACTCAACGACCTGCCGCTGCCGTATCCCGAAAGTACCTGAGTGCTAACGTGGCGAAATGCGAGAACTTTTTGGTCAGTCACATCTCGCACGAACTAATACTTCGTGCCTGGTAACTGAAAGTTCTCTGGCAACGTGAATCCGCCTGAACTCGGGGCGGTTGTTGTACCCGAGCTAGCCGGCTGTGTTGTCGTAGCCGGATTGGTCGGTGCCGGTGCAGCAGGAAGCGACGCCGTCGTGGCTGCCGGTGTTGTTGGACTCGGTGCAACGGGCTGATTCCATGTGTTCCAATTCGGAGCAGGCGGAGTCGTCGTTGGCGTGGCCGTTGCGATCGGTTGATTCGACTTCGTTGGCGGCGGAGGCGTGATCGACGAGATGGCAGTCTTGGGTGTTGCAGGAGTTGCTGCAACCGACTGACTGGTCTGTTGAACTGGACCTCCTGCTGGCATGTTGCTACCTGTGGCAACCGCTCCGTACGACGGTATGTTTGGGGACGTCATGTTGGCGGGAACGGTTTGCCCGGCCACGCCGTTTCCGCTCGGCATGGTTCCCGTCGGCATACCGCCAAACGTGGGTCGAGGCGACGATGGAATGGGTGATTGAGAAGGCGTTTGAGCGATTGCGTTGGTGTTGATGCCTTGCATCGAATTG
>JBGSMN010000049.1:0-4327 GCA_041740155.1 Rhodopirellula sp.
AAATTCGATCGCATCCAAACCGGTGATCAAGAATGCGGGTGCTGTTGGATTCGAACTTGCTTCCCGTCGTACCCTTCCTGCCTCGGCATCGAGTAGCCGATCGGTAGCACGTTCAAATCCAGCAAACGTACCCGCAGTCACCTTATCACGCATGATATAAAACGAGTCTGGATCGCTGCTGCGAAGCTTGGGCACGAGCACGAATTCGATTTCCATCGCCGTTGCGTCGGGCATCAACCAGGGTTTCAATACTCCTTCCACCTTGCGTTGGGGACGGCAGATTAAATGAGAATATAAGCGAATTTTATTTTCACCGTCACCGGGGAGTTCGACTAATCTCGCATCCGGTGGTGGAGAGCAATTCGCTGGCATCCATGTCGGTCGGACTTCAAACACCATCAAGGGAACGTCGCTGTTGCCCGTGACCGCTCGATACACAATTTGGTGATCTTGAAAGTTCTTAAGTACATGATCGCGAACGTTCGTAGTCACATAGTTAATCAGTTCCTCGTGTTCGAGCAGTCCATTACGATCGCGATCAGCAGGCCCCTGGATGCCTTTGGTCAAATAGTGAAAGAAGACGCTTTGTTTAAGCTCGCGATCCACCCGCGCAAACTGTTTGGGTGAACAACTCTGCACAACTGCGAGTTTGCGTTGATTGATACCGTTCTTACTATTGATGCGAAACTTGGCCATTTTCGCATCGAGGTCTTCCGCCGTTGCAAGTCCGACGCCACCCTCGACTTTTTTCAAACCTAGTTTAATGTTGCCATTGAGGAGTTCTTCTTGACAGGCATCGCAAAAGAAAGTGACCTGGTTTGCTTTGCATTCGGCAAGTTTCTCATGGATCCAATCGATTGAGATGAGATTCATTTCTTCATCCTTTTTATCCAGCAACGTGTTGCCTGGACAAATGTGCGATTTGTTGTTCAATAGCACTCCGTGCCCGGCAAACACTAAAATCAAAGAATCTGACTCGAACCTTTCATCCAAAAACAGTTCAATTTGAGTCTCTATATTTTCACGCGTCGGCACTTTGTCGATACCAACCACGGTCTTCCCATCGGAAAACATGATGGTCGTTTGGTAACCGAATTTTTTTAAGACTTGTTCAAACGCTTGAACATCACTCGCGGTGTACGGTAAACTCTGCAAACCAGAATTCGGTGCATATTCTCCAACACCGATCAACAATGCGTAATGTCCTGCAAACGAGACATTCGCCGTTGTGCTGAGTAACAACACGATCATAAGCATCGCGATAGTAGGCACGGCGGAAAATCGGTTATTGAAAACTAGCATGATTGGAATCCTTTTTATTCGGCAGCAGGAGGAAGGTCGTCAATCGGTTTTGCATAACGGACACAGATACTAGCAATCGGCGTCTTGCCGATGTGTCGTCGCTGTTCCTCATAGGACGTTTGAATCTCTTCGCCTTGCTTGGTCCCCAACACGTCGGCTGCTACGCCGCCCAACACGTACTCACCCGCTGGGGTTGGCTCGTCGGCCGACCAAGCTTGGAAGAACATGGCATGCACCGTGCCGACTTTCTCACCACCGCGATTGCGTAGTCCAACCGCAGTGTCGGGGAAGTGGGCGACCTCGAAAGAATCGCTGACTTCATTAGTGCGGTGCCAACCATAGACAACTCCCGAACCTCGGCGAGGAACGATCCACACGTCATTCTTACGATACGCGGAAATCTCCGAAAACTCAAATGAGCTTAAACCGTCGATGAAGATGCGGACTGCGACGTCCGCGTCCGAGTCATTGTAAAACCGGATCGCATACAACTCACGTGCGCCCAGATCGGCCACCGCCAATCCACGAGTACCATCTTTCATGTGAAAGGTTTTCTTGGTCACTCGCTCGGGAGCTGGCTTGTAATGGCTCTTGACCGGTTGACTACCCACTTTGCCTGGCTGTTTGCTAATCAGAAATTCAACTCCGTACGGGCTTTCTGGCGTCGCGGAGATTCGACCGTCCTGGACATCAATTTGCGGTTTCGCGATGGCGGAGGTGAGTTTTTCGGCAACGACCTTGGCCTTGTCCGAGCGTTCCACCGAATCCGTGGCATCGAAACTGGCCGCTGCAATAACGGCGAGATCCGCAGTGTCTTCAATCTTGAAAGGAAACGGAGAAATACTGTGCTGTTCAACGTTCTGATCATTGTAGATTCGGACGGTGATCTCTGCGAGTGTTTGGCCGGACTGCGTTTGAAACGCGTACGATCCGCGGACCGTCCAATGGTTCAACTGGATCGGGTCGGCTTCACTGACCACGGTAATGCCCTTGGCTTGAGACAAGTGCTCTCGCAGTCGTTGCTGAATTTGCAAGTTCTTGCCGCTACCTGGTGGCGAATCAAAGTGGCCGACGCTCACGGATTCCTGAACGTGGTCATTTAGAAATTTCACGATCTCGCCAGCCAGCAATCTGGCGACCTCGTCCGTTCGATTCCCAGCCATTGCCGCTGGACCGAAACCGCTCAGGACGATGACAACCGCGATGGTTGCGACAGCAATTCGCAAAGAAAGTTTGTGAAACATGATATCGATTGTAAGCGTTAAGCGAAGTGATTTGGTTGAGAAAATACGACAACGTGAGTAGTTTGGTTGAGACACTGGGCTTCAGGGTTCACTCAATCGATTTCAATCCGGGTGACTGGTATGCGTCCGAACTTACGCGAGACACGTTGGAAAACCGATTCGCTGGAGTTGCGTCCACGAGCCTCCCAGTGCTCACGCTTCACGGTCCCACCGGCGGGTAAAACCCCCAAACCTAGCGAGATTAATTCGGTTTGATTCTGAATCGTTTGACTCAAAAATGCTGGTTGTTCGATGCCCAATTCAGCCGCCACTTGATCAGCGGTCAAGGATCGCTGGTACAACTTCACGACCGTGGTGATTGGTTCGGGAAAGGATTCGATCGAAGCCTCTGCGTGAGCACCGACTTGCAGGTAAGGACCGATGACCTGCTCGAGTCTTCGCAAATAGGCTGCTCGGTCGCTGGTGAGCTGCCGTTTCACTTCCGCCGGACGATAGATCGCTTCCATTTTCGCGATCTCGCTTTGATTCGTCAACGCATGACCGGAACCAATCTGATCGGCAAAATCAATCAGTCCGTGTCGATGGCAAGAGATGCAAGAAACTCCATTGACGACTTTGATCGTACCACTGGCAAGCGATCTATCGGCAACCACTTCAATCGGACCGGCATCAATGCGGTCGCCTTTCTCGTCAATGAGCATATACCCGTGCAGACCATTTGGCAGCGTGAAAATAATTTCACCTCCTGCTTCCTCGTACGCGGAATCCTTGTGAGGGTTTGTCTCAAAATTTGGTCCCAATGGATAACGAATGATGTTGCCACGCTCCGGGTCGTTCTTCGGTTGCGTGAGAAAATCGTTGCTGATCCAAATGCCTCGCTCGGCTTCGTGGTAATCCAAAATCCGAGGTTGATAGGAAATTCCGCTCAACAAGACACCGCCACGAAGCATCTGATTGCGGAGAAAGTCGCTATGTCGATCGAACCCTTCTTGCTTTTCCAGTTCCGCCAAAGACGTCGGTGTTTCCAGCAGTTCGTGATATAGCGGTGGACGTAATGCGGTTGCGATAAACCAGTCTGCACGGACATACGGAAAGCCGTCGAAGAAACCACGTGATTGATAGAGGTCTTGAATGTTGGTGAACAATCGTTGTTCATCACCACGGATCGGTTTGATACCGTACGGGTAAGCGGCCAACACCTTCTGCCATTTTTGGAATTGATTTTCATCCCATCCCAAGTCGCGGATGTTGACCGCAAAGACGGTTTGATTGGTGTCGATGGGGGTGATTTCCACGACGCTGCGTTTGCGAGAAAGACTGTTGATCGCTTTGGCTAGTGCAGCGACTGCCAAACGGATTTTGTCGTCCGTCAATTCCCGGTTGTTAACGAGCACGTGCAGACTGAAGTATCGGAGATACTCGCGATCCTCGATCTTGGCTAGCGAAAGATGCGATTGAATAGATTGCAGGATTTCGAGTTCACTGATGTAGTGACGATCGCCGCCCCCGTAGTCCGGAAAATTGGCTCCTTCGAGTATCCAATTTTTTAAGATCGTTTTCTCGGATTCATCCAGTTTGTCGTCGCCCTTGGGCATCACGTCCGCACTGACGAGCGTCCACAGATAGGACTTTCCAGGATCGCCAGGATGAATAAAGGCTGGTTGACCACCATCGCGAAGCTGAGTCAAGCTGACCCGATCCAGTGCGTCCAGCGGATGCCCCTGCCCGTCATGGCATGAAGCACAGCGATCTTCGATGATGCTGATCGCTTGCTGAGCCAG
>JBGSMN010000056.1:0-38980 GCA_041740155.1 Rhodopirellula sp.
CAACACGCATACGTACACGCTGGTTAGCGGTACTGGCAGTACCGACAATGGCTCGTTCACAATCGCGAACGGTAACTTGAGAACCAACACGGCGTTGGATTTTAGCACGAAGCCTTCGTACACGGTTCGTATTCGCAGCACCGATGCCGGTGGACTCTTCACCGAGCAAGCTTTCACGATAACCGTGACCGATGTGGTTAACTCAGCACCAACGAACATCACGCTCAGTGCCACTTCAATAGCCGAATCGGCGGCAATCGGCAGTGTCGTTGGTAATCTGAGTTCAACGGATGCCAATGCCAGCGACACGCATACGTACGAGTTCGTTGCCGGTACTGGAGATGCCAACAACGGCTCGTTCACGATCACTGGCAATCAACTCAAGACTGGTACGGCTTTAGATTTTGATACCAAGTCCAGCTACACAGTTCGGATTGTTAGCACCGACAACGGCGGGTTGTCGTTCGAGAAAGTGTTTGTTATCACGGTCGCGGAAGTCGTGGTCACGAACACAGCACCAACGGACATCACGCTCAGCGCCAGTTCGATCGCCGAATCGGCGGCAACTGGCAGTGTCGTTGGTAATTTAAGCACAACGGACGCCAATACCAGCGACACGCACACTTACGCGTTCGTGACCGGTACCGGCAGTACCGACAACGGTTCATTCACGATCGATGGTACTCAACTTAAAACCAATACGGCGTTGGATTTTTCAACGAAGCCTTCGTACACGGTTCGCGTCTCCAGCACCGATAATGGTGGGTTGTCGTTCGAAAAAGTCTTTACCATCACGGTCACCGAGGTTGTCGTTAACTCGGCTCCGACAGACATCGATCTTAGTGCCAGTTCGATTGCTGAGTCGGCGGCAATTGGCAGTGTCGTCGGCAATTTGAGTTCAACGGATGCCAATACCAGCGACACGCATACTTACGCGTTCGTTACCGGTACCGGCAGTACCGACAATGGCTCGTTCACGATCGACGGTACTCAACTCAAAACCAACACGGCTTTGGATTTTGATACCAAGTCTAGCTACACCGTTCGCATTGCTAGTACCGACAACGGTGGATTGTCGATCGAGAAAGAGTTTGTCATCACGGTCACGGATGTGAATCAAGCACCGACAGCGATCACGATCAGTCGCAACCAGGTTGCAACTGCTCAGCCGGTTGACACGCTGGTGGGAGATTTGGGCAGTCTTGACCCAGATGCTGGCGACTCGTTCACGTACTCTATTGTCGATGACGGTGGAAACGGGGTCGATGCCTTTAAGATCGTTGATGGAAAGCTGTTAACAAACGCTGTGTTCGATCAAGCAATCGAAGACCTTTATACTGTGCGTTTGCGAACAGTCGATTCGGGCGGCTTGGCCTTCGAGCAGACTCTGGACATCATGATTAGTGAAACCAACGTCGCTCCGACTTCGGTTACGCTGAGCAATTCCCAATTTGCGCTTGCCTCGACTGCTGGAACAACCGTGGGCACGCTAGCGACGATGGATGCGAACACTCTGGACGAGCATCTTTATTCATTGGTCGACGGCGTGGGTGACACTGATAACACGATGTTCACGATTGAGGGCAATACGCTCAAGACGAACGTCGACATGGATAGTTCGTCGCCGACAACGTTTAGCATTCGCGTGCAGAGCGTCGATCGTTACGGATTGGTTATTGAGCAAGTGTTCACGCTGACACGCGAGACGTCGACAATTATTTAAAATGTAAACGTGGCCCCGGCACTGAGTCCATGGGCCACGACGTCATCGGTTCTGAAACGAAACTCGGGGTTCAGCGTGCCAGTAGGTGCCTCGGGTGGGAACTGCGAGACGCTGCGGTCAATC
This sequence comes from Rhodopirellula sp., assembly GCA_041740155.1. Classification (GTDB taxonomy): domain Bacteria; phylum Planctomycetota; class Planctomycetia; order Pirellulales; family Pirellulaceae; genus Rhodopirellula. The sequence continues at coordinate 1,847 of JBGSMN010000056.1, forward strand.
GTCTCTGAGAGTCGCACAGCGTTTTGCCAGTAGAGGAAGTTGTAACCGAGCCACAAATCAAACCCGTCATGGAGTCGATGGGACATCCCGATCGCGACTTCCGGAATGGCTGAGAATTCGGAGTCTTTGTACTCGCCAATGTTCGTTTCCTGTGCAAGCAATCCTCCTACAAACGAAGCCGAACCGCCGCCGGGCACTGTGTTTGTTGTTGCACCGTCAATGACGACTTTGCCCGTGTTCACTCCCAATCCGATTTTCGCTGTCAGGTGCAATTTCCAAGGGCCGGAGGCGCGCCAGCTCTGTAGCCCGATCTCGCCACCGTTGAAGTGATTCTCGGTTTCAAAACTGTCGAATAGGTCGATGACCGTGCCTTGTATGATTGGTCCTTGAGGCGCGGTGTAGGTCGATGATTGGTCGATGCGGAGCATTTCATCGAGTTGGGCGTAACGATATCCCACGAGGAAATCGAGACGACTGAACCGCGTTGATGCGAGACAGGTTCGTCGCAGCACATCGATGATAAACAGTCTATTCTCAGCTTCGATGCGGACGTTTCCGTCAAGAAAATCCGGATGTGCAATCAACTGCGACGCTTCTGATCCGGTCGTGGTATTGAACACGGGACGGGCTAGCCGATCACGGTTATCGCTGAAGTCAATATCCTCAGGCGATATCCAAAGTCCCGATACTTCCAAGTCACCGAAACCTCTTGCATCGTCAATACCATAAGTGAAGCGACCGCCTGAGCGAAACGAATCCAATACAGAATCGTTTCCGAACAAGATGGTTGTGCCAACGTTGTTAAGCACTCCAGTGTCAGCGGGCGCGGTTGGCGCGGGACTGGTGGTTACCAGCGGAGGCAAGTCCATGCCACCGAGCGTCCAGTATAAATACTCCACTCGCAGCCAAAATCGGCTGGTGGCCGGGTAGCAAGAACGGCATCCGATGCTGTCACACGCGTGTTCGGGCGAACAAGAATCACAACCAACAGCTTCGTTCTCGATGTAGTACGACTCCGAAGGATCGACTAGAAACACGTCTTCTTGGAAAGCTGCGGGTTTCACAGCATTTGCCTTTTCACTTGCATCGGATTTCTCGTCTTTGGTGCTCGATGCAGAGACCGGTCGCCACTGCATGATCTCGGGTTGAGAGATGCGCACGTCACGTGGGTTCGTTGGAATCGTCTGTTCCGCATTCGCATGCGTCGACATCACCATCGAGAAGATGCTCAATGCACCAACGAGAGCGGTGCTGTGGAGTGAAATGGTCTGTGCAAGTATCATAGGTAGCGCTGAGTCTTTAGGAATCGCGGACATTCAGAGTCTGTCGCCAATCCGTCAAGCTCGCGTCAAGATTGATCGTCGGAATTCCGCTCACCGCTAACGAAAGTGGGATAGGCTTCCAGCCTGTCATCTCACTAGAGACAGGCTGGAAGCCTATCCCACTTACTTTATGAACTGTCATATAACGATGAACACTGCCCCTTTTTCGTCCCTTTGTCATTGTTGCTTTGTTGTCGTGATCGCAGCGGCGACGTTGGTTGCGATTCCCGTCGACGCTCAGCAACCGATGCGTCCGCGACCGATGCAACAGCAGCCGATGGCTTATGTACCGGCCCCCGTGGACAATCCGTTGAAGGGCCTCGTGCCGTACGCGCGCCCAGACGCCGATCAATTTCCACACAGCATGGAGTTCGGCTATCTGCCGCTGGGTGAGCTGATGATCGGGCCGGAACAATTCGATTGGGATCCGCTGGAAAAACTGCTCGACGATATCGCCTCCCGAGGAAATCAGACTGTCTTCCGAGTGTGGCTGGAGTATCCCGGTCATACCGACGGCATTCCTCGTTTCCTTGAGAAAAACGGTTTGCAGGTGACCGGTTGGGAGGACAAAAGCGAGGGCAGTTCGCCTAGCAAAATAATCCGGACGCCGGACTACAGTGACCCCGCCCTGCGAACGGCTTTACAATCATTCATTGCCGCGATGGGCAAGCGGTATGACGGTGACCCGCGGATCGGTTTCATCACCGCAGGCTTGCTCGGAATTTGGGGCGAATGGCACACGTATCCGCGAGAAGAATTGATGGCCGACAAGACGGTGCAGGCGGAAGTCATGACGGCTTACGAGCAGGCGTTTCAAACGACACCGATTCTACTGCGATACCCAGCGGGCGATGACGCTTGGTCACACGCCACCAACGATCGTCGAAAGTTTGGTTATCACGACGATTCGTTCGCTTGGGCGACGCTCGACACTGGCCGCAAAGCAGACGACTGGTTTTACATTCCCGCGCTCAAAGCGGCGGGGCAACACGCGATCAACAAGTGGCAAACGCAACCGATCGGAGGCGAAATCCGCCCCGAACTATGGGGATTGATCTTTGATGAACAACCCAAACACAAACAAGCTCAAGATTTCGCAACCTGTGTTCGTGAAACTCATGTTTCGTGGTTGATGGATACGGGCATGTTTCGCAAGCGTCAATCGGCTGACCGAATCGCCAACGCAACCGTGCAAGTTCAGAAAATGGGCTATGAGTTTCATGTGCAGTGGTTTGCAAGAGAGTTTCCAAACAATGGCGAACCAACGTTGAACGTCCAAGTCCATAACACGGGCGTGGCTCCGTTCTACTACGATTGGCCGGTTGAGCTAGCAATTGTCCGCGATGGCAAGATCGTGCGCGAGATTCCCGTGAATTGGTCGATCACCGGCCTATTGCCGGGCACGCCATCACGTCAATGGAGCACGACTGTGCCGGTTCCAGATGCGCGGAGCAAGTACGATCATTTTGCGATCCGCGTCGTCAATCCGTTGCCTGGCGGCAAGCCGCTACGATTTGCCAACGAGTATCAACAATCTGCCCCCGAAGGTTGGCTGCTGTTGACAGCAAAGTAGCAAACGTCGTCGAGGGTTTAGACTGCGGTCGATTGGCGACGCATTGACGGGAGCCGACTTCTGCGTGAGATTGATCGTCGTTTTAATTTTCATCTTGCCTGCTTGCCGACAACTGATTTCAGTGAGCTGAACACCCGCCAGATCGCCCTTTGTCCACGCACCACGAAATCGCGTCTATCACGCCGTCGTCGCACGACCGGATTGGACTTGCTTGCGCGATCGCCGCGCATACGCTGTGGGGTTTGTTTCCGATTTACTGGCGACAGATCGAGGGTGCGGACTCGACCGAATTAGTTTGCCACCGAATTGTCTGGTCGTTCGTATCGCTGGCGATCCTGATTCCGATCTTACTGCGACGTGGCTGGTGGGGCGGCAGTCGAGCGGTTTACCGAACGTTGTGTGATCGTCGGATTTGGATCACATATAGCATCGCTGCTGCCATGATCGCCATCAATTGGTTGGCATTCATCTGGGCGGTCAATCACGGACGGGTGCTCGAAGCCTCGCTGGGGTATTACATCAACCCGCTGTTCAACGTGTTGTTGGGCGTGTTTGTGCTCGGTGAGCGGTTGGGCCGCTGGCAATGGGCCGCCGTGGGCATCGCTGCCATCGGTGTTGGGGTGATGGCGTCGGGCAGTGGTGGATTGCCGTGGGTTTCGATTGCCATGGCGACATCTTTTGCGATTTATGGACTGGTGAAGAAACGTGCACCCTTGCCAGTCCTCGTGGGCTTGATGTTAGAGGTCACGATTCTGTTGGCTCCGGCGATTATTTATTTGGCCTATCGAATCAATCAAGGTGAGAGCGCATTGCAGTTGGGATCGCCAGTCGTGACGACGATGTTGTTATTGGCGGGAGTGATCACGATCACACCGCTGGCATTATTCGCGACGGCGGTGCAACGGTTGGAATTGTCATTGATCGGAATTCTACAGTACGTCGGTCCGACGCTGCAATTTCTTGTAGGTGCGGTAATGTATGGAGAGAAACTCGACCAAACGCGGGTCGTCGGGTTCTGCTTCGTTTGGACGGCGTTGGTGCTGTTCGTGATCGCGAGTCAACGTGTCCGTTCGCGGCGTAAAAGTTACCTTGTGTGAGCGTGATTTAGCTGTTGACTCCGGCAAATTTTGACATCTTTTTGCGAAACTGATCTTGCGATCGCCACTCTAAAATCGCGATATCCCAGCGGTGGAAGATCTGTCTACCCATTTAAGCCAGCGTATTCGTGCAAACCAATCATGCATGATTCGCAACAAGACAATGAATTCGATTTTGGAGGTTTCATTGAATACTAACAGCCGAACTACTCGGGCGATGACTTCTCACTCATGCGGGATTCACCCCATCACTCCGAGAGTGCTCATCGTCACACTTGTAGCCATCTTCGTTCTCGGCCACGCCTCGTCAGCGACCGCCCAACAACCTGCGGCCAAGGGCGTTCAAAAACTCAACCCCATGAACTGGAGAATCCCTTCGTTTCGGCTGCCCAATTTCATGGTCGCCCATGATGAGCAAGAACGAATTGTTGAGCGCAAGAACGGATTGGTGACGGATGTGAAAAGCACCGCATCGCGTTCTTGGACCCGGACGAAAGAGGTTTTCAATCCGGCCCGATTGAATCCGATGAACTTGTTCGCCGGCCCAGCGACACCTGACACTGGTGAGACAAAGCCCGGCTTCTTCAGTTCGATGTTCTCTGCGCCGCCCGCCGAACCGGAAGAACGCGTCGCCACCGTCAATGAGTGGCTCGGCCAAGAGCGACCGAAATAACGCCCGTTTCACTTCAATGTCGTAGACTCTGGCGAAGATCTGGAGGCACACAGATCTCTAACTGAGCACCGCTGCGTCAGCCAATCAACAAAACACGTAGGCGAGTCTCTACGAGACTCGCAGCATTCAACGTCTCGGAGAGACGCTGCTACGTGAATTAAGCCAAAAAATATCCTACGGTGCTTAGCTCCTCGCGTTTCGACTTTGGAGGCACATTCGGCAGAATCGATGCAAGCCGTTGTCAACAAACTGCCATGCTAGCGAAAGTGTGTTCAGTTTGAATTGGAACACAGATTCTTCATCGGAATCGTGTTGTCAAGGCTGAGTGCGTCCAATTCATAACCTAGTTTTCTACAGGTTTCAGTCATCCCTCCGATCATACAGGGGAGAAGTCAAAACAGGCGCTCGTTGAAACGAGCATCCCTGCGGAATCCTCTGGGTATAAACTTCCTTTTTACTGCTGACCAGTTGTCATGACTTCCGTCGACAGCCCTTCGCTCGATTCGATACGCCGCAGCACCTCTCCTGTTGAGGACGTATGGTTTTTGTCGGGTCCGACCGGACCAAGTGACTCTTTACAACACACACCGATTGACCGCCAACCTTTTACCGTTGGACGGCAAACCGGTACGTCAATGAAACTTCAGTTTCGGACTGTCAGTGGCAATCACGCTGAACTACGCCTGATCGACGGGCGTTTATTGATTTTCGACCTCGCGAGCACCAACGGCACCTATGTCAATGGTGAACGAATCACTAAACCGACCATTGTTAGCGACGAAGACCTCATCCACTTTGCCGAAGCCCCTTTCCGTATCCGTCGGCAGTCACGCACCGGCATGACAGCGGGTACGATCTCTGAAAACGTATGCGATCAAGCTCTGGCTTTGGTGCAGTTCGACCGCCTGATGAGTCAGCGTTTGGTGCGTCCGCATTTCCAACCGATTGTGACGCTTCAGGGTGGTCGGTCCATCGGATTTGAGATTTTGGGACGGGGCAGTGTGTTTGGTTTGGAGTCCGTTGGTGCGATGTTCCAAGCCGCTGAGCAGTTGAACTTGGAAGTCGAATTGAGCCGATTATTGCGGTGGGAAGGATTGCGTGTTGGTCGCGATCTGCCCGATCAACCAACGTTGTTCGTCAACACTCATCCCAAAGAAATGGAAGACGGCCAATCGTTGATCGATTCGTTATGCAAAGTTCGCGAGATGGCGTCGAACACCCACATTGTACTGGAAATCCACGAGGCCGCTGTGACCGATCCCGCGTTCATGCGACGCCTGCGATCATCCATGAAAGATCTCAACATTCAATTAGCGTACGACGACTTCGGAGCCGGTCAGGCTCGTTTGGCAGAGTTAATCGAGGCTCGTCCCGACTTCGTTAAGTTCGACATTGGCTTGATTCGCGGACTCGACATCAGCGATCTGAACAGAATGCGGATGTTGCAGTCGTTAGTGATGATGGTCCAAGATCTCGACATCTCCGCACTGGCTGAAGGAATTGAAACGAAGGAAGAGGCGGAAGCCTGTTTGGCGCTCGGGTTCGATCTCGCCCAGGGCTATTACTACGGCAGACCTGCGCCAGCCTGATGCGTCGTGCGGTCTGTCTCGGTTCTAGTGGCGAGAACGAACGCAGCGAAGAAGAACATGCTCGCATCCCGATAACGAAGTCTATCTGGATGGTGCCCGTCGACAGAGCACTGTCCACCAAGGCATCTTTATACTGCAAGTGGGAGTGCGGCGCGATGTGGCGAAGTTTATTTATGGCATTCGGAATCATGCTGATCGTGCTCGGCGTGGAATCCCTCTTCATCGAATCGGCCAATCTGTACGCCGCCTCTGATGCGAGCGCCCGAACCTTCATCGACCCCGGTGTGACGCCTGCTCGCACTACAAAAGTTTGGGAACCCGGGGAAAAGTTCCCGTGGGCCATGCTGGCCATCGGAGCCATCATTGTGCTATACGCGATCACTCTGCCCAAACGTTGGCATCGTCAAAATTGAATCGAACGTGCTCAGCGAGTAGCTGATTTAATACTACTTAGACCACCGTCGATCGCGATGTCTTGACCAGTGATCCAGGTCTGTTCAGGCGATAGTAACCACGCAATCAGCGACGCCACCTCCGCTGGCTCGCCCAACCGCCCGAGTGGGTGCATCGAACGGCTGGCAGCAGCGGGACCTTCATTCTGCCAAATCCGACTCGTCAACGGAGTTTGAATTAATCCTGGCGAAACCGTGTTGATCCGCACATTTCCCGCAGCGTAAGTCGCCGCAGCAGCTCGCCCCAACGCAGCCACGCCTGCCTTCGCCGCCGCGATTGCCTCATGGCTCGTCAGCCCGATCGACGCGCCAGCACTGGACATCAACACGATCGAACCGCCACCGCCCTTCTTCAATCGGGGCGCGACCGTTCTCACCAATCCAAACGCGGTGAACAGGTTTTGTTGTAGCACGTCCTGCAGATCCGCCTCACTGGTTAAATGAGCTGGCTTGAGCAAGATCGAACCCGCCAGATTAACCGCACCGGCGAGGTCGCCAAACTCCGCTATCGTAGCGTCAGTGACCTCGGCGAGTTGGTCCCAGTTGGTGGCATCGCAAACTTGATACGGTTGATTCAGCTCGGTAGCGAGTGCCGCCAATCGCTCGGGATCTCGTCCTAACATCATCACTCGATGATCATCACGAACGAGTCGACGACAAAGCGCTGTACCGATTCCACCGGCAGCACCGACAACGAGATAACAGGACATGAATGGAACCATGAAAAGAGGAGTTGTTCTACGTAGATTCTTCGTAGCGGAACTCGTCAAGAGTTTCGGTTTTCAAATCGTCCGAAAGTCTTGACGAGTTCCACTACGAATGTTGTAGCGAGATGTCAACAGACTGCACGTGTCGGAGAGATCGTACGGATTTCGAGGGATATCGGGTTTCGACACCCACAGACGGTTGTGCAACGAAAACAACTGTTTTTCATGCGAGTTCAGTGCGCACGTCGATACCACAAGAGCACCTCCCGTGCCGAATGCAGCCTCCCAATCCATGAGAATTGATATGACGAAGAAAGACACCTACCGCGTCGTCGCACGCGGTGCTGATGGATCGCTACTAATCCGAGACTACCCCACGATTGATCCGTTGACGAATCATCACGAGCAAATCGGAATAGACGATTGCAGCACTGATCTTGCTCTGCGAGGCATGCCGATCTTTCGCGGCTTGATCGGCCCAATGCCCGAAGGCAAAAACATCGTCCGCTACGAAACACCCGAAGTATTCGAGATGCTGACCAAAGAATGGGGCATCAACAAACCGAAAAAGCGTCGTCGTCGGAGTCGCGAAGTGGAGCAAACGATCGACGCGGAAGCTGTCGCCTGATTTTGGATTGACGCAGTTCGATCCTGGAAATCAGCTTTACTCTTGCTTCGTCATCCTCACAAGTGCATCCGTCTGATCTTGCCAGAGTTGTTCCAACTCCTTCACTCGCTCCGGATTTTCCGCAGCGAGGTTGCGTTGTTCGGCTCGATCGGTCGTCAAGTTGTAGAGTTCCCACGGTTCACCTTTGGCAGCCACGAGTTTCTCGTTGCCAACTCGAATCGCGCGGTGTCCTTCGTGCAACCACCATAGGCTCTCTCGCTCAATCGCCACGTCCGATGCAAACGTCTTTACCAGGCTCCTGCCGGGTGCGGGCGGAATTGAGTGGCCGTTCCATTCCGCGGGCTTAGCCACGCCAGCGATTTCTAAAACCGTTGGCACGATATCAATCACATGCCCTGGCGTAAGACGCAATTCGTTCTTAGCCGCGATTCCCTGCGGCCAATGCGCGATCAACGGCGTGCTGATCCCGCCTTCGTGAACCCATGTCTTGTGACGACGATGCGGCGTGTTGCACGCGCTACTGAAACCAGGGCCAAGGCACAGGTACGACGCCGCGCTGCCTGCGGGGGCCTGTGGGTCATGGCCTCCGTTGCGAACCATGATCTCCGCGCTCGCTCCGTTGTCCGATAAAAACATGATCAATGTGTTGTCAAACGCATTGATTTGCTTGAGCTGATTGACAAGCCGTCCAATTTCACGATCCATTCGATCGACCATCGCTGCATGAATCGCCATTTTGGTCGCTTGGAATCGCCGCTGAGTGTCGGTCAGTTGATCCCATGGTAAGGGCCGATTGATTTCGCCAGGACCGAGTTTTTCCATCGCAGCAGGAAACGCGTAGGGTGGTCCAACTTCCCGTTCCAACTTGGATAGCTTGGTCACGGTGATGCCGAGTTTTTGTTGTCTGTTGAACCGTTCTCGCCGTATCACGTCCCATCCATCTAAATAACGATCACGATAACGCTCGATGTCTTCTGGCAAAGCGTGCAGCGGAAAGTGCGGTGCAATGAAGGCCACGTATTGTAAGAATGGCTGATCAGCATAGTGAGCCTCGTGATCTTGCAAACAATCAATCGCATGGTCGACCGTTGCAATTGTGGTGTAGTAACTCGATTCATCGTCCGCTGGCGTAACGGGCACGTCATCGACATGGTTGCCTTTTGAGGTGAAAAAATTCCCTTGGTTGCGGATGTCAAGAGAACGATTAAAGCCCGCATCGAGTACCTTGCCGTCGATGTGCCACTTGCCGCTGTGATAGCAGCGATAGCCAGCCGGTTTAAGATAGTCCGGTAGTAACCGCGCCCACGGTGGACGCTTGCCATTACCACCGCCACCCTTCACGCCTGGTACGGCATCACGCCGGATCGCCTGAGCATAGTAGCCCGTCATCAACGAACCACGCGTGGGCCAACATCGAGCCGTGTTATAGAACTGTGTGAATCGTAACCCGTTCTCGGCGAGTGAATCGAGATGCGGAGTTTCAATCTCGCCTCCATAACAACCGAGATCTGAATAACCCATGTCGTCGGCAAGTATCAAAACGATGTTTGGTCGGTCGTCTGCGTCTGCTTTCAGTACCGACGAATCAAGGCCGTGAGCAACAAATGCCGCACACGCCGCGACGGCTAGTGACGCAATTCTGCGCGGCAAATCATGCGGCAATGCTCGGCAGCAGTCGAGCATTCTTGTTGGATGTTTCGCTTGGGTAAGGAACTGAATCATGCTGAATCTCATTCTCGGATGGCGGGTGTGCAGTGCGCGAAAACGGCCACAACAACGTTTAGATAAATTCTACTTCTCTTTTGTTTAACTGTCAGCCAGAGGCGTACTCTGACGTCGGAAAGTACGCCTGCGGCTAACTGTTAAACGACTAAATCAACAGCCCGATAGCCAAGGTTTTCGAGAGAACTGAAAACTTTTGAACTGGTGCTTAGTCGACGAGCTTAGCAGGCTGACATTGACGCTGCATCCACTTTTTTCAGACGGCGCAGGATTCCAGTCGTCGATGTTGAAATCATGTTAAAATAACAGATTGGTTTTCTAGCGAAATTCGTGACTTTATTCACGAAACCAACTTCCCGAAGCTCAAACCGCACGAGGAGATGACTATGTCGAAATGCTTGATTGCTGAGTATCGGACCAGCACCGCCGCCAATCAGGGCTTAGAGGCTTTATTGAACGACCATTTCAAACTTGAAAACCTGTCATTCATGTCCAGCGCATCGGATCCCGCTGCGAAACATCTTAAGGAGCTGCGGGACGAACCGCATCATATTGCGACGGAGGACATACCCGAAAGTCGTACGACGTCACTGGGCATGTTGATCGGCGGCACCGTCGCCGCGCCGATCGCCGCAGGCACATTGATCGGCCCATTCATCATCGCAGGACCACTTGTGGGTATGGCCATTGGAGCCGCCATCGGCAGCCTACTGCGTGGCATGGAGCACTGGGGTGTCTCGCATGATATCAGCGGCGACTATGAGCGACGCGTGAAATCGGGATCGGTGCTGCTGATCGTTCACGATGTCGACGATACCATGATCAACGAAGCCGAGACACGATTGAAAACAACCAATCCGAAAACGCTCGAGAAATACGAGGCACCTTTCAAGATGTAGCGGAAGTCGCCAAGACTTTTGTTTCCCACCAGTCGTTGTTTCCCCGCTACTGCTTCGAGGCAATTGGTGGCATGCAAAATGCAGCGACGGTGATCGTTTGTTGCATTCTCTGTTGCCTTTCAAAAGGGAGGTTACTGGTTGCACGCATCTGCAATTGGCCAAGTCGCGCGGTGCCGATGCCATTGGCAATAAGATTTCTCCCGGGCAGGTAACGTACTATCCCTGCACGCCCTGCTAAACAACTACTCAGATTATCTCCCTCATCCCCCCTCCCAAACTTAAACTGAACCCGAACGCTCTAAACTTCGCCGAAGTTTAAGTTTAAGGTTAAGTTTTGCTGGGCAGGGTTAGTTTGGTTTGGCCGAGACGCGTCAGTGTCCAAGCCTGTCGCTGCAAAGCCCGAGGGCTTACGGCCTTCGGCTCACGGAAAGCACGAAGCTTTACGCTGCGAGAGTTGGCTGAGCTCGCGATCCCGCGCACAGATTGTCGCAGGGTCGCTTGAAAAAGATCCCAAATCTGGATTCTCACTTGCAAGCGGGGTTGTCTCTAGTTTCTTATTTGGCTAAACTTGCAAATAAGCAATGTCGACCTTATGGATTATCATGAATAAAAAAGAACTCGCCAAGTACGAAGCCCGCGCACAAATATTCAAGGCGCTCGCCCATCCGGCTCGCCTGAGGGTCATGGATGCACTGGCCCAGCATAAGGAACAATGCGTGTGCGATTTGACGGAATTGATCGGGTCGGACATGTCGACCGTCTCGCGGCATCTATCTGTTTTGAAAAACGCTGGTCTGGTTGCGGTAGAAAAACGCGGCCAAATGGTTTTCTATCGCTCGACGGTATGCTGCCTGAGCGGGTTCACTGATTGCGTCGAAAAGGTGCTCGCGAATAATGCGAAACAACAGCAGGCTGTCCTGCACGCGTCCTAACGGACGCTTTTTTTTAAGCCAGTATTTGCTTATTTAGCCAAATATAACAATACAGAGTTCGACTCTGTTTACATGTCGTCACGAGAAATCTCCCAACAGCAGAAAGAATAGGTGTGTGATGAAACTGATTCAAATCCTCGGAACCGGTTGCCCGAAATGCGGTCTTCTGGCTCAAAACGCTGCGAAGGCGATCGAACAATCGGGCGCTGATGCGACGATCGAAAAAGTCACCGATATCGTCGAGATCACCAGCTTCGGTGTCATGATGTCCCCGGCACTGGCAATCGACGGCGAAGTTAAAGTGGTCGGCAAAGTTCCCTCGCCAGAAGAGATCGCAAAACTACTGGTTTAAGTTTCCCGTCCGTTCAATGTTTCTTAGCCCTTAGATATAGGAGTACGATCATGCAATCCGATTTATCACGTCGTGGGTTCCTTGGCGCCGCAGGTGTCGCGATGGGCACTGCCGCCGTCTCTTCTTCATCCGCAGAGGAAAGCAACGACGCCCATGGGAAGAAGAGAATCATCGCGATCGCGTGCAGTCCGCGAAAAGGGAAGACGACCGCTCAAGCGTTAACGGTCTGTCTCGAGGCGGCCCAGAGCGTCGCTCCTGAGTTGATCGAGATCGAGCTGATCGAACTCGCCGGATTGGACATACCTGCCGAACTCGCTGCGGGGTTGCCGTTGCCACCGGGACGCGTTGATGATTTCCCAGCCGTTGCGGCGAAGTTGTCGGACCCACGTGTCATCGGCATCATCATTGGCACGCCAGTCTACTTTGCCAACATGACAGCACTGTGCAAAGCGTTCATTGATCGCTGTGGCGTCTTTCGCAAAAACGAATTCGCGCTTTCGAGCAAAGTGGCAGGCGTGTTGGCCGTTGGTGGCGTTCGCAGTGGTGGTCAGGATATCACGATTCAATCGGTCCAAGCGTCATTGATGTGCCACGAGATGTTAATCGTCGGTGATGCTCGCCCCACCGGCCACTTCGGCGCACGACTATGGAACGACGGAGAGGACGACATCAGCAAAGATGAATTCGGTATCCAAACAGCCACCAATCTCGGCAAGCGTGTCGCCGAAGTCGCACTTCAGCAAAAATAAACACTCTCAGGGTATCAATCCCATGGATCTCCAGAAAACACTCACGGTTTGCTTGCTGTCATTCTTCGCGTCGACGCTAGTCGTGCTGATCGCTCGTTCGCTCGACACGCAGGCGGCTAGTCGGATCGAGCCGCAATTGATTCGGATTGCCGAGCAACTCGAAGCTATCAATGCCAGAAGCGGTGGTGCGCTGTCATCCAATGCGATCGCCGCGACGTCGCAGCCGAGTTCGGATCCCGTTGACAAAGTGGTGGTGAACTATTTTTACAGCAACACACGCTGTCAAACTTGTCGCGCGATCGAGTCGCAAACGCATGACGTGCTGACGTCCCAATTTGCAGAGCAGCTCGACAATGGCAACGTCCAATGGAAGACATTTAACTACGAAGACCCCCGTCATGCCGAACTCATGCAGACCTACGAGATTCTCATGCCCGTCGTCGTTGTGACGCGCGTGGAGAATGGCAACGTCACCGATTGGAAACGTCTCGATGAAGTCTGGGGCGTCGTCAAAGATTCTACAGCGTTCGCAGCCCTGATCCAAGCGGAAGTGGATCGCATGTTGCATTTGCCACTTCCAGTTGATTCCAACGCGACCGCAAGCATCCCTCTTCCCGAATAAACATTCACTTACAGACAACAACCTTTTAATGGAAACTGAGCCATGTCACGATTTTCCCTGCTCCTCTTGACCGTAAGCGTCTTGATTTTTTCCGCTGATTCAAAAGCCGCAGAACCGCCCGCCGATCGTGTAGTCGCCATGTACTTTCATCGCACCGAACGCTGCCCTACGTGCAAGATGATGGGCAGCTATTCGGAGGAGGCAGTGAAGAAAGGATTTCCCGAACAAGTCCAAGCCGGATCGGTTGAGTTTCATTTCATCGACATCCAAAAGGCAGAAAACGCGGCACTCTGCAAGGCCTATAAGGTCACCGGGCCAGCATTGATCGTTTCCAAGGTCGCGGGCGGTAAAGTCGAACAGTTCAAGGATCTGCAAGAGATCTGGACGAAGGTCCGCGACAAAGCTGCGTTTCTTACCTACGTTCAAGAAAACGTTAAAGCGCATTTGAAGTAGTTCTAGGTCGCCATGAATCTTGTCGCGTTGACTCTCTTTATGAATGGATTCCTCAGATGATCACTTACGCATTGTACTGCGTCGCGGCGCTGTACCTGGGAGTGCTAACATCGATCAGCCCCTGCCCGTTGGCGACGAATATCGCCGCGATCTCTTATATCGGTAGCAAGATTGACGACTCACGAAGAGTCATTCATGCCGGTTTGCTGTACACGCTCGGTCGCTGCATGTTGTATGTGTTCCTGGCGGGCTTGTTGACCATGACGAGTCTGTCGGTGCCGATGGTATCGGTGTTCTTGCAAAAATACATGCACATGGTGCTCGGCCCCGTTTTCTTGTTGCTGGGGATGTTTCTCGCGGGAATGATCACGGTCAGTTTCGGCGGGGCGATGATGAACGCGAACCTGCAAAAGCGAGTCGACGCGATGGGCATTTGGGGCGCTGTGCCGTTGGGTATTTTGTTCGCCGTTTCGTTTTGTCCCACATCCGCTACTTGGTTCTTCGGGCTGCTCGCATTGACCCTCGGTGCCGACTCGGGGGCGATCATGAACCTGATGGCAAGGATTGGAATCGTGCTGCCGTCTGGATCGCTTCCCGGCGGAGGCGTGATGCTGCCGCTCATCTACGGTGTCGGCACGGCGCTACCCGTGTTGATCGTCGCTTTCCTATTAGCGTACAGCGCTAAATCGGTGAGCAAGACTTACAACGTCATCACCAAAGTCGAATGGTGGGCGCGGATGGGTACCGGCTGGCTGTTCATCGCCCTGGGCATGTATTTTTCGCTGGTCTACGTTTTTAACATTCAAGTCAACTCCCAATGAGATAGAAGTTTGCCACTGATGGACACTACGCATTCGACCGTGATCGACACCGCATACCAACATCAAGCAGCAGCCGAACCGTTGGCCCAGAACAGCGAGCCATCAGTAATGCAGCGTGAATGGAAGAAGCTGGCATTGGGCCTGATCGTGTTCTTCGTCGCCTTTGCACTGCCTTTGGGATGGGAACGGTTCGACCGATCGATCTACGAGTCATTGGCGCTAACACGTTGGTACGCTCAAGAACATGTGCTGCTGTGCCTCGTGCCAGCGTTCTTTATCGCCGGTGCGATCGCAGTGTTCATCAGTCAGAACGCCGTGATGAAACATCTCGGGCCGAACGCATCAAAGCCCGTCGCATACGGGGTGGCTTCGGTGAGCGGTTCGATCTTGGCGGTTTGCTCGTGTACCATATTGCCCTTGTTCGCGGGCATTTGGCGGATGGGCGCGGGCTTGGGACCGGCCACGGCGTTTTTGTATTCGGGACCAGCGATCAATATCTTGGCGATCGTGATGACGGCTGCCGTGCTCGGTCCATCTCTTGGTGCGGCACGGGCGATCGGAGCGATCATGTTCAGTATCATCATTGGCCTGACGATGCACTTCATCTATCGCCGCGAAGAAGCCGAAAAAGCCGCCAACGCGATCGCGATGCCCGATGATGGGAAAGACCGATCGCTTTGGAAAACAGCGATCTATTTCGCGAGCATGGTCGGCATCTTGGTATTCGCCAACTGGGGAAAACCCGACGCGACCGACGGCGCGTGGTCCACGATCTGGTCCAACAAATGGTTAATCACTTCGGGATTTGGCGTGAGTCTCGCGGTGATTCTGGTCGCATGGTTCGGAGTCCGCTGGTGGAAAATGACGCTGGTCGGTCTGGCTACCGTGGCCACTTGGTTGCTAACGACTGCATGGCTCGTGCCTCAATTCGGCCACGTCTTACCCGGCTATGAACATGGCCTCCCTTACGCTGCGATGTTGCCGTTTACCGTTGCGACGATCGGTTTGGCGCTGATGCTGGGCTTTGGCCAACGGACCGAAGAGGCCGGCGAATGGCTCGACCAATCATGGAGTTTCGCGAAACAGATCACGCCCTTGTTATTCATGGGTGTGATCGTCGCTGGCTTTCTGCTCGGTCGTCCTGGTGAAGAGGGCATGATCCCTAGAGCGTGGGTGGCGTCGCTGGTGGGTGGTAACTCGTTTGGCGCGAACCTCTTCGCCTCAGTCGCCGGTGCGTTCATGTATTTCGCCACGCTGACCGAGGTGCCGATCCTGCAAGGCTTGATCGACAACGGCATGGGGCAGGGGCCAGCACTCGCTTTGCTGTTGGCCGGTCCGGCGCTCTCGCTGCCGAACATGCTCGTGATCCGCTCGGTATTGGGAACGCAAAAAACAGTAGTTTTCGTGAGTCTCGTGATCGGCATGAGCACGGTAACTGGTTGGATGTACGGGGCGTTCTTCTAAGCATGGTTGCAGAAGTTTCTTCGTCTAGCGTTAAAAACAGTCAACCAAAGGCGTACCCATACGTCGGAAAGTACGCCTGCGGCTAACTGTTAAACGACTAAATCAAATGATTTTCAACAACCTGGCGCTGTCCAGCTAGGTCACAACGGCTGGCAGACCGATGGCATCATCTACCAAAAACTCGACTTTGCCTGAGGAGACATCGTACACAGCACCTACGACAGCAAGGCGACCTTCATTCACTAAGTTGTGGATCGCATCACTGATCTCGACGATATTCTGCACCGATTGGATGACATTGCGGCGTGAGACGTCTTCGGTGAAGTGGTTCTGGGCGGCCTCATCTGTCGGCTCGATCAGCCTGAGTTGGGGTAGATCGATCGACGGATGGATTTCTTCCAGAATTGAATCCAGGTGATGGCAACCTGTCGCCTCGGCTCCAGTTTGCCCTGCCAGAGCCAACTTCACGGCCGCAGTTACGGCACCACACTTGGTATGGCCTAACACCACGATTAACTTTGAGCCAGCCACTGCAGTGGCATACTCGAGACTCCCCAAAATCTTTGGACTGACCACGTTGCCTGCGACTCGCGCCGTAAACGCATCACCCACTCCCAAGTCGAGAATGGTCTCCACGGGCGCACGCGAATCAATACAACTGAGGATTGCAGCGAAGGGATGCTGCCCGGCGGAAGTCGCTTGCACCTGGCGTCCTAAATCTCGAGACAACCGCCGGTTCGTACAAAAACGTTCGTTACCATCTTGAAGGATCTTGAGCGCGTCCGTGGGCGTCATTTTCTCCTGAATTTCGCGACTGGTGTAATCGACAAACTGAATAACATTGTCGATGGCATACTTTTGGCGAAAACCTCGCAAGCTGACTTTTACGTTATGAATCGATGACTTCTTAACGAAGTCACGGATCATCGCCAAAATATCGGGATCGATGTAATCCGTGTTACTTGCGTCAAGCAGAATCTGTGTGCCGGGTGCAGCACTCCGTAATGCGCGATCGATCACAGGCCGATTCAGAAAGCTGACTTGCTCGGCAAGTTCGATGTGCAAAACTTCGCCACTGGCGTGTTTTTCCATCACCTGTCGCACCGGACGACGAAAATTGCTATTGAGAATAAAGCCAATCGCGAACACCAAACCCACCACGACACCGATCAACAAATCCGTGAGCAAGATTGCCCCGATCGTGACGATGAATGGAATCAGTTGATATCGGCCACCGTGCCAAATGCGTTTGAAAACTTCTGGACGGGCCAGCCATCCTCCCGTGACAATCAAGACGGCGGCTAGTACTGATAGCGGAATTTGATTGAACACAAACGGAATCAAAGTCGCCGCAGTCAACAAGACAATTCCGTGAAGCACGGCACACAGCTTGGTACGGGAACCAGCTTGCAAACAGACGGCACTGCGTTCAATCGCGGCGCTCATTGGAATCCCGCCGACCAAGCCGCACAGCGTATTGCCAATCCCCACAGCGACCAGCTCGCGGTTCGGAGGACTTGGTCGGTCCGAAAAGTCGATGCGATCGGTCGCCGAGAGATTCAGTAGCGTCTCCAGCGAAGAAATGATGGCGATTGCACCCGCCGTTAAATAAACCAACGGGTTGGCTAATTGAGACCAGTCGGGAAACCGCAGCATCGACCCCCAACGTGAATCACCATTCCAAACAGGTAGCGAAATCAGATGCTTTCCATCAATCAGCCATGGCTGACCAAGCCGACTAACGAGCAAGCCTGCAAGAGTTCCTGCGATCACTCCAATGACCAACGCAGGCATCTGCAATCTCTTTGAACGATTCCAAAATTGCAGACCCATGATCACAGTCAGGGTAACCAGTCCAACAACTGCCGCACCGATGTGAACATCGCCTTCAAAGAGTGAAATCAACTCGGTGAACGTCGTGCGACGATCAGGCTGCAAGAACGCCATGTCACCTTCAGGATCGGTATCGTGTCCCAGCAGGTGCGGGATCTGTTTGAAAATCAGAATGATGCCGATCGCTGCCAACAGAGCATCCAAGACACTCGACGGAAAAAAGCTCGATAGCCAACCCAGTTTCGCAATTCCGAAAATGACTTGCAGCAATCCCGCAATGACCACGGCCATGAGGAATGTCTCGAACGAATTCAGCGTTCCCATGAGCGACGCGATCGCTAAAGTCAAACCAGCCGACGGACCGGTGATACTGGTTGGTGATCCGCTCAGCGCGCCGACAACCAGTCCGCCGATGATACCGGCAATAATACCGGCGACGGGAGGTGCTCCCGATATCGACGCGATACCCATGCCCATTGGGATGGCCACACAAGCGACTACAATCGCCGCACCAATCTCGGTCAGAATGCCAGTTGTCAGTGGCAGATCTGCTCCCGGCCTAGACGCTTCATCATATGCCTCCTGGTCTTGGGCGAGTTGTGCAGAATGATTTGAACTCATGAGAACCTTCTGTCTAATACTGGGGTGTGTGACTCATTAAGGAACTCGACCGAACCGCTTGAGGAATCAAAGATTGCCGTGACGACTCGAATCTGCCCAGAGGCAACGCGATTGTTTAGCAAAGGGCTTTGTTCGATCATCTGATGCGCCATCCTAGCAATGTGACGTCGCGTCACTTGGTCCATCGTTGTCTGTTTTTCTTGCACCGTCATGCTTGGAAACGCACGAGCCTGTTGCTCGTCAATCGAAACGGCGACATGTTCAAGCACTTCCTGCAGGTTAGCGCATCCAGCCAAGTTCGCCTTCTTGTCAGAAGCCCCCGCGATCCCCATGGCCAGCGACAGCAACGAGCTATCGGTATGCCCCATCACGACGACCAATTTGGCACCGCCCACCGAAACAGCGTACTCCACTCCACCAATCGCCCTTGGGCCGATCGCGGCACCAGGCATGCGGATCACAAACGCCTCGCCCACTCCCAAGTCAAAAATGATCTCCACGGGAGTGCTTGAATCGATACCGCTCACAATCGCAGTGATCGCAGATTGTTCGTCACCGTTGGTTGCGGGCGGCCTTAGCAGTGAACGATCCAAAGGATGTCCCTCAACGAAACGCTTGTTGCCCGCCTTGAGAATCTCCAGAACTTGGTCAGCAGTCAGCTTCTCGCGTGCTTCTTGAATCGAATAATCGATCGCATCTTCTTTGTTCATGCCGACAAATTTGTATCTTTCACGGAAGCCAATCATTTGCATGGTGATATCGAACGCAGGAGCCGTCTTATCATGGAACTCGCGAATCAGGCTGAGAACGTCAGGATCGATGTAATCGGACCGCCGCGCATCGAGCAGCAAACGACTGCCTCGTGGCGCTTCACGCAATGCTGATTCGAGCGACGCTTTATTGAGAAAGCTAACTTGGTCGCTCAGTTCAATGTGCAACAAATCACCATCAATGTGTTTTTCATGAATTTTCCGCACCGGACGTCTTAGGTTGCTGTTGAGAATGAACAGCAGGCTCAGGACCATACCAATGCAGATACCGATCAACAGATCCGTCAAGACAATGGCGGTCACCGTGATCACAAACGGCAGGAATTGGTAACGTCCCTCACTGGCCATCTGTTTGAAGAGCGCGGGACTGGCAAGCTTGAACCCGGTCATCAGCAGAATGGCTGCCAAGCAAGATAATGGAATCATCCCCAATACTTGCGGAATCAACACGACGCAGGCCAGCAAGAGCATGCCATGGAAGATGGCCGAAAGTTTCGTCTCGCTGCCCGCATTAACATTGACCGAGCCGCGAATGACAACGCTCGTTACCGGAATGCCACCGAGCATCCCCGCTGCCACATTGCCAATACCTTGCGCGAAAAGTTCTTGATTGGGCGGCGAGATCCGCTGCTTTCTATCCAGCTTATCCACGGCGTCAAGGTTCAACAGCGTTTCCAACGACGCCACAACAGCGATCGTAATCCCACCGATATATACTCCAACATTTGCCAATTGAGTGAAGTCCGGTGTGCGGATCAGGCCAATGAACCCGCCCAGCGTGCCATCACCGGGGATGTCGACTAGTTGCTGAGATGTCACCAGCCACGTGCCTCCCAGTCTGGACAGCCCCCAGCCCAACAGTGCTCCAAAGATGACAACCAACAATGGCGCTGGTACAAGCGATTTCTTCAACCAGGGAATCTTGTCCCAAGTAATCAGAAAGACCAGAGAAAATACGCCAACGGCGATCGCTCCCAACTGGAAACCGCCGTCGAAGGTAAAGACATCCTGCATGGCGCGGAAGAAGCTGAATAGAATGTCGCCCACTGCGTGCGAATGCTCGATTGTTTCAGCAGCAGGTTGCTGGATTCCTTCGACTGGCTCGGCTTGAGAAAAGGGGACACCCATATCTTTGGAGTAGCCGAACAGCAATGGCAACTGCTTGAAGATCAGGATCACCCCGATCGCGGCCAGCAGTCCCTTGATGACGCTGGATGGAAAAAAGGCTGAAAGCGCGCCCGCTTTAAGCACTCCCAAACCGATTTGAATTACACCGCCCACGACGACCGCCAGCAGGAACGCTTCGTAAGTCGGCAGGTTAGCGATCTGTGCTGCGACGATGGCAGTCAAACCCGCAGCCGGCCCAGAAACGCTGGTGTGCGATCCGCTGAAGATCCCGATAATGATTCCGCCGACAATCCCCGAAATCAAACCCGCCATGGGGTCCGCGTCGGAGGCAATGGCAATCCCCAAGCAAAGCGGAAGTGCAACAAGAAATACGATAATGCCCGACAAGAAATCCTTGGCAATCGTCGTCATGCTCGTTTTTGTTTCGTTCATCGTCTTTGTGACGCTCATTGATTTGGTCGTATTTCACTCAAAGGTAGACTGGCCGGGTTTCACTCTCCGCGAAACACTCTGCTAACTCATCTTAACTGATCGCAAGGAAATCAGGGCAGAGCGAAAGGCGACCAAATTGAATCCACCCAACGCAAAGGTGATGCCAATCGCAGAATTGAAGAAGGCTGACGACGGTGTTTTCGCACTTCGTCAACGAGTGCATTTAACAGCGCAAGTGAGCACCGCAGCCGTTACGGAAGCAATGCTCAAACTGCCGAACGAGCGTTCGATTGAGAGGGAAAACTACCGGAGTTGGACGTGATTTGCCAACATCCATTTCATCCACCAGCGCGACGTCAACGTGAGTTCTCGCAGCCCTGTGCGTCTTTCTTCGCAACGAGAAAGAGGGTCCTTCCATTTCTTCGGTTTGCTCTTCCTGTCCAGACGATTCGTGGGGTACTTCCCCAGGACTTGAGGCCCATTGTGGGAAAAACCCTGAATCAGCCACGTGGGCTTCTTCGACCAAATGTGGCGTGAGCAGCACATTCACGTTGCTACCAAAAGCCAACGAAATGCACGCTATCACTACTGAAGTGATCTTAGCAATTCGGCGAAGTTCAGCTTTGTGAAAGTGAATCATATACGCTAGTAAGACCCTTTGGTCCATGAATTTGGTGAATCAAACCTTACCTTAACTCCCGTCTACGGACAACCCTATTGTATCACCCAACTGGGGCGGGGGCATCCTTCGTAGCGGAACTCGTCAAGAGTTTCGTTCGGTAAGGTGGCGGGGTCCGAAGCTCCCAACAAACTGACCATCTCGGTTTCGCTGGTTCGAGTGCGCTACACGAAACGACGGAGCGGCCACTGATCAAACGCGGATGAACACAGACGCCATGTCGTCTTCATTTGTGTCAATCCGTGATCATCCGTGGCCAACTCAAGAGTCCGCGTTAGCAACCACAGAACTACGCTAGCCTTCGAATACTTGAAATGCGGATAACGAATTCCGATCGATCCACTGGTCAGGCGAGAGCAAAGCCCAGCTCTTGTTGTACGCGATCGCCCAGCCTGCCATTAATGGAGTTTAATGGGGGGATTAAGGTATATTAGAAAGGGTAGTTAGTCGCCGGGTTTGATCCGGCAACCCCAGAAGATGAAGTGACATCTCAACAACTTTTTCTAAATTTCATGACACTTTTTTTTTCTTTACGTTTCGAGGACTAAAAAATACTGCTGTCTAAGAAAAATTCGCGGCTCGGCTTCACCTTGGTTGAACTCCTGGTAAAGAGTCCGTTTGGTGCTTGGGGAGCACTCGGAACACATGCTTCGAAGAAAACCAATTCGGAAATCCCGTAGCTAAGCCATTGCTACGGTTCGCTGGATCAAAGCGCAGTTGAATATGATCTCAAGCTGCTTGATCGCCTCTCAAGCGGTTCAAAATGTACTTTAAGAACTCTTTACAACCTGAATGTGTGAAATGAAGAAACTTACTTGGATGCCGTTTGGTTTGATGCTGTCAAGCTTTGTTGCAGGTTGCGGATCTAAGTCTGGAACGGAACCAGATTCATCTCAATCTGAACTGGAAAAGTACAACGCAGAGGACCCAGCTCCACCGACTGTTGAAGTTGTCAACGAATAGTTGTGTCGTGAGTTCATCAATGGACTCACCGAAACTGCCGCTATTGGACAGGTAGCTCGGGAAAGAAAGTGAGAGGTGGGCAATATCGCGTAACTACCCCGTCTCATTTGAGACACCCACCTTTACCCCAGTCCCATTTACCCCAGTCCCATTTGATCCGCCCGCATACAAAAGCACAAAGATCAGCGCATTTGAGTGCCGCGTTTCCCATAGGACACTGTTGAGACTTAGTCGTTGCTGGTTTCTTGAGCGCGGATGCAGAATTGACGCCGTTCCTCAAGAATGGCCTTTTCTTCCTCGCATGCGTTTACTGATTGACCTTTGGCAATCATCGCGTCGAGCACTGCGATGCCCTGAGCAAAGCTCTCTTCTGCGGCTTCAAAATTCTCGGCCGCCAAGTTCGCTGAGCCCACCTTGTAGTGACTTACCATCCAATCACGTTGGCTGGAAAAATCATCCGGTTCGGCTGTGGCAAGTTCTTTGGCAATTTCCATCCCGCTTTGAAATTGCGTAAGCGCGTCATCGTTGCGACCGAGCGTCAACAACACCTCACCGAGCTTATTATGCACGACCGCTGCGAATCGCTTCGCTTCGACGTCGGACGGATCATGCATCAATTGACGCTTCGCAATCTCCCATTCTTTTTCGAAGTATCCGAGAGCTTCTTCATTTTGATCCAGGGCGACCGAAACTAACCCAAGTTTCTCATACGAGACCGCCAGATCTCTCTGCATCTCATCGTTGTTTGGGTCCGCCTCCGTCAGCACCAAAGCGATCTTCATTCCGTCTTCGAAACGTGCGAGCGCCTCGTTGACGCGACCGAGCATCCTTAGCTCTTCTCCAACCCGATTGAAGGAGACCGACAGATTGCGCTTCGCCAACGGGTCATTGGGCGCGGCTTCAGTCATCGCATGAGCCACATTCAATCCGTCGTTGAAATGCTTGAGCGCTTCGTCGGGTCGGTCCAAAGACAGGCATGCGTCGCCAAGTTTGTTATGCGATACCCACAGATCACTCTGAGCCGCTGAATCGTTGGGATCAGCCGCAGCTAGCGTTTGGGCGATCTTCAAACCGTCTTGGAAACGCGAGAGCGCCTCATCGTTTCGTCCCATCCTAAGGAACAAAGAACCAAGTTTGTTGAACGAGACTGATAGAGTTCGTTGGGCATTCACGTTCTCGGGCTCCGCGTCGGCGAGTTCTTGTGCGATGACGTGAGCGCGTTGATAGAGACGCTCGGCGGTGCGAACGGCAGATAACGTTTCGCTACCGACCACTTCGGACACTGCGGAGTTACTTTGGCCGAGCTTCAATGTCGTGTCCGCCAGCACGAACAGTGCCGTCAAAGTGTTATGATCGACAGCGGACTTGTTGGCAAATTGCGTTGACACTTTGTCTAACTGCGGTAGTACGCTGACGAGCAATCGATTACGAACTTCGGTGCCTCCCGCCAAATTACGAAGACTGGCATCGATGTCGAAGATTACTGTGGTCAGCGTGCTCAGCGCTAGCTCGCTTTGTTGACTCGCCGCACTCGCATTTCGCTGCGCAAGCTGCTCATTAGTTTGAGCCTCTTGCCGCGCGAGTTCCTCGCGTGAGAGTGAGTTGCTGAGCTCGCTGTTCTTTGCATCAAGCTCCGCGTTCTTCCCATTGACCACAATGAAGCCGATCGACAGTCCGACCGCAGCCATGATGGCAGCGGCTGTCACCGAACTCACCACCGCAGGATGCTTCCGACTCCAACGACGGGCTCGCACCCACCATGGTTCCACAAATGCTGTGACCGGCTTGTCGGCGAGCCACGCTTCGAGATCCTTGGCCACATCGGTTGCCGAGGCGTATCGGTCTTCAATCTTGGTTGACATCGCTTTTCTGCAAATGGCATTCAACGCTGCTGGAACTCGAGCGTTGATCGATTTCGCCGAAGGAATGTCCCCTGCAATCACTCGCTTGAGCAGATCGACCAGTTTCACTCCCTTGAGCGGAGCTTGCCCGGACAGAACATGATAGAGAGTGGCACCCAATGAATAGATGTCGCAAGCTGGGCCAAGCAGATCGATTTTGCCCTCGGCTTGCTCGGGTGACATGTAGGCCGCCGTGCCCAACAGCGATCCAGCTATCGTGGGTGCCGATTGGCTGCCTGTTAATGGCACGACCGGCTGTTCTCCTTCGGCTTTGTGAACGCTCGCTTCCATCATGCCCTGGGTTTTGGCCAAGCCCCAATCGACGACTAATGTCTCCCCGTACTTTCCCAACATGATGTTGCCAGGTTTCAAGTCGCGATGCAGCACCTTTCGCGAATGTGCGTATGCCATGGCATTGCAAACGTCAATCAAACGCTTGATCAAATTGCGGAACGCCAAATCTTGATCATAAGAGGATGCCGGTGGAGACTTGTGAAATGCTTCCGTGGCCTGTTGCAGGCTATCGCCTTTAATGAAACGCATTGCATAGAATGGACGTCCATCAGCGTAACTACCAAGGCCGTAAACGGGCACGATACCAGGATGTTCCAAACCGCCGGTCACCTCGGCTTCAACCACAAATCTCGCTCGCGAGTTCTTCTCGAGTGCATATTGGAGTTTGATCTCCTTGAATGCCACTTCGCGATGAAGCTCCTGATCCCACGCGACTGAAACTTTCCCTAAGCCTCCCTCAGCGTGCGGCCGTAGTATTCGAAAACGCATTTGGGGCTGCTCTGGTGGAACGATGGTGTCATCACTGTCCGCCAATTTGTTACCTATAAAGCGACTCGGCCAAACCAAGGAGTCCAAGCTCGCTCGAATGTCGGTGTCATCAATGTCTTTCAGATCCGTCGCAATGCCCTCATCGGAACTGAGCACCGCCAAACTCTGTTCCGCACCTCCATGCTTGCGGATGTGTGCTTCAACCAATGGATCAAGCAGTCCATGATCTTCCGCAGCCAGCATGCCCCGCTCGACAAGCAACTCACCCAGCGACTTGGACTTGTTCATCATCCACGCTTGCATGCCTTCGACCAGCGCATCACGGCTGATAAAGTCCATTTGCAAGGCAAGCATGCCAAACAACAAATTGCGATCTGAGACGCGCGACATCATTACCTCACCCTAGCTGCAGTTGAACGAAAAGCACCAAAGTCGTCGATCTTCAGGCATTGAAGTTCGCGCGTTCTTCTTGTACCTCAAGGAAGATTTGGGATTCGCCTACGGCTTTCTTCGCGTCGCGCTCTCAGGCATCAAATTCTTCTTTGCTCATACTTGTAAGCGTGATTGGCAGATATCGGAGATGCCCAAGTTGCAGAAAGCCATTGCTACGCCACCCACTTGCTTGAGGCGGGCGTCAGTTATCGGACTTTCGGCGCACTTTACTTGACATTGACTCGTCTGCGCCACGCACCATCGCGGAACTGCGTTAACACGGATCTGGCGCGATCTGCATCGGACTCATCAAAATCACTCCCCTTCCGAAAAAAGTCTACGAAGCCTGCGTCGTCATGGTGCATACTTCTGGAGGCATCGTAGAAGCCCATCCGCCATTCTCCAAAACTGGGTTCCTCAATCGTTGATCGCAGTATCAGTTGAACGTTGTCATGACGCTTGTCCGTCTCAATCTTAGCATAAAGGGAAAGCACAGCGTCATCCTGACCTTCGAGTACTTGCAAGAACGAACCTTCGTGGAAAACGAGCATGCCGCTTACACCCAGTGTTTCATTATTTGCAC
Organism: Rhodopirellula sp.; assembly: GCA_041740155.1. GTDB lineage: Bacteria > Planctomycetota > Planctomycetia > Pirellulales > Pirellulaceae > Rhodopirellula. The sequence goes on from JBGSMN010000056.1 coordinate 28,027, forward strand.
GAGCGATCGTCAACAGCTGCTTTAGGTCCGCGACCGAAAACTGGACAGTAGCTGCACTTGCATATATGATTTGAATCATCAGTTTAGATCCGTTGAGCAGATAACGATTTGGCTAACCCGGTTGCCGCGAGCAAGTTTCCACTTCAAAAACCCCTGATTGGCAACTCAGGTTCAGCGATTTGTTTTGACACTTCTACGTGACTACACGTCAAGAGCCAAGAAGTACCAGTCGTGCGACTGCTCCCAAATGAAAGTGTAGGGTTTACGCAATGACACGACAACATCTTCGCGCCCTTTGCTTTGTGAGTACGAAATCGGTGTGTTCGTTGTGACCTGAAAGCCGTCATGCATGCAGAATACGGAACCTACACCCCGAGTAGACGTGTGTGGATAGGTCTTACTGTTGGTAATCAAATAAAACCGCCCAAATGTGAACTGAGACTGTGTGACAAGCTCCACAGCTTCGATGTCTAGATACGCGTCTATTCGGCCGTGATCTTGGGCACCTTGTTGCTCAGTCTTGAACTTCAGTTCAATGGGATACGAGGCGTTCGCATTTGCGAGCGAACATGTGATGTCGATGTATTTGTTCTTGCCCTTAATGTTCTCGATCCGTATTTCAAGGTCAACCAAAAATACATCCTCACGAGAGGTGCTGTAAAGCGAACCAACTGTGGACAGTATGGTTGCGAAGTGGTGCTGAAAAGGCGTTTCTTTATGAGCTGGGTGGCGACCACCGATGAATCGTGATTGAAAGATCATCCATGACAGATCAACCACTTGTCTGAGGCGATGATTGTAGTCAGCAGGGACGAGGGAAGCGGATATCATTAGAACCAATCTTGAGAGTTCGTGGACCGCGAGTCACACGAGCAACAGCTCTGGCATAACAAAATCTTGAGTGTTTCTCAACATGGCTGCATTCAGGCAGCGTTGTAATGGATGAACACCGACACCATGCTGTTTTCATCCGTGACCATCCGTGGCCAATTCTTGCGTCTGCGTTTGTCTTGACTTTTGAGTGCGCAGCGAAAACGGCCAACGCTGTGGAGCACTGGCCGCTTGATCGAACTGGCTGGATGGTGAAACAAGCAGACGTGAGCTTACTTCTCGTCGGCTTTCTTCACTTTCTTCTTCTTCTTCAGCGAGACCTTTTGCACTCGCGTTTTCGCCATGCCGATGATGTCCGCGTTCTCGTCGAAGCGATCGAGTTCTTTCAAACGGGCGACGCGTTCAGCACGAGTCAAAACGTTGCGACTTTTAATGGCCCCGGCTTGCACCTTGAGGCTACGATCCATGGTCATGGCGGCGAATTGGGAATGGGAGGAAGGGATATTGTCGGTGACGACTTGATTTTGAAGTGCCAGAGTGTAGCGAACCGTTCTCACCCTCGCAACCTCAGCAAAACACGTGTTTTTTCAGTGGGAATAGGCTTCCAGCCTGTCAGGTCATGATCGATAGGCTGGAAGCCTATCCCACTCAGGTGATCACTGGGGCGGGTTGAGCAACCGGGCGATTGTTTCGTCATCTTGCGTTTCTTTCGTTGCCACGAAAATGCCGGTATCGACGAACGTTTCAACATTTTCACCACGAACGGAGGCGGCCAGGGTTTTCACGGCCAAATAGCCCATGCGAACGGGATCTTGCAAAACGATGGCTGACACGTCGCCTTTGGACATCGCCTCACGGAGCGAATCGCTAGTATCGAAAGCGACTAGTTTTACATTCCCGGCCAAACCGCGATCTCGTAGCGCTCGCAACATGCCTTCCGCGTTGGGTTCGCAAGCCGTGAAAACACCATCGACGTCATCTCCAAACCGATTCAGCAGTGACTGCGCTTTGTCCATGGCTGATTCCGTCGTCGCTCCAGAGTACTGGTCGCTGCTAATAACTTTGATGTTCGGATACTTGGCAATGCCGTCCAGAAAACCATCTTCGCGCCGTAAGGTGCTGTCACTGCCCTGAATGTAACGCAAACAGATCACTCTACCGCCGTCATCGCCGAGGCTCGCGGCCATCGCATCAGCGGCGAGCTGCCCACCGCGAAAATTGTCCGTTGCCACGAACGCGGCATACGCATCTTTGGCCCCACTCAGACCGCTATCAAAGATCACCACGGGCACGCCCGCGCGTGTTGCTTCTTCGACCGGTCGCACCAAGGCATCAGCATCAAGCGGTGCCAAGCAGATACCATCGACGCCGGCGTTCAAGAAACTTTCCATGACACTAATTTGCGCACTTCGATCGTCTTCTTTGGCAGGTCCTTTGAACGTCACACGCACATCACATTCAACGCCCGCTTGTTCAGCACCAACGCGAACCGATTGCCAAAAAATATGGTTCTCACCTTTCGGGATAACGGCAAAGTGCAGTTGTTTGTTTTTACTTGCTTGTTCGCGGACTTCACTCGATTTCTCGCTTGGTGGATGGCATCCCGTGAGCAACATTGACAACGATGTCAACAGCAAACAGGCCATGAAATTGCGATGCGTGTAAAAGAGCATGAAATTTTTCTTCCAATCAATGCAGTCAGGTTTTCGATACGTCGGAAACGTCAGTTTTCAATCGCGTGCAAAATATTTTGCGATGTGAAGTTTACCGTATTTTCTGCACTCGAAAGTGCTTTTCTAGCACGAAAAAGTTGACCTGATCGAAAAACTTTTGCAAACTTGACTTGACCCGTGAAAGCCACCCCGGCTAAGTTTCCCCCATCGTCGCGAGCAGGTTGTTTCGGCACTCTAATTCGCGACAAATGATGTTTGCAGAAAAACATTTTTCGCACTGGTCTTGTTCACAAGGCTGCGAAGAACTCGATTGAAATGGAGCCACGGATGGCACCATTTGGATCGTGTGGTTTTGCTGTGAGCGGATTGTTCGAGCGGTGCTAGCAAGGATGCGAAGCACTCTCTCGAACTATTTTTTCTGAGCGAAATACATCTTGAAACCGACGAGGATTTCAGCGAGAATTCAACAACTCAGATGAGCGATCAACGGCAGCAATCGCCGTCCCACTCGACACCAATCCACCGGCTCCCGGAACAGAAGCGCGTTGTCCTCCGCCCCCCTAGGACCTCGTACTTTCCGGGAGCTTTTTTTATGCGCTGACGGAACTTCACAGGTAATTCAAAACAGTCATGTTGGAGGTCTGGCCGATGAATCGCATCGACGCTTCCATGGCCGCCTGTCGCGCACCCAGCTCGCTGATCACCGTCGCTAAATCAGCATCGAGCTCGTTCGACAACTGCGACTTCAACAACACGTTCTCATCTTCGATGGCTGATCGTAGTTGTTGCAGGTTGCTGCTCCACACGCCCACCCGTCCGCGCGTGCGGCTGCTCGTGTCGAGATCGTCATCGAGCCGCGCTTGCAATCGACCGATCTCAACAATGTCGCCATCACGCACGGCCGTTTCAAGTCTCAGCAACGTGTCAATCGCCCCTCCCGCATCGCGTGGCTGGTAGTCTTGGCCGATGAGCACTGCCGAGCCGCCGACCGTTGTGCCTGTCGCCACGCTCGCGTCCTCCGCGACCCAACCTAAGTACACGCCTGCGTCACTCACACCGGGCTGGGTCACTGTGATCGGCTGCGTGCCTGGGGGTGCTGAAAGCCGTAACCCGTTACCAACATGATTGAGTTCGATTCGCACCCGACGTGTGTCTTGATTGTTTGGATGCGTGGCGATCAAGTTCATCACATCTTGAATCGTCTCGGCACCTTTGAGGTCGAGTTCGAGTTCAATTCCGTCAGGTCGCGTGATGACCAGATCGGGGCCATTGGGATTCAAACTCAATCCACGACCGCGATTGAGATCACTCAGCAAGTTTTGTGTCGAGGTGGTGCGAATTCCCAGTTGCGTTGCAGTCGTTCCACCGTTCTCGCCAATGCTGTAATCCACGCCGGAAACAAGTCCACGAAGTTCAATTCGGCCAGTCGCTTCGTCTAATTGTGCTCGCACATCCGCGTCGCTGCGGTTGATCGCGATCACCACATCACCGATCGTTTCAGCACCGTTAAAACTAATTGTGAAGCGTTCGCTACCCCGATCAATCACCAATCCTGCGGTTAGGTCCAAACCATTACCATTGTCGAGGTCCGCGAGCGTGGTCGCGAGCGTAACGCGAGGTGAGAGGCGATCGCCGATCAATGGCGGCGGTCGGAATCCTTGCGGATTTGAAATGTTGAGATCTTTTGCCAGTGAGCTGCCCTCAGCGTCAATCACCGCCAACGTGCCTGGCAACGAATCGGCATACTGAATCCGAATCGAGTCCGCATTCAGGCTGATACCCAACGCGCGTCCACCCAGTGTCACACCTCGCAGAGTGTCAACTACATCGCCGATCGTCGCTGCCGATTGCAAATCCAATTCAACATGATTGTCACCATCGGACAACGTTATGACTCCTGGACGAACCCCGAGGCCTTGCCGCAAGTCGACGAGTCGCGTGTCTTCGTTCATCGCCGAATTGAGCGACTCTCCTGTATGAAAAACGCCAGCCACTCCGAGAGCGCTTGCGCCCGTTACGGTGAACTTGGAATTCGTGCCGCTACCGACTTTCGTTTGTCCAACGGCATCGGTGCCGTTGAACCGTACCGCGCCGACTTCGTGCTGCAACGCGGCTTCTCGCTCCAGCACGCCGCCGAGCAATTGATGATCATTGAACATGCCATTGCCCGCCGCTACGACAGATTCCATGATCTGACGAATCGTGATCGCGAGCGCCTCGCGTTGATCGCCCGACAGTACACTTTGGGCCGCCTCGACGGCGGTGCCACGCGCCTCAATCAAGGCCTCATCGACGCGATTGAGCGCCACGTCGGTCGATGAATAATAGGCTTCCGTGGCATTGGCATTTCGGACGAGTTGCTCGCCGTGCGAGATCCCACGCTGGTAACCCAACGCCCGGCTAGCGGCTGCAGGATCATCACTCAACCTCAACACCCGACGCCCCGTGCTGAGCTGATCGTACTGCCGTTGGATCGCGAGTTGGTCGTTGTTAAGCTGGAACAACAATCGTTGATTGTTCAGTGGCGTGCTGACACGATTCGTTGCGACGGGTAGCAATGCCATTGTGAACGCGGTACCAACACCGCTCGCTGTAGTCGCAGGTCTAATGTTCGCAAAACTCGCCGAGACCTCTAACGTCAGGGCGTGTCGCAATCGAAAGAAACGCTTCAATAGGTTTAGTCGTTTCATTTGTTTCGGCATAATGTGCAGTCCGACTGAAGTTTTCTAGCGACGAACCTTGATAGTTCCCCGTTTCTCCTCATTTGGTAAGTCGCTGGCAGTTGTTCACCGAAGTTTTTTTCTCCCACCCCATGCCGCTCCATGCAATTCCCCCCAACCGCACTCGACTCATTAGCCGCACGCGAAGCGATTCGGATCATCGACCGGTTGCGCGAAGCGGGTTTCACGGCCGTTCTTGCAGGCGGTTGTGTGCGTGACGCATTGCTGGGACGAATTCCCAAAGATTTCGATGTTGCCACCGATGCGACGCCCGATTCCGTGCAACAGGTCTTCGGTCGACGCCATACAATCGCGTTTGGTGCCTCATTCGGCGTGATCGGTGTGCTGCCTCCGAAACACCGATCGCAACCCGGTCATCGTGATGAGCAGCCTCAAACGCTCATGCCCACGGAAGTGGCGACGTTTCGCGCCGATGGAAATTACAGCGACGGACGACGACCCGATCATGTCACCTACGGCACCGCCGAAGCAGATGCAGCGAGGCGAGATTTCACCATCAATGGACTTTTCTACGATCCATCCCGCGATGAAATATTGGATTATGTCGACGGTTTGAAAGATCTGAAATCCATGCACTTGCGGACAATCGGAGATGCGGATCGACGCTTCGACGAAGACAAACTGCGAATGCTGCGGGCGGTTCGATTCGTGACAACATTGCGATTAACTGTCGAACCGTCCACACTCGCCGCGATCGAGCGACACGCAGATTCCTTGTCCCGGGTAAGTGGCGAACGGATCGGTGCAGAGATGCGGCGTGTGATGTCGCAAGTCGATGCGGTGCGGGGACTCGAACTACTCGTTGGTACAGGCTTGCACCGGCAAGTTTGGCCGGGGCTAAACGCAATGAACTGGCAACGGCTCGAGCAGCGTGCGGCCCGTATCGAACAGTCTAGTTTTGAAGTCGGTATGGCTGTGACATTGGCGACGCTTCATGATCATACCGACGATGCGATCGATAACTTGAATGCCTTGACGGAGAACTGGAAACTATCGACGGCTGAACAAAGAGCGATCCAAACATCGCTCGAACTAGCAACAGTTCTCTTAGATTGTGCGGAGTTGTCTTGGTCAGCACTTCAACCGCTGTTGATTAACCGTGACATTGACATCGTCGTGTCCGTGGCTTCGGTGCTGGCTGAAGACGAACAAGGAATGGCGCGAGTCAAGGTCGAACTGCAGCGTGATGCCGTGTCGCTCAATCCGCCGCCACTGCTCAGTGGTGATGACTTGATAGCTGCTGGAATCTCCGCCGGTCCGCACTTTCGCATTTGGTTGAGCGAGCTACGGCGGATGCAACTTGATGACACGCTGAGCACGCCCGAGCAAGCGATGGCTTGGGTACAATCTCAAGTGAAATAAGCTGCCTGTGCTAGCTGCAGATTGCAAAAAACAGACTGCAATTCGGCCTACGGAGGTGATGTCGAATGATCTCACTCAAGGTGACTTAGTCGCTCGAAAGATCCAAACCGCCACCTTGAGGGCGGGATTTTCCGGCGGTTTTTCCGTAGCCATCAGCCGCTCGGCGAGCACCTTCGCCACGGGCGAGTTCTTCGCCGATTTGGTTACGATTCGTCGTCAGCGTTTCTTGGCATGCAGCTTCGCGAGCCATCAATTCCCGGTGCATCGTGTTGCAATCTTCGTTTTTGACGCGATGCACACCGGAGACTTGCGGAGGCACCGCAAACGATTCGTAGTCGCCTCGGAAACGATCTGAATCCGCGACAAACTGTTCGATCAATCGTTGTTTGACACTGAGCACACGCATCAATTCGTTCATGTGTGAATGTTCGATTGCGAATTCTTGTTGAGCGGTCAATTCGAGTAACTGCATGAGCTGCGCATGTCGCGTGTCGATGTTCGCCTCTAATTCCGTGATCGTTGCCATCGAATGATTCTCAGCTTAATACGCTTCGGGTTGTTTCCAGAACACGAGCATCGTGCGGGCTAAAATACGGAGGTCGAGCAGCAGTGACCAAGTCCGAATGTATTGGTGATCGAACTCGACGCGTTTCTGCATTTTGTCAAGCGTTTCGGTTTCGCCGCGACAACCGCTGACTTGCGCCAAGCCTGTGATACCCGGTTTGACCTTATGCCGCAACATGTAGCCGCGAATTTGCCCACGGTACTGTTCATTGTGTGCGCTGGCGTGCGGGCGGGGTCCGACGAGACTCATCGAGCCTTCGATCACGTTAAACAACTGGGGCAACTCGTCTAAACTCGTGCGGCGGAGGATACCGCCGACGCGGGTGATCCGGGGGTCGTTTGCAGTCGCTTGTTTGACCGTGGGACCATCGTCACAAACCCGCATCGAGCGAAACTTCCATACCCGAATCTCTTGGCCGTCAAGTCCATAGCGACGCTGACGGAAGAACACCGGCCCAGGTGAACTGAGCTTCACAGCGAATGCGATCAAACACAGTGGCAGCGAGATCACGATCAATCCTGAAATCGCGAGCACGAGATCCGCAACCCGTTTGGCCGCTCCATCGATACCGAATAAAGGATTCTCAAACACACTCACTGCGGGCAACCCACCGACTTGCGTCCAGCGTGAATGCAGCAGTTCAAACACAAAAAAATCCGGCACAATATAGACCGACGCGGTTGAGTCGCTGAGTTCGTCGAGCAAGAATCGAATCCGCTGTTCCGCTCGCATCGGCAAGGTGATCAACACCGTTTCGACGACCCCCGAGCGGGCCGCAGTGACCAATTCGGTAAGTGTGCCCAGCAGCTCGGGCGGTTGATTGGCCCTGTTCCGATCAGTTCCCATCGATTGATCAAGATCGGCCATTAATCGTTCGGCATTGCGGTCATCGTAAAAACCAGCAAACTGCAAACCGAGCGCGGGTTCGTTTTGAATATTGATGCGGGTTTGTTCGCCAAGTTGATTCCAACCGGCGATCGCAACGCGCCGCGTTCCAATGCCGCGACGTAACAAGCCGATTTGCAAGATCCGCAAACACATGCGTGACAAACCGATTAACGCCGGACTCGTCACGATCCATGCGAACATGACACTGCGCGCGAACTGTTCACCGTAGCGGGTCGCAAATGCAGCCAAGGCAAGCGCGAATACTGTCAGCGCCCATGTCGTGGCGATGCTGATGATTTCACCATCGACTGTGAAACGTCGCTCTCGTCGCTGCAGTCCAGTCAATTGGCTGCTGAGAAAAAACAGGATGATCGCTAACAAACCCATCGCCCACGCAGCATCATCGACGTACCCACGCGCAAACATCTTGACTGCGATCAACGATGCCATGATCGAAGCGGCATCGAGCAACGGTTGCAGAAAATCAAACCAAGAGCGTCCGCCCAAGATCGAGTGTAATTGACCGTTTGCAGGTTGCGAGCGCGTGGCGGGTGAAGATGGTTGTCCCGAAGGTGTTGAAGCCATTGGTGAACAAAAACAAAGGTGCGAGAAACATAGACTGGGTACTCCAGCCTAGGTTGCGATTCACCCGTTCCAGTCCATCCCCAGGTCCAACGAGGTGGCTTGGTGGGTCAAAGCACCGCTGCTAATGCGGTTAACACCGGTTGCCGCGACAGCAGCGATCGTATCGATATTGATGTTTCCCGACGCTTCGAGATCCACGACGACGCCCGCTGCATCACGAGTTGCGACGGCGATGCGAAGATCATCTAGTGAGAAATTGTCGAGCAAGATGATGTCGACGCCACTGTGCAACACCTCGTGGAACTGATTTAACCCGTCGACTTCGATTTCGACGATCGATGGCGCGGTGAGTTGATTCATGATTCCACCACGCATCGCGACGGCTCGGCGGGCAGCATCGGCAGCACTTAGATTCCCCAACGCAAGATGATTGTCTTTGATCAAAAACCCGTCGAACAATCCCGTGCGATGGTTGTGACCTCCGCCGCAACGGACTGCGTATTTTTCTAAACGACGCATTCCTGGCGTGGTTTTGCGAGTGTCGTACAACCGAGCGTTCGTTCCAGCGAGTTGATCAACGTAGCGGCGCGTCATCGTGGCAATGCCGCACAACCGTGAGAGCAGGTTCAGCGTTACCCGCTCACTGCTGAGCAGGTCGCGGGCTGAACCGGAAAGCTGCACCAGTGGCGTGCCTGCGACGAACGGTTCGCTCTCGCCGACCAACACCTCGACGTGCAAGTCGGCATCGAATTCGTCGACGATCCAGGGAGTCAGCGCGATCCCGGCAGTAATCCCGGCGGTGCGGGCGACGATTTCGCAGCCGCCACGACGTTCGGCGTCGATCATGGCAACGGTGGTCCAGTCGACAGCCACGTCGAGATCCTCAGCGATCGCCAATCGCACCAACTGCCGTAAATCATTTTCGAGCAATTCATCGAGAACAACGGCGTTATAATCGTGGGTGGCAGAATCAGCGTTCAAGGTCAGTCTTTCGCTCAGGGAGTCGTTTTTGCGATATTGTTGGGATGAACATGATAGGCGAATATAAAATCAATCGTACCACCCGTCGATGCAGCGTGGGTAATCGACCGCTACTGCCGGGGGAGTACTACTACAGCGTCGTCAGCGAACACGACGAGGAGTTCCGTCGCGTTGATATCGCTGCCGACGCTTGGACCGGACCGCCTGAGGGATGCATCGGACACTGGAAAAACCGGGTGCCTTTGCCGGAGGACAAAAAGCGAGAATTAGCACCGCCCGAGGTTTTGATCGACCTCTTGCGTTCCATGGAGGAGCAGCCGGGGCAAGTCAAAATGCGGTATTTGTTGGCGTTATTGCTGTTGCGAAAACGACACCTGAAACCCTACGAGGACGCTTCTTTGATTCATGCGGAGACCGCTGAAACGGACGATTCCGAAGCCAAGGATTTGGCATCAGAACAAATCGCCGGTGCTCCCCCCAGGAACCGCTTGCAATTGCAATCGAACTTGGATCATTCGACTTTCTCGATCGAAATTTGTGACATTGCCGCCCGCGAGGCAGAAAGCCTACAAGCACAACTCGTAGATCTGCTGTACAGAGACGTCGAGTAGTTTGAAACCTCCATTGGCATGGGAGCCAGTATTCGCAATGCACGAAGCACGCACTGGCACCGTCCTCGCAATTGCATTGATACTGTGTGCAGGTTGTGCGCGTTCGGTCTCGGTCGCGAATTTACCACAGCCGCCCGCCGTGTTTGTCGAAACGCCAGATATTAATGCACTCGCTGCAGCCGTGAATCGCACTGACGCGATTCGCGAACTGTCAACAAACTCCGCCAAACTCGACGTGCTCAGCATGTCAGCCGTGCCGACGCTGTCGGCGAACATGCACTTGCAACGAGATCGCAATTTTCGGCTCAAAGCCAGCGTGCCGATCATCATGGGCACCGGCATCGACCTCGGCAGCAACGCCAACGAATTTTGGTTTGAAGTCCCCGAAGGCATGTCGCAAACGCTCTACCACGCCAATCACGAACAATACTCACGCAACCTTGATCGAGCAATTCTTCCTGTCGACCCAAGTTGGTTGATCGAAGCGATCGGACTGGCACGGCTCGATCCCAATACGACGATCGCTGGCCCAGTTACCCGTACCGACGGACTGCTCGAAGTCCGTAATGCTGTTGTCACAAACGCAGGAACTTACCAGCGAGTCTGTTTCATCGAACCAACGGCAGGCTACATCACGCATCAATTCCTCTACGCGCCGGATCGTAGTTTGGTGGCGAAAAGTTTCGCGAGCGAGCATGAATTTTTTGAGAGTGTGAA